>NZ_JOGO01000027.1 GCF_000719475.1 Streptomyces sp. NRRL F-5630 | reverse complement strand
GCAGAAGACGGCATACGAGATTCGCCTTAGTCTCGTGGGCTGGGAGATGTGTATAAGAGACAGCTCCCCGCCTCCACCGGAAGCTTCCGGCGCCTGCTCCCTCACCTCTCCCCCCACCGCTCCCCCGCCATCAGCCCCCCGAGCCCCGTCCACGCGAAGTCCATCAGCGTGCGGGCCGACGCTGTGGGGGTGAGGGCGGGGTCGTCGGCGGCGCGGGTGGCCAGGGACTCGGCGGCTCCGACGAGGGCGTGGGCGAGGCCGGTGAGCTCGTGCTCCCCGAGGCCCCCGGCCCCGTCCGAGGCGCGCGTCGCACGTGTCAGGAGAGCGGTCACGAAGCCGAGTACGCGGGCGCGCATCGTGTCGGCGAGGCCGGCGAAGGGCTCGCCGTGCGTGCGGGACTGGATGTGCAGGACGCGCCAGCCGTCGGCCCGTTCGTCGGCGTACCGGAAGAAGGCGAGCAGCCCGCTCCACAGCTGCCGGTCCGCCGGGTCCCGCTGGCTGACCGCCTCGCTGATCGCCGCGATCAGCGTGCGCGCCTCGCGCTCGACGCACGCGGTGAACAGCGCTTCCTTGGAGTGGAGGTAGAGGTACACGAGCGGCTTGGAGACCCCGGCGGCTTCGGCGATCTCGTCCATCGACGCGGCCTGGTACCCGCGCCGTCCGATGACCCGCACCGCCGCGTCGAGCATCTGCCGCTCGCGCTCGGCGCGCGGCATCCGCCGCGCCCGCACCCGCGCCTTGCCGCTCACTTCACGGTCACTTCCCCCGCCCGGTCCACCGGCCAAGCCTACGCGCGCCGACGCGGGTGCCGGCTCCGCGAGGAGAGGGCGCGGACGGGGTACGGGGGCGGGGCCACGTTCTCGCCGAACGTGGCCCCGTCCCGTACCCGTGCTTCCGTCCTGTCGTCAGGCCCCGACAGGCTGCCTGTCCTCGGCGGCCTGGTCCGCCGGGGCGGCGACGGGCTCCTCGTCGAGGGGCGAGGCGTGCGCGTGGTCGTAGGCGACGCGGTCGAGGATCTTCTCGCGCGAGGCGACGATGATCGGCACGACGGACTGCCCGGCGACGTTGGTCGCGGTGCGCATCATGTCGAGGATCGGGTCGATCGCGAGGAGGAGGCCGACGCCCTCCATCGGGAGGCCGAGGGTGGAGAGGGTCAGCGTCAGCATGACCGTCGCGCCCGTGAGCCCGGCGGTCGCGGCGGAGCCGATGACCGAGACGAAGGCGATGAGCAGGTAGTCGCCGACACCGAGGTGGATGTCGAAGATCTGCGCGACGAAGATCGCGGCGATCGACGGGTAGATGGCGGCGCAGCCGTCCATCTTCGTCGTCGCGCCGAAGGGCACCGCGAAGCTCGTGTACTCCTTCGGGACGCCGAGCCGCTCGGTGACGCGCTGCGTCACGGGCATCGTGCCGACCGAGGAGCGCGAGACGAAGGCGAGCTGGATCGCGGGCCAGGCACCCTTGAAGAACTGGAGCGGGTTGACCTTCGCGACGGTCGCCAGGAGCAGCGGGTAGACGCCGAAGAGGACGAGCGCGCAGCCCACGTAGACATCGGCGGTGAAGGTCGCGTACTTGCTGATGAGGTCCCAGCCGTACGAGTTGATCGCGTTGCCGATGAGGCCGACCGTGCCGAGCGGCGCGAGGCGGATGACCCACCACAGCGCCTTCTGGAGCAGTTCGAGGACCGACTCGCTGAGCGTGAGGATGGGCTGCGCCCTCTCGCCGATCTTGAGGATCGCGACGCCGACGACGACCGCCATGAAGACGATCTGGAGGACCTGGAGGTCCGAGAACGGCGTGATGATGTCGGTCGGGACGATCCCGGTGAGGAAGTCGATCCACGAGCCGGTGTGCTGCGGCTTCTCGCCGTCGGCCGGAGTGAGACCCGTACCGGAGCCCGGGTTCGTCACGAGGCCGATGACAAGGCCGATCGCCACGGCGATGAGCGAGGTGATCATGAACCACAGCAGGGTGCGCACGGCCAGTCGGGCCGCGTTGTTGACCTTGCGCAGGTTGGTGATCGACACCAGGATCGCGAAGAAGACGAGCGGCGCGACCGCGAGCTTCAGGAGCTGGACGAAGATCCCGCCGATCTTCTCCAGCGTGGTGCCCAGCCAGGAGATGTCCTGGCCCCGGGCGAGCCAGCCGAGCAGGGCTCCGAGGACGAGACCGCCGAGGATCTGCGCCCAGAACGGGATCTTGGGAAGACGGGGGCGAGCGGACTGCGGGCGGTCGCTCTGCGCGGCGGCAGACCGATCACCCGAAGGTATGTTCGCGGACACGGACACACTCCGGTGAGGCGTGGGTGAAAGGTGGGACGGGGACGGTACGGGGGGAGGTGCTCAGCCGCGCGTGCGCACGGCGTCGCTCAGCCGCGCCGACAGGCCGCGCTGACCCGGCGACAGAGATCGACATGCAGCCGCGCCACGAGCAGCAGGCTGCTCCTGGGGTGGCGGGGTGTCGTCGCGCGAGTCATGTCCAGCACGTTAACACCAGCGCTTTGAGGCAATCAAAGCCTTTCTTTGGGGTAAGGCGGGAGAACGGCGCGTTCACGGGGGTACGGGGACGGGAACGCGCGGGCGCGGAGGGACGGGCGCGCACGGGCGCCGACATGCGAAATCGCCGCATCCCGGGGGGACACGGCGAGGGCGCAGGGCAGTTGAGCGGGCGTCAGGTGGGCGCCACATCCGTTGGCGTGAAGCGGTTCCAGGGGTACGGGTGATTCGCGTCACAGCGGCTGGAGGGCCGTCGAGCCGCGCCGCCCCTTCAGGGCTTTCGCGGCGTTCGCGTCAGGCGGTGCGGGTCTCGCCGCTCGCCGGGCCACCGGCGGAGCCGCTGGACGCGCGCGCCGCGTCGTCGGCGGCGTCCTCCGACTCCCGGCTCGCCTGGAGGTTCGCCTTGGCCCGGTCGACGCGCTCGACGATCTTGCGCGAGGCGTCGTCGCGCACCCCGCGCAGCAGGACGAAGCTGAGCGGCGCGGAGACGACGAGCGCGAGGAGGATGACCCACAGGTAGTTGGAGTCGCCGAGCCCCTTCGGCAGGACACCGCTGAACACCAGGGCCCAGACGACCACGAAGCAGCCGGCGAAGACGCCGAAACGCATCAGGGTGTAACGGAGCATGTCACTTCACTCTTCCGTCGCGAATGAGCCCATTGCGGGGTCGGGCATCCCCCAGTGAAGCACGCGGGGCCGCCGCGGCGGTCAAGGGGGTGGTGGCGCGCCCGTCCGCTCAGGTCAGCCGCAGGAGCATGAAGACGTCGTCCCGGTCGTCGCCCGGGGCGACACGGATGCCGTCCGGAATCCGCCCGACCTCCTTGTACCCGCAGCGCTCGTAGAAGCTCTCGAGCCCCTGGCCGCCCCGGCACGTGAGCCGGATGGCCTCGATCCCGCCGAGCGAGCGAGCGGCGTCGGCGGCGGCCGCCATGAGCGCCCGCCCTTCGCCCCGGCCCTGGAGGTCGGGGTCGACCATGACGGTGTACAGCCACAGCCAGTGCCGCATGAGGCGGTGGGAGTTGAGCGCGAGGAAGGCCGTGGCCCGTACGACCCCGTCCTCGTCCGTGCCGACGAGCAGCCGGCTGCCCCCCTCGGTCATGGTCACGAGGTGCTTCACGAGCTGCGGCCGGATCTCCTCCGGAGTGACGGGCGGCACGAACCCGACGGACCCCCCGGCATTGGTGACCTTGGCCCACAGACCGAGGATCTCGTCGCGAAGCTTGAAATCGACAGCGGGATCGAGGCGAAAGGTAAGGGACATACCCCGATGCTATCCCTTACCGCTGCCTCCCCCACACCTCCGCCACCCCCATCACCGCCCCCGCCACATCCCAGCCCCTCCGGCGCTTGAGGAGCGGGGCCCGGGGCAGAGCCCCGAACCGGGGCCGCGGGGCAGCGCCCCGCACAGGGGCCCGGGGCGGAGCCCCGGCCCCTCCCGCCCCTCAGACCCGCATGGCCTGCGGCGCGTCCCGCCGCCCCCGCTCCGGCCCCTCGTACTCCCTGAGGATCTCGTACCGCGTGTTCCGCTCCACCGGCCGGAACCCCGCGTCGCGGATCAGGTCGAGCAGGTCCTCGCGGGTCAGCTTGTTCGGCGTCCCGAAATCGTCCGCGTCGTGCGTGATCTTGTACTCGACGACGGAGCCGTCCATGTCGTCGGCGCCGAACTGGAGGGCGAGCTGGGCGGTCTGGAGGCCGTGCATGACCCAGAAGACCTTGACGTGCGGGACGTTGTCGAAGAGGAGGCGCGAGACGGCGAAGGTCTTGAGGGCCTCGGCGCCGGAGGCCATCGTCGTGCGGGCCTGGAGCCGGTTGCGTACCTTGCCGTCCTTCATGTCGACGAAGTCGTGCTGGTAGCGCAGCGGGATGAAGACCTGGAAACCGCCGGTCTCGTCCTGGAGTTCACGCAGCCGCAGCACGTGGTCGACGCGGTGCCGGGGCTCCTCGATGTGCCCGTAGAGCATCGTCGCGGGGGTCTTGAGCCCCTTCTCGTGCGCGAGCCGGTGGATGCGGGACCAGTCCTCCCAGTGGGTGCGGTGGTCCACGATGTGCTGCCGGACCTCCCAGTCGAAGATCTCGGCGCCGCCACCGGTGAGCGATTCGAGCCCGGCGTCGATCAGTTCGTCGAGGATCTCGGAGGCGGGCAGCCCGGAGATGGTCTCGAAGTGGTGGATCTCGGTCGCGGTGAACGCCTTGAGCGCGACGTTCGCCGGGAGCGCCTTCTTCAGCTCGCTCAGCGAACGCGGGTAGTAGCGCCAGGGCAGCGTCGGGTGCAGGCCGTTGACGATGTGCAGCTCGGTGAGACCGTCGCCCTCCATCGCCTTGGCGAGCCGGACCGCCTCCTCGATGCGCATCGTGTACGCGTCCTTCTCGCCCGGCTTGCGCTGGAAGGAGCAGTACGCGCAGGAGGCGGTGCACACGTTCGTCATGTTGAGGTGGCGGTTGACGTTGAAGTGCGTGACGTCGCCGTTCTTGGCGGTGCGCACCTCGTGGGCGAGGCCGCCGAGCCAGGCGAGGTCGTCCGAGGCGTACAGGGCGATGCCGTCCTCGCGGGTCAGCCGCTCACCGGCGCGCACCTTCTGCTCCAGCTCGCGCTTCAGTCCCGCGTCCATGCGGCCGCCTCCCTTATGTCGTGTTCCGTGCCCTGCCACGCTACCCCCCGCCCGTCGGCCGCCCACGGGCGCCCGTTCACTCCTCCTCGGGCAGTTCCCCCACCCGGTTCTCCCACTTCGTGGAGAGCACGACGGTGGTGCGGGTGCGCGAGACGCCCTTCGTGCCGGAGAGCCGGCGGATCGTGCGTTCCAGGTCGTCGACATCGCCCGCGCGGACCTTGAGCATGTACGAGTCGTCCCCGGCGATGAACCAGCAGTCCTCGATCTCGTGCAGATCGCGCAGCCGCTGGGCGACGTCCTCGTGGTCGGCGGCGTCGCTGAGGGAGATGCCGATGAGGGCGACGACGCCGAGGCCGAGCGCGGCGGAGTCGACGGTGGCGCGGTAGCCGGTGATGACACCGGCCGCCTCCAGGCGGTTGATGCGGTCCGTGACGCTCGGCCCGGAGAGCCCCACGAGCCGGCCGAGCTCGGCGTAGGAGGCCCGTCCGTTCTCCCGCAGAGCTTGGATGAGCTTCCTGTCCACGGCGTCCATATCCCCGATACCTTTCATAATTCGCGTCCCGGCGAGCTTATACATAAAGAATCGAAGGCCCTTACGGCAAGTTTCCTGCGAAATGCGCGTGGCGCGGGGCGCGACTGAGGCTTTTACGGCGGTACGGGCACGCGGCGCCCGCCGCCGTGGGGCCGCCTTACCCCTCCCGTACGGCCCGTGCCTCGCCCAGTTCGCCGCGCCACCTGCGGTAGAGCCCGTGCTCCACACCCGCGGCGTCGAGCACGCGGCCCGCCACGAAGTCCACGGCGTCCTGGAGGCGCGTGGCGCCCGCGTAGAAGGCGGGGGAGGCGGGCAGGACGACGGCGCCCGCCTCGTCGAGGGCGAGGAGGTGGCGCAGGGTGGGGCGGCTGAGCGGGGTCTCGCGCAGGGCGACGACGAGGGTTCGGCGCTCCTTGAGGGTGACGCTCGCGGTGCGCTGGAGCAGGTCCTTGGAGAGCCCGAGCGCGATGCCCGCCGCGCTGGCGGTCGAGGCGGGCACGACGAGCATCCCCTTCGCGGGGTACGAACCCGAGCTCGGCCCGGCCCCGAGGTCCCCCGCCGCCCAGTGCCGCACGTCGTCGAGCGGCGGTACGGGGAAGGCCCCGGGCTCGCCGTCGGCGCCGCGCGCGAGCCAGGCGGCGAGGTCCTCGCGCCAGTGGGCGTCGCGGAAGGAGATCCCGGTCTCGTCGAGCAGCGTGAGCCGCGCGGCCCGGCTCACGACGAGGTCCACGCTCTCGCCCGCGTCCAGCAGCGCGCGCAGCACGGCGGCGGCGTAGGGCGTACCGGAGGCACCGGAGACACCGACGACCCAGGGGCGGCGCGGGGTGGCGGAGGGGTTGGCAGGATGGTCGGGCTGGGCATGCTCCACGGCGTCGAGCCTAATGGGTGGGGGTGGGGGACCTCATGCGGGTGGCGGCCGGGCGGGGGCCGGGTCGCCTCCCCCGGCCCGGCGGAAGCGGCCCGGGGCGGGACCGGTGGAACCGGGAGCGGCGCTCGGGCGTTCGGACAGTCGACAGGGGGAGGACTTCATGACGGCAGGCACCACTCCGGCCCGCGCCGGCACCGCTCGCGGGGCCCGCTTCAAGACGGCGGCCCTGCTCGCGGGCGGCTGGCTCGCGCTCCTGTGGCTCCTGGAGTTCTACGACCAGGCGAACGGGAACGTCCTCGACACGTACGGCATCAGCCCCCGCGATGTCTCCGAGCTGCGGGACCTGGTCCCGGCCGCCTTCCTCCACTTCGGTTACGACCACCTGGCGGCGAACAGCGTCCCGCTCTTCGTGCTCGCCTTCCTCACCGCGCTCTCGGGCGCGGGCCGCCTCCTCGCCGTCTCGACGGTCGTGATCATCGTGAGCGGGGCGGGCGTCTGGCTCCTCGCCCCGCCCCACTCCGTGACGGCCGGCGCCTCGGGCGTCGTCTTCGGCCTCTTCGGCTACCTGCTGGTGCGGGGCTTCGTCGACCGCCGCGTCGTCGATGTGGTCCTGGGCCTTGTCGTCGCCGCCGTCTACGGCTCGATCCTGTGGGGCGCCCTCCCCAACCAGTCCGGCGTCTCCTGGCAGGCCCACCTCTTCGGCCTCATCGGCGGCGTCCTCGCCGCCTTCGCCTTCCGCACCCCGCGCCCGGCGAAGTAGCACGGTCGGGCGCAGCACTTCTCAGACCGTCAGTCCCCGTACCGCGAGGTCCGCCAGCGCGCACACGAAGAGGGCGATCCCGATGAAGCCGTTGACCGAGAAGAAGGCGCGGTTCAGGCGGCTCAGGTCGTGCGGGCGCACGAGGGAGTGCTCGTAGACGAAGGCGACCGCCACGATCAGGAGGCCGACCCAGAAGAGGACGCCCGCGCCGGTGAGGAGGCCGAACCAGACGAGGAGGCCCGTCGTGACGAGGGCCGAGGCGCGCGCGCCCCACAGCGCGGCCGGGATGCCGAAGCGCGCCGGGACCGACTTCACGCCGTGGGCGCGGTCGGCCGCGACGTCCTGGCAGGCGAAGATCAGGTCGAAGCCGCCGATCCACACGCCGACCGCGATCCCGAGCACGACCGCGTGCCACGACCACTCGCCCGTGATCGCGACCCACGCGCCGATCGGCCCGATCGCCTGCGCGAGGCCGAGGATCGCGTGCGGGAAGTTCGTGAACCGCTTGCCGTAGGGGTAGACGACCATCGGGATCACCGCGAGCGGCGAGAGCGCGAGGCACAGCGGGTTGAGCAGCGCCGCCGCGCCGAAGTAGAAGACGAGCGCGATGATCGCGCCGGTCCACGCGGAGCGGACGGACACCGCGCCCGTGACGAGTTCGCGGCCCGCCGTCCGGGGGTTGCGCGCGTCGATCTCGCGGTCGATGATCCGGTTCGCCGCCATCGCGAAGGTCCGCATCCCGACCATCGCGACGGTCACGAGGAGCAGATCGCCCCAGTGGATGTTCTCGTCCACCCGGTACATCGCGGTGAGCGCCGCGATGTACGCGAAGGGCAGGGCGAAGACCGAGTGCTCGATCATGACGAGCCGCAGGAACGCCGAGACGCCTCCACGCGACCGCGGGGGTCGTGCCGCCGCTCCCCCGCCCACCGTGGCCTCGCTGCTCACAGCCCGTACTCCTTCCAGCGCTTCGTGACCCGCTCGGCGATCTCCGGATCAGAGGTGATCATCTCCGGCCAGCCGCCGTCACGCGTGTAGCCCTCCTCGGGCCATTTGCGGGTCGCGTCGATACCGGCCTTGCCGCCCCAGAACTGCTGGTACGAGGCGTGGTCCAGGTGGTCGACGGGGCCCTCGACGACGGTGAGGTCGCGGGCGTAGTCCGTGTTCCCGAGGGCACGCCAGGCGACCTCGTGGAGGTCGTGGACGTCGCAGTCGGAGTCCACCACGACGATGAGCTTGGTCAGCGACATCATGTGGGCACCCCACACCGCGTGCATGACCTTCTGTGCGTGCTTCGGGTACTTCTTGTCGATGGAAACGATCGCACAGTTGTGGAATCCGCCCGCCTCCGGCAGGTGGTAGTCCACGATGTCCGGCACGATGACCTTCAGGAGCGGCAGGAAGAAACGCTCGGTGGCGCGCCCGAGCGGCCCGTCCTCGGTCGGCGGGCGGCCGACCACGACGGACTGGAGCAGCGGGCGGCGGCGCATCGTGACCGTGTCGATCGTGAGCGCGGGGAAGGGCTCCTGCGGCGTGTAGAAACCGGTGTGGTCGCCGAACGGCCCCTCGGGCAGCGTCTTGCCCGGCTCCAGCCAGCCTTCGAGCACGACCTCCGCGCGCGCCGGGACCTGGAGCGGGACGCTCACGCAGTCCACCATGTCGACCCGCTTGCCCTGCACGAAACCGGCGAGCAGGTACTCGTCCATGCCCCCGGGCAGCGGCGCGGTCGCCGCGTACGTCACGGCGGGCGGGCAGCCGAACGCGATCGCGACCGGCAGCCGTTCGCCCCGGCGCGCGGCGACCTGGTAGTGGTTGCGGCTGTCCTTGTGGATCTGCCAGTGCATCCCGATCGTGCGGGCGTCGTGGCGCTGGAGCCGGTAGAGCCCGAGGTTGCGCACCCCGGACTCGGGGTCCTTCGTGTGGGTGAGGCCCAGGTTGAAGAAGGAACCGCCGTCCTCGGGCCAGGTGAAGAGCGCGGGCAGCGCGTCGAGATCCACGTCGTCCCCGCGCAGCACGACCTCCTGCACCGGCGCGTCCTTCACCTTGCGCGGCGGGACGTGCGCCATCGCGCCGAGTTTGCCGAAGGCGTCGCGCACGCCCGTGAAGCCGTGCGGCAGCTCGGGCTTGAGGAGGCCGCCGATCATCCCGGAGATGTCCTCGTACGACTTCAGGCCGAGGGCCTTCAGGAGACGGCGGTCGGTGCCGTAGACGTTCATCGCCAGGGGCATCGAGGAGCCCTTGACGTTTTCGAAGAGGAGAGCGGGGCCGCCGGCCTTGTTGACCCGGTCGACGATCTCACCGACCTCCAGGTGGGGGTCGACTTCGGCTTTGATGCGCGCGAGGTCGCCGTCGCGCTCCAGTGCGCGCAGCAGCGAGCGGAGATCGTCGTAAGCCATGCCGACCAGTATCCGGCACCCGTTAACCTGAGCCGGTAACGGGGCCCGGACGGGGCTCACGCCGGGGGACAGCCTCCCCCTCGCACGACCGCCGCGACCCGCGAAGGAGAGCGACATGCTCCGGGTGCTCCTGATCCTGCTGCCGCTGGCGCTGTGCGTCTTCGCCTTCATCGACTGCGTGACGACCGCCGAGGAGGACGTCCGCTGGCTCCCGAAGCCGCTGTGGGCGATCCTCATCCTCCTCTTCCAGATCGTCGGGCCGGTCTGCTGGCTCATCATCGGCCGGGACCGGGGGTACGCGGCCGCGCGCGCGGGCGGCGGGCGCGGCGGATGGGTCGCCCCCGACGACAACCCGGAGTTCCTGAACTCCCTGCGCAAGGACGACCGGCCGAGCCGCGAGGACGAGCGCCCGGCCCGCGAGGACGACCGCGCGAGCCGCGAGGACGACCGCGCGAGCCGCGAGGAGGACCGCGCGAGCCGCGAGGAGGACGGGCCGAGCGGTGAGAGCGAGCGCGAGGGAGACCGACCGTTCTCCCCCGCTCCCGGGACCGCCGGGGCCGACATCCCCGCCCCCGCCGGGAGCGAGGACGACGCGGCGCGCCTCCGCGCCTGGGAGGAGGACCTCCGCCGCAGGGAGGACGAGCTGAAGCGGCGGGACGCGGACGACGGCAAGGAGCCGGAGAGCGGCAAGGGCTGAGGCACGCGGCCCGACGCGGCCCGCTCGCGGTCCCGGCCCGCCCACCGGGAGACAGCCGTGGGCCCGCCGCCTCGCACCGGCCGGACCTCGGCGCCCGCACCTGCCCGGCCGGCTTCGCGGTGAGCGCCCTGCTCCACGCGCTGTCGGCCCGAACCCCGAAGGAGTCCTGATGCTCACCACCGAACAGGCCCGGGAGTGGCTGCGCCCCGCGATCGAGGAGGCCCGCCAGGGTCTCTCCGAGGGCGGCGTCCCGATCGGCGCGGCCCTCTACGGCGCCGACGGCACCCTCCTCGGCCGCGGCCACAACCGCCGCGTCCAGGACGCCGACCCGTCCTCGCACGGCGAGACGGACGCCTTCCGCAAGGCGGGCCGCCGGCGCACGTACCGCGGCACGACGATGGTCACGACCCTCTCGCCGTGCTGGTACTGCTCGGGCCTGATCAAGCAGTTCGGCATCACGCGCGTGGTGATCGGCGAGTCCACGACGTTCAAGGGCGGCGAGGACTGGCTGGAGGAACAGGGCGTCGAGATCATCCGCCTGACGGACCCGGAGTGCGTCGCGCTGATGGCGGAGTTCATCGAGACGTACCCGGAGCTGTGGAACGAGGACATCGGCGAGGAGTGAGGCGCGCTCAGTCGACGGCGGGTCACGGCAGGAGCCAATCCGGGTCGTGACGCGGCTCATCAGGGCCATCCGCCCCGAGCCGCAACCCCCTGCTCCGCGCCACGCGCAGCGCGTCGGTCAGACACTCGGAGAGGCGCCGGCCCGCGAAGCGAAGTTCGGTCTCTTCGGTCGCTGGGTCCTCCAGCAAGGGCCGCGCGTACGAGAGCACTTCGGCTCCCATGCCGAGGAGCATCGATTCCACCTGGTCGGCCACTCGTGCCACGCGTCCGTGTCCGTCGCTGCTCAGCCAGCAGTCCTTGCCGTCGGTTCCGGTCCAGGGCAGCAGACGGGGGTACGGCTGCCGGATGTTTTCCGCGTCAGTCATACCGCCCAGACTGAACCGGTGGACCGGTCCAGTCAATCACTTCCGTAGATTACGACCCCATCGGGTAGTCCACCTCGTCCTCCCACAACTCGGCCGGGGTCACACCGACTTCGCACACCAGTGCCGCACCCGCCTCGTCCCGCGCACTGTGGAGCACTACGACGACAGCCGCGGGGAGTTCCAGTCCCAGGACTTCCGCCTCGGCTTCCGTGGCGAGACGGGCCGTGGTCAGGTCGGTCCCCGCGGCGGGTGCGCGCCCCGTGCGACGCGCCACGTAGCGGGTCGTGCCCTCGGCGAGCGGTTCGGGGGCCACGAGCCTCGGGCAGCGGGACGAGACGGACGGCGGGAACCAGGCATCCACAAGCGATGCGGGGCTGCCGTCGTCGAGGAGCATGAGACGGGTGCGGCGGAGCGCGTGTTCGCCGTCCGTGAGGTCGAGCGCCGTGGCCACGCGCGAGGGCGGCACCTCTTGCACCGGGTTTCCGAGCAGGCGGTACGCGGCGGCGCTCGCGATCCGCGTCCCGTCCGGCCTCCTGCGCCCCGCCGGTCGCGCGAGTGGCCGCTCGACGACGGCGAAGCCGGAACCCTGGCGAGCGACGACGACACCGTCATTGCGCAGCACGTCCATCGCTTTCACGACAGTCGCCCGCGAGACGCCCCACTCCTCCGCCAGCTCGCGTCCCGAGGGCAGCAGCTCACCGGGCCCGAACTCCCCCTCGGTGATCCGCGCCCGCAGCGACTCGGCGATCTGCTCGTACTTGAGAAGCGGCACGACGCCTCCTGGTGAGTGGACCGGTTGACTGGCTAGGTTGACCTTAGCGCCTACCCACTATGCAGTGCCCGGCACCTGGGCACTGAGCAGCTCCACCCCCGCCAGGAGAGCCACATGTCCGTTCCCGCCGTCTCCTCCGCCGTCCTCACCTTCTACACCTCCACCATCGACGAGTCCCAGCGGCTCACCTCCTCCGCGGACGGCGCCCTGGAACTGCTGCGGACGCGGGAGTTGCTGGGGCCGTTGCTGCCCTCCTCCGCCAAAGTGCTCGATGTCGGGGGCGGAACAGGGGTCCACGCGCGGTGGCTCGGCGAGGAGGGGCATGACGTACGCGTCATCGATCCGGTCGAGCGGCACGTCGAGGCGGCGCGCGCCGGCGGTATCCCCGCCGGGGTGGGAGACGCTCGGGCGCTGAGCGCCGAAGACGGCTCGTACGACGCCGTGCTCCTGCTCGGGCCGCTCTACCATCTGCCCCGCGCCGAGGACCGGGCCCTTGCACTCGCCGAGGCGTTCCGCGTCGTGCGGCCCGGGGGGCTCGTCGCCGCCGCCGGGATCAACCGGTACGCCTCGCTCTTCGAGCACGCCGCGCTCGCACACCTCGACCAAGCGCGGCTCCAGGAGAGCGTGGGGCGCATTCTCGCGACCGGGGTGCACGACGGGCGGGGCGGGTTCACGGAGGCTTACTTCCACACGGCGGCCGGGCTCGCGGAGGAGGTGGCCGCCGCCGGGTTCGCGGGTGTCGAGGTGCGCGGGGTCGAAGGGCCCGCCTGGGGGATGCTCAAGGCCGTCGAGCGGCACACAGGGGAGTCCGTGACCAGGTCGCCGCTCTTCGCTTCCGTCCTCGCCGCCGCCCGTATGGCCGATGGTTACCCGGCCCTCACCGCGGGCGGATCGCATCTGCTCGCCTGGGGTACCCGCCCCTGAGCTGCCTTGCAGGACGACCGGGGCACTCGACCCGAACCGCAAGCACGACGGCCCGGTCGGTTGAGCGGTTCCATCTGGACCACGGCTGCCCCTCGGGGGTCCGGGCTTCGCGCGGTGGAAAGAGACCCGGCACGAGGTGGGGAGGCCACCGAAGCCGACGCGGCCGGGCTCCTCGACGCAGCGGTGCCGCGCCAGGAGCCTGGCCGCCCGCCGCGCCGCCGAAGCGTCCCCGTTCCGCCCGCCGCCGTATACCTCGTACCGGCGGCGGGCGGACGGGAAGGGGGCTCACACCCCCGCGTACGAGTGCTTGCCCGTCACGAAGATGTTGACCCCGTAGTAGTTGAAGAGCCAGCAGGCGAAGGCGAGCAGCGCCAGGTAGGCGGCCTTGCGGCCCTTCCAGCCCGCCGTCGCGCGCGCGTGCAGGTACATCGCGTAGGCGACCCAGGTGATGAAGGACCAGGTCTCCTTCGGGTCCCAGCCCCAGTAGCGGCCCCACGCGTCGCCCGCCCAGATGGCGCCCGCGATGATCGTGAAGGTCCACAGCGGGAAGATCGCCGCGTTGATGCGGTACGAGAACTTGTCGAGCGAGGCCGCGGCGGGCAGCCGCGACAGGACCGACTGCGCGAACTTGCCGGGCGTGCCGCCCGCCGCGATCTTCGCCTCGTAGTGGTCGCGGAAGAGGTAGAGGATCGTCGCGACTGCGGCGACGTAGAACGCGGCGCCGCAGAAGATCGCCGTCGAGACGTGGATCCACAGCCAGTACGAGTGCAGCGCGGGCACGAGCTGGTCGCTCGCCGTGTAGAGCACCGTCGTCGCGAGGCCCAGGTCGAGCAGCACCGTGAGGGTCAGCGGCAGCGTCAGCCAGCGCACGTTCTTCTTCGCGAGCATGAGCCCGAGGAACACCGCCACGGCCACGGCCGAGAAGGTGATCGAGAACTCGTACATGTTGCCCCACGGCGCGCGCCGCACCGAGAGCGCCCGGGAGAGGACGCCGCCCGCGTGGATGAGGAAGGCGAGCACGATGAACGAGACCGAGATGCGGCCCCAGATGTCGCCCTTCTCGCTGCCGCCCGCCGCGCCGGGCCCGTCCGGCACGTCACGGCTGCCGGAAGCGGCGCGCGTGACGACCTCCGGGCGTTCCAGGACGGCCGTGCTGCCGCCCTTGCGGACCGCGACCGCGGGCGCCGCTGCCTCCGTGCGCGTGGTGCCCACCGCCTGCGCGGTCCTGCCGACCTTGCTGCGACTGCCGAAGATCCACTCCAGGATGCTCGCGAAGAACGCGAGCAGGTAGACGGCCATGGCCGAGTAGATGAGGACGTTACTGGTGTGCGCCAGGGTCTCGTTGGTTCCGGCGGCGAGATTCACTTCTGCGCCCCTTCGGCGTCGGCGGGAGAATCGGTACCGGTCTCGTCACTGTGCGATGCGTGCGATGGGGCGGGATCGGCGGGGGTACGGGGGGACGGTGCTGGGTCCTTCGGGGCCTTCGGGTCCTTCGGGCTCTTCGGGGCCTTCGGGTTCTTCTGGCCGGGTACGGGAGCGGTTTCGGCGTCCGGCGCGGGTTCGCCGCCCGCCACCTCGGCGTCCGGCGCGAGTTCGTCGCCCGGCACCTCGGCGTCCGGCGCGGGCTCGTCCCGCTCCGTGGCCGCCACGCCCGGCGCCTTCGCGTGCACCGCGTCCACGAGCGCCGCCAGCTCCTCCGGCACCTTCGCCGACTCGCTGCGGCCCAGACCCGCGAACTCCACGACGGTCACGCCGTCGGCGCCCCTCGTGGCGCGCGCCCACACGCGGCGGCGCTGGATGAAGAGCGAGCCCGCGAGGCCGAGGATCGCCGCGATCGCGCCGCCGAGGGCGAGCCCGCCGCCCGGCTGGTGCGAGATCTGGAAGCTCGCCCACTCCTTGACGTCCTTCTCGAACGTCACCGAGCCGGCGCCGTTCGGGAGCTTCATCGTCTCGCCGGGCATGAGCTGCTTGGCGAAGATCTTCCCGTCCGCGGTCTTGAACTGCTTCATCTTCGCGGTGTCGAGCTGGTAGACGTTCTGCGGGACGCCGCCGTCGATGCCGAGGTCCCCGTGCCACGCGTTGAGCGCGAGCACCGGGTACTGGAGGCCGGGGAACGAGGACGTCATCGTCGTCCGGTCGATCGTCGGCAGGAACCGGGCCTCGAAGCCGAGCTGCTCCCGCTTCCCCTTCGCGTTCGTGTAGCCGTCCGCGACCTTCACGACGCCGGTCGCCGTGCCCATGCCGTCCTGCGGCAGCATCGGCACCGCGCCCCGGTAGACGACCTTGCCCTTGCCGTCGCGCACGGTGAACTGCGGCGCGTAGCCGTGCCCGTTGAGGAAGACCTTCGTGCCGTCCACGACGAGCGGGTGGTTCGGCTCGATCGCCTTGTGCCGCTCCGCGCCGTCCGCGCCCTTCTGGTACGTGACGTCCGCGCGGTAGACGCGGGGCGTGCCGCGCTGCGGGCCGCTCGTCTCGTACGTCCCCGTGAACCGGTCCAGCGTGAAGCTGAACCTGTCCAGGTCGTCGTCGGTGAAGAGGCTGCCGCTCTTGAAGTCGTCGTACTGCGTCTTCGTGTTCGCGAAGCCGTCGCCCTCGACGATGAGCTTCCCGCCCTCGTACTTGAGGAGCGAGCCGCTCGCGAAGGCGACGAGCATGACGATCAGCGCGACGTGGAAGACCAGGTTCCCCGCCTCGCGCAGGTAGCCCTTCTCGGCGGTGACGACCGCGCCGCCGCTCTCCGCCGCGTACGTGTCCGTACGGAAGCGGCGCCGCCGCAGGGCGCCGCGCGCCCAGTCCCGCACCTGCTCCGGGCTCGCCTCCGTGCGCCAGGTCGCGTACGCGGGGAGCCGGTCGAGGCGGCGCGGGGCGCGGGGCGGGCGGCCGCGGAGCTGGCCGACGAACTGCCAGGTGCGCGGGACGATGCAGCCGATGAGCGAGACGAAGAGCAGGATGTAGATCGCGGAGAACCACACCGAGCTGTAGACGTGGAAGAGGCCGAGCTTCTCGTAGACCTGCGCGAGCGTGTCGTGGTTCTGCCTGAACTCGGCGACCTTCAGCTCGTCGGTCCCCTGCTGCGGGATGAGCGAGCCGGGCACGGCGCCGAGCGAGAGCAGGAAGAGCAGGATCAGCGCGACGCGCATCGAGGTGAGCTGGCGCCACATCCAGCGCACCCACCCGGTGACCTCGCGGCCGAGCCACGCCAGGTACCCCAGCGGGCCGGGCTTGCGCATCCCGCCGAAGGAGCCGGGAACGGCCTGCTCGACGGGGGCGGTGGAGAGCTGGGCACCGGCGGCGTCGAGGTCGCTCTCGGGGGGCGCGGGAGCCTGCGGGTCGGTGTCGTGCGAGGTGGTGCTCATGGGTTCAGGTCTCCTCAGATCCCTGTCTGGAAGTTCGAGACCCAGGTCTGCATGTGCTGCATCCAGGAGTCCCAGATGCCGGTGACCATGAGCAGACCGGTCACGATCATCATCGTGCCGCCGATCCGGAGCACCCAGTGATAGTGCTGCTTGACCCAGGAGAAGGCGCCGAGGGCCTTGCGGAAGACGAGGGCGGCCACGACGAAGGGGACGCCGAGGCCGAGGCAGTAGGCGAAGGTGATGAGAGCGCCGCGGCCCGCGCTGGCCTCGTTGTACGAGAGCGCGATGGCCGAGGTGAGCGTGGGGCCCACGCAGGGGGCCCAGCCCACTCCGAAGGCCGCCCCGAGGAGCGGCGCGCTCACGAGCCCGGCGGTCGGGCGCAGGTGGAAGCGGAACTCGCGTTGCGAGACCCATGGCATGAGCCCCATGAAGAAGAGCCCCAGCACGATCATCACTACGCCCAGCAGGTGGGAGATGAGCGACCTGTGGTCCTGGAGGTTCTCCCCGAAGTAGCCGAAGAGCGCGCCCGTCGAGACGAACACGGCGCTGAACCCGAGCACGAAGAGCGAGGCCCCCGCGAGCATCCGGCCGCGCTTCTTCTCGGCCATGTCCACGCCGCTGATCCCCGTGACGTACGACAGGTAGCCCGGTACGAGCGGCAGCACGCACGGCGAGAAGAAGGAGACGAGTCCGCCGACGACCGCGACCGGGACGGCGAGCAGCAGGGCCCCGCTCATCACCGTCTCGTTCGTGTCCCCGAGCGCCGCCAGGGCGTGCAGACCCGCCGGGTCAAGGGCACCCGCGCTCATCACTTCTCCGCGAGCAGGGGGTCGATCATCTTCCGCATCTTCGTGTAGTTGAGCGGCGTCAGCGCGCGGGCCGCGATCTTGCCCTCGCGGTCGATGACGAGCGTGGAGGGGATCGCCTGGGGGTTGAGGCTGCCCTTAGGGAAACGCAGCATCAGCTTCCCGCTCGGGTCGTAGAAGCTCGGGTACTCCACGCCGAAGCGCTTCTCGAAGGCTTTCGCGGGGCTGCGGTCGGGGTCGCGCGTGTTGATGCCGACGAACTCGACGCCCCGGGGCTTCGTCTCCTTGGCGACCTTGGCGAGGTACGGGGCCTCTTCGCGGCACGGGGCGCACCAGGAGCCCCACACGTTGACGACGACGATCTTGCCGTCGTAGTCGGAGAGGTCGAGTGCCTTGCCCTCCAGGGAGGTGCCGGTGAGCGAGGGGGCGTCCTCGCGGTCCCCCTGCTTCACCGTCGCGATCCCGCCCTTGCCCGCGACGAATCCCGTACCGCCGGAGCCGCCCGAGCTGCCGGAGCCGCAGGCCGACAGGAGCAGCGCCGCGACCGCTGCCCCGGCGGCGCCTGTCGCGAGGGTGCGCGAACGGCGACGGGACGAACGGTGCGGGGCCTGGTCGGCCCGGGCGGAACGAGCACTCATGTGAAAAGTTTCGCATGTCGCCCCCCGGGATCTTCGACACCCCCCTCGGACGGGGAAAACCGCACGTCAGGGGGCATTTCCGGAGTGCCCGACCGCAGGCTGTACGGCGGCTTTGCGGTGGCTGTGGGGGGGCTGCGCGGGGAGGGTGTGGAGCGCCGCGCGAGGGGGGTGGCGTGGCACCGGGTGGGGCGTGGCGGGGCGTCGCGCGAGGGGCTGGGCGCCCCGTGAGGTGGCTGGGGCGCCCGCGAGGTGGCTCAGGGGGCGCCGTGCGGGAGGTGACGGGCACCGCGTGGGATGGCCATGCCGCGTGGGATGGCCATAGGGGCCCCGCTCGGGGGCGCCCCCGGCCGTGAAGAGCCGTCAGGCCCCGAATGCCTTGCCCTGCTGCCCGCCGCCCGTCTTCGCGGGGCGCGCGCCCGCCCGCAGGTGCGGCGGGACGAGGTCGAGCGCCGGTTCCGAGTAGCCGACCGAGACGAGGTGGTCGCCGCGGTAGGTGAGCGTCGTGAGCGAGGCGAGGGTGCACTGCCGCTTGCGCGGGTCGTGCCACAGGCGGCGGCGCTCCAGGTAGCTGCGGAGGATCCAGATGGGGAGCTGGTGGCTCACGCACACGGCCTCGTGCCCGCGCGCCCGGTCGCGCGCGGCCTCGACGGCGGCGACCATCCGGACCGCCTGGTCGACGTACGGCTCGCCCCAGGACGGCTTGAACGGGTTGACGAGGTGCTTCCAGTTCTCCGGGTTCTTCAGGGCCCCGTCGCCCACGCCGAAGGTCTTGCCCTCGAAGACGTTCGCGGCCTCGATGAGGCGGCGGTCGGTCGCGAGGTCGAGCCCGTGGCTCTTCGCGAGCGGGGTCGCCGTCTCCTGGGCGCGCTCCAGCGGGGAGGCGACGGCGTACGTGATGTCGCGCGGCGCGAGGTGCTCGGCGACGCGTTCGGCCATCTCGCGGCCGAGCGCCGAGAGGTGGTAGCCGGGCTTGCGCCCGTAGAGCACACCATCGGGGTTCTCGACCTCGCCGTGCCGCATGACGTGGACGACGGTGAGTTCCGCGTCGTCGCCGTTGTTCTTCACCGAAGCCACGAGGGCCCGCCTTCCGCTGGTGCCGTGATCGCTGCCGTGTGCATGGGGTCCTCAGGCATTGTCGGGGGTGGCCCGCGCGGCGGCGCGGGCGGCCCCGGGGAGGGCGGCGGCGATGCGGTCGAGGGCGCGGTCGTCGAGGGCGGTGGAGACGAACCAGCACTCGAAGGCGGAGGGCGGCAGGTAGACGCCCTCGGCGAGCATCGCGTGGAAGAACGCGGTGTAGCGGAAGGAGTCCTGGCTCTTGGCGTCGTCGAAGTTCCGTACCGGCTTGTCGGTGAAGAAGACGGAGAACATGGTGGACGCCGTCTGCGTCCGGTGGGCGACGCCCTCCTTGTCGAGGGCCTCGGTGACGAGGGCCCGCAGGCGCGCGGAGACGGCGTCGAGCTTCTCGTACGCGGCCTGGTCGAGGAGGCGGAGCTGGGCGAGCCCGGCGGCGGTGGCGACCGGGTTCCCGGAGAGCGTGCCGGCCTGGTAGACGGGGCCCACGGGGGCGAGGTGCGCCATGACGTCGGCGCGCCCGCCGAAGGCCGCGGCGGGGAAGCCGCCGCCCATGACCTTGCCGAAGGTCATGAGGTCGGGGACGACGCCCTCGACGCCGTACCAGCCCGCGCGGCTCGTGCGGAAGCCGGTCATGACCTCGTCGGAGACGAAGAGCGCGCCGTTGGCCGCGCACAGTTCCTTCAGGCCCGCGTTGAAGCCGGGGGCGGGCGGCACGATGCCCATGTTGCCGGGGGACGCCTCGGTGATGACGCAGGCGATCTCGCCGGGGTGGGCGGCGAACGCGGCGCGGACGGCTTCGAGGTCGTTGTAGGGGAGGACGAGGGTGTCGCCGGTCTGGGCGCCGGTGACGCCGGGGGTGTCGGGGAGGCCGAAGGTGACGAGCCCGGAACCGGCGGCGGCGAGGAGGGCGTCCACGTGACCGTGGTAGCAGCCGGCGAACTTCACGACCTTGGCGCGGCCCGTGAAGCCGCGGGCGAGGCGGATCGCGGACATCGTCGCCTCGGTGCCGGAGGAGACGAGGCGCACCTGCTCGGCGGGGGCGACACGGGCGGTGATCTCCTCGGCGAGCGCGACCTCGCCCTCGACGGGCGTGCCGAAGGAGGTGCCGCGCCCGACGGCGGCCCGCACCGCATCGACGACCTCGGGGTGGGCGTGGCCGAGGATCATCGGGCCCCAGGAGCAGACGAGGTCGACGTACTCGCGGCCGTCGGCGTCGGTGAGCCAGGCGCCCTGTCCCGAGGCCATGAAGCGGGGGGTGCCGCCGACCGCGCCGAAGGCCCGCACCGGCGAGTTCACCCCGCCCGGGGTGACCTGGAGCGCGCGGTCGAAGAGGCGCTGCGAGACGGGGGCTTCGTAGGGGTAAGGCTGGGTCACGGCGGTCTCTCAGGGCTCGGCGGTGGGCGGTCGCGGCTGCTCGGTGTCCGGTCGGGCCCGCTTCGGCCCGGCTCCCGCGCGCGTCTGCGAAACTGGGGCCCGTACGGAACAGCTCACTCCCGCCATGGTGTCAGAGCCGCGTGCGCTCTCCCGACCAGGGACCGGCGGCGGCCGTGACGCGGCGGGAGCCCGCGGGTCGCGCGGGGGTTCCGGCCGATCCGGCGGGGCACGTTTCGGCGGGCTGGTGCGGGGGAGGTCAACGACACGATGATCGGGTTGTACGGCGGGACCGTGCGACGCTGAGGGCAGTCGGGTGGACATATGCAACGCGGTGGCGGACTGGGCGAGGGGACCGGTGACCTCGGTCCTCGGCGTGCCAGGCGGGGACGGCACCGGCGCGACGACACGGAGGAGCGCCGCGAAGTGCCCACAGGGGGGAGCGGGCGCATGGGGGTGACCTACAAGTACTTCGGCGCGCCCGACGGAGCGACGGCGGCCCGGGTCCCGGTCTCGATGCGGCCCGAGGAGCTGGGCGGCGACGAGCTGGGCATGAACGGGATGTTCACGAAGATCAAGCCGGAGACGATGGCGGCGATGGTCCTCACCGGCATCCAGGGCATACCTCTCTACCGCGTCCCGCCCCTCGAACTCGTCGTCCTCCACCCCGACTACGCCGTGGTCAAGCTCCCCATGACGGCGGTCGACCCGCTCCGCGGCATCGGCGAGGAGTCGGTCGGCGCCGCCGCCTTCATCTGGTCCACGGTCCCCGACCGCGGCGGCCCCCGCGACGCCTTCGACATCTACCGCCTGCTGCACGAGTGGCAGGACTTCAGCCAGCGGCTGCATGAGGCGGGGCATCAGCCGTACTGCCTGGTGTGGCCCTGAGCGTGCGCACGGCCGGCGGCTGAGCCTGGGCGCGAGGCGGGCGGTTCGCACCCGGGAACGCCTCGCGCTCCCGGGCCGGTGTTCAGCGCACGTACCGCTTGAGGTCTTCCGTGGCGAGTGCGATGCCGAGACCCGGCAGGGAGAAGTCGGCGCCGAAGGGGTACGAGTGGATCGTGCGGTACTTGCCGCCCTCCGGTTCGCTGTGCACGACCGACTCGCAGGAATCGCGGTCGATGAGGAGGTACAGGGGGATTCCCGCCTCGGCGTAGGCGGCGGGTTTTTCGACGCGGTCACGGCGGTTGGTGTCCGCTTCGTACGAGGTGACCTCGACCGCCATCAGAGCGCCTTCGGGGCTCGCCCACTCCTCGGGGACCGCGTAGTGATCCACCGGTGCGAGCACGCCATCCACGCGAGCGCGCCCCTTGCGGTACCCCTCGACCTGTAGCGACTGCTCGATCCACAGGTCCAGATCAGGCCGGGCCTGAATGCAGCGCCGCAACAACCACAGCATGATCGCGTTGTGGTACCCGTCCGGCACTGCCTTCACCCCGATTTTTCCCCCCAGAAACTCCAGAGTGACCGTCTCCGGCGCGTGTGCCGTCAACTCCTCGAAGTCCTCGGTACTCATCTGCGGGCGGTGATCAACAGCTGTCGCCATGTGCCGCCGCCCCTCAAGTCCCGGTGTGGGATTCAAGGGTAGCGGCCCGGCGCTGCCGAAGGGCTCCCTCACGCCACCCCGCTCGGCGGCTCCTGCGGTGTGGAGAGCGGGGTTTGAGGGGTGGAGGTCAGGGGCCGGGACTCCTCCGCCGGGGGCAGGGGTTGGGACTCCTCGGCCGGGGGCCTCGCGTTGTCGGCGGCCTCGGCCATGGAGACGGTCAGGAGGATGACCGCGTCGTTGACCGCGCGCAGGCCGTGGAAGGTGCGGGGGACCAAAAGGATCTCGCCCATGTCGACGACCGTCTCGGCGAGCGTGTCGGACTGGGGGCGGGTGATCCTCACGCGGCCCTTGAGGACCTGGAGGGTGGCCTCGTCGGGGCCCTCGTGGTCGGAGAGGTCGGTGCCCGCGCACAGTGCGATGACCGTCTGGCGCAGGGCATGGCCCGTACCGCCCTGGACGGTGCGGGCCGCACGCTTCGAGGGGGACGCCATCGCTTCGAGGTGCAGTTCGTTCGCGATGGTGTCGAGCGAGATCGGTTCCATCAGCTCCATGGGACCAGCCTCACCCGGAGCGGCGCCGCCCGCACGGCGAGAGCGCCGTGCGGGTACCCGCCGCGCCGGGGCTACTCCTCGCCGCGCAGCGCCGCGAGCTGCTCCGCGAAGGGCACGACCTCCTCGAAGGCGTCCCGCGGCGGCCCTGGACGGCTGCCCGTGCCGCAGGTGAGGGCGGCCAGCTCCCCGGCGGCCCGGGACATGCGGCCCGCCAGCGGGCCGTCCGCGGAGCCTTCGCTGCCCCAGTCCTCCGAGGCCGCGTAGACGCCGGTCGGGACGACGACCGCGCGGAGGTAGGCGAAGAGGGGCCGCAGGGCGTGTTCCAGGGCGAGGGAGTGGCGCGGGGAGCCGCCCGTCGCCGCGATCAGGACCGGTTTGCCGGTCAGGGCGTCCTGGTCGAGCACGTCGAAGAAGGACTTGAACAGGCCGCTGTAGGAGGCCGAGAAGATCGGCGTCACGACGATCAGGCCGTCCGCGCGCGTCACGTGCTCCAGGGCCTCTTCGAGCTTGGGCGGCGGGAAGCCCGTCACGAAGGTGTTCGCGATGTCCTTGGCGTGGTCGCGCAGTTCGACGGTCTCGGTCTCGACCGGCTCGTCCGGGTCCTTCTCCGCGACCGCGAGGCGTACCGCCTCGGCGAGGCGGTCGGCGAGCAGCCGGGTGGACGAGGGGACGCTGAGGCCCGCTGAGACGAC
The DNA here is from genome assembly GCF_000719475.1 of Streptomyces sp. NRRL F-5630. Taxonomy (GTDB): domain Bacteria; phylum Actinomycetota; class Actinomycetes; order Streptomycetales; family Streptomycetaceae; genus Streptomyces. Next base: position 51,355 of record NZ_JOGO01000027.1, on the reverse strand, counting down.
GACGAGTTTCATCAGGTGTTCGCTCCTTCCGGGGCCGGGGCGGCGGCCACGCGGGCGGCGTGGGTCGGCGCGTCCGGCACGTCCGCCGGGCGGCCCTTGGCGAACTCCTCGCGCAGGACGGGGACGACCTCCTCGCCGAGGATGTCGAGCTGTTCGAGGACCGTCTTGAGCGGGAGCCCCGCGTGGTCCATGAGGAAGAGCTGCCGCTGGTAGTCGCCGATCTCGTCGCGGAAGGAGAGCGTGCGCTCGATGACCTGCTGCGGCGAGCCGACGGTGAGCGGGGTCTGCGCGGTGAACTCCTCCATCGTGGGGCCGTGCCCGTAGACGGGCGCGTTGTCGAAGTAGGGGCGGAACTCCCGCACCGCGTCCTGCGAGTTCTTCCGCATGAACACCTGGCCGCCGAGACCCACGATCGCCTGCGCCTCGGTGCCGTGCCCGTAGTGCGCGTACCGGTTGCGGTACAGGCGCACCATGCGCTTGGTGTGGGACATCGGCCAGAAGATGTTGTTGTGGAAGAAGCCGTCGCCGTAGTAGGCCGCCTGCTCCGCGATCTCGGGCGAGCGGATCGAGCCGTGCCACACGAAGGGCGCGACGCCGTCGAGCGGGCGCGGGGTGGAGGTGAAGGATTCGAGCGGGGTACGGAACTTGCCCGCCCAGTTCACGACGTCCTCGTGCCACAGCTTGTGCAGCAGCGCGTAGTTCTCGATCGCGAGCGGGATGCCCTCGCGGATGTCCTTGCCGAACCAGGGGTAGACCGGCCCGGTGTTGCCGCGCCCGAGCATGAGGTCCATGCGGCCGTCCGCGATGTGCTGGAGCATCGCGAAGTCCTCGGCGATCTTCACCGGGTCGTTGGTGGTGATGAGCGTCGTGGCGGTGGAGAGGACGAGGTGCTCCGTCTTCGCCGCGAGGTAGCCGAGCATCGTCGTGGGCGAGGACGGCACGAAGGGCGGGTTGTGGTGCTCGCCGGTCGCGAAGACGTCGAGCCCGACCTCCTCCGCCTTCTCGGCGATGGTGAGCATCGCCTTGATCCGCTCCGCCTCGCTCGGCGTGCGGCCGTTCGTGGGGTCGGCGGTGACGTCCCCCACGCTGAAGATGCCGAACTGCATACCCATGACTCTCGTCCGCCTCTCGACTGCCCATATAGTTTACGGTTCAACCATACGGTGCCTCCGCGACAACGGGGAGGGGCCCCCGCCGTATTCCGTCCCCGCGCCGGAGCGCACGGACCGGCCCTTCCAGGGCAGCACAGGGCACGGGAGGGTGCAGGGGGAAGGCGCTGAGCTGGGCTTCCGGGGGAACCGGGGCCGCGCGGGGGGCGCTCAGCCCGTGCGGACGAAGCCGCTGCTGGTGCCCACCGCCCGGTAGCCCCGCCGCCCATACCACTCGCGCGGCCAGTCCGCCGCGTCCGCGACGAGGAAGCGCACGCCGCAGCCCGCCCGGGCGGCGAGGTGCAGGGCGGTCGCGAGCACCGCGTCGCCGTGGCCGTGCCCGAGGTGTTCCCCGGCGGTCACGACCTCCTCGGTCTGCGCGATCCCGGCGGCGCGGTCGAGGTAGAGGTCCGCCCAGGAGGCGATCTCGCAGCTCTCCGTGCACGAGGCGAGGAAGCGCACGTCCTCGGCTCCCGCGCGCCTGCGCCGCCTGCGCTCGACGAGCTGGCGGAGCAGCTCGGGCCCCGCCTCGGGCATCCACGTACGGAGCCGGCGGCCGTAGGGGCCGGAGAGCGCGGCGGCGCCGACCTCGCGCACCGACGCGGCGGGCGCGGGCACCGGCCCCTCGTGGACCATGACGACCTCGTCCTCGCGCGCGTACCCGGCGCGGCCCAGGACGTCCGCGTACGCCGCCGTGAGGGTGCCGTCGAGGAGGGCGACGCGGCGGTGCGGGAGGTGGGCGAACAGCTCGTCGGCGAGCGCCGGAAGGTCGTCGGGCGCGAGCTCCGGCTCCGTCAGGAGGAGCTGGTTGTGCTCGTGCGAGAGCGGGAACTCGTCGTCGAGGACGGCGAGGCCGCCGGGGACCTCGGCGACACGGAGCGCCTGCCCCCGGGCGACGGAGGCGCGGAACCGGCCGAGGCGCGCGGCAAGGGTGAGGTCGTCCACGGACGAGAGCGTACGGGCCGGGGCCGCGACCAGCGCCCGCTCTCCTCCGGGACCCGGTCCCGTGCCACCATTCCCGCGTGACAGTCCTGCGCTCCGGCCTCCTCTTCGTCCTCGCCGCCCTCTTCGAGATCGGCGGCGCCTGGCTCGTCTGGCAAGGGGTGCGCGAGCACAAGGGGTGGATCTGGATCGGCGCCGGGGTCATCGCCCTCGGCCTGTACGGTTTCGCGGCCACGCTCCAGCCCGACGGCGAGTTCGGCCGCATCCTCGCCGCGTACGGCGGCGTCTTCGTCGCCGGGTCGATCGCCTGGGGCGTCGTGGCGGACGGCTACCGCCCCGACCGCTACGACGTCACGGGCGCGCTCATCTGCCTCGCGGGAATGGCCGTGATCATGTACGCGCCTCGCGGCCACTGAGCACAGCCGCGCCTCGCTTCCCTGAGCGCGGCCGCCCCTCGCCCCCGCCGAGCCGCGCCACCCCCGCGCCTATGCTGGAAAACGCCCCGTAGCCCCTCGCCCCCAGGAGCCCGTCCATGACCACCGCCCCCCGTACCGCCGTCGTCACCGGAGCCAGCGGGGGCATCGGTGCCGCGAGTGCCGAGCGGCTCGCCGAGGCGGGCTTCCGCGTCGTCCTGACCGCGCGCCGCGCGGACCGTATCGAGGCACTCGCCGCGAAGCTGCGCGCGGCGGGGCACCGGGCCGAGGCGTACGCGCTGGACGTCACGGACCGTGCCGCCGTGGACGCCTTCGCCCGCACTCTCGACGAGGCGCACGTCCTCGTCAACAACGCGGGCGGGGCGCTCGGCGCCGACCCGGTCGCGAGCGGTGACCCGGACGAGTGGCGGCGGATGTACGAGGTCAACGTCCTCGGCACGCTGCACGTGACGCAGGCCCTGCTCCCCGCGCTCACGGCGAGCGGGGACGGCACCGTCGTGGTGCTCACCTCGACGGCCGGGCACGGCACGTACGAGGGCGGCGCCGGGTACGTCGCGGCGAAGCACGCGGAGCACGTGCTCGCCGAGACGCTGCGCCTGGAGATCGTGGGGACGCCGGTGCGCGTCATCGAGATCGCGCCCGGCATGGTCCGTACCGAGGGCTTCGCCCTCACCCGCTTCCACGGCGACGAGGAGAAGGCCGCGAACGTCTACAAGGGCGTCGCCGAGCCGCTGACCGCCGAGGACGTCGCGGACACCGTCGCCTTCGCGGTGACACGTCCGGCCCACGTGAACATCGACCTGCTGGTCGTACGGCCCCGTGCCCAGGCCAGCAACACGAAGGTGCACCGTGAATCCTGACGGCCCCCCGGAGGTCCCTCCGGAGGCCGATCCGCTCGCCCGCCTGGAGCAGGAGTACGACCGGCGCAGGCTCGCCGAGGAGAAGCGCAACGAGCGGTACCTGTGGTGGTACCTGGGCTACTTCCTCTTCGGCATCCACCTCGTCGCCTTCGTCCTGATCCTCGCGATCAAGCACGCGGGCTGAGGCGGCACGGGCGCGACGGCTGTCCGGCCGAGGCGGGTGGGCGTCACGGCCGAGGCGGGTGGGCGTCACGCCCGTCCGGCCAGGGCGTCACGCCCGTCCGGCCGAGGCGGCGCGGGCGGCCGGGCGCGGGCGCGGCGGCGCCCCGAGCCCCGCCGCGCCCCGTCCCTCAGCCCTTGACGCACACCACCTGCTTGAGCTTCGCGACGACCTCCACGAGGTCCCGCTGCCGCTCCATGACCTGCTCGATCGGCTTGTAAGCGGCCGGGATCTCGTCGATGACGCCCGCGTCCTTGCGGCACTCGACGCCCCGCGTCTGCTCCTCCAGGTCCTTGAGCGTGAAGCGCCGCTTCGCCGCGTTGCGGCTCATGCGGCGGCCCGCGCCGTGCGAGGCGGAGTTGAACGCGGCGGCATTGCCGAGGCCCTTCACGATGTACGAGGACGTGCCCATCGAACCCGGGATGATCCCGTACTCGCCGCTGCCCGCCCGGATCGCGCCCTTGCGTGTCACGAGCAGGTCCACACCCTCGTAGCGCTCCTCCGCCACGTAGTTGTGGTGGCAGCTGATCTCCTGCGCGAAGACCGGCTTCGCCTTCTTGAACTCCTTGCGGACGACGTCCTTGAAGAGCCCCATCATCACGGCGCGGTTGTGCTTCGCGTACTCCTGCGCCCAGTAGAGGTCGTTGCGGTACGCGGCCATCTGCGGGGTCCCCGCGAGGAAGACCGCGAGGTCGCGGTCGACGAGGCCCTGGTTGTGCGGGAGCGCCTGCGCGATGCCGATGTGGTGCTCGGCGAGTTCCTTGCCGATGTTGCGGGACCCGGAGTGGAGCATGAGCCACACCTGGTCCTCCGAGTCGAGGCAGAACTCGATCATGTGGTTGCCCGAGCCGAGCGTCCCCATCTGCTGCCCCGCCCGCTCGCGGCGGAAGCGCACGGCCTCCGCGACCGTGCCGAAGCGCGACCAGAAGTCGTCCCAGCCCGCTGTGGGGAAGCCGTGCAGACGGCCCGGGTCGACGGGGGAGGCGTGCATCCCGCGCCCGACCGGGATCGCCTGCTCGATGCGCGCGCGCAGGCGGGAGAGGTCGCCGGGGAGGTCGTTCGCGGTCAGCGAGGTGCGGACCGCCGACATCCCGCAGCCGATGTCCACACCGACCGCCGCCGGGCACACCGCGTCGCGCATCGCGATCACCGAGCCGACCGTGGCGCCCTTGCCGTAGTGCACGTCCGGCATGACGGCGAGGCCCGCGATCCACGGGAGCGTCGCGGTGTTGCGGAGCTGGTCGAGCGCGCCGGGATCGACCTCGGCCGGGTCGGCCCACAGCCGGATCGGCACCCGCGCTCCGGGCAGTTCGGTGTACGGCATGGTTCCCCCTCGGAACACCCGGCAGGGACACCCGTCAGGGCGTACGAACACGCCTCGACGGAAAAAGCCGGGAATGGGCAAAAATGATCATGTGACGGGCAGAACTGCGCCCGCACTCCATCTCGTTCACACAAAAATGCGGTCACACATACCGCAGCCAGGGGCATCAAAAGGGACAAGCGACCGGCGTGCTCCTCGGCTCGTGCGGTACACATTGTCTCCATCGGCCGCATACCCGCGGCAACCGATTAACCGGCACGAGACCCCGCTCCCAGGCGCGCCGCACGCGCCCCGAGGCGGCGCGGGTCGTGACGAGGGGAGCTGCACGAATGCGCGGGAAGGCGTGGGCGCCCGGCGTCGCGGTCCTGCTGGCGGTGGCACTCGCCGGGTGCACGGGCGGCGAGAACGCCGGGGACCCGGACGCCAAGCGCGGCGCGAGCGACACCACGACGGCCGCGGCCCCCCGCCCGGGCCGCTTCGACACCCTCCCGCAGCCCTGCAAGGCCGTCGACCGCCCGACGCTCGACTCCCTCCTCCCCGGACTGCGCGAACTCGCGGCGGACGACCGCGAGGACGGCTACGCGGGCACGCTCGCCCCGACCTTCGACAACGAGCGCAAGTCCGGCTGCGCCTGGAAGGCCGAGTCCGCCCAGGCCGCCGGTGGCGAGGGCCGCACCGACTCGCTCACGCTCGACCTGGAGCGGGTCGTCTCCTACGACGCGGCGAAGAGCGACGACGACAGGGCGCGCGAGATCTTCGAGAAGCGCCTCACCGCCGCGCACATCCCGGACCCGTCCCCGAGCGGCTCGGCGTCCGGGACCGCGAGCGGCTCCCCGAGCGGCCCGGCGTCCGCGAGCGCCGGCGGCTCCCCGTCGCCCGGCGGCTCCGGCTCTCCCTCCGGAAGCCCCTCCGCCGGAGACAAGGAAAAGGGCAAGAGCGGGCAATCCGCCAGCACCAGCCCTTCTCCCACCACTTCGGGCGATAGCACCACCACTCCCGCCGAACTCCTCCCCCGGACGCTCTCGGGCCTCGGCAACGACGCCTTCCTGAACGACTCCCTGGACACCGCCTCGGCGGGCGCCTCGCACCGCACCGTCACTGTGGTGTTCCGCACGTCGAACGTCGTCGTGAGCGTCATCTACCAGCAGCGGCCGGGCGGTGGGGACGAGGTGCCCGACAGCAGGGAAATGCAGGACAAGGCACGGAAACTGGCGGACCGGATCGCGAGCGCCTTCGAGGACTGAGCAGGCGGGACGGCGGCTTCGCGCCGGAGCCCGGGGAGGCGCACGGGGCGTACGGGGGCCTTTGTCCGGCGTACGGTGACTCACCGGACCTGTCGGCCGGGCCCCCGTGGCCCCGGTCGCCCGACCTGAGCGAAGGAACCATGCACCGACCAGTACAGCGTCTCTCCCGCATACTCGCCTGCGCGGCCGTTCCCGTGATCCTCGTGGCGGCGGGCTGCTCCTCCGGCTCCGACGACGCGGGGGCGAAGGACGACGCCAAGAAGTCCGCCGCCGCCGGGAGCGGCGAGAGCGCGAAGACGGGCGACAGCGCCTCCCCCGAGGCCACCGGTACGGCGACCGTACGGGCCAAGTACGCGAAGCTCCCCGAGCCCTGTGCCGCGGTGAGCGCCAAGACCCTCAAGGCCCTCGTGCCCGCCGCGAAGGACAAGAAGGGCAGCCAGGGCAGCTCCGACGACCTGAACGCGCGCGGCACCTGCTCCTGGAACAGCCTCGACAGCAACGGCGTGCACGGTTCGCAGTACCGCTGGCTGAGCCTCGCCCTCGTCCGCTTCGACTCCGACGCGACGCTCGGCACGGGCGACGAGCGCGCCGCCTCCTACCTCGCCAAGCAGATCGCGGCGGCGCGGGCGACGGCGGACGCGAAGGGCCTCAAGAGCGAGAAGCTCACGGGGCTCGGCGACGAGGCGACCGCCGTCACGTACAAGCTGAAGAAGAAGGAGGGGGACTTCCGGCAGCAGACGCTGCTCGTGCGCACGGCGAACGCGGTCCTCACCCTCGACTACAACGGCGCGGGCCTCGCGGGCGAGAAGGACCCGGACCCGGCCAAGCTCCTCAAGAACGCCAAGCGCGCGGCGGACGACGCGGTCGCGGCGGTCGCGGCGGCGAACGGCGGCGCGGGGAACGGCTCCGGCGACTCGGGCGCGGACGACGCCTCGAAGGGTGCGAGCGAGTCCCCGAAGAAGGACGACGGCAAGAAGTCGGACGCGGACAAGTCCGGCAAGGACGCCACGTCCTCGAAGTCCCCGGCCGCGAGCCCCTCCGGCTCCGCGTCGGCCGACACGTCCACCGGCAAGGACGCCGACGAGGAGAAGTCGGCGGACTGAGCCCCGCGCACCCCGTCACCCCCGTACCCGGCCCCTCCCCAGGACCGGCCGGTACGGGGGTTTCGCGTACCCCCGCCGTAACGATCAGGACACGCCCCTCCCCCGCTCCGGCTTGCGGGAACCCGTGCGCGAGGGCGCGTGCGGGGCCGCCCGGTGGCCTCACCCGCCGAACGCGTGTGCCAACCTGTGGGGGCGCACGTCGGAAGGCGCCTGGCAGCGAGAGGGAGGGATCGCGGGTGGCCGCGACGCAGTTGACACGGACTCACCGCATCCTCGTGGGTGTGGTCGTCGCGGGCGCGGTGATCATCGCGGGGATCGGTTTCGCCGGTTCGTACGCGGCCGTGCGCGAACTCGCCCTGGAGAAGGGCTTCGGGAACTTCAGCTACGTCCTGCCGATCGGGATCGACGCGGGCATCTGCGTCCTGCTCGCGCTCGACCTGCTCCTGACGTGGATTCGCATCCCCTTCCCGTTGCTCCGTCAGACCGCCTGGCTGCTCACAGCCGCGACGATCGCCTTCAACGGTGCCGCCGCCTGGCCGGACCCGCTCGGCGTCGGCATGCACGCCGTCATCCCCGTGCTCTTCGTCGTCTCGGTCGAGGCCGCGCGGCACGCGATCGGGCGGATCGCCGACATCACGGCGGACCGGCACATGGAGGGCGTGCGGATCACCCGCTGGCTGCTCTCGCCCGTGCCGACCTTCCTGCTGTGGCGGCGCATGAAGCTGTGGGAGCTGCGCAGTTACGAGGAGGTCATCAAGCTGGAGCAGGAGCGGCTCGTCTACCGGGCCCGGCTGCGCTCCCGCTTCGGCCGTTCCTGGCGGCGCAAGGCGCCCGTCGAGTCGCTCATGCCGCTGCGCCTGGCGCGGTACGGCGTCCCGCTCTCCCAGACGGCGCCCGACGGGCTCGCCGCCGCCGGCATCGACCCGAGCAAGCCCGTCGTGGCCCCCGTGGAGGCGGCGGCCGTCACGGAGGCGGGGCCCAGGGCCCAGCTCACGGCCCAGGCCGCGCGGCAGCCCGCGCCACCCACGCCCCCCGCACCCCAGCAGCCCCAGCAGCCGCAGGCCGCGCCCGTCCACGAGCAGCCCGCCGCGCAGGAGCCGACGAGCCCGTGGTTCAAGGGCCACCCGCAGGCCGTGGCCTACCAGGGCGGCTACGACCCGTCCTTCGCCCCCGAGTCGTACGCCCTGCCCGAGGACCCCGAGTACCCGGAGCCCCCGGTCGACGAGGAGGACCCCCGCTTCGCCCCGCGCTTCCACGCCCCGTACCAGCCGCAGCACTGGTACGAGGGGCAGCAGGACCACGAGGGGCAGCAGGACCAGGCACCGGAGCGGGAGCAGGCACGGGAGCGGGAGCAGGCACGGGAGCGGGAGCAGCGGGCACCCGGGCAGGAGCCGGGGCGGCGGGAGGAAGAGGGGACGGAGCCCATCCAGGTCCCGGCCGGTCCGCACCGCACCCGGCCCCTCGCCGAGCGTTCCGGGGCCGAGGCCGCTCCCGGCTCCCGTGTCCCCGGCCGGCACCAGGACTCCCCCGCCGCCGAGGCGCCCGCCGAGGAGGCCGCCCCCGGCGACGCCCCCTCCGGGAAGGACGACTGGCTGCCCGACGACATCTCGCGCGAGGAGGCGTACTACGGCGTCTTCCGGCAGTACGTGCGCGAGATGGGCGGCTTCCCGAACCCCCGCCAGTTCGGCAAGTACCTGCTGGAGAACTACAACGTCACCGCCCCCGGGGGCGGCCCGCTCCCCGAGCGTGAACTCGCCGCGTGGCTGGCGGAGTTCGAGCCGCGCCACACCGGCGAGCTGGACGCCGACGCACCCGCCTGAGCCACCCCGCCCAGCCGGAAGGGCCGGACCCCCGAGAGGAGGTCCGGCCCTTTCCCGCACGGCTGCGGCTCACTGCCCCAGCAGGAACCGCACGCGCTCCGCACCCACCGCGAGCAGCAGCGTGGGCAGGCGCGGGCCCGTGTCGCGGCCGACGAGGAGGCGGTACAGGAGCGCGAAGAACGTGCGCTGCGCGGTCTTCAGCTCCGGCGTCGGCTTCGCCTCCGGGTCGAGCCCGGCCATGATCTTCGGCACGCCGTAGACGAGCGTCGTCAGGCCGTCGAGCGACCAGTGGGTGCTGAGCCCCTCGGCGAGGAGCCGCAGCGACTCGCGGTCGGTCTCGCCGAGCGAGCCCAGCAGCTCCGCGTCCGGCTCGGTCCGCACCACCGTGCGCTGGTCGGCCGCGACGTACGTGGAGATCCACGCCTCGGCGCGGTCGAGCCGGGGCCGCACCTCGTCGAGCGAGGCGAGCGGGTGGTTCGGGTCCAGCTCGCCGAGGATGCGCAGCGTCTGGTCCTCCGCGCCCGCCGTGATGTCGGCGACGGAGGCGAGGGTGCGGTACGGGAGCGGGCGCGGCGTCGCGGGCAGCGGGCCCGCCGCCGTGCCGACCGCGCGCGTGTACGCGGCGGTGTCGGCAGGGAGCGCCGAGCCGTCCGCGACCTTCGCGCCGAGCTTGTCCCACTCGTCGTACAGGCGCTGGATCTCCTGGTCGAAAGCGATCTTGAACGACTGGTTCGGGCGGCGGCGCGCGTAGAGCCAGCGCAGGAGCGGCGCCTCCATGATGCGCAGCGCGTCGGCCGGGGTCGGGACCCCGCCCTTGGAGCTGGACATCTTCGCCATGCCGCTGATGCCGACGAACGCGTACATCGGGCCGATGGGCTGCGTGCCGCCGAAGATCTCGCGGACGATCTGCCCGCCGACGACGTACGAGGAACCCGGCGAGGAGTGGTCCACACCGGACGGTTCGAAGATCACGCCCTCGAAGGCCCAGCGCATGGGCCAGTCGACCTTCCAGACGAGCTTCCCGCGGTTGAACTCGGACAGCCTGACCGTCTCCGAGAAGCCGCAGTCGGCGCACGTGTAGGACAGCTCGGTGCTCTCGTCGTCGTACGCCGTGACGACCGTGAGGTCCTTCGCGCAGTTCCCGCAGTAGGGCTTGTACGGGTAGTAGCCGCCCGCGCCGCCGCTGCCGTCGTCCTCGCTCGCCGCGCCGGAGCCCTCGGCGGCCTCGACCTCGGCCTCGTCGAGGGGCTTCTGGCTCTTCTTGGCGCCCTTCGGGTCCTTCTTCGTGCGGTACTGGTCGAGGATCGCGTCGATACGGCCGCGCTCGCGCATCGCGTGCAGGATCTGCTCGCGGTAGACGCCCGCCGTGTACTGCGCGGTCTGGCTGATGCCGTCGAACTCGACCCCGAGGTCGGCGAGCGCGTCCACCATGGCGGCCTTGAAGTGCTCCGCCCAGTTCGGGTACGCGGAGCCCTTCGGGGCCGGGACGGAGGTGAGCGGCTTGCCGATGTGCGCCGCCCAGGACTCGTCGACGCCCTCGACGCCGTTCGGGACCTTGCGGTAGCGGTCGTAGTCGTCCCACGAGATGAGGTGGCGCACCTCGTACCCGCGCCTGCGGATCTCGTCGGCGACGAGGTGCGGGGTCATGACCTCGCGCAGGTTGCCGAGGTGGATGGGGCCCGAGGGCGAGAGCCCGGAGGCGACGACGACCGGTTTGCCCGGGGCACGACGCTCGGACTCGGCGATGACCTCGTCGGCGTAACGGGAGACCCAGTCTGCGGTCTCTGTGCTCTGAGCCACGATCGGCACGTCCTTCTTCCGGGGAGAACGGGGATGGTCCCGGCCATTGTCCCAGGAGCGGGGGCGTGGGGGGAAGCGGGAGGGGACGCCGCCCGCCGGGACGGTCCGCGGGCGCCGTCCGGGGCGGCCCGATAACCGTTCGAGAGCCCTCTCCCGCTGGTGGGATACTGGCGGGAGTATCTGCACCCCCGAGGAGAACGGCTCCCTCTCTTATGGCTTCGGTCACGTCCCTCACCGCTTCCGTCGAACAGCAGCTCAAGGACGCTCTCGCCGCCGCCCTGCCGGCCGCCGGGGACGCCGACCCGCTGCTGCGCCGAAGCGACCGGGCCGACTACCAGGCCAACGGGGTGCTCGCGCTCGCGAAGAAGGCCAAGGCCAATCCGCGGGAGCTGGCGACGCGGGTCGTGGCGGCGCTCCCGGACAGCACGGTGATCAAGGAGGTCGAGGTCTCGGGCCCCGGCTTCCTCAACATCACGGTCTCGGACGAGGCGCTCGTACGGAACCTGGCGGCGCGGACCGCTGCCGGTGAGCGGCTCGGCGTCCCGTACGCGGAGCACCCGGGCCGGACCGTGATCGACTACGCGCAGCCGAACGTGGCCAAGGAGATGCACGTCGGGCACCTGCGCTCGGCGGTCATCGGCGACGCCGTGATGCGGATGCTGGAGTTCACCGGCGAGACCGTGATCAGGCGGCACCACATCGGCGACTGGGGCACGCAGTTCGGGATGCTCATCCAGTACCTCATCGAGCACCCGGCGGAGCTGGACCGCTCGGACGCGGCCTCCGGCTCCGGCTCCGGCTCCGGCTCCGGTGAGGCGTCCCAGGCCGCCGGTGAAGCGGCCATGTCGAACCTGAACCGGGTCTACAAGGCATCGAAGCGGCTCTTCGACGAGGACGAGGGCTTCAAGGACCGGGCCAGGCGCCGGGTCGTGGACCTCCAGGCCGGTGACGAGGAGACCCTCCGCTACTGGCACCGCTTCGTGGACGAGTCGAAGGTCTACTTCAACGCGCTCTTCGGCAAGCTCGACATGGACATCAGGGACGCCGACATCGTCGGCGAGTCCGGGTACAACGACATGCTCGCCGAGACGTGCGACCTCTTGGAGCGGTCGGGCGTCGCGGTGCGCTCCGAGGGCGCGCTGTGCGTCTTCTTCGACGACGTGAAGGGCCCGGACGGCAACCCGGTCCCGCTCATCGTGCGGAAGTCGAACGGCGGCTTCGGGTACGCGGCGACCGACCTCTCGGCGATCCGCAACCGGGTCTTCGACCTCAAGGCGGACACGCTCCTCTACGTCGTGGACGCGCGGCAGGCGCTGCACTTCAAGATGGTCTTCGAGACCGCGAGGCGGGCGGGCTGGCTGAGCGAGGACGTCCGGGCCGTGCAGCTCGCCTTCGGCACGGTGCTCGGCGCGGACGGCAAGCCGTTCAAGACGCGGGCGGGCGAGAGCGTCCGGCTCGTGGACCTCCTCGACGAGGCCGTCGAGCGGGCGACCGCGGTCGTGCGCGAGAAGGACGTCAAGGGGCAGCTGAGCGAGGACGAGATCGCGGAGCGGGGCGCGCAGGTCGGCATCGGCGCGGTCAAGTACGCGGACCTGTCGACCTCGGCGAGCCGGGACTACAAGTTCGACCTGGACCAGATGGTCTCGCTCAACGGCGACACCAGCGTGTACATCCAGTACGCGTACGCCCGTATCCAGTCGATCCTGCGGCGCGCGACCGACTCGGGCGCCCCGGCCCCGGCCGCGCACCCGGAGCTGCCGCTCGCCCCGGCGGAGCGCGCCCTGGGCCTGCACCTCGACGCCTTCGGGGACCAGGTCCTGGAGGCGACCCACGAGTACGCGCCGCACAAGCTCGCCGCGTACCTCTACCAGACGGCCTCGCTGTACACGACGTTCTACGACCAGTGCCACGTCCTGTCGGACGACAACGCGCCGGAGGTCGTGGCGAACCGCCTCTTCCTGTGCGAGCTGACGGGCAGGACGCTGGCGGCGGGCCTGGGACTGCTGGGGATCAGGGCGCCGAAGAGCCTGTGAGGGGGGCGGGTCCCCCGCGCGCCGGGGCTGCGTCGCCGCGCGGGTGACGCGCGGCGGCGGCCGGGCGGGCGGACGGCGGGGCCGGGTGCGCTCCGAGCGCCCGGCGCGGTGGCCGCCGGACACCGGGCGGGACATCGGCCCTGCCGTGACCGGGCGTTGACGCCACGGCGGGGACGCGTCGCCGTCACCTCCGCAGCGCGGCCCCCAGCCTCGCCAGCCCCTCCCCGATCGTGGCCTCGTCCTGCGTGACGAAGCACAGCCGCAGGGTGCGCGGGTCCGGGTCGGCGGCGTAGAACGGCGCCCCCGGCACGTACGCCACGTCGTACGTGACCACCTCGCGCAGCAGATCCGCCGCGTTCGCCCCCGCCGGGAGCCGCGCCCACACGAACATGCCGCCCTCGGGCCGCGCGAACTCCGCGCCGTCCGGGAGGGCGGCGGGGAGCGCGGCGAGCATCGCGTCCCTGCGCCGCCCGTACGCGGCGGCGACGGTCGCCACGTGCGCGTCGAGATCGTGGTCGGCCAGGTAGCGTGCGGCGGCGAGCTGGTTGAGGGTCGGGGTGTGCAGGTCCGTGGACTGCTTGACGACCGCGCAGGCGCGCCGCAGCGCCTCGGGCGCGCGCAGCCAGCCGAGCCGCAGCCCCGGCGCCATGACCTTCGAGAAGCTGCCGAGCAGCACCGTGCGGTCCTCGGCGCCCGGGTACGTCGCGAGCCACGGCACGCGCTCGCCCTCGTACCTCAGCTCCCCGTAGGGGTCGTCCTCCAGAAGCCAGAGGCCGCGCCGCGCGGCGACGGCGGCGACAGCGGCGCGGCGGGCGGCGGTCGTCGTGCGCCCGGTGGGGTTCTGGAAGGTCGGCACGGAGTAGAAGAACTTCGGCCGTTCGCGCGCGGCGAGCGCGTCGAGCGCCTCCGGGTCGACGCCGTCCTCGTCGCAGGGCACGGGCACGACGCGCGCCCCGGCGAAGGCGAAGACCTGGAGCGCGGCGAGGTAGCACGGGCTCTCGACGAGCACCGTGTCCCCGGCCTCGACGAGCGCGCTCGTCACGAGGTGAAGGCCCTGCTGCGAACCGGTCGTGACGAGCAGGTCCTCCGCTTCGGTGGGCAGCCCGCGCGCGGTGGTACGGGCGGCGAGCGCGGCCCGCAGCGTCGGCTCGCCCTCGGTCGTCGCGTACTGGAGCGCCTTGCCGCCGCTCTCCCCGAGCACGGCCGCGAAGGCGGCGGCGACCCCGGCCACGTCGAAGAACTCGGGCGCGGGCAGGCCGCCCGCGAAGTTGATGACCTCCGGACGCGCGGTGACGGCGAGGATGTCGCGCACGGGCGAGGACTTGACGGAGGCGGCACGGGCGGCGAGCGGAGCGGGCTGCTGACGGGGAACGGCTTCGGCGTGCGCGGACGCGGGTGCGGGTGTCATGGCTGCGCAGCTTAGGGCGTGGGCGCCGGGAGGGGTACGGCGGTCCGAGGGCCGGGCCGGAAAACGCGGGTCCGCCGGCGCGGGGGAAGCGGGGCCGGGGAGCGCACCGTGTGCGGGGCCGGGGAGCGCGGGCCCCCGGGCCGGAAAGCGCACCGTACGCGGGGCCGGGGCCCTCGGTCCGGCCTGTTACCCCTTCACCTCCGGCCCCCACGCCGTGTCCCCGGGCGGCTGCCGCCAGGTGGGGCGGCCCTTGGCGGGGGCCGTGCGGAAGGGGGTGCCCGCGTCGGTGACGCGGAGGGTGCCGTGTCGGTCGCCGCTGGACCAGTCGATCTCCAGGCACCACGTGACGTCGTGCGCCGACGTGCGCGCCGTCACGTAGAAGACCTCGGGGTCGCTCGCGCTCACCTTGTACGGGAAGTCCCGCTGCCCCGAGAGCGGCTTCAGCTCGGGCCGGGGCGCGTCGAGGTCGGTCGTGAAGCCCTCCGCGGGGACGTTGCCGCCGCAGCCCACGCCCATGATGTACGCGTCCCAGGCGAGCGGCGGCCCGCTGCGCAGCGCCCGCACCCGCATCGCGTTCAGGACGACCGTCTCGGCGCCCCTGCCCTGGAGCGTCACCGCGATCCGCTGCTCCCCCGCGGGCACGGCGCCCAGCGCCCGCGCCCACCCCGCCGCGTCGCCCTCGGTCGGCGGGGGCGGCACCTCCTCCGGGCCGCTGTGCACGAGGTAGCGGGGGCTGCACGGGTCCTCCCACGCGTGCGCGTTGACGCGCGCCGTGACCGGGGTGCCGGTGGCGAGGGGGGCCGGCGCCGACGTGCCCGGCGCGGAGGAGGCCGTACGGTCCGGGGTCGTGCGCGGCGAGGGCGGGGACGAGGGCGAGGGCGAGGGGCTCTCCGAGGCCGCGGCGCTCTCGGTCCCCGCAGGGCTCGGGGTCACCGCGTGGCCCGCCGCCGCGGGTCCCCCCTTCGCCGCCGCGTGGCCGCCGCCCGCGTCCCCGCCCGCGAGCCGCCCCGCCGCGATCCCGCCCCCCGCCACCAGGACCACGAGCGCGGCGGCGGAGGCGAGGAGGAGGCGGGGTCGGCGGGAGCGGGAAGGCGGGACCGTGCCGGTGACAGGGGTCCCGGCGGGCCCCTCCCCGGCGGCGGGCGGCGCGGGCCGTGGCTCCGGCGGCGCGGGGACCTCCGGCGCGGGGGCTTCGGCGGCCTCCTCCCGCAGGGAGCCCGGGGTGACCCCGCCCCCTCCGGGGGTCTCCGCGCGTCCGGGGGTCTCCGGGGCCTTCTCCGGCGCGGGGGACTGCGCCGCCTTCTCCGGCGCGGGTGTCTCCGCCGCTACAGGTGTCTCCGCCGCCTTCTCCGGTTCGGGCTCCGTCCGCGCCGATGGCCCCCGTTCGCCCCGTGCCGTCTCCTGCTGGTCCTTCGCCGCGGCCCTCGCCGCGTCCGCGAGCAGCCAGCGGCGGTGCAGGTCCATCAGCTCGGCGCGGTCGGCGCCGCAGAGGCGCGCCAGGCGGTCGGCGGGAGTGAACTCCGCCGGGAGCGCGTCCCCGTTGCAGTAGCGATGCAGGGTCGACGTGCTCAGGTGCAGGCGTTTGGCGAGCTGGCCGTAGCTCAGCCCGGACCGCTCCTTGAGCTCCTTCAACCGAGCGGCGAACGCCTCGTTCTCGCTCCCCGAAGCCACCCCGTACCGCCTTCCCTCAGTCCTCCGTACCCCCGCCGCCGTCCCGTCCGGCCGTTCCAGGAACCCCTCGTTCGCGCAGCTCAGAGGGGGTGGAATCGTTCCGGCGTCCCGGCCGGGGCCGTCGCGCTGGCGGCCGGGACACGGGCGGGGCCAAGCTCAGGACATCAAAGCACGGCGCCGGTTCACGACCGGCCGCCCACCGGGCACACCGCCGGTGGCCGTGCGCCACCACGTACCGCCCGAGAGGTCTTCGCCATGCGCGCTTTCACCCGTACCCGCTCCCTTCGCCCCCTCGCCGCCGCCCTCGTCGCGACGGGCGCCCTCGCGCTCACCGCCTGCTCGGGCGGCGGGAGCGGCGGGGTCGGCGAGGCGAAGGACGCGGGTCCCGCGACCACGGTCTCCCAGGCGAGTCAGAAGGAGAAGGCGGAGGGGAAGGGCGCGGAGGAGTCCGGCAAGGGGAGCGGCGACGCGAGCGGCGCGGCCGGGTCGTCCAGCTCCTCGGGCTCGTCGGACTCCTCGGACTCTTCCGGTTCGCACGCCGGTGCGGGTGCGGCCGGCGGTACGGCGAAGGACTCGGCCGGTGCCGCGAGCGGCGGAGCGCAGACCGGCCGGAGTGCCGGGAAGGGCCGGGCCGACACCCCCTGCACCGCGACCAACAGCAAGGTCCAGGTCTCCTCCGTCACCCGCCCCATCAACCACCTCCTCATCACCCTCACCAACACCTCCGGCGCCACCTGCAACGCGTACTACGCGCCGTACGTCGGCTTCGACGGCGACCAGGCCGCCACGCGGCGGATCGAGGAGTCCAAGCCGCAGGCGGTCGTGACACTCGCGCCGGGCGAGCACGCCTACGCCGCCATCGCGCTCGGCGGCGACGGCGACCACGGCCGTACCTCCCGCAAGATCGCGGTCTCGATGCCCGGCAGGAACGACGCTGGGACGGTCGGCGGGGTGGCCACGCTGAAGGCGCCGGGCGGCAAGGTGTACCTGGACGACAACGCCGGGGTCACCTACTGGCAGTACGAGATGAGCGACGCGCTGACCTGGTGACCGCGCGGCACCGGTGCCGGCTCGGCCCCGGGGACCGCGCCGGTCCGGCGGACGCGCGGCGGCCCGTACCCCACCCGAGGGGGTACGGGCCGCCGTGTGTGCGGGGGCGCGGCGCCGTCGGCTCAGCGCCAGCGGCTCACCTGCACGTTCTCCAGGACCCCCAGCGCGTCGGGCACGAGGACGGCCGCCGAGTAGTAGGCGGTGACGAGGTAGGAGATGATCGCCTGCTCGTCGATGCCCATGAAGCGGCAGGACAGGCTCGCCTCCAGTTCGTCGGGGATGCCCGGCTGGTGCAGGCCGATGACGCCCTGCTCCTCCTCGCCCGTACGCATGCAGATGATCGAGGTCGTGCGGTCCTCGCCCACCGGGATCTTGTTGCACGGGTAGATCGGGACGCCGCGCCAGGTCGGGATGCGGTGGCCGCCGACGTCGATCGACTCGGGGACGAGGCCGCGCCTGTTGCACTCGCGGCCGAAGGCGGCGATGGCGCGCGGGTGGGCGAGGAAGAGCTTCGATCCCCGGCGCCGGGAGAGGAGTTCGTCCATGTCGTCCGGGCTCGGCACCTCGTCGTGCGGCTGGAGGCGCTGGTCGTAGGCGGCGTTGGCGAGGAGCCCGAAGTCGCGGTTGTTGACGAGTTCGTGCTCCTGGCGCTCGCGCAGAGCCTCCACGGTGAGCCGGAGCTGGTGCTCGGTCTGGTTCATCGGCTGGTTGTAGAGGTCCGCGACGCGCGTGTGGACCTTCAGCACCGTCTGCGCGACGGAGAGTTCGTACTCGCGCGGGCTCGCCTCGTAGTCGACGAACGTGTGCGGGATGACGGGCTCGCCGCTGTGCCCGGCGGCGAGGTCGATCGCGGCCTCGCCGTACTTGTTGGTGCGCTGCTCGGGCAGGCGGGCCGCGTGGCGCAGGTGGTCGGCGAGGGAGGGGGCGCGCTCGGCGAGGTTGAGCACGTCGGCGCGGCTGAGGACGAGGACGGTGCACTCGGTCTCGGCGCGGGCCGTGCTCTCCCAGACGGCGTCCTCGGACAGGAGGGCCTGCTCGCCGAAGTAGGCGCCGTCGCCGATGACGCCGAGGTTCGTCTCGTCGCCGTACGAGCCGGTGCCGAGCCGGGCGACGCGGCCGTGGGCGAGAAGGTGGACGGCGTCGGCGGACTCACCGGCGGTCGTGATGACCGTACCGGCGGGGTAGACGCGCTGCTCGCAGCGGGAGGCGAGTTCGCGGAGCGCGTCGGCGTCCTCGAAGTCCCGCAGCGGCGGCAGTTCGCGCAGCTCGTCGGGGATGACGCTGACCTGCGAGCCGGTCTGGACGAAGGTGACGCGACCGTCGCCCACGGAGTAGGAGAGGCGGCGGTTGACCCGGTAGGTGCCGCCCTGCACGGAGACCCACGGCAGCGCCTTGAGCAGCCAGCGGGAGGTGATCTCCTGCATCTGCGGGGCGGACTTCGTGGTGGTGGCGAGATTACGCGCCGCCGCCGCCCCGAGTGCCTGCTGGGGCGTTTCCTGTGCTTCGTTTTCAGCGCGGACGGACAAATGAATACCTCCGTGTCGGTGAAATGCCGAGCCATTTTTACAGCCGATCTCATTTCTCGGCACCCACCTGCGGAGTGAATCGCCGAACCTCCGTACGAGTGAGGCGCGGGGCGGGGTGCGCGGGCGAGGCGAGACCCGCGATATCACGGGCAAACCCCCGCCGAACTGCACGGATTCCGATGCTGGTCAAGCTGTTTGGCGGGTGATCACCCGGGCGGGGACGACGTACGAAAAACAGCGTCAGGCCCGTACGAATTTTTCCTCTGTCCACGTTTTCCGCTCCGCCTCCGTTACCGCTGTGCGGAAAAGCCGAAAGTATTGCGGGGCCTCGGGCCGGTCGCGGATACTCCATGGGTCCGTATTCCCGACGCGTATTGGCGTTGATCCATGGCCCAGCCCTTCACGCTCCCCGATTTCTACGTCCCGTACCCGGCCCGGCTGAACCCGCACCTCGAAGCCGCCCGCGTCCACGCGCGCGCGTGGGCCCGGTCGATGGGCATGCTGGAGGGCTCGGGGGTGTGGGAGCAGCGCGACCTCGACGCGCACGACTACGCGCTGCTGTGCGCCTACACGCACCCGGACTGCGACGAGGAGGCGCTGAACCTCGTCACGGACTGGTACGTGTGGGTCTTCTTCTTCGACGACCACTTCCTGGAGCTGTTCAAGCGCGGTCAGGACCGCGAGGGCGGCAAGGCGTACCTGGACCGGCTGCCCGCCTTCATGCCGGCGGACCTCGCGGACGGCTTCCCCGAGCCGGAGAACCCGGTCGAGGCGGGACTCGCGGACCTGTGGCGGCGCACGGTCCCCGCGATGTCGGCGGACTGGCGCGAGCGCTTCTCGACCTCGACGCGCAATCTCCTCAACGAGTCGCTGTGGGAGCTGTCCAACATCAACGCGGGCCGGATCTCCAACCCGGTCGAGTACATCGAGATGCGCCGCAAGGTCGGCGGGGCGCCGTGGTCGGCGGGGCTCGTCGAGTACGCGGCGGGGGCCGAACTCCCCGCCAGGGTCGCGGGAACCCGCCCCCTCCGCGTCCTCACGGACGCCTTCTCGGACGCCGTGCACCTGCGCAACGACCTCTTCTCGTACCAGCGCGAGGTCGAGGACGAGGGCGAACTCAGCAACGGCGTCCTGGTGCTGGAGCACTTCCTGGGGTGCACGACGCCGGAGGCCGCCGAGGCGGTCAACGACCTGCTCACCTCCCGGCTCCAGCAGTTCGAGAACACCGCGCTGGTCGAACTGCCCGCGCTGAGCGCCGAGTACGGTCTCGATCCAGCCGAGAACGCGGCACTCGCCCTGTACGTCAAGGGACTTCAGGACTGGCAGTCGGGCGGCCACGAGTGGCACCTGCGCTCCAGCCGCTACATGAACGAGGGCGCCGTCTCGGGCGTCGCCGCCGGTCTCAGCGGGGTGCTCGGGACGAGCGCGGTGCACCTCGCCGCCGCGCTCGGCAAACCGGCCCGCGCCCGTCTGCGCTCCCACACCCGCCCGCCGCACACCCACGAAGGCCCGTCCCTGCTGCCGGACTTCACGCTGAGCTACCCGCTCGGCCTGAGCCCGCACCACGAACGGGCACGCGCGGCCTCCGTGGACTGGGCCGAGCGGATGGGGCTGCTCCACGACATCTGGGACCGCGAGAAGCTGGAGGGCTACGACTTCGCGCTCTGCTCGGCGGGGCTCGACCCGGACGCGAGCCCGGAGGAGCTGGAACTCAGCGCCGAGTGGCTGACGTGGGGTACGTACGGGGACGACTACTACCCGCTCGTCTTCGGCCGTCCCCGCGACCTCGCGGCGGCCCGCGTCCTGCACGAACGGCTGCTTACCTGCATGCCGTTGGAGGAGCCGTCGCTCGCGGCGGGCTTCGCCGCGGCACCGATCGAGCGCGCGCTCGCCGACCTGTGGGCGCGTACGGCGGGAGCGATGGAACCGGTCACGCGCGCCGCGTTCCGCGACGGCGTGGAGCACATGCTGGAGAGCTGGCTGTGGGAACTGGGCAACCAGGCGCAGCACCGCGTCCCGGACCCGGTGGACTACCTGGAGATGCGCCGCCACACCTTCGGCTCCGAACTCACCATGAGCCTCAGCCGGATGCGCCACGCCGCGACGCTTCCCGCCGGGGTGCTCGACAGCGGCACGGTGCGCGCGCTGGAGAACGCGGTGGCGGACTACGGCTGCCTGATCAACGACGTGTTCTCGTACCAGAAGGAAGTGCAGTACGAGGGTGAGCTGCACAACCTCGTACTGGTGGTGGAGAACTTCTTCGGGTGCGACTACCCGACGGCGTTCCGCATGGTGGAGCACCTGATGGCAGCGCGACTCGACCAGTTCGAGCACGCGGTGGCGCACGAACTGCCGGTACTGTACGCGGACTTCGGCCTCACGCGCGGGCAGATCGCGACGATGGAGAAGTACCTGGACGAACTGCGGGACTGGCTCGCGGGCATCCTCAACTGGCACCGGGGAGTCCGGCGTTACGACGCGGCCTTCCTCCCGGCCTGCCTGCCGTACGGGGCGGTGCCCGAGACGACGGGGCGGGGGATCGCGGGGGCGGCGACGCCGGGACGCGGGGTCGCGGGGGCGGTCGGCACGGCGGGGGCGGTCGGCACGGCCGGGGGTGGCGTGCGGGGGACGGCGGGCGTTCCCGCGCCTGCTGCGGCGCCGAGTGCGGCGCTCCCGGGCGCGGCGGTCCCGGTGCCCGATGCGGCGGCCTCGGCGGCGCCCGGTGCGGCGACTGGGGCGGTGCCCGCCTCGGTGGCCGGGTGGCGGTATCCCTCGGGGATCGGGACGAGCGCGGCGCGGGTCGGGTCGGGCGCGGTGCGCTAGACGGGGGGGCAGTTCGCGAGGGGGCGCGACGCCCGGGGGGTGCGGTCGGCGGGGCGGCGGGCGGATCGCGTCCGGGGCGGGACACCGGCCGCCCTGCCCCCGAGCCCCCGTCCACCCTGGTCCGCCCCCTCACCGCCCGCTCCCCCCGCTCGACGAGGCCCCTTCGGCCTCCCGTCCCGGGAGCAGCAGTGACAGCGGCAGTGCCAGCGCCGTCGCCCCGAGCGCCCACCAGAAGGCCGTGCCGTAACCGGCGGCCACCGTCTCGGCGCTCGCCGTCGTGTGCTGAAGGACGACGGCGAGCACGGCGGTGCCGACCGAGCCGCCGATCTGCTGGGAGACGCGCGAGATGATGCTCGCGTCCGGGATCTCGTGGTGGGCGAGGCCGAGGAAGGCGGCGCCGTTGAGCGGGACCATCGCGGCACCGAGGCCGAGTCCGCGCAGGAAGAGCGCCGCGAGGAGCGGCACCGTGGGCGCGTGCGCGTCCGCGAGGGCGAAGGGCAGGGTGCCGAGCGTCACCAGCGCGAAGCCGGTGAGGGCGACGGGGCGCGGCCCGAGCCGGTCGGTGAGGTGCCCCGCGCGGGTCCGGGCGACGAGCGTGCCGAGGCCCTGCGGGATGAGGAGCAGCCCCGCGCCGAGCGCGCCCTCGCCCCGTACCTGCTGCCAGTAGAGCGGGAGCAGCAGCATGGCGCCGTACAGACTCGTGCCGCCGAGGAAGAGCAGGGCGGCGGAGGCCGCGGGCGCGCGGTGGCGCAGGAGCCGCAGGTTGATGAGCGCGTGCGCGCGCGGCAGCGAGCGGGCGACGAAGGCCAGGACGAGGACGAGACCCGCGACCAGCGGCACGAGCACACCCGCGCGGGCGAGGCCCGCGCTGCCCTCGACCCGCGAGAGCCCGTACAGGAGCGCGGCGACGCCCGGCGAGAGCAGCAGCAGACCGACGACGTCGAGTGCGGGGCGCGGGGCGCCGGGGGCGGGGCGGTCGTCCGGGAGGTCGCGGTGGGCGAGGACCGCGCCGACGAGGCAGAAGGGGATGTTGACGAGGAAGAGCCAGCGCCAGTTCCCGACGCTCAGGAGGAGGCCGCCGAGCACGGGGCCGAGGAGGGGCCCGAGCGCGGTGGGCAGGGTCACGGTCGCCATGACGCGGCCGATCTCGCGACCTTTCGCCGCCTGCATGATCAGCGTCGCCATGAGCGGCATCATGATGCCGCCGCCGATCCCCTGGACGACGCGGAAGGCGATGAGCGCGGGCGCGTTCCAGGCGAGCGCGCTGAGCACGGAGCCCAGCAGGAACACGGTGAGCGCGCCGGTCCACAGGCGCTTGCCGCCGACCCGGGCCTGGGCCCACTTGGTGAGCGGGATCGTGACGAAGACGGCGAGCAGGTAGCCGGTGCCCACCCACTGGATCGTGGCGATCGAGGTGTGCAGGGAGCGGGTGAGGTCGTCGAACGCGACGGTGACGATCGTCGTGTCGAAGACGACGGCGAGGGCCCCGATGACGACGGTGAAGGCGAGCCGCCAGACGGCGGGATCGACAGGGGCGGGGCCGCCGGGACCGGCGGGGCCGCGAGCGGCGGGCGCGGGGTCCGGCGGGACGGGTGCGGAGGAGTGAGCGGGCATGACGGGACACCGCCTTAAGATATACAGTCCTATCTAGAGCTTTCGGGAACGAGAGTAGGGGTCCAGCTTTAGATAGGCAAGTCTATCTAAAGGGTGGGGAGGGTAGGTGGATGGCCGAGCGGCGACGCGGTGCCGCCCTGGAGCGGGCGCTCCTGGACGCGGCGTGGGAGGAGCTGACGGCGCACGGGTACGCCGGCTTCACGATGGACGCGGTGGTGCGGCGCGCGGGGACGAGCCCGCCGGTCCTCTACCGCCGCTGGCCGGACCGCGACACGCTCGTACGGGCCGCCGTCGGCCACGTACTGAAGCGCTCGCACATCGACGTACCCGACACGGGCAGCCTGCGCGGGGACGTCCTGACCCTCATGCGGACGATCAACGAGACGCGCGTGCGGCTCATCACGGTCATGAACGCGCACCTCGCCGGTTACTACCAGGAGACGGGCACGAACCCGGGGGACCTCCTGACGGAGGCGCGCGAGGCGAACGGCGACGTGATCTGGGAACGGGCGCTGGCACGCGGCGAGATCGCCCCCGGCCGTCTGACGGAGCGGATCAAGAGACTCCCCTTCGACCTGCTGCGCCACGAGATCCTGATCTCGTTCGCGCCGGTGCCGGACGAGGTGCTCGAAGAGATCGTGGACACGATCGTGCTGCCGCTGGTGAGGTAGGGGCCCCCGCCCCGCCCGCCGGGGGTCACGGCACGCCGGGGCGGACCACGCCCCCGGCCCCGTACCGCCGCTCCTCCCGCACCGCCGCCCTGGCACCGCCTCCCGAAAGGCCCCTCCCATGACGGACCCCGCGCCCCTCCCCCCACGGACTCCCGCGCCGCGCCTCCTCGCGGACTTCGGCACGGTGCTGCGCGAGGCGTCCGGCGAGGCGCGCGGGGCGCTGTGGCGGCTCGCGGAGGAAGGACGCCAGCTCGACGCCAACCTCGTGCGGCTGGGGCCGGGCGAGGAGGTCGGTGCGCACCGCGAGGACGCGGTGGACGTACTGCTGCTCGTCGTGGCGGGGACGGGGTCGGCCGGGGGGACGGCGGTGCGTCCTGGCAGCGCGGTGTGGCTGCCGCGCGGGGCGGCGCGAGAGCTGCGGGCGGGGGCGCGCGGGCTCGCGTACGTGACGGCGCACCGGCGCAGGGCGGGGCTGACGATCACGGGGCGGCGGGCGGAAGCGGCGGCCGAGGGCGGCGAGCCCGCCTGCCTGCTGCCGCTCGTGTGCCCGGGGTGCGGGCGCGTATCGGCGGACACGCGCCCGGTGTTCTGCTCACAATGCGGGGAGCGCTGGCCCACCGACTGAGCCGGCCCACCGACCGAGCACGCCCCCGACCGAGAGGCGGCCCCGATGGTCTCCGTACGCCGCGTCGTCCCCCTCCTGCGCACCCGGTCCCCCGCCCGTAGCCGGGAGTTCTTCGCCCTTCTCGGCATGGAGCAGGTGATGGACCACGGCTGGATCGCCACCCACGCCGCGCCCGCCACCCCGAGCGCCCAGCTCAGCACGACGACGGGCGACGCGACAGGGCCCGTCACGCCCGTGCTGAGCATCGAGGTCGACGACGTGGACGCGGCGTACGAGACGCTGCGCGCGAGCGGCGCGGAGGTGCTGTTCGCGCCGCGCGACGAGGAGTGGGGCGTCCGCCGCTTCTTCGTCCGGGAGCCGGGCAGCGGAGCGGTGCTCAACGTGCTGGCCCACGGCGGGTGAGGTCCGGGGACGCGGGCGCGAGGGCCCGGTAGGGTGCGCCGGCATGGCACCGCGACAGCACCGCCCCCCGCTCCGAGCGGACGAACGCACCGCGCTCACCGGCTGGCTGGACCTGCAACGGAAGATCCTGCGCTGGAAGTGCGAGGGACTGAGCGACGAGGACGCGCACCGCTCCCTCGTCCCGACCTCACCGGCCATGACGATGGCCGGTCTCCTCTCGCACATGCGCTGGACCGAGCACATGTGGCTGGAGGTGGCGTTCCTCGGCGGCGACAAGCGGGTGAACCCGGCGTTCGACCCGTCGGCCGAGGACGCCGACTGGCACACCGGCGGCCGTCCCCTGGCCGAGCTGCTCGCGGAGCACGAGACACAGTGCGCCCGCAGTGACGAGATCGTCGCCGCGGCGTCTCTGGACGACACCGGCCGGCACCCCGACTTCCACGACAGCGGCGCCGCCCTCCGCTGGATGCTCCTCCACCTCGTCGAGGAGACGGCGCGGCACGCGGGCCACGCGGACCTCCTGCGCGAGATGCTCGACGGCACGAAGGGCTACTCCTAGGGGCGGGCCCGCTCCCGCAGCGGGCCCCCCGCCCCGCCGCCCCGCGTCGTAGCCTGGCCCCATGTCCACGCAGCCGCAGCCGCAGCCGCACCAGCACCCCGGCTCCGCGCCCGACGCCCCCACGGCCGCCGGCCCCGACGCCCCCGCCGGCCCCGCCTACGACGCCCTCGTCCGCCTCCTCGCCGCCGGTGGCGTCACGGTCCTCACCGGCG
The DNA here is from genome assembly GCF_000719475.1 of Streptomyces sp. NRRL F-5630. Classification (GTDB taxonomy): domain Bacteria; phylum Actinomycetota; class Actinomycetes; order Streptomycetales; family Streptomycetaceae; genus Streptomyces. Next base: position 25,866 of record NZ_JOGO01000027.1, on the reverse strand, counting down.
CGGGCATCTCGACCGAGTCCGGCATCCCCGACTACCGGGGCCCCGCCGGGAGCCTCAGGCACCACACGCCGATGACCTACGAGGAGTTCACCGGCAGCGAGGAGGGGCGGCGCAGGTACTGGGCGCGCAGTCACGCCGGGTGGCGGCGGATCTGGCGGGCCGCGCCCAACGCGGGGCACCACGCGGTCGAGGCGCTGCGCCGCGCCGGGTTCGTCTCCGGTGTCATCACGCAGAACGTCGACGGGCTGCACCGCGCGGCGGGCACGCGCGAGGCCGTCGAACTGCACGGCGGGCTCGACCGGGTGATCTGCCTCGACTGCGGCCGGGTCACCGCGCGCGAGGAGCTGGACGGGCGGCTGCGCGCGCTCAACGGCGACTTCGGCGAGGCGGCGGGCGCGCGGGTCAACCCGGACGGGGATGTCGAACTGCCGGAGGAACTGGTACGGGAGTTCCGTATCGCCCCCTGCGCGGCCTGCGGCGGCGTCCTCAAGCCGGACGTCGTCTTCTTCGGCGAGACGGTCCCGAAGCCGCGCGTCCGGCGCTGCTTCGACCTCGTCGACGCCGGGCAGGGCGTCCTCGTGCTCGGCTCCTCGCTCACGGTCATGTCGGGCCTCAGGTTCGTACGGCACGCGGCCCGCGCGGGCAAACCCGTCGCGATCGTCAACCAGGGCCCCACGCGGGGCGACGACCGCGCCACCCTGCGCCTCGACCTCCCCCTCGGCACCGCCCTCCCCGCCCTCGCCCACCGGCTCGGCGCACCCCTGCCGCCCCAGTGAGACCGCCATCGGCCCCCGCCGCCGCACCAGGAGGCACCCCGTGCCCGCCGCAGCACTCGCCGCACTCGACGACACCGCCCTCGCCCGCCTCCTCGCCACGAGCACGCCCCTCGCCGCCGGGATCGGGGGCCGCACGGCACGGCTCGACATCGCGGGCACCCCCGTGTTCGTCAAGCGCGTGCCGCTGACGGCACGCGAGGCGGAGCGGCGGTCGACCGCCGATCCGTACGGGCTGCCGCTCGTCTGCCACTACGGGATGGGCGCGAGCCCCGCGGGCGGGGCGTGGCGCGAACTGGAGGCGCACCGGGCCGCCGAGGCCCTGGGACTGGCGCCGCGGCTGTACCACTGGCGGCTCGTGGCGGAGACGGAGCCGCCCCTGCTGCCCGCGGAACTCGCCGACACCGAGGCCGTGTCGCGGAGCTGGGGCCCCGAAGCGGCGCTCCGCGTGACGGAGTTGCGGCACGCACCCGCGAGTCTCGCGCTCTTCATGGAGTACGTGCCGCAGACGCTCGACGACTGGCTCGCTCCCCGCCTGCGGGGCGCCGCCGGGGAGCGGGAGGTGGCGCGCGTGGCGGACCGGCTCGACTCCGCCGCGCGGACCATGAGCGCCCACGGGCTCGTGCACTTCGACGGGCACTGGGGCAACGTCCTCACCGACGGCCACCGCGTCCTCTTCACCGACTTCGGCCTCGCGCTCGCGGACACCTTCGCGCTCACCGCGCGGGAGACCGCGTTCCTCGCCGACCACCGCGACCACGACCTCGGCTACACGCGCAGCTTCCTCGTCAACTGGCTCCTCACGCGGGCGTACGGCCTGACGAGCGCCGAACGGCACGCCTGGATCCGCGCACCCCGCCCCCTCGACGAGCCCGGCCCCGGCGCCGCCCTCCTGGCGCGCGACGCCCCGCTCACCGCCGTACTGACGCCGTTCCTCGTCGCGGTCGCCAAGGGCGCCAGGAACACCCCGTACCCGTCGGCCGAGGTGGCCCGCACCCTGCGTCCCTGAGCACCGGGCCGGTCACCCGCCGCCCGCCGCCCCACCGGCGCCCGCCCGCCCTGGCGCGCTCGGGCCCCGCTCACGCCCCGTCCGCCGCCCATTCCCCCCGCGCGGGTCCCGCCGGGCCGCCCCGGGCCTGGCGGTGGTCGCCCCGGAAGAAGGCGGCCGTGCGGGCGCGGAAGTCCTCGGCCGCTTCCCGTGCCTCCGCCCGGCGCTCCTCGCGCACCTTCGCGCGGGCGTTGCGCGCCGCCTCGTCGGCCGCCTCCTGCGCGGCCCGTACCTCCTCCGCCACGACCCCGGCCGGGACGCGCAGCACGCGGCCCCGGTAGCGGGCCGCGAGGCTGTCGGCGACGGCGGGGTCCCGCTCGTCGTCGACGGCGACGACGAGGACGTTGGAGCCGTCGGGCAGCCCCCGGCTGAGGACCGTGAGCGCGTCCAGTTCCCCGGCCTCCTCCTCGCCGGTGGCCGCGAGCCCGAACAGCGTTCCCGCCGTCCAGCCGAAGAGGACGCCGACCGGGCCCGCGAGGACGCCGAGGAGCGCGCCGACAGCCCCGCCCGCCCCCGTCGTGAGGTACTCGGCGGGGGCGTAGGTCTCGGTGACGGAGAGGGTGCCGTCGTTCGCGCGCTCCAGGACGGCGGCGCGGCTCACCTCCTCGGCCTCCTCGGCGTCGTGGAAGGCCGCGTAGGTGTCGCTGGGGTCGGGGAAGCTGAAGAAGAGGACGTTCGCGTTCCAGGCCATGGCCGGGGCTCCCTTTCGTGCGCGGGGACAGCCGTACGCACCACGCGCCGCCGGTACGCACCACCGCACCGACGCTAACCAGCCGGCCCCGCCCGCGCACGCCGCCCCGCCCGCCCCCTCGGCGCGTTTCGCCGCGATGCGTCCCTCAACGAGCTTGACGGCGGGCCCTCCTGCGCACGCGGCACGAGGCGTCAGCGCCTGCCGAAGCCGCCCCGAGCGACTCCCCCGACCGGGTGGCCCCGGCCCCCGGCCGCCGCGCACGCGCCGTGTCCACCAGCTTGTTTTTCGCCAATGGACCGCACTTTTCACGCTTCCTCAGCACCGCAACATGCTGTTAACCCGGCGATCACCATTGCACAGCTAATCTTCCTCTTGACCATTGGTTGACCAATCATTGGCTGGTGCTTGACGTTCGGAAGTGGGGGGAGGAGGCGCGTGGTGCGAGGTCGGAGGGCTCGTGTCTGGGTGACGCTGGCCGTCGCGGCCGTACTCACCCTGGCCTCCTTCGCCCTCGCCCCCGCGTTCACTCCCGCACACGAGCAGCGGTTGGCAACGGTGGCGACCGCCGCCGAGCGGGTTCCGGTCGCCGGGCACGGACAGCCGCGCGCCCACGACCCGGCGGAGGTGCTCCGCACCCGGGACCGGCACCGGGCCGCCGCCCGCGGCGCCCCCTCTCCCGGCCCCGTGCCGCTGCCCGCGGAGCAGCGGCACCCGGGGTACGCCCCGCTCCTCCCGGACACGGAGGTGCGCGCCCGCCCGTGCCGCTCCGTCCCCGATCTCACCCCCGCCGCGTTGCAGGTCTTCCTCTGCTGACAGGGCGCTGCCACCCCCCACCGTCCTGTCAGTCCGACGCGCCCCCACGGCGCGCCAGGAGGAAACGTCACGTCATGCAGCCCCTCATCGACCGCGCCCGTACGTTCGGACAGCGCCCCGAGGATTTCGCCGGGCTCGCCGAAGGGCAGTCCCCCCAGGCCCTCTTCATCACCTGCTCCGACTCGCGGGTCGTGCCCGCGCTGATCACCGGCGCCCGCCCCGGTGAGCTCTTCGAACTGCGCACCGCGGGCAACATCGTCCCCGACCCGTCCGGCGGTCCCTGCGGCGAGGCCGCGACCATCGAGTTCGCCGTCGAGGTGCTCGGCGTCCAGGACGTCGTCGTGTGCGGGCACTCGCACTGCGGCGCCGTCGGCGCGCTGGTGCGCGGCGACGACCTCACGGCCGTCCCCCAGGTCCGTGACTGGCTCGCGTACGCCGCGACCGGCCCCACCGGTGAGGACCCCTCGGACCCCACGGTCGAGGCGGCCGTCCAGCGGCACGTCGTGACCCAGCTGGAGCGGCTGCGCGCCTACCCGTGCGTGCAGCGGCGGCTCGCGGACGGCCGCGTGCGCCTGCACGGCTGGTACTACGAGGTGCACACCGGCCGCGTCCGGACGCACCGCGCCGGGACCGACGCCTTCGAGGCGCTGTGAGCACCCCCGAGCGCGCGGACGCGCGCAAGTACCCCCACCTCAGGGCCGACTTCACCGCCTCCCTCGTCGTCTTCCTCGTCGCGCTGCCGCTGTGCGTGGGCGTCGCGGTCGCCTCCGGCGTCCCGGCCGAACTCGGCCTGGTCACCGGCATCGTGGGCGGTCTCGTCACCGGCCTCATGCGCGGCAGCAGCCTCCAGGTGTCCGGCCCGGCGGCCGGGCTCACCGTCCTCGTGTACGAGGCCGTGGACGAGTTCGGCCTGCCGGTGCTCGGCGTCATCGTCCTGGCGACCGGGCTGCTCCAGATCGGCATGGGCGCCCTGCGGATAGGCCGCTGGTTCCGGGCCATCTCGGTGTCGGTGGTCGAGGGGATGCTCGCCGGGATCGGCCTCGTCCTCACCGCGGGGCAGCTCTACACCGTCCTGGCCGCGAAGGCGCCGGAGTCGGGGCTCGGCAAGATAGCCGGGCTGCCCGAGGCGTTCTTCGGCGTCGCGGGCAGTACCGCCGGGCTCGCCTCGCTCGCGCTCGGCGCGGGCACCGTCGCGATCCTGGTGCTGTGGAAGTACCTGCCCGCGCGGGTGCGGGTGGTTCCCGGGCCGCTGGCCGCGGTCGGCCTCGCGACGGCGGCCTCGGTCGTCTTCTCCGCGCCCGTGGCCACCGTCGAGGTCAACGGCCTGCTCGGGTCGATCCAGCCGCCGTCCCTGGACGCGTTCGGCGAACTCACGGCCCTCGGCCTGATCGCCACCATCGTGGCGTTCACGCTCATCGCGTCCGCCGAGTCCCTGTTCAGCGCGGCGGCCGTGGACCGGATGCACGACGGGCCCCGGACCGCCTACGACAAGGAGCTGATGGCGCAGGGCGCGGGCAACGCGGTGTGCGGGGTGCTCGGCGCGCTGCCGATGACCGCGGTGATCGTGCGCAGCTCGGCCAATGTGCAGGCGGGCGCCCGCACCAAGGCGTCCCGTGTGCTGCACGGCGTGTGGCTGCTGCTGTTCGCGGCGCTCCTGCCGGGCGTCCTCGCCTACATCCCGCTCCCCGCGCTCGCGGGCGTCCTGGTGCACGCCGGGGCCAAGCTGATCCCGGCGCGCTCGCTCGTGACGCTGTGGCGCGAGCACCGGGGCGAGGCGCTGATCCTCGTCGTCACCGCCGTGTCGATCGTCGCGGTCAGCATGTTCGAGGGCGTCCTCGTCGGCATCGCCCTGTCCGTCGCCAAGACGGCCTGGGAGGCCTCGCACGTGAAGCTGGAGGTCATCGACAAGGGGGCGGGTCCCGTCCAGGCGTACCTGACGGGCAACGCGACGTTCCTGCGGCTGCCGAAGATCCTCGACAGCCTGGAGGCCCTGCCGCAGAACCGGCCCGTCGAGCTGCACCTGTCCGGGGTCAACCACCTCGACCACGCGTGCAGGACGGCGCTGGAGAACTGGGCGGAGCGGCACAGCTCCGCCGAGACGGAACCGGTCAAGGTCACCACCACCTGACCCGGCCGTGGTCGTCGAGCATGGCGACCGCCCCTGCCTCCGCGAGCCGGGCCATGGCAGCCGGGCGCCCTGACCCCCGGTCAGGGCGCCCGGCCCGCCGTGCCCGCCCCGCGGAAGCCCGGTGGGCCGCGGACGGTCGGCCGGACCGCCGCGGGGAGAGAACCGCGCCGCCCCTCTGGACACCCGCCCACGCGAGTGCTGTCATACCGCCGACCGCTCTTTTTTCCAACGTTGTAAGGGAGTTGCCCGCACACCGCACCCTCCGGAACCATCTGCCGAGCCGACAGGAGCACCACCCCCATGCACCTGAACCGCAGACAGTTCGCCTCCGCCTCGCTCGCCACCGCCGGCGCCCTCGTCCTGGGCACCCGCTTCTCCGGCCTCGCCACGGCCGCGGAACACCGCGCCGCGCCCGCTCGCGGCGGCCACTACACCCCCAGCAGGGCACCCCTGCGCCCCACCGCCTTCCTCCGCCTGCCGCCCACCGCCGTCACCCCGCGCGGCTGGCTCGCGACCCAGCTCACGCTCCAACTGCGCGGCCTGTGCGGCCAGTACGCGAAGACCTCGCACTTCCTCGACCGCGCCACGAGCGGCTGGGCCCACCCGGAGCGCGAAGGCTGGGAGGAACTCCCCTACTGGCTGCGGGGATACACCGACCTCGCCCTCGTCACGCGCGACACCGAGGCGCTCGCGGCCGTACGCGACTGGGTCGACGCGATCCTCGCCACCCGGCAGCCCGACGGCTTCTTCGGACCGGCGCGGCTGCGCACCTCGCTCGGCGGCGGCCCCGACTTCTGGCCGTACCTCCCGCTGCTCCAGGCACTGCGCTCCTGGTACGAGTACGACGGCGATGCCCGCGTGCTCCCCGCCCTCACCGCCTTCCTCCGCTACATGCACGCGCAGGGCCCGAGCGCCTTCAACCAGAGCTGGGTGTCCTTGCGGTGGGGCGACGGCCTCGACACGGTCTACTGGCTCTACAACCGCACCGGCGACGCCTTCCTCCTCGACCTCGCCGACAAGATCCACACGCACGGCGCCGACTGGCGCGCCCGTCTGGCGAGCCCGCACAACGTGAACATCGCGCAGGGCTTCCGCGAACCGGCCCAGTACGCGCTGCGCAGCGGCGCCGACGCGGACACCCGGGCCACGTACACGACGTACGAACTCGCCATGCGGCACGGGCAGTTCCCCGGCGGCGGCTTCGCGGGCGACGAGAACATACGCGAGGGGCACGACGACCCGCGCCAGGGCTTCGAGACGTGCGGCGTCGTGGAGTTCATGGCCAGCCACGAGCTGCTGACCCGGCTCACCGGGGACCCGCTGTGGGCCGACCGCTGCGAGGAACTGGCGTTCAACGCCCTGCCGCCCTCCCTCGACCCGTCCGGCAGGGCCGTCCACTACGTCACGAGCGCCAACAGCGTGGACCTCGACAACACCCCGAAGTCCGACCGGCAGTTCCAGAACGCCTTCGCGATGCAGGCGTACCTCCCCGGCGTCGACCAGTACCGCTGCTGCCCGCACAACTACGGCATGGGCTGGCCCTGGTTCGCGCAGGAACTGTGGCTCGCGACACCGGACCACGGCCTCGCCGCGCTGATGTACGCGCCGAACGAGGTCCGCGCGAAGGTCGGCGCGGAGGCGACCGAGGTGACCGTGAGCACCGACACGGCCTACCCCTTCGGCGACACCCTGACCTTCACCGTACGCACCCCGCGCCCCGTCGCCTTCCCGCTGCGGCTCCGCGTCCCCGCCTGGTGCGAGGCACCCGAACTCACGGTCAACGGGGCCGGGTCGGCGGCACCCGCGGGTCCCGCTCTCACCACGGTGCGCCGCACGTGGCGGAACGGCGACACCGTACGGCTCCGCCTCCCGCAGCGCGTCACCGTGCGCACGTGGGCGGCGCAGCACGGCGCGGTGAGCGTCTACCGGGGGCCGCTCGCCTACGCGCTGCGCGTCGGGGAACGGTACGAACGCCTCGGCGGCAGCGAGCAGTTCCCCGAGTACGCCGTCCACGCCACCAGTGCGTGGAACTACGCCCTGCTGCCCGACGGCCCGACGCCCGCGGTCCGTTCCACCGGCGCCGATCCGGACGCGAACCCCTTCACGCTCGACGGCACCCCGCTCGCGCTCACCGCGCGGGCCCGCCGCCTGCCCGAGTGGAGCACCGACGCGCAGCACGTCGTGTGGCCGCTGCAACAGAGCCCGGCGCGCGGTACCGAGCCCGAGCGGGACGTGACCCTCGTCCCGCTCGGCGCCGCCCGGCTGCGTGTCTCCGTACTGCCGACGGCGCACGCGGGCGGCACGCCGTGGCTCACGCAGCGCTGGTACCGGCTGCGCAACAGGCACTCCGGGAAGGTCCTCGCCGTGGACGGCATGTCCCACGCGGACTCGGCGCGCGTCGTGCAGTTCGCCGACAACGGCACCGCCGACCACCTGTGGGAACTCGTCCCCGAGGGCGACGGCTGGTACCGGGTGCGCAACCGCGAGTCGGGCAAGGTGCTCGGCGTCGACCTCATGTCGACCGCGGACTCGGCGCACGTCGTGCAGTTCGCGGACAACGGCACGGACGACCACCTGTGGCAGTTCCTGCCCGCGCCGGACGGCGGCCACCGCCTCAAGGTGCGGCACTCGGGCAAGGTGCTCGGCGTCGACGGCATGTCCACGGCCGACTCCGCGCAGGTCGTCCAGTTCGCCGACAACGGCACGGACGACCACGTGTGGGAGCTGCTGACCTGACGCGCCCTACAGCCGGACCCCGTAGTACCGCACCCCGTCCTCCTCGCGCGCGAAGGCGAAACCGGCCGCGAGGAGGACGCGCTGCGAGGCCAGGTTGCCGGCGTCGGTGTCGGCGGCGACCCCGCACGCGCCCTGCTCGCGCGCGAACACGAGCAGCCCTCGCACTGCCTCGGACGCGAACCCCCGCCCCCGCACGGCCGGTACGAGGTCGTAGCCCAGCTCGACCCACCCGCGCTCGTCGGGCGGCCCGTGGAAGCCGATCCCGCCCACGGCGGCCCCGTCCTGGCGCCGCCGGATCTCGTACGCGGGGAACTCCGCCGGGTACCCGTACTTCTCCACCATCTCCAGGTAGTGCAGGGCCCCGACCCGCGAGCTGTGCCCCGGATACCCCTCGCCCCACGGCACGGCCCCGGGCCCCACCCCCGGCACCCCCGCCGCGATCTGCTCGGCCTCCGCCACCGTCAGGGGGTGCAACACCAGTCGCCTCGTCGCGAGATCAGCAGCCATGGCTACGGGCATACCAGGTACGGCCGCACTCCGCAGCCGTTCCCCGCGATCGCGGGCAAACAGGGGGACGGGAGGCGGCCCCGCACCTCGCGTCCAGGACGGGACGGACCAGGGGGACGGGTCCCGCGCGCCCCGCGCCCAGGCCACGCCGCCGCCCCGCGCGCACGCCCAAGCCCCCGCGCACGAAGGCCCCCGCCCCCGGAGCACCGGAAGCGGGGGCCCGCGCCGGGACCCGGCACGCGGACGCGTCACCGCAGCGCCCGCGCCACCTCCACCGCCCAGTACGTCAGCACGTTGCGGGCGCCCGCGCGGCGGATGCCCAGGAGGGACTCGCGGATGGCGGCCTCGCGGTCGATCCAGCCGCGCTGCGCCGCCGCCTCGATCATCGCGTACTCGCCGGAGATCTGGTACGCCACGACCGGGACGTCGACCGACTCGGCGACCTTCGCGAGGACGTCGAGGTAGGGGCCCGCCGGCTTGACCATGACCATGTCCGCGCCCTCCTGGAGGTCCAGGGCGAGTTCGCGGAAGGACTCGCGGAGGTTCGCGGGGTCCTGCTGGTACGTCTTGCGGTCGCCGCTCAGCGAGGAGCCGACGGCCTCGCGGAACGGGCCGTAGAACGCGGAGGCGTACTTCGCCGTGTAGGCGAGGATCGCCACGTCCTCGTGGCCCGTCTGGTCGAGCGCGTCACGGATGACGCCGACCTGGCCGTCCATCATGCCGCTCGGGCCCACGACGTGCGCGCCCGCGTCGGCCTGGACCTGCGCCATCTCCGCGTACCGCTCCAGCGTCGCGTCGTTGTCGACGCGCCCCCGCGCGTCGAGGACCCCGCAGTGCCCGTGGTCGGTGAACTCGTCGAGGCACAGGTCCGACATGACGAGCAGGTCGTCGCCGACCTCGGCCCGCACATCGCGCAAAGCCTGCTGGAGGATGCCGTCCGGGTCGGTCCCCGCCGTCCCCACCGCGTCCTTCTTCGCCTCCTCGGGCACGCCGAAGAGCATGATCCCCGAGATTCCCGCCTCGGCCGCCTCGACCGCCGCCTTGCGGAGCGTGTCGCGCGTGTGCTGCACGACCCCGGGCATGGTCTCGATCGCGACGGGCTCGCTGATGCCCTCCCGCACGAACGCGGGAAGGATGAAGTCCGCCGGGTCGAGGCGCGTCTCCGCGACCATACGGCGCATCGTCGCGTGCGTACGGAGCCGACGCGGCCGGATGCCGGGGAAACCGTCGCCGTACTCGCTCATACTCGAACCACCTTTACGGGAAACACGGGAAGTCATGACGTGGCGCTGCGCCGCCTGCGCGCCCCGGGACGCCGCTCGCTCGGCCGGGTCACCTGCTCCCCCGCGTCGAGCGCGGCGAGCCGGCGCCGCGTGCCGAAGTCGGCGAGCGCGGCGGCGAGCTTGAGCGCGGAGGGCTCGGGGGCCATGACGTCCACGCGCAGCCCGTGCTCCTCGGCCGTCTTGGCCGTCGCCGGGCCGATGCACGCGATGACGGTGACGTTGTGCGGCTTGCCCGCGATGCCGACGAGGTTGCGGACGGTGCTGGAGGAGGTGAACAGGACCGCGTCGAAACCGCCGCCCTTGATCGCCTCCCGCGTCTCGGCCGGGGGCGGCGAGGCCCGCACGGTGCGGTACGCGGTGACGTCGTCGACCTCCCAGCCCAGCTCGATGAGCCCGGCCACGAGGGTCTCCGTGGCGATGTCGGCGCGCGGCAGGAAGACGCGGTCGATCGGGTCGAAGACCGGGTCGTAGGGGGGCCAGTCCTCCAGGAGCCCCGCGGCCGACTGCTCGCCGCTCGGGGTCAGGTCCGGCTTCACGCCGAAGGCGATGAGCGCCTTGGCCGTCTGCTCGCCGACCGCGGCGACCTTGATGCCCGCGAAGGCGCGCGCGTCGAGCCCGTACTCCTCGAACTTCTCCCGCACCGCCTTGACGGCGTTGACGGAGGTGAACGCGATCCACTCGTAGCGCCCCGTGACGAGGCCCTTCACGGCGCGTTCCATCTGCTGCGGCGTACGGGGCGGCTCGACGGCGATCGTCGGCACCTCGTGCGGCACGGCACCGTAGGAGCGGAGCTGGTCGGAGAGCGCGCGGGACTGCTCCTTCGTGCGCGGGACCAGGATCTTCCAGCCGAAGAGCGGCTTGGACTCGAACCAGGCGAGCTGATCGCGCAGCGCAGGGGCGGAACGCTCCCCGACCACCGCTATGACGGGCTGCGCGCCCTCCGGCGAGGGCAGCACCTTCGCCTGCTTGAGCACCTGGCCCACGGAGGCGAGGGTCGCCGTCCAGGTCCGCTGCCGGGTCGTGGTGCCCGCGACGGTGAGCGAGATGGGGGTGTCGGGCTTGCGCCCGGCGCTCACCAGCTCACCGGCCGCGCGCGCGACGCTCTCCAGGGTCGTCGTGACGACGACGGTGCCGTCGCTCTGGCCGACCTCGCTCCAGCAGCGCTCCGAGGCCGAGGCCGCGTCCACGAACCGCACGTCGGTGCCCTGCGCGTCCCGCAGCGGGACCCCGGCGTAGGCCGGGACCCCGAGGGCGGCGGCGATGCCGGGGACGACCTCGAAGGGGATGCCCTCGGCGGCGCAGGCGAGCATCTCGGCGGCCGTGTAGGTGTCGAGACCGGGGTCCCCCGCGACGGCTCGGACGACCCGCCTGCCGCCCCGTGCGGCCTCCATGACAAGATTGACGGCGTCACCGACTCCCGGCGTTCCGGGCTCGGTTGACGCCTCGTCGGTGAGCAGGGGTGCGTCCGCGTCGCCGCGCGCGTGCGCCCGGACGACGTCGAGCACCCGGGGCTCGGCGATCAGCACGTCGGCCGCGGCCAGTGCTTCCACGGCCCGCAGGGTGAGCAGGCCGGGGTCGCCCGGGCCCGCGCCCAGAAAGGTGACATGCCCGTGGGCCGGCTCGGTGGCGACGGCGGCAAGGGCGGAGGTGGTGGGGCTCATCGTGCTCGCTCCCCCATCAGACCGGCCGCGCCCTTCGCCAGCATCTCGGCGGCGAGTTCCGCGCCGAGCGCCTCGGCCTCCGCTTGCGTGGAGGGCACGTGACCGGTGGTGGTCAGCTGCACCAGCGAGGAGCCGTCGGTCGAGCCGACGACGCCCCGCAGGCGCATTTCGGTGGTCTGCCGCTGCGCGGCCTGGTCCTGCGTTCCGTCGGGGAAGTCGGCGAGCGCGCCCACAGGTGCGCTGCACCCGGCTTCGAGCGCCGCGAGCAGCGCCCGCTCGGCGGCCACGGCGGCCCGCGTGGACGGGTCGTCGAGCCGGGCGAGCGCCTCGGCGAGCGGCCCCGGGGGGCACTCGACGGCGAGCGCCCCCTGTCCGGGCGCGGGCAGGACGGTGTCGGGCGCGAGGTATTCGGTGACCTCACCGCCCCTGCCGAGCCGGTTGAGCCCGGCCGCGGCGAGAACCACGGCGTCCAGCTCACCGTCCCGTACGAAGTTGATCCTCGTGTCGACGTTGCCGCGGATCGGCACCGTCTCGATGTCGAGTCCCCGCGCGCGGGCGTGGGCGTTGAGCTGTGCCATGCGGCGCGGCGACCCGGTCCCGATCCGCGCGCCCCGCGGCAGTCGCTCCAGGGTGAGCCCGTCGCGCGCGATGAGCGCGTCCCGGGCGTCCTCGCGCGGCGGGACCGCGGCGAGCGCGAGCCCTTCGGGCTGGGCGGTCGGCAGGTCCTTCAGGGAGTGCACGGCGAAGTCCACGTCACCGCGCAGCAGCGCGTCGCGCAGCGCGGTGACGAAGACCCCCGTACCTCCGATGCGCGCGAGGTGCTCGCGCGAGGTGTCGCCGTACGTCGTGATCTCCACGAGCTCGACGGGACGGCCCGTCGCCTCGCGCACGGCATCGGCCACGAGCCCGGACTGCGCCATGGCGAGCTTGCTGCGCCTGGTGCCGAGCCGGAGTGGCTTGTCGGTCATGACCGCCCTCGATTCGGGTCGTCTGTACTGCTCGCGTCGGCCCGGCTGACGGCGGCCACCGTCTGCGGGTCGAGGTCGAAGAGGGTGCGCAGCGCGTCCGCGTACCCGGCGCCGCCGGGCTCGCTCGCGAGCTGCTTCACCCGCACCGTCGGCGCGTGCAGGAGCTTGTCCACGACGCGCCGCACGGTCTGGGTGATCTCGGCGAACTCACGCTCGCCGAGGCCGGGAAGGCGCCCGTGCAGGCGGGCCGTCTCGGCGGCCACCACGTCGGCGGCCATGGTGCGGAGGGCCACCACGGTGGGCGTGATGTGCGCGGCCCGCTGGGCGGCGCCGAAGGCGTCCACCTCCTGGGCCACGATGTGCTGCACCCGCTCGACGTCGGCGGCCATGGGCGCGTCGGCGCTGGCCGCGGCGAGCGACTCGATGTCGACGAGGCGGACGTGGTCGAGGCGGTGCGCCGCCGCGTCGATGTCGCGCGGCATGGCGAGGTCCAGGAGGGCGAGCGGGCGCGCGGCGCGGCCCGTCGTGGCCTCCTCGATGGCCTGGGCGGGCAGGACGAGTCCGGTCGCGCCCGTGCACGAGACGACGATGTCCGCGCGGGGCAGCTCGTCGGTGGCCTCGCCGATCGGCAGGGCGCGCGCGGCGACGCCCGTACCGCCGGGCTGGGTGAGGATCTCGACGAGCCGCTCGGCGCGGGCCCGGGTGCGGTTGGCGACGGCGATCTCGGCGACGCCTGCCCGCGCGAGCGTGGCGGCGGCGAGCGAGGACATCGAGCCTGCGCCGATGACGAGGGCGCGCTTGCCCTTCGCCCAGTCCTCGACGGAGGTGGCGTTCTGCGAGGCGCCCTCGCCCGGGGTGCCGTCCCCGGCCGGGGTGCTCTCCGCGAGCTGTGCGAGGCCGAAGCTCACGAGGGACTGGCCCGCGCGGTCGATCCCGGTCTCGCTGTGGGCGCGCTTGCCGACGCGGAGCGCGGACTGGAAGAGGTCGTTGAGGAGCCGCCCGGCGGTGTGCAGGTCCTGGGAGCGCGCGAGGGCGTCCTTGATCTGCCCGAGGATCTGCCCCTCGCCCACGACCATCGAGTCCAGTCCGCAGGCCACCGAGAAGAGATGGTGGACGGCGCGGTCCTCGTAGTGGACGTAGAGGTACGGGGTCAGCTCTTCGAGGCCGACGCCCGCGTGCAGGGCGAGGAGCGTGGAGAGTTCGGCGACGCCCGCGTGGAACTTGTCGACGTCCGCGTACAGCTCGACGCGGTTGCACGTGGCGAGGACCGCGGCCTCGGCGGCCGGTTCGGCGGCGAGGGTGTCCTGGAGGAGCTTGGCCTGCGCCTCGGCGCTGAGCGCGGCGCGTTCCAGGACGCTCACGGGGGCACTGCGGTGGCTGAGCCCGACGACGAGGAGACTCATGCCCGCATCACGGCGGGCAGGTCACCCTCCGGTCCCGGGCCGTCCCCGGCGCGCGCGGCGCGCTCGCCGGGGGTCTCCTTCGCCGCGACGCCGCTGACGGCGGTGGTCGGCGCGTTCCGCACGGCGCTCTCCTCGGCGGGGTTCTCCTCACCGGCCTTGCGCTGCTCGTGGAAGGCGAGGATCTGGAGTTCGATGGAGAGATCGACCTTGCGCACGTCGACGCCCTCCGGCACGGCGAGGACCGTGGGGGCGAAGTTGAGGATGGAGGTGATCCCGGCGCCGACGAGCCGGTCGCAGACCTGCTGCGCGGCCCCGGCGGGTGTGGCGATGACCCCGATCGAGACGTGCTGCTCGCGGATGACCGTCTCCAGCGTGTCGATGTGCTGGACAGGGATGCCCGCGACGGGCTTCCCGGCGAGCGCCGGGTCCGCGTCGACGAGCGCCGCGACCCGGAAGCCGCGCGAGGCGAAGCCGCCGTAGTTGGCGAGGGCCGCGCCGAGGTTGCCGATGCCGACCAGGACGATCGGCCAGTCCTGGGTGAGGCCCAGCTCGCGCGAGATCTGGTAGACGAGGTACTCGACGTCGTAGCCCACACCGCGGGTCCCGTAGGAGCCGAGGTACGAGAAGTCCTTGCGCAGCTTCGCGGAGTTGACCCCGGCGGCAGCGGCGAGTTCCTCGGAGGAGACCGTGGGGACCGAGCGCTCGGAGAGTGCGTTGAGTGCGCGCAGGTACAGCGGAAGCCGGGCGACGGTGGCCTCGGGGATTCCTCGGCTGCGGGTCGCCGGTCGGTGAGTTCGGCCAGTTGCCACGGTGCTCCTGCGGGTAGAGCGGGGCTCTGGGCGGTCAGTTGTCCCAGGACCGCCCCGTCGCCAGCAGGCTATGTCTTTGTGAACGCGTGCACAAAGATGGTGTCCGTTTTGTCCGGCCAAAGTGACCGGGGTCACGTGGCCGAATCCCCACGTCGGGGAACCGATGCGCGCGGGGCGCGAACGACCGTGCGGGGACAAGCCCGACACCTCTTTCCGAATGCTCAGTGCCCCCGCAGCCTGCGATTCGATGGTAAACGACCCGGAAAAACAAGCCCCTCGGCGAAAGAGGAGCGAGATCCGGGACCGGGCGCCGTGAGCCGTCACCGCGGCGCCCGGCGCGACCCGCGAGCCGTCACCGCAGCGCTTTGCGCAAACGCTCCGGGTCCACCTTCCAGAACGTGTGCTGTTCGCCGTCCACCAGGACCACCGGCACCTGCTCCCAGTACTCCCGGTACAGCGCCTCGTCCCGCGTGATGTCCTTCGTCTCCCACGCGACCCCCAACTCCCCGCACACCGCCTCCACGACGCGCTCGGCGTCCTCGCACAGGTGGCAGTCGGGCTTGGCGATGAGCGTCACGGTCCGTTCGGCGGCGGGCCTGCGACGGCCGAAGAGTCGTCCAGTCATACGCGCCATTCTCCGCCCGGCCGCCACCCCGTCCCGCCGCCCCCGCGCCCCCGGGACGACCGCTGCCCTTCCGCCACCGTTCCCGCCGACTCGTTATGCTCAACCGCATGGCCGCTCCCGGATGGCTCACCCCCCGCAGGCGCCCCGCCACCGCGCGCAGCGTACTGGCGGGCGAGGCCGCGGCCGAGGCCGCGCGGAAGAGCGAGAGCGAGTCCGCCCGGGAGGCCGCCGAGCCCGAGTTCCCGGTCGCCGGGGACACCCGCGCCGCCGCCTTCTTCGACCTCGACAACACCGTCATGCAGGGCGCGGCCCTCTTCCACTTCGGCAAGGGGCTGTACAAGCGGCGCTTCTTCGAGCGCCGCGAACTCGCCCGCTTCGCCTGGCAGCAGGCGTGGTTCAGGATCGCGGGCGTCGAGGACGCGGCGCACATGCAGGACGCGCAGGACAGCGCCCTCTCCATCGTCAAGGGCCGCCGCGTGGCGGAACTCACCTCGATCGGCGAGGAGATCTACGACGAGTACCTCGCCGACCGCATCTGGCCCGGCACCCGCGCGCTCGCCCAGGCCCACCTCGACGCGGGCCAGAAGGTGTGGCTCGTGACGGCCGCGCCCGTCGAGACGGCGACGCTCATCGCCCGCCGCCTCGGCCTGACCGGCGCGCTCGGCACGGTCGCGGAGTCCGTCGACGGCGTCTACACGGGCCGCCTCGTCGGCGAACCGCTGCACGGCCCGGCGAAGGCGGAGGCGGTACGGGCCCTGGCGGCGGCGGAAGGGCTCGACCTCGCGCGCTGCGCGGCGTACAGCGACTCGTACAACGACGTCCCGATGCTCTCCCTCGTCGGACATCCGTACGCGATCAATCCTGACGCGAAACTGCGCAAATATGCCCGCGCCCGCGAGTGGCGGCTGCGTGACTACCGGACCGGCCGCAAGGCGGCCAGGATCGGCGTCCCCGCCGCCGCGGGGCTCGGCGCCGTGGCGGGCGGCACGGCCGCCGCGGTGGCCATCCACCGCCGCCGTCACTGACCGCGCACACCGCGAAGCGGCACGTCAGACCCCTCCACCTCACTCTGCGTGAAGCTCGCCGCGAAGGCCCGAGCGTCAGCCATACCCAGCAGGGGCGGCCGGTAGTCCCGATTCCGGGGAGCCGTGCCCCCGCGACACGCACTCGGAAGACTTCGCGCAAAAACGGTCACCAACAGGGTTTTTGAGCGATCACCAATGCTCGTGGCTCCATAAGAGAAGCGACGCAAGCGACGATTTAGGCAACTCGGTGTAGCGCCGCCTGCACGAAGCGTTATTCTCCTCAAACGCATGACGGCCCCCCGCCTCCAGTACGCCGAGTGAACATGAGCCCGAGCCGTACGGGGAGGAGGAGCCGGAGTGCACGTGATGGAAGCTCTGCCTCTGGGAGTCCCGTGTACCCACACGTCGGGGTTGACGCCGCGGGCCTGGCCGCTCTCCGCGCCTCGGTAGTCGACCGCCTGCGCGGTTTCGTCCCCACCGCGTACGCCACACCCGTGTTCGCCACGCCCGCGCCCGCTCGACCGTGCTACGCCCTGGCCGAGTCGAGCACGGCCGTCGGCAGACGCGGCAGGTCCGCCGCGGCCACCACCACCCACCGCCGGCCTGCCGCGGACAGCGACAGCGCCCGCATGATGGACCTCGTCGAGAGGGCGCAGAGCGGCGAGGCCGACGCCTTCGGCCGCCTCTACGACCAGTACAGCGACACGGTCTACCGCTACATCTACTACCGCGTCGGCGGGAAGGCGACGGCAGAGGACCTCACGAGCGAGACGTTCCTGCGCGCCCTGCGCCGGATCGGCACCTTCACCTGGCAGGGCCGCGACTTCGGCGCCTGGCTCGTGACGATCGCCCGCAACCTCGTCGCCGACCACTTCAAGTCCAGCCGCTTCCGCCTCGAAGTCACGACGGGCGAGATGCTCGACGCCAACGAGGTCGAGCGCAGCCCGGAGGACTCCGTCCTCGAATCCCTCTCCAACGCCGCCCTCCTCGACGCCGTCCGCCGCCTCAACCCCCAGCAGCAGGAGTGCGTGACCCTGCGCTTCCTCCAGGGCCTCTCCGTCGCCGAGACGGCCCGCGTCATGGGCAAGAACGAGGGCGCGATCAAGACGCTCCAGTACCGGGCCGTCCGCACCCTGGCCCGCCTCCTCCCGGAGGACGCCCGCTGACCGAGACGGCTTCACCGAGGGCGGTCGCACCGGCGACGAGCCCTCACGCGGAGCGCCCGGACGACCACGTACGGACACAGTCCCCGCCTCTTCGTCACCCGTCCGTAACCCCGCCCCCAAGCCCGTCGTTGTCCCGAGCGCAGGCTCCCTCCGGTCACGCCGCCGCCGCCTGGCGGCGACCCCCACCAGGACCTTCCGGGGAGCCGATCGTCATGACGAGAGGAGGTGCCGCCAGTGATCGCGAACGTCTCGGCGCACCGGCGGGCGAACGCCTTCGCCCAGGCCCTGGACGAGCGGCCCGGAGAGGGCCTCGCGGCACAGCAGGGCACCGCGCAGGACCAAGGGGACCGCACCGACGAGCCGAGCCGGATGCTCGCGCTCGCCACCGGACTCGGCGCCCTGCCACCGCCCCTGCTGGACCCCGAGGTGAAAGTGGTCCAGCGGGCCCAGCTGGTCGCCGCGATGGAAACCATGCTCCGCGAGGGCACCGTGCCGGGCCTGGACAGCCCACGCCCTTCAATGCCCGGTCAGCGCCCCCGCAAGGGCGCCCACCGGGCGAACCCGCTCAGCAAGCTCAAGCCCCGCACCCGCCTCTCCAAGCGGCTCGCCGCCGGCGGCCTCACGGTGAGTGTCGCCGCGGGGGCCTTCGGCGGGGTCGCGGCGGCGAGCGGCGACGCCCTCCCCGGTGACTCGCTCTACGGGCTCAAGCGCGGGATGGAGGACCTCAGACTCGGCATGGCCGGGGACGACGCCGATCGCGGGCAACTGCTCCTCGACCAGGCGGGGACGCGGCTCTCCGAGGCCCGCAGACTCATGGACCGGGGCAGCGCGGGCCGCATCGACCACGAGCACCTCGGCGAGATCCGCCGCGCGCTCAACGGCGTCAAGTACGACGCCGGCGAGGGCCACCGGCTGCTCAGCAAGGCGTACAAGGCCGACCACTCGCTCGGTCACCTCCAGGCCCTCTCCTCCTTCGCGGGCACCCATCGCGAGGCCTGGGACCAGCTCCGCGAGCGGCTCCCGGTCCAGTTCGTCGACGTGAGCGACGAGGTCACCTCGGTGTTCGACGCGATGGAGAGCGAGGTCACCCCGCTGCTGCCGCACACCCCGGCGGCGAAGCCCGGCACCCCCGAGCAGCCGGGCTCCCCGACCGCGGGCGACCGCGACAGCGCCTCCCCGCACACCGGCGAGCGCGACCGGCACACCGGGGACGGCAAGGACGGGGCCTCGGGCGGGACACCCTCCAAGGGCGAGGGGCACAGCACCCCTCCCGCGCCTTCCGGACCGGCCCAGGACGACGACGGCCTCCTCGGCGGCGCGGGCCGGCTCCTCGACCCCCTCAAGCCCTCGGCCGGCTCCTCGTCCCCGGACGGCAGCGGCGCCGGGAGCTCGAAGGGCGACCAGGGCGGCACGGGCGGCGACCGCGAGCGCGCACCCGACCCGGTCCCGGACATCACCCTGCCCCCGCTCCTGCCGGGGGTCCTCCCGGGCCTCGGCCTGGGCGCGCAGGACGACTCCTAGGACACAGCCGCCGTGTCCCGGTCCGGCCCCCGCTGCCCGGTCCCGTACCTCTGACCGGTCCCGCCCCCGCTGCCCGGTCCCGGCAGTGAGGCCCGACAGGCGGAGAGGCCCATCAGGCGCGCGGCCCGTCAGAAGAACACCGACCGCCGCCGCACAAGCGCCTCGTACAGCATGTGCTGAATCCGCTCCCGGACCTGGTCCGTGAGGTTGAAGACGAGCATCGGGTCCTCGGCGGCGGCCGGCGGGTGGCCCGAGGTGTCGAGCGGCTCGCCGAACTCGATGGTCCACTTCGTCGGCAGCGGGAGCGCGCCGAGCGGCCCGAGCCACGGGAAGGTCGGCGTGACGGGGAAGTACGGGAGGTTGAGGAGGCGGGCGAGCGTCTTCGCGTTGCCGATCATGGGGTAGATCTCCTCGGCGCCGACGATCGCGCACGGCACGATCGGCGCCCCGGCGCGCAGCGCGGTCGCCACGAAGCCGCCACGCCCGAAGCGCTGGAGCTTGTACCGCTCGGCGAACGGCTTGCCGAGCCCCTTGAACCCCTCCGGCATCACCCCGACCAGCTCGCCCGCGGTGAGGAGGCGTTCGGCGTCCTCGGCACACGCGAGGGTGTGCCCCGCCTTGCGCGCCAGCTCCCCGACCACGGGCAGCCGGAAGACGAGGTCGGCGGCGAGCAGCCGCAGCCGCCGGGCGGCCGGGTGCTCGTCGTGGAGCGCGACCTGGAGCATGAGCCCGTCGAGCGGCAGCGTCCCCGAGTGGTTCGCGACGAGCAGCGCGGCCCCGTCCGCGGGCACGTGCTCCAAGCCCTTCACCTCGACGCGGAAGTACTTCTCGTACAGCGGCCGCAGCGCCTCCAGGAGCACCTCCTCGGTCAGCTCGGCGTCGTACCCGAAGTCGTCGACCTCGTACGCGCCCGTGAGCCGCCGCCGCAGGAAGGCGAGCCCGCCCGCCAGCCGCCGCTCCCACTCGGGCCCGGCTTCCTCCTCGCGCGCGGCGCCCGGCAGTTCCCGTACCTCCGCCTCGCCGCCGTCCCGCCGCTCGCCGCGCCGCTCGCGGGCGCGATCGTCGTCGAACGGGATCACCTTCGCGTCGGCCATGGGGCGGGACTCCTTCGGGTGCGGTGGTTCAGGGCGTACGGAGCTGGGCGAGGCGGTCGACGGCGGCGCCCACGAGCGCGGGCGGGAGCAGCCCGGGGCCGCGGGCGCGCGCGAAGTCGGCGAAGGTCGCGGCCGTCCCGTACGCCGGGGTGAAGCCGAGGTCCTCGCGGAGCCGGTCGGTGGCCACGACCCTGCCGTGGGTGAGCATCCGCCACTGCTCGGGCGAGAAGTCCCCGAGCCCCGCGCCGCGCAGCGCGGCACCCGCCCAGCGTGCGACGGGCGGCAGCAGCGCCACCGTGGGCCGCCCGAGCCGCCGGGCGCACTGCGAGAGCAGCAGCACGCCCTCGCCCGCGACGTTGTACGTGCCGTCGCCGCGCGTCGACGCGCTCTCGGGCAGGCAGGCCAGGAGCCGCAGGATGGCGAGCACGTCGTCCTCGTGAACGAACTGCAGCCGGGGATCGTGCCCGAGCACGGTGGGCAGCACCGGCAGTGCGAAGTACGCGGCGAAGGGGGACTCGGCACCGGGGCCGAGGATGCCCGCGAAGCGGAGCACGCCGACCGCGACGTCGGGGCGGCGGCGGGCGAAGCCCCGTACGTAGTTCTCGACTTCGCCGACGTCCTTCGCGAAGCCGCTGTGCGGCGGGGCGTGGTGCGGGCCGGTCTCGTCGACGACGGCGGGATCGCGGGCGGCCGAACCGTACACGGCGGTCGAGGACTTCACGACGAGGCGGCGCACCCACGGGGACTTCTGGCAGGCGCCGAGGAGCTGGAGGCTCCCGATGACGTTGGTCTCCTTGACCCCGGCGCGCGGCACTCCGGGCGCCGTCCCGGTCACGTCGAGGTGCACGACGGTGTCGACGGCGTGCTCGGCGAGCACCCGCGCGATGACGGGCTGCCGCAGGTCGGCGCGGACGAACTGCGCCCGCCCGAGCGGCTGCGCGGGCGCCGCGGCGTCCACCGCGATCACCCGGTCCACCGCCGGGTCCTCCTGCACGGCGCGGACGAACCGCGCCCCGAGCCTGCGCCCGGCCCCCGTCACCAGCACGACACTGCCCACGCGATCCGCCGCCCTTCCGTGGCGTACGCCGATGGGGCCACGGTAGCGGGCGGGGGACACGGGGTGGGGAGCGGTGGGGGCGGTGGGGGCGGTCTCAGCCCCGTGAGGCCGCGCGCCCGCCCGGACACAGGACCGCGGCCCTCCCCCGGAGTGAACCGGGGAAGGGCCGCGGTGGAGCGCCCCGCTCTCGCGGGGAAGGGCTCACTTCTTGTTACGACGCTGGACGCGCGTACGCTTCAGCAGCTTGCGGTGCTTCTTCTTGGCCATCCGCTTGCGCCGCTTCTTGATGACAGAGCCCACAACAACCCTCGCTCACTACTCGGAACACCCCCGCAACTGGCGGGGGCACTTGGTGCGGGGCTGCATGGGCCCACACGACCTACGTCGGCCCAGCCTACCCGCCACCCGCTCCGAGCCCTAAATCGAGGGCATCCCCCCTGCCCGGGGCCCGGCCGAGCACCGGGTTCCGGGCAGGGAGGAGCGGCCTCAGGCGGTCTCCACCCCCACGTAGGACTCGCGGAGGTACTCGTGCACCGCCTGCTCGGGGACCCGGAAGGACCTTCCGACCCGGATGGCGGGCAGATGACCGCTGTGCACCAGGCGGTACACGGTCATCTTCGACACTCGCATCACCGAGGCGACCTCGGCGACGGTCAGGAACTGGACCTCGTGGAGAGGACGCTCGTCAGCAGTGGCCATCACTACACCTGTACCTTCCGCTCGGACGCGCACCGGCTTCCCCTCCGGTGACTCCTCGTCGCTGAGCGCTCACTCCCCAGATTAGGGGCGGGTGATGCGAGTGGGGAAGAGGAGCAGGCATCCTCTGTTTACCGTGACAGACACGCCGGATTGAGTACATAACGAGTAATCGACCGGTAGTACCCGGTCCGCACGGCACCACCAAGCGGAACGGGGAACGTCCCCCGCCCCTCCCTCCCACCGCCGCCCGGCGGGGTCCCTGTGCGCCCCCCGTGCCCCGCCGCCCCACGACCGAGCTGACCTGCACCGCCACCCCGGCCCTTCCCCCGCGCCCCACCACGGCTCCTCCCTCGTCCGCCCCCCGTGAGCCGGTCCGTCCCGGGAGGCCCCCGCCAAGGGCTCGCGCCCGGCTCACACCCGGCGCGAGCGGAGGGCGCCGAAGCGAGGGGAGGAAACGGGAAAACGTAGGCGAGGCAGGGCGGGCGTAGGCCGAAGCGGGTCGTTGCGTCGACACCTCGGTGCGGACACGGGAGGAGACGAGGAGGGCGAAGCGGCCAGGGGGAGGTCCCGCGTTGGGCGTAGGGCGGGTGCGCCGAGGGCCGCGCCGCGCCTTACGGAAGGAGCCCCCGCAGGGGGAAGACGGCCTTGCGCGTCGCGATGACCGCCTGGTCGATCCGGTCCGCCGGGTCGTAGCCCTCTTCCCACGGCTGCCACCGCACGGGCCAGCGGCCGTCCGTCATCCGGTACGGCGCCTGCTGCCGCGTCCCGGCGTACACCTGCTGCCGCCACTCCTCCGGCACGGCCGCGAGCGGTTCGACGGGCCGGTGCGCGGCGATCGCGGTGAGGTGCGTCCAGGAGCGCGGCACGATGTCGGCGACCGCGTAGCCACCGCCGCCGAGCGCGAGCCAGCGTCCTCCCGCGTACGTGTGCGCGAGGTCGTGGCACGCGGACTGCACGGCGCGCTGCGCGTCGAGCGAGACGGCGAGGTGTGCGAGCGGGTCCTCGAAGTGGGTGTCGGCGCCGTGCTGCGTGACGAGGAACTGCGGGTCGAAGTCCGCGAGCAGTTCGGGCACGACGGCGTGGAAGGCGCGCAGCCATCCCGCGTCCCCGGTCCCCGCGGGCAGCGGGAGGTTCACCGCCGAGCCCTCCGCTTCCTCGGCGCCCGTCTCCTGCGGCCAGCCGGAGTTCGGGAAGAGGGTGCGCGGGTGCTCGTGGACCGAGATGGTCAGGACACGCGGATCGGTCCAGAACGCGGCCTCGACGCCGTCCCCGTGGTGCACGTCCGTATCGACGTACGCGACCCGCTCGGCGCCCAGTTCGAGGAGCCGTGCGATCGCGAGCGCCGCGTCGTTGTAGACGCAGAATCCGGAGGCGGCGGCCGGCATCGCGTGGTGGAGGCCGCCGGTGAAGTTCACGGCGTGCGCGGTGTCCCCGCGCCACAGCGCCTCCGCGGCGGCCACGGACTGCCCGGCGATGAGCGCCGACACCTCGTGCATTCCGGCGAACGCCCAGTCGTCGGTGGTGCCGAGCCCGTACCGCTGGTCGGCGTGCTCCGGGTCGGCGGAGGCGGCTCTGACCGCGGCGATGTAGTCCTCGCGGTGGACGAGCCGCAGCGTCGAGTCCCCGGCGGGCGGGGCCGCGACGACCTTGAGCGCGGCGTCGACACCGAGGCCCGCGACGAGCTTGCGGGTCAGGTCGAGCCGTACGGGGTCCATCGGGTGACCGTCGCCGAAGTCGTACGCGGTGACGCCGTCATCCCACATCAAGTGCGCGAGGCCGCTCATGCCCGTCACCGTACCGGGCGGGCGCGGGCGCGAAGGAACGCGCGTATCCCAGCGTGAGGAGGACGAGGACGAGCGGGACGATCATCGCGCCCCGGTAGTTCCAGGCGTCGCCGAGCGCCCCGACGAGCGGGGAGCCGACGAGGAAACCGACGTAGTTGAAGACGTTGAGCCGCGCGACGGCCGCGTCCGAGGCGTGCGGGAACATCCGCCCGGCGGCGGCGAAGGTCTGCGGTACGAGGACGCACAGCCCGAGCCCGAGCAGCGTGAACCCCAGCATCCCCGCCCAGGGACCGGGCGCGAGCGCCACGGCCCCGAAGCCTGTCGCGGCGAGCACGGCACCGGCCCGTACGACCAGGACGGGGCCGAAGCGCCGCACCCCGAAGTCCCCCAGCCCCCGCCCGATGAGCGTCGTGACCATGTACACGTTGTAGGGAACGGTCGAAAGCTGCTCCGAGCTGCCGAGGACGTCCTGGAGGTACTTCGCACTCCAGTTGGAGACCGTCGAGTCGCCGATGTAGGCGAAGGTCATGACGAGACAGAGCGGGAGCAGCGTCCGGAAGACGACGCCGGTTTCCGGCGCCCGCTGCCGCTCCTGCTCTCGCGGCCCGGGGACGGCCTCTTCCTGCTCGCTCTTGCGCGTGTCCGCGTACCAGCGGCTGCCGATGAGGGCGGCGGGGAGGGTGACGGCGACGAGCGGGAGGTACGAGACGCCGAGGGAGAGGTGCCAGTGCGCGCCGGCCCAGGCGAGCGAGGCGCCGAGGATGCCGCCGAGGCTGTAGACGGCGTGGAAGCCGAGCATGATGCTGCGGCCGTAGGCCCGCTGGAGGCTGACGCCGAGCATGTTCATCGAGGCGTCGAGTGCCCCGACGCCGAGCCCGAAGACGGCGAGGGCGAGGGCGAGGGCCACGACGCGGTCGCCGTAGCCGACGCCGAGGAGGGCGAGCAGCGCGAGGGGTTGCGACCAGCGCAGCACCCGGCTGGGCCGCGCCCGCTTGACGAGCTGTTCGGTGACGACGCTCCCGGCACCGGCGAGGACGGGGACCGCGGCGAGGAAGACGGGCAGGAGCCCGTCGGATATCCCGTACGTGTCCTGGACGGCGGGGATGCGGGTGACGAGCAGCGCGAAGGCCGCACCCTGCACGAAGAAGCTCAGGGCGAGCGCGGCCCTGCCGTGCCGCAGGCGTCCCTCGACGGTGGCGGGAGCGGTCATGGCGGGAGCGTAGGCGCCCGCACTACCAGCCGGTAGGCCAATCAGCCGAGCAAATCGGGGAGTTGGGCCATGCGCCCGAAGTCGGCGGTGACCGGGCCGAGTGCGGCCGCCGGGGTCATGGCGGTAAATCCGTACACGTCCATCCCGGCGGCCCGCGCGGCTTCGGCGCCGAGCGGGCTGTCCTCGACGACCGCGCACCGCTTCGGGGGCACTCCGCTCGCGCGGGCCGCGTGCAGGAAGAGGTCGGGAGCCGGCTTCCCCCGGCCGACGTCCTCGGCGCTGAAGACGCGGTCCTCGGGGAACCAGCGGTCGAGCCCGGTGACGCCGTGCCCGAAGCGGATGCGCTCGTGGCTGCCGGAGGAGGCGACGCAGTACGGCGTCCCGCTCTCCTTCAGCCGGGCGAGGACCTCGATGACACCCTCAACCGGCTTCAGCTCGCGCGCGAAGGCCGCGAAGACCCGCTCGTGGAAGTCCGCGTCGAAGGTCTCGGGCAGCCTCTGTCCGGTCCGTTCGAGGATCGTGTCGTGCACCCGGTGCAGAGCGCCGCCCATGTAGTCCCGGAGGGAGTCCTCGTACGTGGTGGGGTGGCCGAGTTCCGTGAGGTACGCGGCGAGCACCGTGTTGGACAGCGGTTCGCTGTCCACGAGGACTCCGTCGTTGTCGAAGATGACCAGGTCGTAGCGCATGGCTCCGACAATAACGCGGCACGGAATACGGGCCCTGAACGCGGAAAAGCCCCGCACCATAAACGGTGCGGGGCTCCCCACAAAGATTGTTCGGCGGCGTCCTACTCTCCCACAAGGTCCCCCTTGCAGTACCATCGGCGCTTTGAGGCTTAGCTTCCGGGTTCGGAATGGGACCGGGC
>NZ_JOGO01000026.1 GCF_000719475.1 Streptomyces sp. NRRL F-5630 | reverse complement strand
TCGCGGTGGTGCCGGTGGGGGCCGGTGAGCTGGAGAGGCGGATCGAGGAGTTCTCCGGTCACGTCTTCGATCTGGCCGCTGAACTCCCGATCCGGGCGACGCTGTTGACCACGGGCGAGGACAGCTCTGTCCTGGTGCTGGTCGTGCACCACATCGCCGGTGACGGCTGGTCCCTCGCCCCCCTGTGGCGCGACGTGTCGAAGGCCTACGCGGCCCGCCTGTCGGGGAAGGCCCCGGACTTCCCCTCGCTGCCCGTCCAGTACGCCGACTACGCGCTCTGGCAGCAGCGGTTGTTCGGCGAGGAGGACACCGCCGACAGCCGCCTCGGCGCACAGGTCGAGCACTGGCGGGCCGCCCTCGACGGCGTCCCCCACGAGATCGCCCTGCCGTTCGACCGGCCTCGGCCGGAGAGGCCCGGACGCGGCGGAGGCTGGGCCGACATCGAGGTCTCCGCCGCTCTGCACGCGCGCATGGCCGCCCTGGCGCGCTCCGAGGGCGTGACGATGTTCATGGTGTGGCAGGCGGCGGTGGCCGTCCTGCTGTCGCGCCTCGGCGCGGGCGAGGACATCCCGCTGGGCAGCCCCGTCGCGGGCCGCACCGACGAGTCCCTCGAGGACCTGGTCGGTTTCTTCCTCAACACCCTCGTGCTCCGCACCGACGTGTCCGGCGACCCCACGTTCGCCGACGTGCTCGCCCGGGTCCGCACGACGGCCCTGGACGCCCTCGACCACCAGGACATCCCCTTCGACCGCCTCGTGGAGAAGCTGGCCCCCGCCCGCTACACCGATCGCGTCCCGTTCTTCCAGGTCCTGGTCGCCGTGCAGAACATGCCGCAGGCCCACGTCACGCTGCCCGGCCTCGACGTCGACGCGGGACCCGGCAAACCCACCACGGCCAAGGTCGACCTCGACGTCCAGGTCGTCGAACTCCACGACGAGGACGGCGCGCCGAGCGGCATGGCCGGAGGTCTCACCTACGCCACCGACCTCTTCGACCACTCCACCGCCGAGACCCTCGTCGCCCGGCTGCTGCGCGTCCTGGAGGCCGCCACCGCCGACCCGGCCCGGCCGGTCTCCCGTATCGACGTCTTCGACCCGGCCGAGCGGCGGCGCCTGCTCACCGAGTCCAACGGTGCCCGCAGCGACACCCTGGCGCTCACCGTCCCGGAGCTGTTCGCCGTCCGCGCCTCCCGCGCACCCAAGACCGTCGCGCTCGACACCGGGGCCGGACCGGTCACCTACGGACAACTGGACGCCCGCTCCAACCGGCTCGCCCACCACCTCATCGACCTCGGGGTGGGCCGGGAGAGCGTGGTCGCCGTCGTGATGGACCGCTCCCCGGACGTGGTCACCACCCTGCTGGCCGTCCTCAAGGCGGGCGGCGCCTACCTCACGCTCGACCCTGCCCAGCCCGCCGCCCGCACCGCCGAGATGGCCGCCCGCAGCGGAGCCGAGGTGTGCCTGGCCGACGGCCGGTACGCCGAGGAGGCGCGGGGCGTGTTCGCCACCGTCGTCGTCGCCGACGGGGGGGACGCCGCATGGGCCGACCGGCCGGCGGGCACCGTCGCCGGACGCAGCCTGCCCGACCAGCTCGCGTACACCATGTTCACATCGGGCTCCACCGGCGAACCCAAGGGCATCGGCATCACCCACCGCGACATCGTGGACCTCGCGGGCGACCGCTGCTGGCAGTTCCCCGGCACCGCCCGCGGCATGTTCGCCGCGCCGCACACCTTCGACGGCTCCACCGTCGAGGTGTGGGTGCGGCTGCTCACCGGCGGCACCCTCATCGTCACCCCGCCCGGCCGGACCGACGCCGCCCGGCTGCGCTCCCTCGTCGCCGAGCACGGGCTCACCCACGCCCACCTGACCGCAGGGCTGTTCCGGGTCATCGCCGAGGAGGACCCGGCCGCGTTCGCCGGTGTCCACGACGTGCTCACCGGCGCCGACATCGTCCCCAAGGAAGCGGTCCGCCGAGTCCTGGAAGCCGCCCCCGGCATCACCGTCCGCAGCAGCTACGGGCCGACCGAGGCGACCGTCATCGCCACCCAGATCGCCCTCACCGACCCCGACTCCCTGGGCGAGACCGTGTCGATCGGCCGCCCCATGGACAACACCAGCGTCTACGTCCTCGACGACAGCCTCGAACCCGTTCCGGTCGGCGTCGCGGGCGAGGCGTACCTCGCGGGCGCCGGACTCGCCCGCGGCTACGTGGCCCGCCCCGGACTCACCGCCGAGCGGTTCGTGGCCTGCCCGTTCGACGTACCCGGCGCCCGGATGTACCGCACCGGCGACATCGTGCGCCGACGCGCCGACGGCGCCCTCGAATTCGTCTCCCGGGCCGACGACCAGGTGAAGATCCGCGGCTTCCGGGTCGAGCCCGGCGAGGTCGAGAAGCTCCTGGCCGGGCACCCCGCCGTCGCCCAGGCCGTCGTCACCGTCCGCGAGGACACCCCGGGGGACAAGCGCCTCGTGGCCCATGTGACCCCGACGCCCGGAGAAACCCTCCCGGACGTCCGCGAGTTCGTCGCCGGACGGTTGCCCGAGTACCTGGTGCCGGACGCCGTCGTCGTACTGGACCGACTGCCGCTGACCGCCAACGGCAAGGTGGACCGGGCGGCCCTGCCCGCCCCCGAGGCGGTGGGCACCGAGGCGTCGCGCCGGCCGCCGTCGCTGCGCGAGGAACTCCTCTGCTCCGTCTTCGCACAGGTCCTGGGCAAGCCCCGGGTCGGTGTGGACGACGACTTCTTCGCGCTCGGCGGCCACTCCTTGCTGGCGGTGCGCCTCGTCAGCCGGATTCGCGCCGTTCTCGGCGTCGAGATCCCCGTGCACGAGGTCTTCGAGACGCCGACCGTCGCCGGTCTCGCCGCCACCGTCGAGGAGGCCGGTTCCACCGGTGTACCGCGGCCCGCCCTCGTCCCCGCCCCCCGGCCCCACCGGGTGCCGCTCTCGTACGCCCAGCGCCGCCTGTGGTTCGTGGACCGGCTCGAAGCCGCGGGGCCGCTCTACAACATCCCGCTCGCGCTGCGGCTGACGGGCCCGCTCGACACCGGCGCGCTGCGGGCGGCGTGGACCGACCTGCTCACCCGGCACGAGAGCCTGCGCACCCGGTTCCTGCACGCCGACGGCGACCCGTACCAGGACATCGTCTCCCTCGACGACTTTCCTCCGTACTTCGCCGTCGAGTCCGTGGACCGCGAGGAACTGGACGCCCGCGTCGACGAAGCCGCCGGCCACGTCTTCGACCTGACCGCGGGGCCGCCCGTACGGGCCACCCTCCTCGATGTGGACGGAGCCGGCACCGACGAGGCCGTCCTCGTCCTGGTCACGCACCACATCGTCGCCGACGGCTGGTCCATGGTCCCGCTGCTGCGCGACCTGTCCGTCGCGTACACCGCCCGCCGGGCGGGCCGTGCACCGGACTGGGAGCCGCTGCCCGTGCAGTACGCCGACCACACCCTGTGGCAGCGCGAGTTGCTCGGTGACGGCGACGAGCCCGACAGCATCCTCGCGGGCCAGGTCGCCTACTGGCGGGAGGCGCTGAGCGGCAGCCCGGAGGAACTGACCCTGCCCACCGACCGGCCGCGGCCCGCGGTGGCGAGCCGCGAAGGCGGCTGGGTACCCATGAGCGTCCCCGCCGACCTGCACGCACGCCTGACGGAACTCGCCGTCGCCCAGGGCGCCACCGCCTTCATGGTGTGGCAGGCGGCGCTCGCCGTCCTGCTCTCCCGGCTCGGCGCCGGGCAGGACATCCCCATCGGCAGCCCCGTGGCGGGCCGCACCGACGAGGCCGCCGACGACCTGATCGGTTTCTTCGTCAACACCTTCGTGCTGCGCACCGACCTCTCCGGCGACCCGGCCTTCACCGAGGTGCTCGGCAGGGTCCGCAGGGCGGCGCTCGGCGCCCTGGGACACCAGGACGTCCCGTTCGAGCGCCTGGTGGAGGAGCTGGCACCGACGCGGTCCCGCGCCCGCCACCCCCTCTTCCAGATCCTGCTCGCCGTGCAGAACGTGCCCTCCGCCGGCATCGACCTGCCGGGCCTGCGTGTCGAGGCCCTCACCACGGAACTGGGCCAAGCCAAGTTCGACCTCGACCTCCACGTCGCCGAACGGTTCGACGACGAGGGAGCGCCCGCCGGGATCGAAGGCGGCATCACCTACGCCGCCGACCTCTTCGACCGTTCGACGGTCCAGTCCCTCATCGACCGCCTCCTGCTCGTCCTGCGGGCCGTCGTCGCCGACCCCTCCCGGCGCGTCCGGGACATCACCCTGCTCGACCCCGCCGACCACCACCGCGTCCTCACCGAGTGGAACCGCACCGAACGGGCCGAGCCGGCCGCCACCGTCCCCGACCGCTTCCGGCTCCAGGCCGCCCGCACCCCGGACGCCTCCGCCCTGCTCGCCGACGACGCGCGGATGACGTACGCCGAACTGGACGCCGCCTCC
This sequence comes from Streptomyces sp. NRRL F-5630, assembly GCF_000719475.1. Classification (GTDB taxonomy): domain Bacteria; phylum Actinomycetota; class Actinomycetes; order Streptomycetales; family Streptomycetaceae; genus Streptomyces. The sequence continues at coordinate 76,145 of NZ_JOGO01000026.1, read as the reverse complement.
GACCGGCTCGCCCAGTACCTGGCCCGGCACGGCGCGGGCCCCGGTCGCCTCGTCGCCGTCGCCATGGAACGGTCGCCCGAGACGATCGTCGCGCTCCTCGCCGTCCTGAAGACCGGCGGCGCCTACCTCCCCATCGACATCGGCTACCCCGAAGCCCGCATCGCGCTGATGCTGCGCGACGCCGCCCCCACCGCCGTCCTCACCACCACCGGCACGGCCGACCGACTGCCCACGGCAGCCGGAGGGCCGCCCCGCATCGTCCTCGACGACCCCTCGACCCGCGAAGCGGTGGCCGCCGAGGACGCCCTCCCCACGGCCACCCCCGCGCACCTGGACTCCGCCGCCTACACCATCTACACCTCCGGCTCCACCGGCACCCCCAAGGGCGTCGTCGCCACCCACCGCGCCGTCGACCGGCTCGTCCGCCCCGCCGACTACGCCGACTTGCGCGAGGGCGACGTCGTCTCCCACCTCGGTTCGGTCTCCTTCGACTCCACCACGTTCGACGTCTGGGCCACCCTGCTCAACGGCGCCACCCTCGCCGTGGGACCGGCCGGCTCACCGTCCGTCGCCGACATCCGCGACCACCTCGCCCGGCACCGGGTCACCGTCGCCCTGCTCCCCACCGGCCTGCTGCACCAGGTGATCGACCTCGACATCGAGGCGCTGAGCGGCGTCCGCTCCGTCCTGACCGGCGGCGAGGCGCTCTCCGTCGAGCACTGCCGCGCCCTGCTCGACACCCTGCCCGGCACCCGCCTGATGAACGGCTACGGGCCCACCGAGAGCACCACCTACACCCACACCCACCCCGTCACCCGCGAGGACGTCGACAGCGGCCGGGCGATCCCGCTGGGCCGTCCACTGGCCCGCACCCGCGCCTATGTCCTCGACAGCGCCCTGCGGCCCGTCCCCGTCGGCGTGCCCGGCGAGCTGTACATCGCGGGAGACGGCCTCGCCCGCGGCTACGCGGGCCGTCCCGGCCTGACCGCCGAACGGTTCACGGCCTGCCCCTTCGAGGACGGCGGCGCCCGGATGTACCGCACCGGCGACCTGGTGCGGTGGCGGGCCGACGGCGTCCTGGAGTTCGTCGGCCGGGCCGACGACCAGGCCAAGATCGGCGGTTTCCGCGTCGAACCCGCAGAGGTGGAGGCCACCGTCTCCGCCCACCCCGACGTGGCCCAGGCCGTGGTCGTCGTCCGCGAGGACACCCCCGGCGACAAGCGCCTCGCCGCCTACGCGGCACCGGCGGACCCGGCCCAGGCGGGACCTGAACTGGCCGACCGCATCCGGCACTTCGTCGCCGACCGGCTGCCGGACCACCTGGTGCCGCCCTTCGTGACCCTCCTGGACCGGCTGCCGCTCACCCCCAACGGAAAGGTCGACCGGGCGGCGCTGCCCGCCCCCGACCCGATGGCGGCGGTCAGCGTCGCACGCGGCCCGGCCTCCCCGTACGAGGAACTGCTCGGCGTCGTCTTCGCCGACGTGCTGCGCCTGCCCCGCGTCGGCATCGACGACGACTTCTTCGCCCTCGGCGGGCACTCCCTGCTCGCGGTCCGGCTGGTCAGCCGCATCCGCGCCGTGCTGGGCGCCGAGACCTCGGTGGCCGCGGTCTTCGAGAACCCGACCGTGTCGGGCCTCGCCCGTCAGCTGACCCGGGAGGGGCGCCGGGCCAGGCCCGCCCTGGTGCCGAGGGAGCGGCCGGCCGTGCTGCCGGTCTCCTACGGGCAGAGCCGCCTCTGGTTCGTGGACCGCATCGAAGGACCCAACCACCTCTACAACATCGGCCTCGTCCTGCGCCTCACCGGCGACCTCGACCCCGAGCTGCTGCGCACGGCCCTCGCCGACGTCGTCGCCCGGCACGAGAGCCTGCGCACCACCTTCCCGCTGGTCGACGACGAGCCGTGCCAGCACATCATCCCCGTCGACGAGGCCGCCGTGGAGCTGCCGGTCACCGCCGTCACCGAGGAGGAACTGGCCGCCCGGCTCGACGGGCTCGCCACCCACTCCTTCGACCTGGCCCGCGAACTGCCGCTGAAGGCGGCCCTGTTCTCCTTGCGGCCGGGCGAGTGGGCGCTCTCGGTCATCGTCCACCACATCGCCGGTGACGGATGGTCGATGGGCCCGCTGTGGCGCGACCTCTCCCAGGCGTACCGGGCCCGCGCCGCGGGACGCGCCCCGGAGTGGGAGCCGCTGCCCGTCCAGTACGCCGACTACACCCTGTGGCAACGCGACTTCCTCGGTGACGCGGACGACCCCGACAGCGTGCTCGCCACACAGGTCGCCCACTGGAAGGAGCGGCTGCGAGGCGCGCCCCAGGAACTCGGCCTCCCCACGGACCGGCCCCGCCCGGCGGTCTCGGACCACCGGGCAGGACTGGTGCCGCTGACGATCCCGGCGCCTCTGCACGCGCGGCTCGCCGAACTCGCGCTCGGGCAGGGCGTGACGATGTTCATGCTGCTGCACGCGGCGGTCGCGGTCCTGCTGTCGAAGAGCCGCGCCGGCCGGGACATCGTGATGGGCAGCCCCGTCGCCGGCCGCACCGACCAGGCCCTGGACGACCTCGTCGGCTTCTTCGCGGGCACCCTCGTACTGCGCACCGACCTCTCCGGCGACCCCGACTTCCTGGAACTCCTCGACCGGGTGCGCACGACCGGTCTGGACGCCTTCGAGCACCAGGACGTCCCCTTCGAGCGCCTCGTGGAGGAGCTGGCCCCCGCCCGCTCCATGGCCCGCAACCCGCTGTTCCAGGTGATGCTCGCCGTGCAGAACAACCACCGGGACACGCTCAGCCTGCCCGGTGTCCAAGTGCGTGAGGAGCCGACCGGGGCGCTGACGGCCCGGTTCGACCTCGACTTCGAGATCCGGGAGAGCTTCGACGAGTCCGGCGCGCCCGCAGGGCTCGACGGCGAGGTCGTCTACGCCACCGAACTCTTCGACCGCTCCACCGTGGAGACGCTCACGGCCCGGCTCCTGCGGGTCCTGGAGACGGTCGCAGCCGACCCCTCGCTGCCGGTGACCCGCGTCGGACTCCTCGACGACGCCGAACGGCGGCGCGTCACCGAGGAGTGGAACGACACCGCGGGCCCGCTCCCCGACGCCACCCTCGCCGAGCTCTTCGCGGAGCAGGCCGCCCGCACCCCCGACGCCGTGGCACTGGTCCGCGACGGCACCGAGGTCACCTACGCCGAGCTCGACGAGCGCTCCGACCGGCTCGCCCGGCACCTGACCGGCCTCGGCGCCGCCCCGGAGACCCTGGTCGGCGTGGCCCTGGAGCGGTCGGTGGAACAGATCGTCGCGCTGGTCGCCGTCGTGAAGACCGGCGCCGCCTATCTGCCCGTCGACCCCGCCCAGCCGCGGCACCGTACCGACCTCGTGCTCACCGACGCCGCCCCGGTCCTCGTGCTGAGCACCGCGGAGACCACGGCCCGCCTCGGCGGTACGGAGGACGGCACACCCGCGCGGTGGATCGACCTCGACGGACCCCTCGCCGACGTCCTCCGGGACGGCCCGGCCCCCGCGCCGGTCACCGACGCCGACCGCGGGACTCCGCCGCGGCCGCACCACCCCGCCTACGTGATGTACACCTCCGGCTCCACCGGCACCCCGAAGGGCGTGTGTGTCCCGCACCTCGGCGTGGTCAACCAACTGGCCTGGATGCAGGACGAGTACCGCCTCGAACCGGCCGACCGCGTGCTGCAGCGGGCGTCGTTCGGCTTCGACGCCTCGGTGTGGGAGATCTTCTGGCCGCTCCTCAACGGCGCGGCGGTGGTCCTGAGCGGCCCCGGCGCTCACCCGGACCCCGCGTACCTGGCCTCGCTCATCGAGCGGGAGGGCGTGACCGTCGCCCAGTTCGTCCCCTCCGTGCTGCGGACGTTCCTCGACGGCGGCGCCGCCGAGCGGTGCACCGGCCTGCGGACGATCCTCTGCCTCGGCGAGGCGCTCCCGGGGGCCGTGCGCGAGCGCGTCCGGGAGACCCTGGGCGTACCGCTGCACAACCTCTACGGCCCCACCGAGGCGTCCATCGCCGTCACCGCCTGGCCGTGCGACGCGGACCAGGACGGCGACACCGTGCCCATCGGACGGCCCCTGCGCAACATCAGCGCGTACGTCCTCGACGACGGGCTGCTGCCCGTGCCGCCCGGCACGGCCGGCGAACTGTACGTCGCCGGCGCGGGCCTGGCCCGCGGCTACCTGGGCCGCCCGGTTCTTACCGCCGAGCGCTTCGTCGCCTGCCCGTACGGACCGGCCGGGGAACGGATGTACCGTACCGGCGACATCGTGCGCTGGACGGCAGCGGGCCACCTGGAATTCCTCGGCCGCGCGGACGACCAGGTGAAGATCCGCGGCTTCCGCGTCGAGCCGGGCGAGGTCGAGGCCGTCCTCGCCGGCCACCCGGAGGTCGCCCAGGCGGCCGTCGTCACCCGCGAGGACCCGGGCGGCGCACCCGCCCTCGTCGGCTACCTCGTTCCGGCGACCGCGAGCGACGACGGAGCGGACCTGGTGAGGCAGGTCAGGGAGTACCTGGCCGAACGGCTCCCGGAACACCTCGTGCCGCCCGTCCTCACCTGCCTCGACACGCTGCCCCTCACCCCCCACGGCAAGCTCGACCGGGCCGCCCTGCCCGCCCCCGACTACACCGCCCTCGCGACCGGCGGCCGGGGCCCGGTCACCCTGCGCGAACAACTCCTGTGCTCCGTCTTCGAGCAGGTGCTCGGCGTCTCACCCGTCGGCGTCGACGCGAGCTTCTTCGCCCTCGGCGGCCACTCGCTGCTCGCCGTACGGCTCGTCAACCGCGTCAAGGTGGTCATCGGCGCCGACGTCCCGGTCCGGGCCGTGTTCGAAGCGCCCACCGTCACGGGCCTCCTGACCTGGATCGCCCGCGAGGGACGGCAGGGTACCGCCGACGTGCTCGTGCCCATGCGGGCGTCGGGCGACCGGCCCCCGCTCTTCTGCGCCCACACCGTGCTGGGCCTCGGGTGGGAGTACGGCTGGCTCGCCGACGCCGCGCCGGGCGACCAGCCGCTCTACGCCCTGCGCCCCCGCGGCATGGACACCGGGGCCACGGAACTGCCCGACTCGCTGGCCCGGATGGCCGCCGACTACGTCGCACAGATCCGCACCGTGCAGCCCTCAGGCCCCTACCACCTGCTCGGCTGGTCCTTCGGCGGCAACGTCGTCCAGGAGATGGCGGCCCAGCTCCAGGACGCGGGGGAGGAAGTGGCCGCCCTGATCCTCCTCGACTCCAGTCCCGTGGACGGTCCCGCCACCGCCGAACAGCGGGCCGGCTTCGCCGAACAGGAGGAGACGGTGGCCGGCGCGCTCACCGGCGAGGAGCACGCGGCGTACCTCCGCATCGTCCGGAACAACACCCGCATCCTGCTCGCGCACCGGACCCGGAAGACCACCGGCACCCTGCTGCTCGTCTCCGCCGACTCCGAGACGAAGGCAGGAAGGTGGCGGCCCTTCGTCTCCGGCGAGATCCGGGAACACACGCTCGACTGCGCCCACCGCGAAATGCTGCTGAACCCGGACGTCGTCCGGCAGATCTGGTCCATCGCGGCGGGCGAACTGACCCCGACCGACACCGTACCGGGCCAGGCGTGACGCCCGGCCCGGCGGACAGCACCCCCTGCGAGACGAGGATGGCCGTGGGCGACCCCCTGTACACCGTCACCACCATGCCGACACAGCGCCCGCCCGAGCGGCCGTTCGACCCGCCGGCCGAAATGCTCGAGGCCCGCCGCCACGGCCCCATCAGCCGGTACATCTTCCCCGGCGGCGTGGACGGATGGCTGATCACCGGATACGACCTCGTCAAGTCGGTCCTTGCCGACCCGCGGTTCAGCTCCCGGTGGGAACTCCTGCGCCACCCGACCCTCGACCACGGGGGCGTCGAGCTGGATCCGGCGCCCCCGGGCGAGTTCCTCTTCATGGACGAGCCCCGCCACGGCCGCTACCGCAGGCCGCTCATGGGCAAGTTCACCGTGCGACGCATGCGGCTGCTCACCGACCGTATCGAGGAGATCACCGCCGACCACCTCGACGCCATGGAACTGGCCGGGCCCCCCACCGACCTGGTGACCGCCTACGCCAAACCCCTCCCCGCCGTCACCATCTGCGAGCTGCTGGGCGTCCCGCACGACGAACGCCCCTCCTTCCAGAAACAGGTCGACGCCTTCCGGGACCTGGAGTCCGACCGCGACGACCTGATAGCGGCCTACCACGCGACCCGCACCCACCTCGCCGCACTCGTGGCCGCCAAACGCACCCGTCCCACCGACGACGTGCTCAGCGAACTCACCGACAGCGACCTCACGGACGAGGAGCTGGTCGGCATGTCCCTCTTCCTGCTCGCCGCCGGGCTCGACACCACGATGCACATGATCGGTCTCGGGACCTACGCGCTGCTGCGCCACCCCGACCAGCTCGCCGCACTGCGCGCGGACCCCGCGCTCGCCGACCGGGCCGTGGAGGAACTGCTGCGCTACCTGAGCGTCGGCAAGACCTTCATGCGCACGGCGCTGGAGGACGTGGAGGTCGGCGGGCACACCATCACGGCCGGGACCTCGGTGATCCTGTCCTACAACACGGCCAATCGTGACCCCGCGCGCTTCACCGACCCCCATCGGCTCGACCTGCACCGCCAGGAGGGCGCGCACCTCGCCTTCGGGCACGGCGCCCACCAGTGCCTGGGCCAGCAACTCGCCCGCGTCCAGATGCGGGTGGCGTTCCCCGCCCTGGTCAACCGCTTCCCCACACTGCGCCTCGCCGTACCGCCCGAGGAGATCGCCCTGCGCCCCGAGGCGGAGATCGCGGACGTCTACGGCGTGAAGAGTCTCCCCGTGACCTGGGACGCGTAACTGTGGCGAACATGGATGCCGTGCGAGGGCCGTCACGGCAGATTGTGACCGGATCCGCTGCCTCTTCGTGCCTCTGTGAGGAATGCCGCCATGGGTGATCAGACGCTGACTCGAGCACCGCGCAGGTACAAGTCGCCGCAACAGGACAGTGCCCGCTGGGACGACTTCCCGCTGCGCGAGGGCGACATCGTCGTCAGCAGCCCCGCGAAGGCCGGCACGACGTGGGTGCAGATGATCTGCGCGCTGCTCATCTTCCAGACCCCCGAGCTGCCCAAGCCGCTGTCGACCCTGTCGCCGTGGCTGGATCAGCTCTTCACGCCGCGGGACCAGATGTACGCGCAGCTCGCCGAGCAGGAGCACCGGCGCGTCATCAAGACGCACGTCCCGCTCGACGGGCTGCCTCTCGACCCGCGCGTCAGCTACCTCGTCGTCGCGCGGCACCCTCTCGACCGGGCCCTGTCCATGTACCACCAGGCCGCCAACGTCCGTGCCGAGTGGCTGCACGCGTTCAACAGCGACCGCGACTCCACGGAGTACTCCGGTCCCAGCTCCCTCACGCTCCCGCCGGCCCGCGAGTACCTGCTGAACTGGTGCCGCCCCGGTGAGTCCGACGCCTGGGAGCAGGACATCGCCGCTGCCGAACTCCACCACCCGCTCGACTCCTGGAACCGGCGTGCCGAGCCGAACATCCGGCTGCTGCACTACGAGGACCTCCGCGCCGACCTGGCGGGACAGATGGCGGCGCTGACCGAGTGGCTGGGCATCACCGTGGACGCCGACGTCTGGCCCGATCTGGTGCGGGCAGCGACCTTCGACGAGATGAAGAGCCGCGCTGCGCAGCTGGCGCCGGACAAGGAGATCCTCGCGGACCCCGTGGAGTTCTTCCGCTCAGGACGCTCGGGCGACGCCCGCTCCGTGCTGACCGAGGCGGATCTCGCCGCCTACCACGAGCGTGTCGGCGCCCTCGCCCCGAAGCCTTTCCTGGACTGGTTGCACGGTGGAACGGCGGGGGCCCGCCCTTGATCGCCGCACGGCTGCCCGCCGGCGCGGCGCACCGCCGCCCGTGTCACGATCCGAAGGAGAACCCGCTGTGACCCCGTCCGCGCCACCGCAGGCCGTCCCCGCCACCGCCCCCGTGGCCTCCGACACCTTCGACATCCGCCGTGTCTCCGGCGCCCTCGGGGCGGAGGTCCGCGGCGTCGACCTCAACGACCTCACCGACGCGCAGTTCGACCGGATCCACGAGCTGATGCTCGAACACCTCGTCCTGTTCTTCCCGGGCCAGGAGAGGCTCACCCCCCAGGGGCACGTGGCGTTCGGGCGCCGCTTCGGCGAGGTGGAGGTCCACCCCTTCCTGCCCAAGCTGGAGGGCCACCCCGAGATCACGGTCATCGAACCGGACAAGGGCGGCAAGGCCGATGAGTGGCACATCGACGTCAGCTTCAGCCCCAGCCCGCCGATCGCGTCGATCCTGCACCTGATCGACACGCCCTCCGCGGGCGGCGACACCATGTGGAGCAACCAGTACCGGGCGTACGAGACGCTCTCCGAACCGTTCAAGGAGATGCTCGAAGGGCTCACCGCGGTCCACGTCCTGAAGATCCCGCCGGTCGTGGAAATGTCCGCCGAACACCCCGTCGTCCGCGTCCACCCGGTGACCGGGCGCAAGTCGCTCTACGTCACCCGGATGTGGACCTCGCACATCCCGCAGCTCACCCGGCAGGAGAGCGACGCCGTCCTCCAGCACCTGTTCGAGCACTCCGAGCAGCCCGCCTTCACCCTCAGGTACCGCTGGGACCCGCACACCGTGGCCCTCTGGGACAACCGCGTCACGCAGCACGTCGCCATCAACGACTACCAGGAGCACCGCCGCGGCCAGCGCGTCACGGTCAACGGCGACCTGCCGTCGAGCACCACCCCGCGCCGGCCCGAGTACCGGCGCAACGGTGACGAGCGGTACTACCCGCGCCGTATCAACGCCAAGGTCGGCTACTGAGCCGGCCCACCCCGCACCCCCCGGAGGAAGACGTGCGCGGAACCCAGCAACGGGCCGCCCCGGCAGCCGGTCCCGCGCCGGAGCGAGCGGCCGCCGGGGCACCGGGGCTCGTCGGTGTCGGCACCGCCGTACCGCCGCTCTCGTACACCCAGCGAGAGGTCCTCGACCTCTTCGGCATCACCGACCGCCGCATCCGCTCCGTCTTCCTCGGCGGCAACATCGAGCGCCGCAACCTGACCCTGCCCCCGCTCGGCCCCGACGGGACACCCGTCGAGGAGTCCCAGGGCGACCTGCTGCGCAAGCACACCGAGACCGGGCTGCGGATGGGCCGGGAGGCCGTCGAGCGCTGCCTGGCGGACGCAGGCGCGGAACTCGCCGACCTCCGCTACCTGTGCTGCGTCACCTCCACAGGACTGCTCACGCCCGGCCTGTCCGCGCTCCTCATCAGGGACCTCGGCATCGACCCGTCCTGTCAGCGCCTCGACGTCGTGGGCATGGGCTGCAACGCCGGGCTCAACGCGCTCAACGCCGTCGCGGGCTGGGCCGGCGGCCATCCCGGCGAACTCGCCCTGATGGTCTGTGTCGAGGTGTGCTCCGCGGCCTACGTCTTCGACGGCACCATGCGCTCCTCGGTGGTCAACAGCCTCTTCGGTGACGGCGCGGCGGCCGTCGCCGTCCGGGCCGCGCGGCGGCCGGGCGGCGAGGCGCCGTCCGGCCCCGAACTGCTGAGATTCACCAGCCACATCATCCCCGAGGCCGTCTCCGCGATGCGCTACGACTGGGACGAAGACCACGGCAAGTTCAGCTTCTACCTCGATGCCGACGTGCCGTACGTCGTCGGCGCCCACGCCGAGACCGCGGTCTCCCGCCTCCTGGACGGCACCGGTCTGGGCATCGAGGACATCGACCACTGGGTCGTGCACTCCGGCGGCAAGAAAGTCATCGACGCGATCCGGGTGAACCTGGGCCTCTCCCGGCACGCCGTACGGCACACCACCGGGGTACTGCGCGACCAGGGCAACCTCTCCAGCGGATCGTTCCTGTTCTCCTACGAGCGGCTGCGTGACGAGAAGGCGGCCCTGCCGGGCGACCTCGGGGTCCTGATGACGATGGGGCCGGGCTCGACCATCGAGACGGCACTGGTGCGCTGGTGAGGAAAGGAGCTGGTACGAGCATGAGGACCGGACCCGAGCGGACGGAACTCCCCGAGCACCTGGGCATCCTGGCCGAACTGGACGGCGGCAGCCCGCTGCCCGAGCTGACCGCGGCCCTCGACGCGCTGTGCGAACAAGCCGCGGAGCGGCGCGCACGGACGGTCGTGGTCCTGCGGTTCACCCCGGCGCCCGACCAGACACGCGAATGGCCCGGCGACGTCTCCCTCCAGGAGGTCAAGCGCTGGGAGCGGGCCGTGCGCCGCCTGGAGCGGCTCGACCACGTGAACATCGCCGTCGTCGAGGGCACCTGTGGCGGCCCGGTCCTCGACCTGCTGCTGGCCGCGGACTACCGGATCGCCGGGCCCGGCCTGCGCCTGATGCTGCCGGTCAACGAAGGGCACTTCTGGCCCGGCATGACCCTCTACCGGCTCGTGCGGCACATCGGACTGGCCCGTGCCCGCCGCATCGTGCTGTGGGACTCGGCGATCGAACTCCACGAGGCCACGGAACTCGGCATCGTCGACCAGGTCAGCGAGGACCTCACCGAGGCCGTCCACACCGCGGCCGTGCTGCGCGGCCGGCTCTCCGACCGGGAGACCCACATCCGCCGACGGCTCCTGGAGGAGGCCGCATCCGCCGAGTACGACGACGCCCTCGGCGTCCACCTCGCCGCCTGCGACCGCGAGTTGCGCCGCCTGGCCGACCACGGCGCGGAGCCCGCGGAGGCGCAGCGGTGACCACCCGGCCCGGCACCTCCGTCGTCGGCGGCCGCTTCGACGACGACGCACACCACCTCGCCGAGCAGGCCGTGGCAGCCGAACGGGTGCTCGCGGCGCTGCCCCCGGTCCCGGCGAGGTCCGGGGACGAGCGGGACCGCGCCGCGCGCGCCCACGCCGAAGTCCGCGCCGTGCGCCGCGACTTCCTCGCCCGGCACACCGACACCGTCTACGGCCTGCTCACGGACGGGCTGACCCGGCGCCCGCGGCTGCCGGAACTCGTGGACGCCGCCGCCGGCCTCGTGCCCGGCCTGGTGCCGACCCGCGCGCAGATGGCCGCCGAACGCCGCTTCACGCAGGCGGAGAAGGAAGGCCGCGAGATCGACCAGGGCCGGTTCTGCGGCGCCGCGCTGCGCTCGCCCACCGCGGGCAGGCATCTCGTGGAGACCATGCTCGGCCCCACCCCGCGCGCCCTGGAACTCCTGGACGGCTTCCGCGCCGACGGCCGCGTCGCACTGGACGCCGTCCACGTCGAACGCCGGGGCGCCGCGGCCCACGTCGAGTTCCGCAACCCGGAGCGGCTCAACGCCGAGAACGCCCGGCTCGTCGCCGACCTCGACACCGCCGTCGACCTCGTCCTGCTCGACGACTCGGTGCGCGTCGGCGTCCTGCGCGGCGGCACCACCGACCACCCCGCTTACCGGGGACGGCGCGTGTTCAGCGCCGGGATCGACCTCACCGACCTGCGGGACGGCCGGATCCCGCTGGTCGACTTCCTCCTCGGCCGCGAACTCGGCTACGTCGGCAAGCTGCTCCACGGCCTGCTGATCGACCCGGCCCCCGGCGCCGGCGGCGAGCGGTTCGTCACCAAACCGTGGATCGGGGCCGTCGACACCTTCGCCATCGGCGGCGGCATGCAACTCCTGCTCACCCTCGACCACGTCGTCGCCGAGGAGGGCGCCTTCGTCAGCCTGCCCGCCGCGGAGGAGGGCATCGTGCCCGGCGCGGGCAACCTCCGCCTCACCCGGCAGACGGGCGCCCGCCTCGCCCGCCAAGTGGTGCTCGGCGGACGCAGGATCGCCACCACCGACCCCGATGCCTTCCTGGTCTACGACGAGGTCGTGCCCGCCGCTCGCATGGACGAGGCGGTCGAGCGCGCCGCGGCGGCCCTCTCCGCCCCGGCCGTCGCCGCCAACCGGCACATGCTCGCCCTCGCCGAGGAACCCCTCGACCACTTCCGCGCGTACCTCGCCGAGTTCGCCTTCGCCCAGGCGGACCGCGCCTACGCCCCGGACGTCCTCGACAAGGTCGAACGCCGCTGGCAGGAGCGCGAGCGGCGGCGCGCCGCACGAGGGAGCCGGACATGACCGCCGCCCCCGACCTGCGCGCCGCCGACCTGCACGACTCCCTCCAGGACCCGGTGCTCGGCGCCATCGGCTTCCTGAACGAGGTGATGGCCCGTCACCCGGACGCGATCTCCTTCGCACCCGGCGCCCCGCACCCGGACTTCGTCCGGGGCTTGGACCTGCGCGACCTGACCGACCGCTTCCTCGCCCACCTGCGCACCGCACACGGTCTCGACACGTCCCGCGCCGAACGCGTGCTCTACGAGTACGGACCCGCCCAGGGCCTCATCAACGACCTCGTGGCCGAGGCCCTCCGCACCGACCAGGGCATCCACGTCGCCCCCGACGACATCGTGATCACCGTCGGCGCCCAGGAGGCCATGTTCCTCACCCTGCGGGCGCTGTACCGGGACAGCGAGGACGTGCTCGCCGTGGCCGACCCGTGTTTCCCCGGCATCGTCGGCGCCGCACGGCTCCTCGACATCCCCGTGACCGATGTCCGCGAAGGTCACGCGGGACTCGACGTGGACCACCTCGCCGCGCGCTGCCGTCAGGGCAGGGCCGAGGGCCGCCGCGTCCGCGCCTGCTACGTCGCCCCGGACTTCTCCAACCCCGGCGGGGCCCGCATGCCGCTCGCCGCCCGGCAGGCCCTGCTCGACCTGGCGGACCGCGAGGACCTGCTGCTCGTCGAGGACAACGCGTATGCCTTCACCGCCGCCGAGGACGACACCCTGCCCGGCCTCAAGGCGCTCGACGCCCGGCGCCGCGTCGTCCATCTCGGCACGTTCGCCAAAGTCGGGTTCCCCGGGGCCCGCGTCGGCTACGCCGTCGCCGACCAGCGGGTCGGCCGGGCAGGCGGCGACCGGTCACTCGCCCGGGAGCTCGCCGACCTCAAGACGATGGTCACCGTCAACACGTCACCGCTGGCCCAGGCCGTCGTCGGCGGCCTCCTGCTGGAACACGGCCGCTCCCTGCGTGCCCTGGCCCGGCGCAAGGCCGAGCGCTACCGCTCCAACCTCGCCCACCTGACCGGCGCCCTGGAGCGGCACCTGCCCCCCGGCACGCTCCCCGGGGTCTCCTGGCACCGCCCGGCCGGCGGCTTCTTCACCCGCGTCGACCTGCCCGTCCCGGCCGACCACGCCCTCCTGGAGGTGTCGGCGGACCGGTACGGCGTGCTGTGGACGCCGATGCGGCAGTTCTCCCTCACCGACCGCGGCGACCGGCAGATCCGGCTGTCGTGCAGCTACCTGGAGCCCGACCGGATCGAGACCGGCGTGCGGCGCCTCGCCGCCTTCCTCACGAAGGAGGCCGCAGGATGACGAGCGGTCACCGCACCCGCGCACGCGCCCCCCGACGCCCCACGAAAGGCCTCCGCCGATGCGTCTGAACAGCTACGACGACTTCACCCCGCTGAAGGAGGTCGTCCTCGGCTCGGCGGACGGCTACCTCGACCGGGTGCGCGACATGTCGTTCGACATGTTCATCAGCGACAACCTCTCCGGAGCCCGCGGCTACTACCCCTCCCTCTCGACCTGGCGCGACAGCGAGGAACGCCGGAACCGCAACACTCCCCACCGCCTCCAGCAGAAGGAGCGCTTCCTCGGCGAACTCGTCGAGGACGTCGAAGGCCTCGCCGCACAGCTCGTCGCGCTCGGCGTCACGGTGCACCGGCCCCTGCCGCCCGCGCCGGAGACGACCCGGGTCGCCACCCCCGCCTTCGAGGCCACCGTCACCCCGCCGCTCAACCTGCGCGACAACACCCTGATCATGGGCGACGAGATCATCGAGACGCCGCCCATGCTGCACGACCGCTACTTCGAGACCCAGTTCCTCAAACCGGTCTTCCTGGAGTACTTCCGCACCGGCGCCCGCTGGACGACCATGCCGCGCCCGATGATGACCGACCACTCCTTCGACCCCGCCAACGTCGCCCACGCCGCCCCGAACATCGAAGTCCCCCTCGATCCGCGGGCGTCCCCGTACGACGTGGGCCCGGAGCCGATGATCGACGGGGCCAACTGCCTGCGCCTCGGACGCGACCTGATCGTCAACGTCTCCAACGCCAACCACGCCCTCGCCTTCGACTGGCTCCGGCGCCACCTCGACGGACGGTTCCGCGTCCACCGCATGGACCGGCTCACCCAGAGCCACATCGACTCCGTCGTGGTCCCCCTGCGTCCCGGCACCCTGCTGCTGCGCGACCCGGGAGTCGTCGACTACCTGCCCGAGGCCCTGCGCCGATGGGACGTCGTGGTCCCGCCACCGCCCGGCATCGACGACTACCCGCAATACGACAACGACGACCCGATCCCCGCCAGCCCCTACATCGACCTGAACGTGCTCTCCGTCGACGAGGACACCGTCCTGGTCAACGACGCCTGCAAGACCCTCATGGCCACGCTGGAGAAACACCGGTTCAGCGTCGTCCCCGTCCGGCACCGGCACCGGCGCCTGTTCGGCGGCGGCTTCCACTGCTTCACCCTCGACACGGTGCGCACCGGCGGCGCCGAGGACTACCTGGCCTGAGCGTCCCGCCCTGCCCGCACGCCGACCCATCGACCAGCAGGAGCGTCCCGATGCAGGAAACAGCACCCGGCCCCCTCGGCGGGCAGCGGCCGGCGACCGCCCGGCCGCAGGACGCCGTGGCGGCCCTCGCGCAGGCATGCGGGGCGGACGCGGCCTCCGTACGGCTCGCCCTCCGGCTGAAGGTGGCCTCGGTGCTGCTCGGCATGGCCTCCCCGGCCCCCGACGCCTCCTGGCGCGACCTCGTGCGCCACGTGAGCACCGACGACGGGCGCGCCGAGGCGGAAGAAGCGTGGGCGAACGCGTCGGCCGCGCCCGGCGTGAGCGGGGAACGGCTCGGCCGGTACGAACTGCGCGCGCTCCATGCGATGGCGGAGGACCCCGACCTGCCGCACACCCGGCACGGACTCCTCTCGCCGGAGGAGACCGAGGCCGTCGTCGCACGCGGTGCCGGCCCCCTGCGGCGGCTGCCCGGCCGCCGCTTCCACGAACTGTTCGAGGAGCGGGTCCGGCTCCACCCGGACGCCGTGGCCGTCGTGCACGGGAACACCACCCGCACCTACCGCGAACTCAACGACGAGGCCAACCGGATCGCCCACACCCTGCTGCGGGAGGGCCTGGCCCCCGAGGACGTGGTGGCCGTCGTCACCGCACGGCACGCGCACTGGCCGGCCGCGGTGCTCGCCGTGTTCAAGGCGGGCGGCTGCTATCTGCCGCTGGAACCGGAGTTCCCCGCCTCGCGCATCGCGAGGACCCTCATCCGCGGCGCGTGCCGCTGGGTGCTCGCCGACCCCGACGTGCCCTCTCTCGACGAGGCCCTGAGCGGCCGTGACACGGTCCGCCGGATGGACGTCCGGGAGCTTGCCCGCGGGGACGGCCCCACACAGGACCCCGGCGTCGCCGTCGCCGGGGACCAACTGGCGTACGTGTACTTCACCTCGGGATCCACGGGCGAGCCCAAGGGCGCCATGTGCGAGCACGACGGGTTCCTCAACCACCTCTACGCCAAGATCGAGGACCTCGGTGTCCAGGAGGGCGACACCGTCGGGCAGACCGCCCCGCAGTGCTTCGACATCTCCCTGTGGCAGTTGGTCTCCCCGTTCCTCGTCGGCGGCCGGGTGCTGCTGGTCGAGCAGGAGGCCGTCCTCGACGTGGCGCGGTTCGTGGACCTCGTCAACCGGCACCGCGTCCAGGTCCTCCAGCTCGTGCCCACCTACCTCGAACTCGTCCTCGCCGAGGCCGCCCGGGGCCGTGCCACCCTGCCGCACGTGCGTGTCATGGCCGTGACGGGCGAGGCGCTCAAGAAGGAACTCGTCCGCCGCTGGTTCGAGCAGTTCCCCGGCGTCCCGCTCGTCAACTGCTACGGCCTCACCGAGGTCAGCGACGATTCCCACCACGGTGTGATGCGCGCGGTGCCGGACCACCGCTCGGTGCCGCTCGGCGACACCATCCGCAACTGCCGCGTCTACGTCATGGACGAACAGCTCCACCTCGTCCCCGACGGCGCCCCGGGCGAGATCGTCATCGCGGGCGTGTGCGTCGGCCGCGGCTACGTCAACGACCCCGACCGCACCGCCGCCGTCTACCGCCCGGACCCCCTGCGGCCCGGCGAACGCCTCTACCGGTCGGGCGACTTCGGCCGCCGGCTCCCCTCCGGCGAGCTGGAGTACCTGGGCCGTCGCGACGCCCAGGTGAAGATCAGCGGCTTCCGTATCGAGATCGGCGAGATCGAGGACCGGCTGCTCCAGGTCCCCGGCGTCCGCGACGGCGCCGTGGTCGTGGCCGGTACCGGCGACGACCCGCAGCTCGTCGCCTTCTACACGGGCGATGACGCCCCCGACGGCGAGGAGACCGCGCGTGCCCTGGGCACCGCCCTGCCGTCCTACATGGTTCCGCACCGGCTCCACCGCGTCCGTGAACTCCCCCTGTCCGGCAACGGGAAGATCGACAAGAAGGCCCTCACCGCACGCGCCGACGACAGCGCTCACCCCCGGGAGAGCGCCGCTACCGGCGGCGCGCAGCCGAAGACCGCCACCGAGCGCCGCGTCGCGGCCGTCTGGGCACAGCTGCTGAGGGTGCCGGAGCAGCGCATCGGACGCGACAGCCGCTTCACCGACCTCGGCGGCACCTCCCTGTCCGCGATCCGGCTGGCCATCGCGCTCGACCGCCGGGTCACCGTCGCCGAACTCCGCGACACGCCCACGGTCGCCGATGTCGCCGCCCTGCTGGACAGCAAGTCCGCACCGGCTCCGGAGAGCACCCCGGCGGCCACCCCGGCAGATCCGGTCCGGAGTCCGCAGCGCCCCGTGGAGGGCCCGGCCCCGCTTCCGGTCCTCGACGTCCGCGCGACCGGCTCCGACCCCGCCGCCCGCGCCACCGCGCACCGCGCCGAGGCGCTGGCGGCCCTCGCCGAGGCGGGCGCCGTCATGCTCCGCGGCGCCGGCGCCCGCACCCCCGCCGACGTCGCACGCGTCGCGACCGCGCTCGGCATCGCCCCCATGACGGAACGAGAGGGCTTCGCGCCCCGCACCACGCTCGCCCCCGGCGTGTACTCCGGCAGCCACTGGCCCGCCGAGGACCCGATGTGCATGCACCACGAGCTGAGCCACGCCGCGACCGTCCCCGGCACCCTGCTCTTCGCCTGCGTCACCGCACCCGACAGCGGCGGGCGCACCAATGTCTCCGACTCCCAGCAGGTCCTCGCCGCGCTACCGCCCGAGGTGACCGCCGCCTTCGCCGAGCACGGCTGGCTGCTGCGCCGCGCCTACCACGACGTCGGGCTCTCCTGGCACGAGGCGTTCGGCAGCACGGAGCGCGCGGCGGTCGACGCGTACTGCGCCGAGGCGGCCGTCGAAGCCACCTGGAGCGCCGACGGCCACCTGTACACGCGGCAGCGCCGCGCCGCGGTGGTGCCCCACCCGCGCACCGGAGCACCCTGCTGGTTCAACCAGATCGCCTTCCTCAACGGCCTCACCCTGGAACCCGCGGTCCGGGAGTACCTCACCGACGTCTACGGGCCCGGCGGCCTGCCCTTCGACACGGCCGTCGGCGACGGCACCCCCGTCACCGCCGACATGGTCGAGAAGATCGACGCCGTCTACGACCGGTTCACCGTGGGGGAGCCCTGGCAGGAAGGTGACGTCCTCCTCGTCGACAACATCCGCACCGCCCACGCCCGCGAACCCTACGAGGGCGACCGGGAGATCGCCGTCGTCCTCGGCGACCCGGTACGGCTGACCGCCCACGTCCTGCCGCTGAACGACGGCGGACCGTCGTGACGCGTCCCGGACCCGTCGTCCACGGCGGCGGACCCGCGCCCGGCGGCACCGCCGGGCCGGTCACCGTACCGGCGACGTACGCCCAGGAACGGGCCTGGCTGGCCTCCCGGCTGGCCCACGACCCGCCCACCTACTGCGCCGTCGACGAGTTCCCGCTGCACGCGGCCGTGTCCGCGGACGACCTCGTGCACGCCCTGCACGTCCTCATGGACCGGCACGAACCCCTGCGGACCGTGCTGCGCACCGTGGACGGACGGCTCTGCCAGGAGGTGCACCCGAGCCCCGCGCCGCGGATCGCGGTGATCGACCTGAGCGCTCAGGAACCCGCCGCACAGGCCGAAGAACGGCGGTCCCTGCGCGCCCGCCTCGCCCGCACCCCGTTCGACCCGCGGCGGGCACCCCAGTGGCGCGCGGCCGTCCTGGACCTGGGGGAGGGGGCCTGGTCGGTGCTCTTCGCGGCCCACCACACGGTGTACGACACCGCCTCCGGGTTCAACGTCCACGCCGAACTCACCGAACTCTGCGCCGCCGCCGAGGAAGGGCGCCCGCCCCGCCTGCCCCACCTGCCCTTCGGCTACGGCGAGTACGCACGGCGCGAACGCGAACGGGCCGGCTCCGACAGTGGCGAAGCGGCCGCCGCCCACTGGCGGACCCGGATGCGCGGGCTGCCTCCCGTGCACACCGTGCCGCTGGACCGGTCGCGACCACCCGCCCGCACCTTCCGAGGGGCCGAGGTGCGCACCGCCCTGCCGGTCGGTGTCACCGCAACGCTGACCGACGCCGCCCGGCACCACGGCACCCGCCCCGTCCTGCTGCTCCTCGCCGCGTGGAGCGCGCTGCTCCACCACCACTCCGGCGCCGACGACCTCGCCGTCGGCCTGCCCGTCGCCGGGCGCGACGACCCCGCGACCCGCGCGATGGTCGGCACCTTCGTCAACATGCGCGTCCTGCGGGCCGACCTCTCCGGCGATCCCGACGGCACCGAGGTCATCCGCCGCACCGCCGCCGCCGTCCGCGCGGGCGAACGGTTCGACATCCCCTTCCAGCGCCTCGTCGCACTCCTCGGAGCGCCCCGGCTGCCCGGCGTGCCGCCCCTCTACCAGCTCGCCTTCAACCACACCCCGGCCGACGGTCTCGGCCCGCCCGTCGTCTCCTGCGAGGAGGACCTCCTCCTCGACATCGCGGGCACCGGCGTCCGGCTCATCTACGACGCCGCCCTCTTCGACCGCTCCACCGCCGACGCCCTGCTCGCCGACTACATGCGGCTGCTCGCCCCCCTCCTCGACGCGCCCGGCCCCCGCCTCTCCGCGCTGCTCCCCGGCACCGCTCCCCGGCGCGCCCACCCTCCCGCCCCCGCCCCGCCGCCCGCACGGACGGCACCGCGCGACGCGACCGAAGAGCGGGTGGCGGCCGTCTGGCGGACCGTCCTGGGCACCGACGCCGTCGACGTCCACGAGGACTTCTTCGCCGCGGGCGGCCACTCGCTCCAGGCCCTGCGCCTGCTCGCCCGCCTCGCCCCGGGGCGGGAGGACGGCCCCACGCTGCGGACCTTCTTCGCCGACCCGACGGTGGCCGGACTCGCCACCGCCCTGAAAAGCACTCTTGACGGGAGGACGCCATGGCGGTGACCGGCCGGATCGACGGCACACCGAGCGACGTGTGGCACGAGGAGGTGCTCGCTCCGCAATTCGCTTACGAGGCCGAACACCTGCTGCCCCACTACGTGGCCATCGAACGGGCCCTCCTGCGCGAGTATCTGCGGATGGGGCTGGTCGACGCGGCGGGCGCCGCGGCCCTCGACGCCCGCCTCGGCTCGCTCGACGTCGAGGCTATACGCGCCGATCCGCAGCGGAACATGTCCGACATCTCTTTCGCGCTCGAACACCACGTGCAGTCCGGTCCCACGCCGCCGTTCGCCGCCTGGCACGTCGACCGCAGCCGCAACGACGCCCAGGTATGCGCCCAACTCATGTCCGCGCGCACCCACTTCACCGCGATCGCCGCGGACCTCGTCGACCTCGGCCGGGCCGTCACCGCGCTCGCCGCCCGCCACACCGACACCCCCATGCCCGGCTACACCCACGGCCAGGCCGCACAGATCATCACCCCCGGCTACCACCTCGCCGCCCTCGCCGCCGAGACCAACGCCGCCCTGCGGCGCATGCTCCACACGTACGACGAGACGGACGCCTGCCCGCTGGGTTCCGGCGCCATGGCGGGCCAGGAACTGCCCTGGGACCGGGTGCGGCTCGCCGCCGACCTCGGCTTCGCCCGCCCCCAGCCGCACGCGCTCGTCGGTGTCGCCTCCCGCACCTGGACCACCACGATGGGCGCGGACCTCGCCGGTTACGCCGCCGTCCTGAGCCGCTTCACCACCGACTTCATGACCTGGGGCGGCAGCGGCTTCGGCTTCCTCGACCTGCCCGACGAGCTCGCGGGCATCTCCGCGGCCATGCCGCAGAAGCGCAACTTCCCCGTACTGGAACGCATCCGAGGACGCTGCGCCCATGTCGTCGGCCGGGCCTCCGACCTCGTCGCCGGACAGCGCAACACCCCGTACAGCAACACCGTCGAGGTGTCCAAGGAGACCGGCGCCCACCTCTACACCCAAGTACGGGCCATGCGCTCCCTGCTGCGTCTGACCCATGCCGTCGTCACCGGCATCACCTACCGCACCGACCGGATGCGCGCCGCCTGCGCCGAGGACCACCTCGGCGGCTTCACTCTCGCCAATCGCCTCACCCTGGACTGCGGGATCCCGTGGCGCACCGCCCAGATCGTCGCCGGGCGCTACATCAAGCGCGCCGTCGAACGTGGCCTGGACGCCGCCGCTCCGGACGCGGACCTGCTGCGGGCCTGTGCCGCCGAATCCGGTCACGAGGCCGAGCCCGCCGCGGAACTGCTCGCCGAGTCCGTCGACATCGACGCCGGACTGCACGCCAAGCACTCGGCGGGCTCCGCCCACCCCGATCAGGTGGCACGACTCCTCAAGGACGAGGAGAGCGAACTCGACCGGCTCGATGCCGAATGGTCGCGCAGGACCGCACACAGGACGGCCGCGGCCCGGCACCTCGACGAGCCGGTCGCTTCGCAGGACCCCGTATGAGCGGGTTGCCGGCGCCCGCACGCAGGGTCGCCGTGGACATCGCCGAGGGCACGGGCGCGGCTCACGGCACCTTCGGGGAACTGCTCCAGGGCGTCCTGCCCGACGGCACCGCCTTCCTCGTCACCCTTCCCATCAGCCTGGGCAGCCGCGCGCGGTTCCGCTACGACCCCCACGGGCCGCTGCACGTCTATCCCGCGCACAAGACCAAGTCGCTGACGCTGGCGAGAACCATGCTCGACACCCACGGCGACGGGGGCGGGGGAACGCTCGTGCTCGACAGCGACCTGCTCGTCGGCAAGGGCCTCGCCAGCTCCTCCGCCGACCTCGTCGCCACGGCCCGCGGCGTCGGCGCCGTACTCGGCCTCGACACCTCACCGGCCGCCGTGGAGGACTGGCTGCGCCCAGTCGAGCCGACCGACGGGGTCATGTATCCCGGCGTCGTCGTCTTCGAGCACCGCGCCGTGCGGCTCCGCGCCGAACTGGGCGCGCTGTCGCCCCTGACCGTCGTCGCCGTCGACGAGGGCGGGCATCTCGACACGGTCGCCCACAACCGGCGTCCCCGGCACGTGCCGCCCGACTTGCGGCGCGAGTACGCGCGCCTCGTCGACGACCTCGCCGACGCCGTCCGTGCCGCCGACCTGAGCGCCCTCGGCGCGGTCACGACACGGAGCGCGGTCCTCAACCAGCGCTGGCTGCCCAAGCGCAACCTCGACGCGATGACCGGTATCGCCCAGCGCGTCGGCGCTCTCGGAGTGGTGTGCACGCACAGCGGCACCATGCTCGGGCTCCTGCTCGACACCACCGCTGACGGGCACCAGGAGAGGCTCAAAGCGGCGCGCGCCGCCTGCTCGGCGCTCCCCGGGACCCTCTCCGTCTACCGCTCGGCCGCGACGGACCGGTAGACGGAGAGGGCCGCGGGCTCATACCGCGGCGGACTCCTGGCTCTTCGCCCAGTGCATGCCGTCCTGCGCGACCGTCAGCCCGCCCTCGACGACCGGGACGTCGTCGTCCGCCTCGCCGAAGGCCGCCTGCATCTGGATGCGGTGCCCCTCCCAGTGGATGTCGCGGGACTGCCGGCTCAGATCCTTCTTGCGCTGGTCGCGGTAGGTCTCCGAGGTCAGCGCCGTGTCGCCCGAGGCACCGCCGCCGACCAGGCCGACGAACGCCCCGGCGCCGGGGGAGGAGTCATGGGTGACGCGCCGGGCGTCGTCGAAGTACTGCTGTTCGTCCCGGGTCACGTCGTAGAAGCTGACGAGGAAGTCGTGGAAGGTCTGGTACTCCCTGCGGTACCGGGTCGCGTACTCCGCGAAGCACTCCTCTTCCGCCAGGTCCCCGCGGAGCACGCTGTTGAGGGAGCGCGCGGCCAGCAGCGCGCTGAACGTGGCCATGTGCACGCCGGAGGAGAACAGCGGATCGATGAAGCCCACCGCGTCGCCCACCAGCGTCAGGCCCGGGGACCAGAAGTTGTCGCTGAGGTAGGAGTAGTCCTTGCGGACCCGGACCTCGCCGTAGGGGCCACTGGTCACCCGCTTCGCCCCTGACAGATAGTCCCCGACGAGCGGGCAGTCGGCGATCAGCGCGGCCAGGGCCTCGTCGCGGTCGCCCCGTATCCGGTCCGCGCACTCCTTGCGCACCACCGCGCCGACCGAGGTGAGGGTGTCGGACAGCGGGATGTACCAGAACCAGCCCGCGTCGAAGGCGACGCAAGTGATGTTCCCGCTGTTCGGCGCGGCAGGCCGCTTGCCGCCCTCGAAGTAGCCGTAGAGCGCGATGTTCCGGAAGAAGTCCGAGTAGCGGCGGCGCCCGCCGACGCGCCCGTACAGGCGGCTCTGGTTGCCGGAGGCGTCGACGACGAACCGGGAACGCACCTCTCGCGCGGTGCCGTTCTCGTCCCTGAAGCTCACCCCGCACACCCGGCCGTCGTCCTCCAGGACATCACGGACCGCGCAGCGCTCACGGACCACAACGCCCTTGCGCCGGGCGTTGTCCAGCAGGAGCTGGTCGAACTTCATGCGCTCGACCTGGTAGGCGAACGAGGTGGGGCCCGCGAACTTCTCGGAGAGCGCGAAGTCGAAGCTCCACGGTTCGGTGTTGGAGCCCCAGCGGAAGGTGCCGCCCCGCTTCTTGACGAACCCCGCTGCGTGCAGTTCCTGGTCCACGCCGAGGAGGGCACATATCCCGTGCACCGTGGAGGGCAGCAGGGACTCGCCGATCTGGTGGCGGGGGAAGCTCTCCTTCTCCAGCAGCAGGGCGCGATGGCCCTGCATGGCCACGAACGTCGCGGCCGACGACCCGGCGGGGCCGCCTCCGACGACGATGACGTCGAACGACTCCGCGGATGCCGCATCGCCGGGACTGGTCATGGGGACCCTTTCGACCGAGGGGAGGCCGGCCGACGGGTACGGCCGCGGCGACCAGACGCGGCCGTCCAAGCCTGATCCTCGCAAGCCGTGACGGGCGCGGCATCGGCGTCAGCCACCGTTACGCGCGGTGGCACCCCGCACACCACCACGCGCGGTGGCATCCCGCGCATCACGCGCGGTGGCATCCCGCATTCAGACCATCGGCGCGAAGAAATACGTAGTGCGGACCACGAAGAGCAGGTCGTCGTCGAAGCGGAAGAAGTCGGCGAACCGCAGGTCCACCTCGCTGCCGTCCTTGAGCGTCCCGCGGAACCGGCCCTCCACGGCGGCCTCGCTCGCGCCGACCACGAGCGCGACCACCGTGTGGCTCCCGGAGTCGATGACGCGCCGGCCCCGGTAAAAAGCGTCGAGGCCGTCCCGTCCGACGATGGGGTCGTAGCCGGGACGCTCGTACACCGCGCTGTCGGCGAAGAGGCCGACGACTCCCTGGACATCGCCGTCGTCCACCAACGTGTAGTAGCGGCGGACTCGTTCGGTGATCTGGTCCACCTCGAAAGCGGTCATGCCGTGTCCTTCCGGTCATGGTGGCGCTCGGCGCTCCGCGCCAGGGGGAGCCGGCCGACGCCGGCGAAGGGGGAAGCGGGGCCCGGCCCGCGGGGTGCGCGAGCGGAGCCGGCAGTCAACAGGCGAACGGCCCGGCTGCGTGAGTGCCGCAAGACTAGACATACTCCGGCCCGTTCCGGCAGCCCTGCGAGCGAAGAAGACCGCACCGCGGGCCCACGACAAAATCCGCTTCCGCCCACCGCGCCGTAACGGTGGGTCCCACCGAGGACCGGCCCCGGACCCGCCGTGAGAATGAGGGCCTGACGGTGGAAGGACCACCGTGCCACGACACCAAAAAGGACGGTGGGACAGGTGAACCCGTTCGACGACCCGGACGCCACCTTCCAGGTCCTCGTCAACGACGAGGGCCAGCACTCGCTGTGGCCCGCGTTCGCGGACGTCCCGGACGGCTGGACCGTCGCACACGACAAGGACAGCCGCGAGGCGTGCCTGGCCTACATCGAGAAGAACTGGACCGACCTGCGGCCCAAGAGCCTGATCGAGGCCATGGACGGCTGAGCCCGGGCCCCTCTCTCCCGGCCATCGCCAGAAGATGCCCCGGCCCACCGGCGTCCGGCCCGCACTCCCACCGAGGCACCTTCCCCGAGGAGCGCGCATGCGACACGACACCCTCGTCGACGCCATCGGCAACACCCCGGCCGTCCGGCTGAGGGTGGACGCCGCAGACGGAGTCGAGGTCTACGCCAAACTCGAACTGCTCAACCCCTACGCCATGAAGGACCGCGTCGCCCGCCGCGTCATCCTGGAGGCCCGCCGCACCGGCGCCCTGCGCGAGGGCGCCCCCATCGTGGAGAGTTCCTCCGGCACCATGGCCCTCGGTGTTGCCCTGGTCGGTACCTATCTCGGGCACCCCGTCCACATCGTCACCGACCCTCGCATCGACCCCGTCACCCTGGCCAAGCTCCGGGCGATGGGGTGCAGCGTGCACGTCGTGGAGGCGATGACGGCCCAGGGCTGGCAGAGCGCCCGCCTCGAACGCCTCGCCGCCCTGATGCGCGACCTGCCGGGTGCCTGGTGGCCGCGGCAGTACAGCAACCCGGACAACCCGGCCGCCTACCGCACCCTCGCCGACGAACTCCGGGACGACCTCGGCACCGTGGACGTCCTGGTCGGCTCCGTCGGCAGTGGCGGCTCGCTCTGCGGTACGTCCGCCGCACTTCTGGAACACTTGCCCGACCTGAAGGTGGTCGGCGTCGACTGCGTCGGCAGCGTGCTGTTCGGCCAGCCCGACCTCGCCACCCGCAAACAGAGCGGACTCGGCAACAGCCTCTACCCCGACAACATCGACTACCGGCTCATCGACGAGGTCCACTGGCTCTCCGACGACGAGGCGTTCGACGCCACCCAGAGCCTCGCGAGTGAACAGAAGATCTTCGCCGGCAACACGTCCGGCTCCGTCTACCGGGTCCTCACCCACCTCGCGGCCCACGCCCGGCCCGGAACCCGGCTCGTCGGCATCATGCCGGACCGCGGGGACCGCTACGCCGAGACCGTCTACCGCCACGAGGCGACCGGCCCCCTCGCCACCTCCCCCTCGGAGGTGGCCTTCGGCACGACCGTGCACCACTGGTCCTACGCGGCGATCCCGCGCGAGAACCGCCCCGTACTCGTCTTCGTCGAGTCCAACACCACCGGCACCGGCATGCTGGCCCTGCGCACGGCGACCCGCCTCGGCCTCGCCCCGGTCCTCCTGACCAAGGACCCCGCCCGCTACGCGGGACTGGAGGACACCGGCTGCCCCACGGTCCTCTGCGACACCGAGGACGAGGCGGCCCTGCGCGCCGCCGTCGAGGAGGCCGCCGCGGGACGCACCCTCGCGGGCGCCACCACCACAAGCGACTTCTACCTCGCCCAGGCGGCGGCGTTGGCCCGGTCGTTCGAGCGCCCCGGACATGCCGCCGAGACCGCCGCACTCTGCCGCGACAAGGCCCTGAGCCGCGCCGCCCTCGACGACGCGGGCGTGCCGCAGCCCGCCTACGCCGTCGCCGAATCGGCCGCAGCCGTGGCCGACGCCCTCGCCCGCGTCGGACTGCCCTGCGTGGTCAAACCGGCCGACGGTTCCGGCTCGCAGGACGTGCGCTGGTGCTCCGACGAGGCGAGCGCCCTCGCCCACGCCGCGCACATCCTCGCCGCCACCGAGAACGTCCGGGGCCAGCAACGGGCGGGCAAGGTGCTCGTCGAGGAGTTCGCGCAGGGGCCCGAGTACAGCGTGGAGATGTTCTGCGCCGAGGGCGAGGCAGCGTGCGTGGGAGTGACCCAGCGGACCACCACCGCACTGCCGTACTTCGTCGAGACCGGGCACCTGTTCCCCGCCGTCCTGTCCCCGGTGGCCGAGGCGGAGCTCGCGGAGTGCGCGCGGCAGGCACTGAAGGCGATCGGCTTCGCGCTCGGCCCCGCTCACGTCGAGCTCCGGTTGACACCGGACGGCCCCGTCGTCATCGAGGTCAACGGACGTCTGGCCGGGGGCATGATCCCCGAACTCGTCCGCGCCGCGACCGGCATCGACCTCCTCGACCAGCAACTCCGCGCCGCTACAGGCCGCCCCCTCGTACGGACCGCGGAGGGTGCCCGCCACGCAGGCATACGGTTCCTGACGGCGACGCGGACCGGACGGCTGACCGGCGTCACCGGTACCGCCGAGGCCGCCAGCGTGCCCGGCGTCGAATCCGTCGTCGTCACCGGAGCCCCCGGCCGGGCGGTCCGCCCGCCCCAGGACGCCTACGACCGACTGGGCCATGTGCTCGCCGTCGGAGCGACCCCGCAGGAGGTCGAGACCGCCCTGGACAGGGCGACGGCGCTGATCAGGGTGGAAACCACCCCGCTGCCGTGACGATCGCGCACCGTCGAGGGACCGGTCGGCGGCGCGGCCTGCGAAGACCGCACCGACCCTCTGGCCACGGGCCGCCGGACCCGGGGACGCGCCGCGCCTTCGCACAGACCACCGTGCCGCCGCTCACCTTCGTACGAGCGGCGGCACGGTGGTCGGGGTATCAGTCCCTCCCCCGGACGCCGTGAGGCTGCCCTGCGGACGACCTCGGGGAGGGCCGGTGATCTCTAAGCGCCCCTCAACTGGGGCGTGACAGACCCGCCACCGACGGACGGCCCTCGCAGCACCTGCCGGGGATCGAGCAGCCGCCGCAGCGCCACCGTCGCTGTCGGCACGGACGCCTCGGAGACGTCCGTCCGCCGCTGTGCGGCCCACGCCGCGATGTGGGCCCGGGACCGCAACCCCAGCGTGGTGCGGATGTGCCGGATGTGCGTCTCCACCGTGCGCACGGACACGTGGATGCGCGCCGCGATCTGGCGGTTGGTCAGCCCCTCCACGACGAGCGCGGCCACGTCCCGCTCCCGCCTGCTCAGGGGATGGGAAGCCGCCTCGTCCTGCGGTTCGGCCGAGTCCTTTCCGAGCGCCAGGCACAGCGCCTGCCGCCACGGCATCGCCCGGCCGGCCTTCAGCCAGGACTCGGCCCGGCCCACCGGCACCGCCCGCAGCGCGGTCTCACGCGCCTGCCCGACTTGCCACCGCCACCAGCCGCTCTCCGGGCACGCCCCCTCGCGTACGCGCTCCGCCACGCCCAGGAGCCGCAGGGCCCGCTCGAACCGGTGTCCGCGGATGGCGACGATCGTCAGTCCCTCCAGCGCTCGGGCCGCGTCACGATGGTGATGCGCGCGGCAGCGCAGCGCCTCGGTGAAGTGCTCCTCCGCCCGCTTCAGGTCGCCCTTCTCCAGGGCCAGTGACCCGGCGGTGGACAAGAGGGCGCTCAGTAACTGCGGGGCCACCCCGTCGCGCAGCACGGTGAAGGCCAGTCCGAGTTCGCGTTCGGCGGTGGACGGGTCGCCGTCCTCCAGGCGGTGCCGGGCGAGAGCGCCCCGGCTCAACGCCACGAGGGTGTCGTGCCGGGACCGCAACCCGATCACCAGGGACTCCTCCAGGTCGTCGACCGACGCCCGGCGCTGGTCCAGAGCCTGGCGCAGAGTCCCTCGCACGAACAGCAACCGCCCCAGCAAGGACGAGGGGCCACGCCGTCGTTCCTCCCGCACGGCCGCGTCGAGCCGCCGCGCCGCCGCGTCGGGCTCGGAGCCCTGAGCGGCAAGGGCCGTCGCCTCCAGCGCCACGCTGCGGTACGCGGAGTCCGGCGTAGCCACCTCCAGGGCATGCTCCACGAGCCCGGCCACCTCGGCGTTCCGTCCCCGTGCCCCCTCCACCGCGGCCAGCGCACCGGTCAGCAGCAGTTGGCGCTCGTCGGAGCCCTCGCCGAGGCGTCGTACGGCGTGCAGCAGATTGACGCGCTCCCCGGCCAGCCGCTCCAGCGTGGCGAACGGCACCACGGCC
Organism: Streptomyces sp. NRRL F-5630; assembly: GCF_000719475.1. Taxonomy (GTDB): domain Bacteria; phylum Actinomycetota; class Actinomycetes; order Streptomycetales; family Streptomycetaceae; genus Streptomyces. Next base: position 47,846 of record NZ_JOGO01000026.1, on the reverse strand, counting down.
TCGCTCCGCAGAGGAAGGGACATCGTTGTCAGCCAGCTCGTCAGCCGCTCGTACGTCGCTGCCTCCTCACCCTCGGCGACAAGCAGTTCCCGCCCGAAACACTGGAGGGACTCCAGCATGTGGAATCGGGGCTCCCCCCCGCTCGTGCCCGTATGCGGGACGATGACGGACTTCGCCTCAAGGGCGATGAAAAGTTCCGGCAGCGCGGCCGCTGTCCCCGGCAGGTCAGCGGTGACCGCCGTGGCCGCCTCAAGGCCGAAACCGCCCGGCAGGATCGACAGCCTGCGCAGCAGAACCTGTTCCGCGGGCCGCAGCAGTGTGTACCCCCACTCCAGCGCGGCGCGCAGACTCTGATGACGTTCCTCGGCGAGTCGCCAGCCGTTCGTCAGGAGCGCCAGCCGGTCGTGCAGCCTGGAGCGGAGTTCGGCCGGAGGGAAGACCCGGACCAGCCGGGCGGCCATCTCGATGGGCAGCGGCAGCCCGTCGAGTCGCGCGCAGATCTCGGCCACGTCGTCGGCGTTCTCCCGGCTGAGCCGAAAGTCCGGGGCGACCGCGCGGGCGCGGTCCATGAAGAGGGAGACCGCGTCCGAACGCAGATTGTCGGTGAACGAGGTGACGGCTTCGGGTGCGCCGAGCGCCAGACCGTGCACCGAGAACACCGCCTCGCCGGGAAGTCGCAGCGGCTCCCTGCTCGTGGCCAGGACACTCAGCCTCGGTCGCCCGGGAAGCAACTCCGTCAGTACGGTTCCGCAGGCGTACAGCACGTGGTCGCAGTCGTCCAGGACGAGCAGCCGGTCCGGTGCCGAGGCTGCCGCGGTTCCCCCGTCCGGTTCGTCGCCGAGGGCGTTGAGTATCCGTCGGCGCGCCTCGTCGGCGTCGGTGACCGCTCCCAGCCTCACCACGGAGACCTCGCTCCGGCGGCGGCGTGCCTCCTGGCCGGCGACCTCCAGGGCCAGCCGCGACTTACCCACCCCGGCGGGCCCGGTCAGCGTCAGCAGCCGCACCTCGTGCAACAGCCGGATCAGCTCCACCAGTTCGTCGGTGCGGCCGACGAAGCTGCTGAGCTGGGTCAGGAGTTCGCCGTTCAGCCCGGTGTCCATGGCACCTGACCTCTGCCGCAGCCGGTAGGAGCGTTGACGGCAGGCGTTGGAGCAGTAGCGGGCGCGGGCCTGCGAGGTACGGGTCTGCTTGGTGGGCGGCAGGGGGGTTTCGCAGGTGTCGCACGTGACAGTCGTGGGGGTGGACATGGCACACGCCTTTCATGAGGGTCGGCGGCCGCAGGGGGGTGCGGTGCTTCGCAGGACGGAGCCGCCTCTGGTCAGACAGGGCGCAACTCGCTTTTGAAGCACGGATGGTGTGCGGCAGGGCGCCGGGACGGCACGGGGGAGGGGGGAGGGCACCTGCCCGGGGATCAGGGGAGGGCGTCCAGTGCGCGGGCGTACGGTTCGGGCGCGACCGGTCGGTCGCGAAGGTGAACGGACGGTCGTGAAGGTGGATGGACGGAGTGCCGTCCGAGACGGCTGCGATCCGTGGGTTGGCGCGTGCGGCCGGGTCAGGTCACCCTGATCGAGCCGGAGCTGCGCGCGCTGCGGTGAGGATGCGAGGCATATGTGGGGCGGGTGATCACCAGCGGATACCGTTCTTCTCCACTGCACACCGCCGGGGGGAATGGGAACGAACGCCAATGCGTGGGGTAGTCGCTTCGCTCCGATTGGTTACCTTCGAAGCCTAGGAATGGTGCGCGCTGGGGTCAAGCAATGCTGTGCTTATGCCCAAAATCCTGGGGATGGACGGCCGAGGTGGCGGCGTCCGTTTGCCCTTCTGCGCTGCCCGGTTCGTGCCCGTTCTGAAATCCGTTCACGCGCTGCTCGGGGCGTTGGGGCGCCGACGAGGATGCCGAGAGAGCCCGTTTCCCCGTACCGAGCGAGCCGGAATGTCTCCGTTTCTCTGTCAAACGCGGAATGATTCTAGGGTTTTTCCCAAATGTGACCGGTCGGCTGTTGTCCTCAGATGAGTGAGATGCCGGACTGGGCTGTCCGGCGTTCGACGCCCGCTGGGCGCCTAGGAGTCCCGAAGTCCCGGACACGTGAGGGCCGTTGGCGTCACGCCCCAGTGCGATGCGCGGTAGCGCGGACTCGGCGTGGACGCGTGCGGAGCCCCTCACCCCTTACCGCTGCCTGACCTCGCTGGTGGGGGCCCGCTGGCCCGACTCGGGGCCGAGACTCGTCGGTGATCTCGCACCCCTGGACGACCCCTGGTCGCCGCAAGCGGCTTCTGACCGGACTGGCTACGGCGACGGACTCACCCCTTCTCGTCCACGGCGTAGACCATCCAATGACGCAACACGTCCGGGATGTTGCCCGCGCGCTCGGTCACGACCGTGAAACCTCGGGCGCCGAGCATGCTGACGATGGTTTCCAGTCGACCGTCGAGGTCCTGTACTTCGATCACGCACTGCCGGATCCGTCGCCAGTCCGAGTCGTCGAGGCCTTCCAGGACCTCCAGTTCCGAACCCTCGACGTCGATCTTGAGCAGGTCGATGGGCCCCTCGGGCTCCCACTCGCGCAGCACGTCGGACAAGCGGAGCACGTCCGCCTCCACCTCGACGGCGCCCAGGACACGTTCCACCGCTTCCGGGCCGAACTGCTCCTCGACCAACCTCTTGTTGAGCTCCTTCTCCTCCGGATGCCGTGTGGAGTTTCCGGGCAAGGCCGGGAAGTAGGTGAACGAAACCCGCTCCTCTCGGCGCCGGCCCAGTGCTGCCCTCACCACGCTCACATCAGCCGATCCGCACCCGCTGAGGTTCCGCAGGAGCGCCTGGTGGATGTCGGGGATGGGCTCGAGCGCCAGGACGCGCGCATCCGGGCATTCCTCGACGACGAAGAGCGAGAACATGCCCACGTTCGCCCCGACATCCACGACGCGCGCGGATCCGGGAAGGTGAATGCCGTGCTGGAGGTAGTCGCGTTCAACGAACACCTCGTTGTAGATGAAGTGCATCTCGGAGAAGAGCGCACCTTCCGCGTAGGGCGCGAAGACTTGAACCCCTTCGGCGACCTGGACGGGGCGAATGTCGGCCATTGCTGCTCCCTGGGTCGTGGTTCACGGCGTCCGTAGCACCTACCCCACTTCGTGCGTCAAATCGCCTTTGGTGTAACCCTTGTTGTCGGCACACCTCGTCGCCAGTACCGTCCGGAGCATGAGCCACGTCGCCATGGTCAGCATCGCCCACCACGGGCATGTGAATCCGAGCCTGGGAATCGTGCGGGAGCTGGTCCACCGAGGCCATCGAGTGAGCTACGCCATTCCCGACGAGGGGGACTTCGTCGAGAGAGTGCGCTCCACCGGCGCCGAGCCGCGCATCTGGAGGTCGACGCTGCCGGCGGCCGGGGACGACCCCGCGAAGTGGGGCGAAACCCGGCTCGACGTCGCCGAGTTGTTCCTCCGCGACGCCATCCAGGCCCTCCCGCAGCTCGAGACGCTCCATCAGGACGCTCCGGACCTCGTGCTCAGCGACTTCTCCGGCTGGGCGGCACAGGTCCTGGCGCACCGCAGGTCCATCCCCTACGTACAGCTCTGCCCGCAGCTGGTGCCGTGGGAGGGGTACGAGGACGAGGTCGGCGCGGCGCTGGCCCGGGAACTGAAGTCCTCCGAGCGCGGACGCGACTACTACGCGCGGTGGCGTTCCTGGCTCGACGCGAACGGTCTCGAAGGCGTCGACCCCGACACCTTCATGAGCCGCCCACCGCGCGCGCTCGTCCTGATCCATCCCGCTCTCCAGCCGCACGCCGACCGTGTGGACACCCGCCGTTACAGCTTCGTCGGGCCCTGCCAGGGCGACCGGGCGGAGCACGACACCTGGAGGCGCCCCGACGAAGCGGTGGGCAGGCGCATCGCGTTGGTCTCACTCGGCTCCAACTTCACGAAACGACCCGCCTTCTACCGGGCCTGCGCCAGGGCCTTCGCCGCTCTGCCCGACTGGTACCTCGTGCTGCAGGTGGGGAGGCAGGTGACCGCGGAGGACCTCGGTCCCCTGCCGGCCAACGTCGAAGTCAGCCACTGGGTCCCGCAACTCGGGGTGTTGCGGGAGGCCCATGTCTTCGTCACCCACGCCGGTGCCGGCGGTGCTCAGGAGGGGCTGGCCACCGGCACCCCGATGCTCTGCGTACCGCAGGCCGGCGACCAGTTCGACAATGCCGCCATGCTGGTCGACCTCGGCGTCGCCGAACGTCTCGACACGGACGACGCTAGCCCCACGGCGCTGCGCACCGCCGTCCAGCGCCTCGCCGACGACCCGTCCGTCGCCGCCCGCTGCGCCGACCAGCAGAAGCGGGCAGCGACGGACGGGTCCCAGCGGGCGGCGGATCTTGTGGAAGCCGAACTGGCGCGCCCCTCGTAAGGATCGAGGCGCGCGGGATCGGCGAACGGGGGAGAGGGGGAGAGCTGTGGCCGGGACCGCGTGGGCGTCTTCGCCGCCCGCGTGCTGCGCGTAGGGTCCCCGTTCCAGTCGCGCGGCGGACGGGTTCTCTCAGGCCCGGCGGGTGAGTGCCGTTCCGGGATCCTGGGTCCCGCCGGTCTCGTGTGCCCTGGCGGGCTCGCCCGCCTCGGTGCCGGCGTCGGCCGGTACGGTCCGGTCCTGGCTCCCCTGCCCGGGGAGCGCGGCGACCACCTTTACCTCCAGGAGGAACGCCGGTGCGCAGAGCGCGGACACGCCCACCAGCGTGCTCGCGGGTGCTTGCCCGACACCGGCCCGCAGCGGCCCGAAGATCGCGGGCAGCAGCTCCGGGGCGCAGTCGACGACGTAGATGGTCTCGTCAATGATGTCGTCACGGGTGGCGCCGACTGCGGCGAGCGCGGCGTCGAGGTTGCGGGCGATCTGTGCCGCCTGGGCCCCGTGGTCGCCGAGCCCCACGGGCCGTCCCCGCTCATCCCAGGAGACCTGTCCGGAGAGATGCGCGAGCCGCCTTCCGTCGACGGTGACGACCGGCGAGATCTGGTCGGACGGGTTGTGCACGGACCGCGGACTGACGCGGGTCACCGACATGATCAGCTCCTTGAGGAGGGCGTACCCGCCCAGGCGGTCAGCGCCTGGAGACGTTCGTTGCGGCGCGTGGCGTGGTCGGCGGCACGGGTGGCCCACGCGACGTGGCCGTCGGGGCGTACGAGCACCTCGGTGACCCCGTCGAGGTCGGCGTGCTCGTCGTACTTGTCGACGGATACGGCCGTGACCCTGGACGCCCGGTCCGTGGCGACGGCCTCCCGCAGGGAGGGGGAGGGGTCCTCCGCCAGAGCGAGCAGAACGAAGCGGCCCCGGGCGAGGAGTTCGTACACCCGTGTCGCCGCCGAACCGGCGGCGGTCAGTCCCACATCAGGCATACGCCGCCCCACCAGAGGGTGGGCGCCCAGGTCCGCCGGTGGGTAGTGGGTGCCGAGCGCGGAGACCTGATCGGCGAGCCGGCGGTTGACCTCCGCGATGCCCAGCAGCTGGTCGAGGAGCGACCGCAGGGCCGCGGCCGGGCGCCGGTACCCCGACATCAGCGTCAGCTCCGCCAGCAGCGTCTGGACCTCGGTGTTCTCGGTCACCGACCGGCCGACCGGCCGGCGCTCCGCGTCGTAACTGTCCAGCAGCCCGGGCGGGGCCCAGCCGTGCACCGAGCCGGCCAGTTTCCACCCCAGGTTCATGGCGTCCTGGAGCCCGGTGTTGAGCCCCTGGCCTGCCGCGGGGAAGTGGATGTGGGCGGCGTCGCCCGCCAGCAGGACCCGCCCCGAGCGGTAGCTCTCCGCGAGCCGCGTGGCATTGCCGAAACGCGACAGCCAGTCGGGCTCGGCGACCCCGCAGTCGGAACCGGTGATCCGGATGAGCGAGGTACGGAACTCCTCCAGGGTCACGGGCTCCCGGGACGGGACCCGCATCCGCTCCGGATCCAGGCAGACGAAGCGGGTGAGCCCGCCCTCCAGCGGCGCGATGATCACGCCACGGGCCCGTGCCGCGTCGAGCGCGCCGGGCCGCGGGTCGACGACCGCGAAGTCCCCGAGTATGCCGGTCAGGGTCTCGTCCGTGCCGGGGAAACCGATCCCCGCGGACCGCCGTACGAGGCTGCGCCCGCCGTCGCACCCGACCGCGTACAGGGCACGTACGGTCTCGGTGCCGCCGCCGGGGACGCGGGTCTCCACCTCGACCCCGTCGCCGTGCTGGCTCACGCCGAGGATCTCGTGGCCCCGGCTGATCTCCACCCCCAGCTCGTGTGCCCGCTCTTCGAGGATCGCCTCGGTGCGCGCCTGGGCCAGGAAGAGGGTGTAGCGGTGCCGGGAGTCGAGGGGACGGAAGTCCAGCTGGGTGGGCAACCCCGCGAAGTGCCAGCCCGGCACGGTCCGGCCGAGCGGGAGGAAACGGTCGAGCAGCCCCCGCTGGTCCATCAGTTCCACGCTGCGCGGGTGCAGGCTCAGCGCACGCGAATGGCGCTGCGGTTCGGTGCGGCGCTCCAGGACCCGGGTCCGTACGCCCGCCAGTGCCAGCTCGCAGGCGAGCATCAGCCCGGTCGGCCCGGCGCCTACGACGATCACGTCAGTTTTCATCGGAGATGGCCTCCTCTATTTAGTGAACGCTGTTCACGTGAACGGTGTTCAATATAGTGGGGTCCATGAGCGCACCGTCAAGCCCGGCCAGGGGGCGGCCTGCCCGCCTCAACCAGGCCCGCACTGTCCAAACCGCCCTCGACCTGCTGAACGAGTCCGGGCTCGACGCGCTGACCATGCGCAGGCTCGCCGATGCGATGGGTGTCCAGGCTGGTGCGCTGTACCGCTACTTCGCGACCAAACAGGACCTGCTCACCGCCATGGCCGAGCACATGCTCGGCGGTGTCGCCGACGCCACCGGCCCGGCCGAAGACGGCGACTGGAGCGAGGCAACGGCGCGCCTGGCCCGCGCACTACGCACGGCCCTGCTCGCCCATCGCGACGGCGCCCGCGTCTACGCCGGTACGCACTCGACCGGCCCCAACACCCTGGGCTTCGCCGACGGCCTCATCGGGGTGCTGCGTGCGGCGGGCTTCAGCGATGGTGAAGCGGCGCGGGCGCTCTACGCGGTGTCCCACTTCACCGTCGGCCACACCCTGGAGGAACAAGCCGCCCTCCGGACCGAGGACGGGGGGCCCGCCAACGCGGAGGTCCTGCACGAGGCGGTGGTGGAGGCGGGGAGGTATCCGCACCTCGCCGCCACCCTGCCGGTGCTCACCAGTACGGACTTCACGGCACACTTCGAGTTCGGGCTGCGGCTGCTCCTGGACGGACTGCGTGCCGTCCGCCGGTGAGCCCGGTGGCCGTTCCCCCGGCGGTCTCCGCAGGCGCGTTCGTGCTGGGAGGCGTCCACGGCGGTGACCCGCGCGCCGAGGGCGATGAAGGCGGGCGCACAGGACGTGGGCCTGCCGATGCACGGCCCGCGCCACTCGCCGTCGGTCAGTGTGAATGCCGGCGCCGGGGTGCCCGGCGCTGCGGTGCGCGGCCCCGACCAACGGCGGGAATGACGTGGCGGTAGGCCCGGGCCTCGCAGGTGAAGAACACCACCGAGGGCGAGGGCGAGGGCGAGACTTTCACGTACCAGCGGCCCCGCCCCCTTCCAGTTCCCACGCGGGAGCGTTCCCCGTAGTGAGAGGCGTCGCGGACGTCCGTGACGGGTCCGCGGCGCTCCTCTGCCCAGCGACGCCGCACCGCCGCGGGCGGGGGTTTCGCCTTCCTCATACCGCGTACCTCGCGTTCGGGTGCGCGGCGGGTGCCTGGTGGCTGCGGCGGTCGGCGGGGCTCGGGGACGGGGCCCAGTCTGCTCCTGGAGCGCGTGTGGTCAGCGGTCTTGTGAGAGGCGAAGGAGTTCGGCGAAGGTCCCGCCGGCGTGCACGAGGTCGTCGTACCGGCCCTGTTCGGTGATCCGGCCGTGTTCCATCACGATGATGTGGTCGGCGATCCTGGTGTTCTCCAAGCGGTGGGTGACCACGATGGTGATGCGGTCGGCGGCGATGGCCTTGATCTGCTCGAAGATCTGGTGCTCACCACGCGGGTCCATCTGGGAGGTCGGCTCGTCCAGGACCAGCAGACCCGGGCGGCGGTACAGGGCCCGGGAGCACGCGATGCGCTGCCACTGTCCGCCGGACAGCTCCGAGCCGCCGAAGACCTCACGGGACAGCAGGGTGTCCAGGCCCGCGGGGAGGTCGTCGACGGCTTCGCGCAGGCCGACCGCGTCGATCGCCTCCCAGACCGGAGCGTCGTCGTAGGTGCGGGGCTGGCCAAGAGTGACGTTCTCACGGAGCGGCATCGGCCACTGGGCGAAGATCTGCGGTACCAGACCGGTCTGCGCCCACACGCTTGCCGGGTCCACCTCGGCCAGGTCGGCGCCGTTCCAGAGGACCTTGCCCTTGTCGGCCACGTAGATGCCGGTGAGCAGACGGGTGAGCGTGGACTTGCCCGAGCCGTTCGCTCCGACGATCGCGAGGATCTGGCCGCGCTCCAGCGTGAGGGAGACGCCGTCGACTGCGGGCTTGTCCTTGCCCGGGTACTGGTAGACGGCCTCCTCGAGCCGGATCTGCTCGACGCGGTCGCCGGGCCCGCCCGAGCCGCGCCGGGGGGAGCGGGCGGCGGTGTCGTCGAGGAAGGCCTGCATGTCGCTCAGGTAGAGGCTGGTGTGGAAGACCGCGGCGCCGTTGATGACGACCTGGGAGAGTGCGGCGAGCGTGGTCTGTACGGCGATGACGGCCGTGGCCGCGACGGCCAGTTCGATCCGGCCCGAGATGGCCAGCCACGCCAGCGTTCCCCAGGCCGCCATCAAGAACACCCCGCCGGTGAGCGCGGAGAGCAGGGCGATGCGCAGGGTCCGCGGGGCAGCGGCCAGGGTGCGCCGGTCGCACCGGTCGGACAGGGCCCGGTACCAGTAGACGAGGTAGTCGGTCATCGAGTTGGCGCGGACCTCGTCCCCGTACTTCGACGTGGTCGCCCACCAGCGCATCATGCCGCGCACGTTGCGGTCAGCGATATTGGCGTAGTGGATCTCGTAGTCGACCCGAGCTGTCAGGACCGCTCCCGCTCCGGCCGGCAGCACGGCGAGCAGGAGCAGTGGCAGCATCAGCGGGTTCAGCACCGACAGCACTCCGGCGGCGGTGACCATCCGGATCAAGGCGGAAAGGAACCGCTGGGCATCAGTGACCATCACCTGAGTGCGGATCACCCCCATCTCGGCCGCCTCGTGCCGGTCGGAGAACCCCTCCTCCGCGTACGCGGACGCTTCCACCCGGCACACCGCCTCGACCAGTGCGCTGTCCGTCTCCGTGGTCAGCCGCGGAGTGATCCGCCGCTCCGCGTACGTGGCCACCGCCGCCGCGCCACGGCCCAGGGCGGCCGCGAGCGCGACCACCACCAGCGCGGGCACGGCTCCGTGCAGCCGGTCGCCGGCCGACCCGTCGCCGAGAAGGGGCTTCATGGCCCGGGCGGTGGCCGTCAGCAGCACGGCGGCCGACACGCCGGTGACCACTTGGGAGCCCAGCAGCAGTTGCACGGCACGCCGGTCGGTCCGCCATGACAGCCGGGCGATCCGGCTCAGCACGGCGGGGATCTGCCCGCACATTCTCCGGAAGGAGACCTCCGCAAGCGGGTTGACGGAGTACTGCCCGCTGTAGGTGATCTCCGCCGGCGGTGGCGGGGGAGGCGCGGTGGCCTGCTGTTCGTTCGTATCGGCCGAGGTCAACGTGGGTCCCCCTTGACGTTCGTCCAGCGTGGTCATGAGGCTCAACGACGCAACGGGGATATCGAACACATGTGTTTCGGTCGGCCCTGAAAGCCCGGAATAGAGCGGGCGGCGGCGCGTGGAGGGTGCACCGACCCAGCTCCCGCAACAGGAGCGCGAAGGCGGGTGGTTGGCCGAATCGCCGAGGAGGCTATGCGCAGATGCGGGATAGGCGCGCTGGCCCCCCGGCTCGCGCCCGGCTTGGAGAGTGCGAGCCTCCCCGTGCGCCACGACCACCCATCGGGGACTTCCGTTCGACGCGCATCTCTCGAGATCGGCAAGACAACAGTTTCCACCACCGACGTGGAGGGTCTGGATTGGCGGCGGTGAGGGCGGCGGGTCCATGACCGGTGGGCGTGGTTCGGTATCAGAGGGTTCGGGCCGCAGCGGCATTGCGAAGGAGTTCGGCGAAGGTCAGGGCGGCGGGGGTGGGGGAGTGGTCGGCCATGCGGACCAGGAGGATGCGGCGGATGGGGGCCGGTGGCTGGAGGGGCAGGACGTTGACGCCGGGGCGGGTGCCCTCCAGGGCCAGGGTGGGGGCGAGGGCGACGCCGATGCCGGCGGCGACCATGGCCTGGGCTTCCTGGTAGTCGTGGGCCTCGTAGGCGATGTGGGGCTCGAAGCCGACGGCACGGCACCCTCGGACGAGGGCCTCGGCCACCGGGTGATGGTCGGCGCGGGTGATCCAGGGGTCGTCCGCGAAGTCGGCGAGTGAGGCGGCGTCACGGCCGGCGAGGGGATGGTGGTCGCTGACGAGAAGGGCCGGCGGGTCGTCGAGGAGCGGGGTGACGACGGTGTCCTCCCGGTCGATTCGGCTCCAGTCGTAGTCCCACATCAGCGACATTTCGATCTCCCGGTTCTCCAGCATGGTCCAGAGTCCGGCGATACGGGCGCTGCGTACGGTCAGCCGTACGTCGGGGTGGGCGTCCCGGAAGGCGATCACGGCCTGCGGGAGGAGCGAGGCGCCAACGGTGGGGAAGGTGCCGATGCGCAGTGTGCCCGCGCGCAGTCCCGCGTAGTCGGCGAGTTCGTTTTCCGCGGCCCGCAGTTCGCGTTCGATCCGGTGTCCTCGTTCGGCCAGCGCCCGTCCGGCGTCGGTGAGGGTGACGCCCCGGGCGTGCCGTTCCAGGAGGGGCTGTCCTGCATCCGTTTCCAGGCGGCTGATCTGCTGCGACACCGCTGACGGTGTGTAGTTGAGGGCGCGGGCTGTCGCGGTCACCGAGCCGTGCCGGGCGACCTCCGTGAACAGCAGGATGCGCCGCGCGTCGAGCATGCCACCACCTCCAGCGTTCACTTGATCTTAAGGGCCATGCAGATTTCCGAGATTGTACTTCACGCTGCTGTAACCCACCGTGGAGGACACCACGCACGGCGAGACCGCCGGTGGGCTTCCCTTCCCTGTCTGTGAGGAGTCGGTTGTGCTGCGTCTGCAGGGCGAGATGATCCGCGGAGGAACCAGCAAGTGCTGGATCTTCGACCACCGGGACGTGGCCGCCACCGGCGTGGATGTCGACGCCCTCCTGCTCGCCGCCTTCAACGCCGCCGACCCCCGCCAGATCGACGGCGTGGGCGGCGCCTCCTCCACCACCTCCAAGGCCGCCGTCGTCCAGGCGTCGAGCCGACCCGGGGTGGACGTCGAGTACGCCTTCGCCCAGGTCGGCATCGGCGACGAGCGCGTGGAGTGGGCCAGCAACTGTGGCAACTGCGCCACCGCCGTGGCCCTCTACGCCGTCCACCACGACCTCGTGCCGATCACCTCGGAGACCACCACCGTCCGCATGCTCAACGTCAACACCGGGGCCCGCCTCACCGGCGCCATCCCCACCCCCGCGGGCGTGGCCCCGGAGGAGGGCACGGCCGTGGTGCCGGGTACCTCGGCGCCGGGTGTGCCGGTCCTGCTGGGGTTTCAGGACCCTGCGGGCTCGACGACCGGCCGCGCGCTGCCGACCGGCCGGGCGCTGGACGAGCTGACCGGTCCGGACGGTCACGTCGAGGCGTCCCTGGTGGATGCGGGCGCGCCGGCCGCGCTGTTCGAGGCCAAAGCGTTCGGCCTTGACGGCACGGAATCTCTCACCGCGTTCGCCGCCGCAGTGCCCGTGCTGACCTTGCTGCGCCGCCAGGCAGCACTGGCCATGGGCCTGGCCCATGAGGGCGATCCGGTCAGCCACGCGGTGCCGAAGGTGGGCATCGTCGCCCGGCCTGCTCCCTATCGCACCACACAGGGCACCCTCGTCAACCAGGACGAGTATGACCTGGCCGTACGCATGGTCTCCATGCACGCGCCGCACCCGGCGATCGGCCTGACCTCCGCCGTGGCCCTGGCCACGGCCGCCGCCACCCCCGGCACCCTCGCCCACCGCGTGGCCCGGCAGACCGCCGACGGCACGTTGCGCCTGGGCACTCCCGCCGGCGTGATCACCACCCGAGCCGTCCCCGCCGCGGGTGGCGCGTCCCCCACGGTGCTCCTGCACCGCGCCGCCCGGCGTATCGCCCGAGCCGAACTCCTCGTTCCCGTCCTGGAAGGACGCCCCGCATGAGCCGCAACGACGCCGCCCCGGGTACCGTCACCGCACCACCTGGCCGCATCCGCCGTATGCTGTCCCACCTCTACATCCAGTGCCTGATCGGCGTTCTCCTCGGCGCCGCAGTGGGCTGGCTGTGGCCCTCCGTGGGCGCTGACCTGAAGCCGCTCGGCGATGGCTTCATCGCGTTGGTGAAGATGTTCATCGCGCCGGTCATCTTCTGTACGGTCGTCCACGGCATCGCCTCCATGGGCGACGCCCGGGCGGTCGGCCGCGTGGGCCTGAAAGCTCTGGTCTACTTCGAGGTGCTGACCACGGTCGCCATGGTGATCGGCCTGGTCGTCGTCAACGTCGTCAAGCCGGGCAGCGGGCTGCACGTCGATGTCTCGACCCTGTCCGCCAAGGGCCTGCCGCCGGAGGCGACCGGGGCCCACGAAGGCTTCGCCGAGTTCGTCCTCGCCATCATCCCGGCCACCCTGGTCGGCGCCCTGACCGGCAACGAGATCCTGCCGGTACTGCTGGTGTCGGTGCTGTTCGGCTTCGGGCTGCACGCCAGTGGAGAGGCCGGCCTGGGCATCGCCCGGGGCATCGAGAAGTTCTCCACGGTGCTGTTCACGCTCATCCGGTGGATCATGCGGCTTGCCCCGATCGGCGCGTTCGGGTCGATGGCCTTCACCATCGGCAACTACGGCCTGGGCACTCTGCGCCATCTCGCCCTGCTGGTCGGCTCGTTCTGGCTGACCGCGCTGCTCTTCGTCCTGGTGGTCCTCGGGGGCGTGATGCGTCTGAACGGCCTGCGGCTGCTGCCCTTTCTGCGCTACATCAAGGAAGAGCTGCTGATCGTCCTCGGCACGTCCTCCACCGAATCGGTCCTGCCGCGCATGATGGCCAAGCTCCAGCACGCGGGCGCCTCGAAACCGGTTGTCGGCATCACGCTGCCCGCCGGGTACTCCTTCAACCTCGACGGCACCGCCATCTACCTGACCATGAGTTCGGTCTTCCTCGCCCAGGCCCTCGGCATCGACCTCAGCCTCACCCAGCAGCTGACCATGCTCGCCGTCATGCTGCTCACCTCGAAGGGCGCCGCGGGCGTCACCGGCTCCGGCTTCATCGCCCTGGCCGCCACGCTCAGCGCCGTACCGCACGTCCCGGTCGCCGCCCTCGCGCTGATCTTCGGCATCGACCGGTTCATGTCCGAAGCCCGCGCCCTCACCAGCCTGGTCGGCAACGGCGTCGCCACCCTGGCCGTCGCCCGGTGGGAGGGTGAGCTGGACGAGGATCGGGCCAGGGCCGTCCTGCGCGGAGAGATCTCCTACGCTCCCACCCCCGCTCCCTCCGCGGTGACAGCCGAGCCCGATCCGAAGGAGACACCCGCACCGACCCACGCCCCCGTCCCCGCAGCAAACTGAGAGCGCGTGGGTGGGGCCGGCCCGGAGCAGATCTTCCGGGCCGGCCCCACCCACGTCTCCACAGGACGTCGTACTCGACGCCCGGGCTGATCAGGAACGTCTGACCCTCCGCTACGCCCGGTGGGGCTCGGGCGCAGTGGCACCTGCGGTGCCGACCAGCTCACGGCGCTCCCACCAGGGATTACGGGGCAGCCCTCAGGCGGGAGCCGAATCCCCCCTGCCGGACAGCCGCAGCAGCACTTTGCTGCTCCCGGCGGCCGGGTCGGCGGCGACCGACAGGGCCTCGGCCGCCCGGTCCAGTGGGAAGCGGTGGGTGATCAGCGGTGTGACGTCCACGCCGTCGCGCAGGGCGAGCAGCGCGTCGTCGATCTCCTCCACGAAGCGGTACGACCCCGTCCAGGTGATCTCGCGGGTGACCAGGTCGCCGAGGACGGCGGTGACCGCGCTGCCGGGCAGGTTGCCGACCTGGACGAGGGTGCCGCCGCGGGCGGTGGCCCGCAGTACCGCACCGAGCGCCGCCGGGGCGCCCGACGCCTCGAAGACCACCTCTACGTCCTCCGGCAGCGTCTCGCCGCGCGCGAGGTCGCGGGTCTCGTCGGCTCCCATCGCCCGGGCGACGGCGAGCGCGTCCGCCGACAGGTCGGCGGCGATCACGGTGCCCGCGCCGCGGTGTTTGGCGGCGGCCACCACCAGGGAGCCGATCGGTCCGGCACCGTTGACCAGGACGGTCCGGCCGTGCAGGGAAGGGGCTCGGCCGACGGCGTGCAGGGCCACGGCCAGCGGCTCCGCCAGCGCGCCCCGCTCGGTGTCCACCCCGTCCGGCAGCGGCCGTACCTGGTCGGCGTCGACCGTGCGGTATTCGCTGAACCCGCCGTCGGTGTGGGGGGTGAAGGCTGCCGAGCCGAAGTAGCGGACGTGGGGGTAGAGGTTGGTGCGGCCCGCGATCCGTTGGGGCAGCACGCCGTCGCCGACCGGCCGGGCCGGGTGGACGGTCGCCGGCTGGCCTTCGGCGAGCCCGGTGACGCCGGGGCCGAGCGCGGCGATGTGGCCCGCCACCTCGTGTCCGAGGACCAGCGGATGGCTCAGCGCGGCCGTACCGGACGCGCCGTGCCTCCAGTAGGCGATGTCGGATCCGCAGATGCCGCCCCACTCCAGGGCCAGCAGGACCTCGCCGGGTCCGGGTACCGGCAGCGGCCGTTCGTCCACGCGGACGTCGCCGGGGCCGTGCACCACCAGGGCACGCATGGTGCGCTTGCCGGCGGCTGTGGCTCCGTGTTCCTCGGCGGCGGTGGTCATACGGCGTCCTCCAGGCGGACCAGGTCGCGTCCGCGGGTTTCGGGCGCCAGGTACGCGCCGACGAACGTGATCAGTGAGTAGACGATGAGCATGGCGGCGATGGGCCACCAGCTCCCGGTGACGGCCGTGAGGGTGGCGGCGAGGACGGGGCCTATCGCGGTGGCGAGGATGCCGCCGATCTCCTTGGCGAGGGCGAGCTGGGTGAACCGGGTGCGGGCGCCGAAGAGTTCGGCCATCGTCACGCTCTCCAGCGAGAACAGCCCGAGCACGCCGACGTTGAGGCCGAGCACCATGCCGATCATCACGCCCGGCGTGGTGCCGGAGGTGATCAGCAGCATCACCGGGAAGGCGAGGACCATGGTCAGCGCCGAGACGACCAGGTAGAGCACGCGGCGGCCGACGCGGTCGCCGAGCAGGCCGATGAACGGCACGGTGGCGAATCCCACGAGCGAGCCGTACACGATCGCGTCCGTGGGTACGGACCGGTCGACCGCGAGATTGGTGGCGATGTAGCCGACGAGGAAGGTCTGGATCAGTCCGGAGTTGCCGGCCTGGCCGAAGCGGAGCGCCAGGGCGAGGAAGAACGCCTTGCCCTTGCGCTGCCGCACGCCGGCTGCCAGTACGCTGCCCTGCTGCTCAGCGGAGTCGGTGATGACCGACTCCACCTCCTCGCGGTCCAGCGCCACACCGTCCACGACGTCGGCGCGTTCCTCGAAGACGGGGCTCTCCTTCAGGCCGCGACGCAGCCAGACGGCGAACAGCATCATGGCGAAGCTGAGCAGGAACGGCAGCCGCCAGCCCCAGGACAGGAGTTGGTCCTCGCTGAGCACGGCGAGCAGGACGGCCCACAAGCCGGAGGCGGCGAGGGTTCCGGAGTTGGTGCCGAGCGACACCAGCGAAGAGATCAGGCCCCGGCGCTTGGCGGGCGCGTACTCGGCGAGGAGCACCGTCGCGCCGGCGATCTCGGCGCCCGCGCCGAACCCCTGGGCCAGCCGCAGCGCGACCAGCAGGATCGGTGCCATGATGCCGATCGTGCCGTAGGTGGGCAGGACGCCGATCAGGGTGGTCGAGGCGCCCATCAGGAGCACGGTGATGTAGAGGACCTTCTTGCGGCCGAGCCTGTCGCCCATGCGCCCGAAGTACACCGCGCCGCCGAGCCGGGCGACATAGCCGACGCCGTAGGTGGCCATCGCGGCGATCAGCCCGATCGCGGGGCTCACGTCGGGGAAGAAGAGCTTGTTGAAGACGATGGCGGCGGCCAGCGAGTAGAGCTGGAAGTCCATGAATTCCATGGCCGTGCCCAGCCAGCCCGAGACGGCGGCTCTGGCCAGATCGCCCGTGGTGCGCTTCGCGGGACGCGTTTGCTCCGCGGCGACGGCGCTGTCCTTCATCGTGAACTCCGTTGTTCGGGGACGGAACGGGTGGGTGCAGGGGGGTGCATGGGGGCGGGAAGGTGGAGTGTTGCGGGAGGGGTCAGATCTCGACGCGGCCCGCGCGCAGGGCGGGCAACCGGTCGGCGACGGCCGCGGTGAGAGCCGTGTCGTCGGCGAGATCCGCGGCGCCGACGGTGCGCAGCAGCGCGCTCACCGTCCCGGCCGCGGGGTCGCCCGCGTTCCAGCAGGAGGCGAGGGCCTCGGTCGCGGGGTCCGACCGGTCATGGACACCGGGCCGGGTGCCGTGCGCCCAAGCGGCGAGGGCGAGGGCCAGGACCGGCGTGTGCGTGCCGCTCGCGCGCAGCTCGCGCAGGGCGGGCAGCCAGCGCTCGGTGATCTTCAGGGAAGCGTCGGAGTCGATCTGCCGCAGCGTGTGGTGCATCGTGGGGTTGCGGAAGCGGACGACGAGTTCACCGGCGTACGCCGCGGGGTCGGGTCCTCCGGCCGGCAGGGTGGGCGCGACCTCGGCGCACAGTGCGCGGACGAGCCGTTCGCCCCAATCCGTCGCCATGGCGTCGGCGACGGTGGCGTGTCCAGTGGCGAGGCCCAGGTGGGCCAGGGCCGAGTGGGAGCCGTTGAGCAGCCGCAACTTGGTGAGCTGGTACGGGCCGACGTCCGGCACGAAGAGGGCGCCGTCATGCTCCCAGGGCGGCCGGGCCGCGGCGAAGGAATCCTCCAGGACCCAACTGCGGTAGGGCTCACTGGCGACGGTCAGGCTGTCGTCGAGGCCCAGCGCGGTGCGGGCGGCCGACCGGTCGTCGTCGCTGGTCGCGGGCACGATCCGGTCGACGACGGTCGAGGGGAAGGTCACCGCCTCGTCCATCCGTGCCAGCACGGTCTCCCGGTCCGGCCAGGTCGAGGCGTCGACGAAGTCGCGCACGACGCGGGCCAGTACGGTGCCGTTGCCCGCCATGTTGTCGCAGGAGACGACGGCGACGGGGGCCGCGCCCGACCGCATCCGGAGGGCCAGACCCGAAGCGAGGCGTCCCACCACGGTGGTGAGCGGCGCGCCGGGCGGGGCGGCCAGGTCCGCGGCGACGGGCGCCGCCGCCGTGTCCAGACCGCCCGTCGCGACAGACCGGTGGTAACCCTTCTCGGTCACCGTGAGGGTCACCACGCTCACCTCGGGATCGGCGAGCAGCGCGTCGACGGCCGCGGCGTCAGCGCCCATCGCCAGGGCGCCGACCACGGACCCGACGACCTGGCAGGCGTGGCCGTCGGGGCGGCGCTCGACGACCGAGTACAGACAGTCCTGTTCCCGCAGGGCGCGCACGGTGGCGGTCGAGCGGGGCGCGACGGCCGTGATGCCCCAGGGCTCGCCCGAGACGGCGGCGGCGTTCTGCGTGTAGAGGGCCTGATGGGCCCGGTGGAAGGCGCCGAGCCCGAAGTGCACGACGCGTGGGCGCAGTCCGGCCGGGTCGACGGCGGGCAGGAGGCCGGGCGCCAGTCGCGACAGCGCGCGGCGGTCCAGGCGGGGAAGGGCGGGTGCGGTGCTCACCAGTCGTGCACCGAACCGTCGAGACGGCGCGCCACAGGGAGATAGCGGCGTTGGTAAGGGAAGCGCTCGGCGGCCCTGTCGTCGTACTCCACGCCGAGGCCGGGCTCGTCGGAGGGGTTGAGGTACCCGTCGGCGAAGGTGACGCCGGAGCGGAACACCTCGAAGGTCTCCTCCGCGTGGCCCATGTACTCCTGGATGCCGAAATTCGGCACGGTGACGTCGAGGTGCACGGCGGCGGCCATGCTGACGGGTGAGAGATCGGTGGCGCCGTGCGAGCCGGTGCGGATGTGGTACAGCGCCGCCAGGTCGAAGATCCGCCGCAGGTGGGTGATGCCGCCCGCGTGTGCGACGGTGGTGCGTACGTAGTCGATGAGCTGCCCGGTGATGAGGTGCTGCACGTCCCAGATGGAGTTCATCACCTCGCCGACCGCGATCGGTGTGGTGGTGTGTTCGCGGATGAGCCGGAACGCCTCCTGGTTCTCCGCAGGGGTCGGGTCCTCCATCCAGAACAGCCGGCAGTCCTCGACGCTCCGCCCGAAGCGGGCGGCCTCCATCGGCGTCAGCCGGTGGTGCACGTCGTGCAGCAGGTGGAAGCCGAACCCGAACCGCTCCCGGACCGCCTCCAGGTATCCCGGCGCGAAGCCGAGGTAGGCGTCGGTGTCCCAGGGTTGCTCCTCGGGCAGGTCGGTCGCGGCCGGCTCGTAGATCTTGCCCTTGCGCACCCCGTAGGTGCCACCGACGTCGGGAACCGCGGCCTGTGCCCGCACCGCCCGGTAGCCCAGTTCCAGGTGGCGTTCGACATCGTCGAGGAGGGAGGGCACGTCGGTGCCGCTCGCGTGCGAGTAGACCAGCACGCCGTCGCGGGATCGGCCGCCGAGGAGCTGGTACACGGGCAGGCCCGCGACTTTGCCCTTGATGTCCCACAGCGCGGTGTCCACGGCCGAGACCGCGGTCATCGTCACCGGGCCGCGGCGCCAGTAGGCGCCCTTGTAGAGGTACTGCCACATGTCCTCGATGCGGGCGGGGTCGCGGCCGATGAGCAGAGGGGCCACGTGGTCCCGGAGGTAACTGGCGACGGCCAGCTCCCTCCCGTTGAGCGTGGCGTCCCCGAGTCCGGTGACTCCGTCGCTGGTGGTGATGCGCAGCGTGACGAACGTGCGACCGGGAGAGGAGACGAGCACCTCGGCCCGCGCGATCTTGCTCACTTACGGCTCCATCCTGTCGTGCAGTACTTGTATACAAGCATCTGTCGCACAGAGGAGCAAGACCCTTCGTCCGGTACGTAGGATGTGCGCATGGCTCAATCGAACGGGCGGCGGACCAGTCGGCGCGACATCTACCTCAAGCTGCGCCAGATGGTCCTGACCCTGGAACTCGCCCCGGGCGCCGCCCTGTCGGAGAACGAACTGGCCGCCTCACTGGGCGTCAGCCGCACCCCCGTGCGGGAGAGCCTGATCCTCCTCGCCCAGGAGGGATTGGTGCAGGTCTTCCCGAAGATCGGGTCGTTCGTCTCGCGCGTCGACGCTGCCCAGGTCGCCGACGCGCAGTTCCTGCGCGAAGCGGTGGAACTCGCCTCCCTGGAGGACCTTCCCGAACAGCTCGACACCGAGACGGTCGAGGAGCTGCGGAACAACCTGGAGTGCCAGCGGCGCACCGGTCTCGACCGCGAGGAGTTCTTCGTCCTGGACGAGGCCTTCCACCACGATCTGATGCGGCTGAGCGGTCACGGCAACGCCTGGGCCACCGTCGCCGCCGCCAAGGGCCACCTCGACCGGGCCCGTCGGCTCGGCCTGCACGGCCATGAGTCCCCCACCGTCTTCGCCGACCAGCATCACGAGATCTTCGCCGCGATCACCGCGGGCGACATCCCCGGGGCCCGCAGTCGCATGCGCGATCACCTTCGCGCCGTCTTCGACGACATCGAGCGCATCCGCAGCCGCTCCCCGGAGCTCTTCGCCTCCGGCCCTGCGACAGTGCCCGTACGGCGCAGCGTGGTCGTGTGGGAGTGAGGCCCAGCCGGCCGACCTTCACCGCGTCGCATGGAGACGCACCCTCATGACGGCTCCGGCCGTACCCGCGGACCCTCGGCAGCGGCCGTTGCCTTGTCGAGGGAGGCGGCGAAGAAGCTCATCGCCATCAAGCTCCGTCATGGAACGCCGCTGGTCGCCTGCGGAGCGGCCGTGAGCGCGTCCCACTCCGGGGCGGGCGGAACGCTGGTTCGTCTTCCGGGGGGTTCCCCTGTGTGTCAGGGGGCGGGTGGGGTGGTGCGGAGCGAGAGGAGTCGTGTGACGGCGGCGGCGGTGGCGGCCAGGTGTGCCGCGAGGCCGGTGGGGTCGAGCTGGTCGGCTCGGTGGCGGGGGACGGTGGCGGTGATGGAGCCGGCGATTCCGTGGTCGGTGAAGTAGGGGACGGCGATGCCGTAGGCGTCGGGGATGCGTTCGCGGTCGCCGGTGGCCCAGCCCCGGGCGCGGATGCCGAGCAGGTCGGTGGCGATGCGCGGGCGGTCGAGGGGGGTGTGGTCGGTGTAGGGGACGAGTTCGAGGTCGTCGAGGGTGCGGTCGGGCAGGAAGGCGAGGATGGCCTTGCCCGCGGCGCCGGCGGTGAGGGGGACGTCGGCGTCGGTGGAGAGGCTGTAGTGGATGGGCTTGCTGCCGGGGACGACGGTGGTCATCCGGGCGGTGCCGGTGGTCTGGTCGTATTCGGTCAGCGCGATGGTTTCGCCGGTCTCCTGGGCCAGGGCGTGCAGGGCCGGGGCCACGAGGGCGCCGGTGGACTCCAGGGGGCCGAGGATGGCCGCCCATCGCATGAGGAGGGGGCCGGCGAGGGCGTGTTCCTCGCGGAGGACGGCCAGGCCGCTGGTCAGGGCGGTGTCGAGGAGCCGGGCGGTGGTGGCGGGGTTGCCGTGCAGGACGCGCGCGAGGGCGCGGCCGCCGGTGGGCAGGGGAGCGGCCGTGCACAGGGCGGTGATCAGGTTTTCGACGCGTGCCGCGGCGGAGCCGCCGCTGTCGTCGGCTGCGGGGGACGGCGGGGTGTGTCCCTGGGGGAGGGGCGGGTGCTCGCGGGGCGTCAGGCGGCTCGCCCGGTCGGCGGCTTCGCGGACAAGGGGGGCGAGGCGGGCGATGTCCTCCGGGTCGGTCTCGTGGCGCAGGCGGGTGGCGGACAGGGCGCCTGTGAGGCCGGCTGCGTGCAGCGGGGCGGCGACACCGGCGGCGAGGGCGATGTGCTGACCGACGCTGACGGTGACGCCCTGGGCGCGGCCCTGTTCGAGGAGGTCCTTGAGCTCGGCGGGGTCGGTCACGGTCTCATCGGTGTGGGCGGTGAGGTCGAGCCGGGCGAGGACGTCCGGGGGGAGTTCGGCGAGGATGGCGCGGCCCGCGGCGCCGGCGTGGAGGGGGAGCGGGCGGCCGGGGTCGAGACGGTACCGGACGGGACCGTCCGGTACGGCGGTGAGAGCGACGAAGGCGTCGGCGCGGGCGGGGTCGTAGAGGGACAGCAGGATGGTGGCGTCGCAAGCCGCCGCCAGGTCCTGTGCGAGGGGCCGGGCCTGGCCGAGGAGCGGATGGCTGCGGTGGAGGCGGTCCACCAGGACGCGCAGGCGGGGGCCTGAGGTGTAGGTGGCGTGCGCGGTCTGCGTCGCGAGGTCGCGTTCGGTGAGTGCCTGGAGCACGCGATGGACGGTGCTGCGGCTCAGGCCGGTGTCCTCGGCGAGTTCGCGCACGCCCCAGGGCTGGTCGGTGGGCCGGCGGACGAGCGCGTCGAGGGTGGCGAGGATGCGGTCGTTGACGGCCGGACCGGCGCTCATGACCGGCACCGTTTGCGGCCGGTGCCGCGTTCCGGGGTCCGCGAGGCCCGTTGCAGCCGCTCCACTTCGACGCCCCCTGTCGTGTTCCGCCTGATCGGCCAACTCTACGCGGCACCGGCCGCCAGGATCGCCGGTGCGCCGCCGTCGGCGGGTGCGTGTGAACGCCGTGTTGCCCTGGTGTTTCGCGTCATCCCGGTTGAAGGGTTGACACCAGGCGGATCCCGACCAGACACTCACCGAACAGTTTACAGGACGCCGTCCCAGTTTTTGCACAGCGAGGTGCGAGATGTCAGTCCCCACGGACACTGCAGAGGTGACCCCCGTCGCCGACGAACGGCGCCGCAAGGCGAAGAAGGCCACCGCCGTGGCCGCCTTCGGCACCTTCATCGAGTACTACGACTTCAGCGTCTACGGCTACGTCGCCGCGACGCTCGCGATCGTCTTCTTCCCCAGTGACAACCCGACCGTCGGCCTCCTCAACACGTTTCTGGTCTTCGGCTCGGCCTTCGCCGTCCGCCCCCTCGGAGCCCTCTTCTTCGGCCGCCTCGGCGACCGCGTCGGCCGCCGCGTCAGCCTCATCGCCAGCATCGGCCTCATGAGCCTGGCCGCCGCCCTCACCGGCCTGCTCCCCGGCTACGCCTCCATCGGCGTCGCCGCCCCGTTCCTGCTCATCGTCCTGCGCATGCTCCAGGGCTTCTCCAGTGGCGGCGAGATCGGCGGCGCCGCCAGCTACATCCGCGAGTGGGCCCCGAAGGAACGCCGCTCGCTGTACATCTCCTTCATCCCCGGCGTCGCCGTGTTCGGCAAGGCCTGCGCCGCGGGCATGGCAGCCCTCGCCGCGACCTTCGTCCCCGAAGGCGCCATGGAGTCCTGGGGCTGGCGCATCCCGTTCCTCCTCGCCGTCCCCCTCGGCCTGCTCTGCCTCTACCTGCGCCTGAAGATCGAGGACACCCCCGAGTTCCGCAGCGCCGAGCCCGCCGACCGCTCCGACCGCAAGCCGCTCAAGGAGCTCATGGCCGACTACCGCGGCCCGCTCGGCAAGGTCATGGCCATCTCCACCGTCCAGAACGTCGGCACGTACGTCGGCACCGTGTTCGTCGCCTCCTACCTGAGCACCGTGCTGCACTTCAGCGAAGGCGAAGCCGCCACCATCGTCCTGCTCGCCGTCCTGGCCGCCGCCGTCTTCATCCCCCTGTGCGGCCAGCTCGGCACCCGACTCGGCGGCAAGCACGTCCTGGTCGTCTCCTACACCGCCTACATCGCGATCACCATCCCGTCCTTCTGGCTCATGGGACGCGGATCGGTCGGCCTGGCCATCGCCGGCCTGCTCCTCGGCATGATCCCCTACGCCCTCTGCCAAGCCGGCACCTACGCCGTCATGCCCGAGTTCTTCCCCGTCCAGGTCCGCAACACCGGTGTCGCCTTCGGCCACAGCGTCGGCGCCGTCATCGGCGGCGGCGCGGGCCCCTACCTCTCCACCTGGCTCATCGACACCACCGGCAGCACCCTCGTGCCCGCCTACATTCTCGTCTTCTTCGGCCTGTTCGGACTCGCGGTCGCCTTCGGCCTCATGCGTCCCAGCACCTCCGACGACCACCTCTACGCCTGATCCCCGACGGCCGCCCCGCGCACGAACGGACCCCACACGTGACGTCTCTCTACGTCTCGGACGCCATCCACCCCCACGTCCTCGCCCAGCTCCGCGAACTCGGCGACGTCCACCTCGGCTACGGCCCCCACGCCACCCCCTACACCGCCGTCCAGCACCAGGTCGACGCCGTCATGCTGCGCGCCGAGCAGTTCACCGCCGACAAGATCCAGGCCTCTCCACAGCTGAAGATCATCGCCCGGCACGGCGTGGGCACCGACAACGTCGACCTCGCCGCCGCCACCCGCGCCGGCGTCTGGGTC
Organism: Streptomyces sp. NRRL F-5630; assembly: GCF_000719475.1. GTDB lineage: Bacteria > Actinomycetota > Actinomycetes > Streptomycetales > Streptomycetaceae > Streptomyces. The sequence continues at coordinate 24,209 of NZ_JOGO01000026.1, read as the reverse complement.
ACCGTCACCCCCGGCAGCAACGCCCGCTCCGTCGCCGAACACGTCTTCGCCCTCGCCCTCGCCCTGGCCCGCCGCATCCCCGCCGCGGCCGCCGGCACCGCGGCCGGTCAGTGGGGCGCGATCAAGCCCCACCTGACCGGCTTCGAGCTCCACGGCCGCACCCTGGGCCTGTTCGGCTTCGGCCGCATCGCCTCGCTGACCGCCGGCATCGCCCGCGCCTTCGGCATGACCGTCCTCGTCAGCGACCCCTACGTCGCCCCCGAGTTCGTCCGCCAGCACGGCGCCGAACTCGTCCCCTTCGACGACCTCATCGCCCGCGCGGACATCCTCAGCCTCCACGCGCCCCTCACCACCGCCACCAAGCGGATCATCGACGCCGCCGCCATCGCCCGCATGCGCCCCGGCACCGTCCTCATCAACACCGCCCGCGGCGCCCTCGTCGACGAGACGGCCGTTCTCCTCGCCCTGGAATCCGGGCACCTCGGCGGCGCGGCCCTCGACGTCATCGAGGGCGAGTCGACCGACATGCAGGACCCCCTGCCGCACAGCCGTGAGATCGCCGCCCGCAACGGCCACCTCGACAACCTCATCGTGACTCCGCACGTCGCCGGACAGACCACCCAGTCCCTGCTCGCCGCCGGCACCCAGGCCCTGCAGTGCATCCGCCAGGTCCTCGGCGGCACCACGCCGCAGCACGCCGTCAACCACCCCGCCGCAACGGCCTGACCCCGCCCGGCCTCTCCCCACTCCTCTCCCACCGCAAGGACTCTCCGTTGTTCATCAACGCCTCCACCGACAACATCGAGATCGCCCCCGAGTGGCCGCGCGCCGACCTCGACGACGTGAAGAAGCTCGCCCGGTACCCGGTCGCCCTGATCGGCGATGTCCAGGCCCGCATGGGGATCATGGCCTCGCCCATCCGCCCCGTCACCCCCGCACCCCGCCTCGCCGGCACCGTCCTGCCCATCCACGCCCGCGAAGGCGACAACCTCGCCATCCACCGCGCCCTCGACGACGCCCGCCCCGGCGACGTCCTCGTCATCAACGCCAACGCCGAGACCAACCGCGCCGTCTTCGGCGACATCCTCGGCGAGATGTGCCTCGCCAAGGGCGTCACCGGCATCGTCGTCGACGGCGCCGTCCGCGACATCGACGAACTCGCCGGCCAGGGCCTGGCCGTCTACGCCCGCGGCGTCTCGCCCGCCGGCCCCTGGAAGAACGGCCCCGGACGCATCGGCTACCCCGTCGCCTGCGGCAACATCGTCTGCAACCCCGGCGACGCCATCATCGGCGACAACGACGGCATCGCCGTCATCCCCGCCCACGCCCTGGCCGCCACCATCGAACGCACCGCGGCCCAGGAACGCACCGAGCAGAAGATGCGCGACGCCATCCACGCCACCACCTGACACCGGCGCCGCGGCGGCCCGGCACCTCCCGCCTCCGGCACCCCAGGGGGCGTCAGCCGCCGCACAGGGCCGACGGTCACCACTCCACACCACGCGCTCCACCTCTACCGCACCGAGCACGGGATCACGGGTTCGCGGATGTCCCGCGCTCGCACCGGAGCGGACTCGGCGGCGCTCGGCGAACCAGGCAGCACCGGGCGGAGCACGGCCGAACGCGGTGCCGGAGGGACCACCCGCTCGTCCCTCCGGCACCGCGCGTCCGGCGTGTCGTCAGCGCCAGGTCTGGTTGCGGTTGTAGGTGCAGGCCATCATGCGCAGGCCGTACTCGCTGTCGTCGAGGCAGAGACCGGTGGCCTGGTTCTCGAAGCTCACCTGGTCGCCCCGCGCGTGCACCCACCAGCTCTGCTGCTTGGACGAGTCGCAGGCCCGGGTCTCCGGCTTGGCCCCGGCGCCGACACCGCCGTACATGCAGCGGCCGGTGAAGACGTTCCGGAACTGGCGGGTGCCGTCCTCCTGCCAGACCCGCACGCTCCAGTTCTGGTAGTCGCTGTTGTTGCACTGGAAGCCCCGGAAGCCGTACTCGCTGTCGTCGAGGCAGCCACCGGTCGCCATGTTGCCGTAGTGCTCGACCGCCGCCGAGACGGTGCCCGCCGGGACGGCCCGGCTCCCGTCACGTGCCGGAGCGTCGGCGCCGGCGACACCGGCCACGGCCGTGCTCAGACAGGCAGCGGAGGCGAAGACGACGATCGCCCGGCGCAGCCGCCGTCCGGATGTCGGGTCCTGCACGTTCATGATGTTCCCTTTCCTGTCGTGCGCTCGACGCCCGTACCTCGCGGTTTACGGGTACTCGCAGTACACGGGGCTGGTGTCGGTCTCGACGGGCACGTTGGGCACCGGTCCGTCGTTGGACCCGCCGCTGACGTACACGGCGCTCACCCAGCCCAGCCTGTGACCGGGCGTGATGATCTCGACCCAGTAGTGGTTGTAGTAGGGGCCGTCGGAGACGCGCTCACTCCAACGCTGGCAGAACGCCTGCACGGTGACGTTGGTGAGCCGCTCCTGAGTGGCCAGGTCGCAGCTGGTGCTCTGACACTCCCGTACGCGGACCTGACTGGCCCAGATGTGGACGGGCCTCGTCGTGACGTCGGCCTGCGCGGGGGCCGACATCAGACCCAGCACGGCCGTCAGGCCGAGCAGGGTGGCGCACAGCGCCCGCCAGGAGAACCGGCGGGTCATGGACTTCGAGGACACAGCGGGTGCCCCTCTCGGTGTCGGTGGAGGATGGTGACTGACGCGTCGTGCGGGAGACGGCGCCCACGGGCCCTTCGTATGAGCGTCCACGCCGCCGTTCTCCGGTGTCAGTGGCAGTCGGAATCGGTGGACAGGCCGGGCACTGGCTGGTCGTTGTCGCCGCCGCGCACGTACACCGCGCTGATCCAGCCGATCGGACCGCCGGCGTTCACCTGCACCCACCAGTTGTTGCGGTAGGGGCCGTCCACCACCTCGCTGCTCTGCCGCTGGCAGTACGCCGTCACCCACCGCTTGCCGATCTGCGCGTACTTGATCGGCGGGCAGTCCGCGGAGACCCCCGCGCACGCCCGTACGTTCACACCGGTCGCCCACACGTACAACTGGGCGTCCGTCGTGGTCGCCTGTGCCGGTGTGGGGAGCAGCAGGGGGAGTGCTACGGCCGCTGCGACGGCACCGGCCGGGGCCGCGTGCCGCAGCGAACGCGCCGCGGTGCGCAGGATGTTCGTCATGGTCGTCTCCTCGCTCGGTGACTTGTCGTCATGGGGCGGACGGGGCGCGCTCTCGTCCCGTATGAGCGCCGCCGCGCGTACGCGCTCGGAGGTGTACCTGCCCGGCGTCGGCGCGGTGGCCGGGCGCGTCCGGGGACACGCCACGCGAACCAGCCAGTACTCGTCGGCGCCGGAATCGAGAGGGAAGCGTTTCTGCCCGTGCTTCGCCCGGGTCCCTCACTGGCGCACGGGTCGAAACCGGCCAATTGCCCGGAATCTACGACCTCCTCGCCCCGGCCTGCCGATATCGTTGTCCGGACATGTCCGCGGACCCATGCTTGCCGGGGGACGATGATCGAAGTGCGCCTGCTGGGGCCCGTCGAGGTGTGGGAGGACGGGGCCCGGAATCTGCCGCTGGGCGGATCGAGACCCGTGGCACTGCTGTCCGCGCTCGTCGTGCATCTGGGTGAAGTCCTGTCCACCGCACGGTGGTGGACCTCGTCTGGGAGGAGCGCCCCCCAGCGACCGCGGCCGCGCTGGTCGCCTCGCACGTCGCCGCCGCCCGCCGTGCCCTGGCACCAGCCGGTGCCGCCTCCGTGATCCGCACCCGTGCCCCCGGCTACGTCGCCGACCTCACCCCCGACCAGGTCGACGCCCGCCGGTTCGAGCGACTGCTGTCGGCCGGCCGCCATGCCGCGGACGCGGGACGCGGGGCGGAGGCTTCCGACCTGCTCACCGAGGCCCTCGCCCTGTGGCGCGGCCAGGATGCCCTGGAAGGCGTCGCCCAGTCCTTCGCCCGGATCGAGGCGGCCCGGCTGAAGGAACTGCGGCTCGTCGCACAGGAGCAACTCTTCGCACTGCGGCTGAAGACGGGGCACGACGGCGAGGTCGTCGCGCCGCTGCTCGCCCATGTCGCCGCCCACCCGTTGCGGGAGCGGCCGCGCGCCCAGCTGATGACCGCCCTGCTCCGGATCGGCCGGGCCCCCGACGCGCTGCGGGTCTACCAGGAGGGCCGCGACATACTCCGCGCCGATCTCGGCCTCGATCCGGGGCCTGAACTGCGCGCCGTGCACCAGGCCGTACTGCGCAACGACCCCGCGCTCGCCGCCGGACACCCCGGGGCGGCGGAAGCGCCCACGCCCGCGGGGTCCGGCGGTGCGCACCGCACATCAGATGGTGCGTCCAGCCGTACGCCGGGCCGGGTGCCAGGTCAGGTGCCCCGCCGGGTGCCGGGCCGCCTGCCCACCGGCCGCCCCCTGGCTCCCCTGTCCACCGGCCTGGACTCCCCGGCGGCCCCCACCCCCTCGACGGATCCGGCAGCCCCGCCGGGCCCCGCGGAATCCGACGCGTCCACGGCAGATGACCGGACGACGACCCGCCCCCGCCCGCCCTCCCATCTCCCGCCGGACGTCGCCGACTTCGTCGGCCGCACCCATCAGGTCGCCTGGGTCACGGACCTCCTGGACCAGGCCCGTGACCCCGGCAGGACCGCCCCGCCCGTGGCGGTCATCTCCGGCCGCCCCGGGATGGGCAAGACCGCGCTCGCCGTCCACGCCGCCCACCGCGCGGCACACCTCTTCCCCGACGGCCGCCTCTTCCTCGATCTGCGCGCCTCCGACACCACCCCGCTGACCACCGCCGACGCCCTGGCCAGGCTGCTGCGGGCGCTCGGTGCCGACCCCGAGACCGTCTCCGCAACCGACGACCTGCTAGGTCTCTACCGCACCCAACTCGCGGGCCGCCGCATTCTGTTGATCCTGGACAACGCCCCCAACGAGGCCGGACTGCGCCCCCTGGTGCCACCCGGACCCGGATCGGCCGTGCTGATCACCAGCAGGCGCCGCCTGACCGCGCTGGAGGGTGCGGTCCGCCTCGACCTGTCCGTGCCCGACCCCGCCGAGGCACGGCACCTGCTGACCACGGTCGCGGGGCGCACAAGCACACGCCCCGCTCCTGACGACCTCGCCGAGATCGTCACCCTGTGCGGTCAGCTCCCGCTCGCCCTGCGGATCGCGGGCGCCCGGCTCGCCGCGCGGCCGCACTGGAGTCCTGGCCGGCTCGCCGAACGGCTCCTCGACGAGCGCCGCCGCCTCAACGAACTCAGCGTCGGCGACCTGGAGGTGCGCACCAGCCTCGAACTGGGCTACGCGGAGCTGGACCCGCCCGAACGCCGGGCGCTGCGCCGCCTCGCCCTGATGGACCTGCCCGACTTCGCCGCCTGGATCGCCGCGCCGCTCCTCGACATCGGCACCGAGGAGGCCGAGGAAGCCGTCGAACGGCTCGTCGATTGCCACCTCATCGAAGTGCTCGGCATCGACGGCACCGGCGAGAACCGGTACCGCATCCACGACCTCGTCAGGGAGCACGCCCGCGAGCGCTGCCTCGCCGAGGAGAGCGCCGCCGAACGCGACGACGCGGTGAAGCGCTTGGTCGCCTGCTGGCTGACGCTCTCCGACCGCGCGGCCGCCCAGGGACCCGGCGGTGCTTCCTGGCTGCTGCCGCAGCCCGACCCCGAGTGCCGCCTCGGTCCCGAGGTCCAGGACCGGCTGTTGTCCCGGCCCGCCGCCTGGTTCGCCGCCGAACAGAACTGCCTGGTCTCGGCCGTCCACCACTGCGCCGCGCGGGGTATGACCCGGGCCGCGCGCGCACTGGCGGGCGCCCTGATAGCGAGTTCCGCCGCCCTGTACAACCAGTTCGACGTCTGCGCGCAGACCCACACCGTCGCCCTGGACGCGGTGCGCCGCGAGGGGGACGGGGAGGGCGAGGCGTGGCTCATGGTCGGGCTCGGCCAGCTCCGTTACGAACAGGACAGGTTCGAGGAGGCGTACGCCTGCCTGGAGCGGGCGCGGCGCCTCTTCGACGAGCAAATGCAGACGACCTGCGAAGCGGATGAGGAGGGTGACGCGGGTGACACGCGGGGACCGGAGGCCGACGCCGTGCGCGACGCGCTGCGGGGCAGCGCCACCGCCCTCGTCGGCATCGGCACCATCCGCCGCGAACAGGCCCGGTTCGGCGAAGCGTCCGAAGCGCTCGACGCCGCTCTGGAGCGGTTCGCCACGCTCGGCGACGACGCGGGCCTGGCCCGCACCCTGTACGGCATCGGCTACGTCCACCGCGAGCACGGGCGCGGCGACCAGGCCACGGAGGCGCTGAACCGGTCCCTCCAACTGTTCCGGCGGGTCGGTGACCGGCAGGGCGAGGCGCTCACCCTGCGCTCGATCGCCTTGTGCGACCGGGCGCGCGGCGCGCTGTCCGAGGCCACCGGCGTGCTCGCGGAGGCGCTGCGCATCTTCACCTCTCTCGGTGACTCGTTCGGCCTCATGTACACCGAACAGGCTTTGGCCAAAGTGGAGGTGCGGCGAGGTCTGCTGGACCGGGCGGCCGAGCGGCTGGGCCGCTGCCTGGAAGTGGCCCGGGAGCGACAGGACCGCTTCGGCCAGGCGCTGGTGCTGCGCACCCGGGGGGAGTGGCACCTCGCCGCAGGAGACCCGGATGGTGCGGAAGCCCCGCTGCGGGAGGCGCTCGCCCTCTGGGAAGGGCTCGCCCTGCCGCTCTGGCGCGCCCGCACGCTGCGCGACCTGGCCGAGGTGCACGCGGCGCTCGGCGACCACCCGGCCGCCGAGGAGGCCCGCCGCCAGGCGCACGCGGCCTTCCGCGCACTCGGCAGCAGGGAAGCGTGGGAGGAACGCGGCTGAACAGCGCCGAGCCGGTCCGCCCTGGTCAGCGACGGTCCCACCGCGCCCACCGGGTCCACCGTGCCGCTTGCAGAGCGTCTGCAGAGGTTTTGCAGAGGCGCCCGGGACCATCGCTGGGTGACCGACATCATCACTCTCTCCGACCCGCGCGTGGCCGCCGTCCCGCTGGACGACTGCGACGAGCCGCTCGTCGACATCCGGGACGTACCGGAGCTGCTGCTCGACGGCCGGCAGGCCGACGACCTCGGCGCCTACGCCCGGACCCGGTCCGGTGTCCTCGACAGGCTTCTGCGGGCACAGCGCGCGCTCCCCTCGGGGACGCGGTTCCTCGTGGTCGAGGGGTACCGGCCGCCAGAACTCCAACGCTTCTACTTCGAGGGGTACTCGGCGGACCTGCGGGCCGCGCAGCCCGAGGCGTCCCCGGCCCGGATCCGGGAGCTGGCCAGCGCCTACATCTCGCCGCCCGAGGTCGCCCCGCACGTCAGCGGCGGCGCGATCGACCTGACCCTGTGCACCGAGGAGGGCACAGAACTGGCCCTGGGCACCGAGGTGAACGCGACCCCGGAGGAGAGCGCCAACGCGTGCCGCACGGACGCGCCGAACATAGACGCCACCGCCCGTGCCCACCGCGAGGTCATGCGGCGCGCGCTGACGTCCGCCGGATTCGTCAACTACCCCACGGAGTGGTGGCACTGGTCCTACGGGGACCGGTACTGGGCGCTGCTGTCCGGGCAGCGGGCCGCCCGCTACGGCCCCGTGGAACTGCCGGACGGGACACAGCACCCCGCCGCACCGGCCTGAGCCGACCGACCTCACCCGACCGACCCGACCCGACCGACCCGACCGCCCCCCGAGCCGACCCGACCGACCTCACCCGACCGACCCGACCTGACCGACCCGACCGACCCGACCTGACCGACCCGAGCCGACCCGACCAGTCGGCCCGCACCAGTCGGCCCGCACAGAGGGGCGGCCCACGACCGTCCCGCCCGTACCGAGTCCGTCCGCACGACCGGCCGGAGCAGCAGGCCCCGGCCGGACACAGCAGCAGCCCGTACCCACCTGACCAGTGGAACCGCGGGCCCATGGGGGAACATCCGATGAGCTTCACCGAGCCCTGCGACACCGTCCTCGACCGTCCGCTCGACGGCATGAACTCGGCCGAGTTCGACGCCGTCTTCACCGAGGTCATGCCCCGGCTGCGCCGACGGCTGCTGACCCTGACCGGAAATCCGCACGACGCCGACGACCTGCTCCAGGAGACCTACATGCGGCTCTCGCGCCGGGCCAGGGGGCGCACCCTGGCCTCCCAGCAGCATCCGTACGCCTACGCCTCGGCGACCGCGCTCAACCTGCTGCGGGACTCCTGGCAGCGGCCGTCCCGCCGGGAGACGACCACCGACCGGCTGCCCGAGCCCGGCTGGGACGGGGGAGTCGAGCGCTGCGAGGCGCGGTGCGCGGCGCTGGCCCTGCTCGCCCTGCTGTCGCCGAAGGAGGCCGCCGCGGTGATCCTGGTTGACCTGGAGGGGCTGAGCCACGACGCGGCGGGAGAGCGGCTGGGGGCGCACCGGGGGACCGTGCAGCGCAACCGGATGCGCGGCCTCGCCAAGATGCGGGCCGCGCTGGCCGACTCCCCATCCTGCTGACACGACGTCCGGAAACCGAGGGGGCGGGGCACCCGGCCCCGCCCCCTCGGCCCGTCCGCCGTCTCAGCACTTCGCGTCGGTCGGCAGCCCCGCGTACTCGTTCCCCTTCAGATAGACCGCGCTGGCCCATCCCTCGGTGAAGCCGATCCACACGTCATTGGTGTACCCGTGGTCCCGGACGGTCTCGCCGTGCGTCCAGCACAGGGCGTCCGTACGGGTCTCCCCGGCCCGGATCTGGTCGAAGGCGCGGGACGAAGTGTTGGGCTTGCTGCGGATGTTGACGGTCTCGTACGCCGTGACACTGTAAGGGCCGTACGAGCGGGCGCTCTTCGCGGCGGTGACCGGCGTACGGGCCCCGTCGCCCGCCGCGCTCGTGCCGGGGCAGTCGGGTACGTCGGGCAGCCGGTTGTCCGGGTAGGCGACGTAGTAACTGGCGATCCACCCCGTCGTAGTGCCGTTGATCATCAGCCAGTACGGGTTTCCGCCCACGGTCTGGCCGCGGCCCTGGCAGTAGACGTAGAACTCCTGGCTCGGCTGGAGGCGGGTGCGCACGTCGGGGCAGTTGGCGACGGACGGGTGGCGGCCGCAGGTGTTGGGGTCGGCCTCGCTGACCCGGACGTTCACGTCGGTGGCCCAGGTGTGGTAATACCGGCCGGCCTGGACGGCGGGGGCCGCCGTCTGGGCTCCGGCGCTCGGTGCGGTGGACAGCAGGACGGCCGCGGTGGTGACGGCGAGGGCGGCGGGTGCGGCGAGGGCACGGCGGAAGGACGGGCGAGGCACGGTGGTCTCCTGACGTGGAGGGCGGGACATGGAGGAGGTCAGACGCAGCTGTCGGGGCCCGGAACACCGGGGATGGGCTGGTTGTTGTCGCCACCGCGCACATACACGGCGCTGATCCAGCCGACCTGGCCGTGCGCGGCGACCTCGACCCAGTAGGTGTTCTCGTAGGGTCCGTCGACGACCCGGTCGCCGATGGCCTGGCAGTAGACGGTGGCGTACTCGCGGCCCAGCCGGACACCGGTGGGGCGGCAGGCGGTGGACAGCCGCGGGCACGGGCGGAGGTTCACCCCGGTCGCCCAGACGTACACCTCGTTGCCGGAAGGTGCGGCGGGGGCGGCCGGTGCGGTGGGCGTCGCGGCGGCGGGACCGGCGAGCAGGGTGCCGGCCAGCGCGACCGCGACGGGAGCGCAGGCGGCCAGCCGCCGGCGCAGGACGAAACGGGATCGGGCCGGGACGCCCGGCGGCGGTCCGGAAAAGGTCATGGGGTGTCCCTCGGTCGGCGGGCAGGGGGCCGCCCGCCGGAGGGGCGCGGTCGGCCGGCGCCGCGCTCGGCGGCTCATCGGGGGGGACGGCGACCGGGCAGAGCGGGTATGAGCGCCCCCGCCCGGCATGGAGTGTGATGTACATCACTTTGGCTGAGGCATATCGGCACGCGCCCGGCGCGGTCCTCGCAACGACAGAACGTCAACGGAGGATGTGCACCGTGAACCCCACCATCAGGACGCGCCAGGTCGCCGCCCGCTCGCTGGCGGCCGTCGCCGCCCTCGCCCTCTCCGCCGCCCTGCCCGCGACGGCGCACGCGGTGTCGGCCGCCCCCGCGTCCGCGCAGGCCGCCTGCGACGTGCTCGCCCCGGGCGCCTCGGCCACCGCCGAGGCCGCAGTCCGCGCCGCGTGCACCCAGATCGGCGTCTGGTACAGCTGGGGCGGTGGCCACGGCCCCACCCCGGGCGCGACCTACGGCTACTACGACGGCTCCGACCCCGACAGCCTCCACGACAACGAGCGCAAGGGCTTCGACTGCTCCGGCCTGGCCCGCTACGCCTACGCCCGCGCGACCGGCGGCGACCCGCTCAACGGCACCGCCAACGACCAGTTCCACACCTCGCACGCGACGGCCAGGTTCTCCGCGGCACAGGGCACGGCACCCCTCCTCCCCGGCGACCTGATGTTCTGGGGCAGCGGCCACATCCACCACGTCGCCATCTACCTCGGCGCCGGACAGATGGTGGAGGCGTACGAGTCGGGCACCCACATCCGGGTGGCGCCGGTGCGCACCGGCGGCGACTACGCGGGCGCCGTCCGCATGAACGGCTCCGGCTCGGTGCCGCCCCCGCCGGCCAACGGCGGTACTACTTTCGAGACCTGGGGCACCCAGGTGCGCACCCACTCGACGCCCAGCGTCAAGGCGTCCGTCGTGGACACCTTCCCCGGCCCCACCCAGGTGTCGGTGATGTGCCAGCAGCACGCCGAGAAGGTGACCGCCGACGGCTACACCAACGACATCTGGTCCAAGCTGTCGAACGGCTCCTGGCTGACGAACATCTACATCAAGGGCCCGGCATCCCTGCCCGGCATCCCGGACTGCGGCGGCACCTCCACCCCGCCGCCCAGCGGAGGCAGCAAGCCCTTCCAGACCTGGGGCACCGGAGTGCGCACCCACTCCGAGGCCAACGTGAACGCCGCCGTCGTGGACTACTTCCCGCAGCCCACCACCGTCAACGTGACCTGCCAGGCCCACGCCCAGACGGTGACCGCCGACGGCTACACCAACGACGCCTGGTCCCGGCTCACCGATGGCTCGTGGATGACCAACATCTACATCAAGGGCCCGGAGTGGCTGCCCGGAGTGCCCACCTGCTGAGCCCGGCCACATCCGGCGGGACCGGGACGCCCCGCGCACACCGGCCCCGCCGCGATGTCGTTCCGTACGGCCGGCGAGTGCCCGCCCGCTCCGCTTGGACCACAGCGAGCTGCCGCGTCGGCGAAACCGCGCGGCGGTGCGGGCGGGCGGTCCGGCCGGGCGGCGGACGGAGTCTTGGCGAATCGGTTGCTGGCGCCGTTCCCTTGCGCGTATTCAACCCCCCGACAGCTTCAGCCCAGCCTCTCAGAATCCCCGTGCCGCAGCTCCTTCAGGGGATGCCGAGGGGTCACGAGGGACTGCCCGGTTCGAGCGTCAGCAAGACCGGCCCGTTCACATCGGCATACGGTGGCGGAACGTATGGCGTGGGCTGAGTGCCGCGAAGATCGAGCGAGACGATCGGCCCGTCGGCCGGTCCAAGGGCGAGGTGGTGGCCCGCCGTGTCCAACAACAGGAGCCGGAAGGCGAGTTGGTGCGCCGTGAATTCCGCCAAGGTCTGGATGAATCCGGCATTCGTCGTGTCGCTGTCGACCGGTCGTGTGAGCAGCAGACGGAATTGCTGCGTTCGCGTCAGGCCGGCGTCCCGCACGGACAGCTGATCACCTTGCAGTACCGCCTGAAGGTATTGGTCCGACGTCAGCTCCACGTGTAATGACTTGAGTGTGGGCACGGGGATTTTTTCGTGTGCCGCCAAGAGAGGTCCCGTACCGGGGACCGCGGCTCCATCGTCGGACACGCTTTTCGTCAGCGTGGTGTCCAGCCAGGTGACGAGCGCTTCGGGCGTGGTGGCTCCGGGGCCCGCGGCCAGCAGCTCGGGAGCCTGCCGGTTCAGCGCGGTGACGAGCAGCTGAGTGAAGGTCGCCGCGTCCATCCGCAGAGCGGCCCGGTCGAATTCTCCGTCCGCCGGTTCCACGTCGACCGGTTCCGCCGTGCGACTCTCGCTCGGCTCCGGCTCCGGCTCCGGCTCCCGCTCTGGCTCCAGAGCCGGGGCCGGGTCTGCGCCCACGTTCGATGCGGGGGGCGTCTCCGGCTCGGTGTCGGCGGAGCTGTCCGTCGCGGTCGGCCCGGCGGCGCCGACGGGGAGCGGGGGAACGCCCAGCCCATGCCGTAGCCGGTTCGCCAGGTCGATGCCGGAGACCGCGTCCTGCCCGTGTACGGCGAGGTGTTCCGCGAGCTGCCGTACCGCGTCGCGGAACGCCGCACCCGCGTACCGCGAGTCCACGAGGACGGGGTGGAGGGGCAGGGGCAGGACGAGCGACACAGCCCGCCACCACACCTCGTCCGGGTCGGTGTCCGCCGGCACTCCGGAGGCCCTGGCCGTGGCGAGTGCGAAGTCGTCGTGGGCGGAGCGCCAGGTACGGCGTGAGGCATGTGCCGCGATGGAGTCGAGTGTGTCGTTCCAGGGGCCGGGCCGGACCATCAGCAGTCGTACGTGGTCGGCGGGGCCGAGCCTGCTGTCCCGTACGGGGAGGGAACCGTTGAGGGCGGCCTGGAGCGCGGGCCCCTCCCGCAACGCGACCTCGGCGGCGTTCAGTTGGGCTGTGGTGATGGTGTCGTCGGGTGCGAGGCGCGGCGGGTCGTCGGGCAGGTCGTCGGCTGAGACCAAGGCGGCGGTGAGCCCTCGTTCGGCGTCCGTACGGTCAACACGCGGGACGATCGCCGCCACCGCGGCGTCGGCGGCACGGGCGTCGAGAGCGCGCAGCCGGTCCAGGGCGTTGTCGAGCCGCCGCTGCGCCTGCGCGGCCTCTTTCCGTGCGTCGTGGAGCCGCAGGACGTCCTCGTCGCTCCCCTCGCCCGCCTTCACGCGCTGATGGAGAAGGGCAACGGTCCGCGCCGCCCGGCCGAAGGCGGTGAGCGACTCCTCGTGATCGGCGCGTGCGTCGGCGATCGCGTTGTCCGCGGTGGACTCGGCCGTGGGACCGGTCGGGGCGGCGGTGGAGGTGCCGACCGGGGCGGGCGGAGTGGCGACAACCGTCTCGGCAGGCCGTTCTCGGGTCTGATCCTGGCCTTGGATCTGCCTCTTGGTCCCGTTGTGGTCCTGGGCCTCTGTGTTGGAGGTCGGCGCCGGGGCCGGGGGCGCTGGTGGGGTGGCCTTGGTCTTGACCGGGTTGGCCACGACCGTGGCCCCGAGCCGTTCGGCGAAGAGTTTCGCCACGTTCTCCAGCCAGGCGGTCGCCCGCTCGGGGTCCACGTCCGGCCGGACCTTGTCGCTCATGTAGCGGCCGGACTTGTCGTTCACCGTCCACGCGTCAAGTTCCTTGTCCCACCGGAACTCGCCCGACACCCGGGCCTTACCCGCTGCCGTACGGCCGCTCGTTTCGCTGAACTCGGCGGCGACACCCGTATGCCCGAGCCCGTCCAGGCTGTCGCGCAGCGCCTCCGCGGTCAGCCCCGGATCCTTCTCCCGCATACCGGCCAGGAGCCGGTCGAACTGCTCCTGCTCGATCAGCGCGGACGGCTGCTCACTGCCCAGGACCACCCGTCCGTCCCCTGTGACCGTGTACAGCCACACACCGTCCTGGCTCCGGGTCAGGACCTCCGCGCTGAACTCGTCCAGCGGCACCCACAACGGATTGAGCCGGACGTCCCCGGCGTCGTCCCGCTCCTCGTCCTTGACCCGCTTCGGGGCGACCGTCGCCCCGAAATCCCGTTCCCGGTCGATGGGAGTGGCATCGCTGCCGTCGTAGTGGTTGTTGCCCGAGTAGTAGACCTCGGTCCGTCTGGGGGCCGTCTCCGGCCCCACGGTGGTGAGCAGCCGGGTGCCCGGACCGTCACCGCCGACCAGGACGTCCACCCGCAGGTCGAGGGCCTGCGCCAGCAGAGGTACCAGGACCTCGCCCTCCGGGGAGTTCCAGCGGCTGGACCAGTCGGCCACGGTCCGGCGCAGCGACGCGTACTCGCCGCCGTCGAGAGGCGCGTCGCTGACCGGGTAGGACCGCTCGAGCAGGGTGCGCAGCCCGGTGGTCCCGAGGGAGGTCACCGGCGGCAGCAGACCGCGATCGTCGAGGTAGGTGAACAGGTCCCGGCTCTCGGCCGTACTGGCGACGGTCCGGATGTCCGCGTCGCTGATCCCGTCCTCGCGGTGCGCGGTACGGGCGTTGACGTAGGCCATCCGCAGCGTGGCGTCGCCGAGGGCGTCGAGCGTGACGGCCGTGACACCGTGATGGGCGAGCTGAGCGAGAAGCTGTTCGCGGTCGAGTGCGTCGAACCGGCGTGCCAGGTTCCCCGCCCGGTGTCCCCGGAACTGCGACCGGGTCATGCGGTCCAGCCCCGTACCGCTCTCCTCCGCCCGCCGGAGGTGGTCCAGTACGTGTGCGCGCATGGCCTCGGCCACGACGGGGGACTGGTCGGTGGGCAGGGGATGCCCGGTGCGCCGCCGCAGGTCGTCGTGCACGGCCTCCGGCGAGGAGAGCCACGCGTACGCGGCGGGGTGACTCTCGGAGAGACCCGGCAGACGGTCACGGATGTGCAGCGGAGCACTCGCCATGAACGAGGACAGGACGCATTCCCCGTCCAACGGTACCGACACTCGCCGCCCACGCCCCGGCCCGGCCCCGGACACCTCCGCGTCGGTACCAGCACCGGTGCCGGTGCCCTCACCCGTCTCCTTGCCGATGTCCTTGCCGCCCCCGGGCGTGTCTTCGGGCCGCGCGTCCGTGGCCGGCGTATCCGTCACCGGCACGTCCGTGACCGGCGGCTGCGGGGCGTCCTGGGGGTCAGTGCCCGGCCCCTCGGGCGGCGTCGCGCTGTCCGGAACCGCCGTGTTCTGCTCCGTGTCCGTGTCCGTGACCGGGAGCGCGAGCTGGAAGTGCTTGTCCGTCAGGCTCAGCACGACATGCGGGGGCGCGGGGCCCGGCTCGACATCGAGGTCCGACTCCAGCGTCCCGGCGTTCCGGCCGGAGTCGACGGGCGGCGCGAAGTCCTGGAAGCTCCCGTCCGCCCGGACGACGGTGATCCGCACGCCGAACGCCCGGGAGGCCAGCCCCGGCAACAGGTCCGTAGCCGAGTTGTTCCAGCCCGCTTCCCCTCCCGCCCCACCCGCGCGCCCGAGCTGGGCAGCCGCCAGCCGGGTCCGGGCGTCATCGCTCAGGTCCACGGCGTGCGGGATCACACCCAGCGCGTCGAACTCCCTTCGCGCGGCTGTGTTCTCACCGAGCACCAGCCCCGCTCCGGCCACCTCGGCCGGAGTGAAGGTGTCCGTTCCGTCCACCGTCACGAAGCCGCTCAGACCGCTCTCGCCCGTCTCGCTCAGCCGTGCCGCCAACACCTCCCGCAGCCGTGCCACCGCCGCGTCCCGCGCCCCGGACAGGTCGATGCCGGCCGCCGTGAGCAGATCGCCCCGCCCGGCCCGCTCCAGCCCGTCCAGTAGCACGTGGAAGAACGCGTCGCCGTCCCTGGGCACGTCGTGGAGCGCGTATTCCACCGGCCCGGTGCGTGCGAAGGCCCTCAGGCCCGAGTCCCCGGCCGCGCTCTCCTCGACGACCGGGGCGATCAGGCGGGCGTCCGCTCCCTCGCCGGACCGCCTGTAGCGGGGCGGGACCGCCTTCTCGGTCTTCTTGACCGGCTCGTACGTCACCGCCGGGGGCTCGGCGCGGCCGTCGAGTGTCTTGCGGCCCTCCTCCGTGGCCATCAGCTGGTGCCAGCGGGTGAGCTGGTCGGTGGCGTGGCGCAGCCGGTGGTACTCGGCCGCCAGACCGTTCGCCGCGTCCAGCAGCGGCACCAGCTCCCCGCGCAGCTTCTCGCCCGCCTTCTCGAAGGCCCTGTTCGCGTCCGCCACCCGCTGTTTCGCACTGTCGACCGCACGCAGGGCCCCGGTCAGCCCCTCGACCGCCGCCGCCTCCCGCGCCCTGGCGTCGATCACAAGCGGATCGGCCGACGGATCGGCCGAGCGGCCGGCGGAGGGATCAACGGAAGCGGCGATGGACGCATCGACGGAAGGATCAAGGCGGGGAACAGTGGAGGGACCGCCCGTCGAGGTCACCTCGGCCGGGACCGCCGCCGGGACCGGCTTCGCGGCCGGCGCTGTCGCCGGCGCCATGGCCGCCTCGACCTCGGCCCGCGCGGCATCGAGGGTCCGGCGCGCGGTCTGTACCCCCTCATTCGCCCGGTTCAACTCGACCAGGGCGGCGGTCCGCTCCTCCCGGAGTGCCGAGCCCTCACGGCGCTTCTTCCAGTACGCCTGGTCCGCCGCCACCCAGTCCGCGCTGACCTTCTTGACCGCGTCCCACGCCTTGCCGACGCGCGCGGGGAAACTGGTGTCGCTGATCAGCATCAGTTCGCGGGCGATGTCCTCCCGTATCCAGGCGACGACGTACGCCTCGGACGTCATCGCCTGCGGCCCCGGCCGCGCGAGGCCGAACGTACCGCCGACCTTGTGCGCCGCCTTCGAGTCGACCAGCCCGCGGTGCACGGCTCCGGTGCTGAGCCAGGTGGCGGGCACCGCGAACAGGAACGACCGCCCGGTGTTCGGCTTGAGGTTGCGGGACGTCAGATGGTCATCACCGACCGGGATCCCGTCGCCGTCCAGGTCGTTGGGCCCCGGTCCGGAGATGCCCACCTGGTTGAGGCCCGCCTGGTCGGGGGAGTTGTACAGGAACCCGCCGCCGAGCGAAGAGGACTGGGAGTGCTCGTCCGCCGATGAGGTGCTCACGTTCTCGCCGTGCCGTCTGAGCACCTCGAGCTTGTTGCCGTCACCGACGGTCAGCAGCACCGCGCGGCTGAAGTCGGGCGTGGAACGAAGGGTCAGTTCGCCGACATCGGTGGTGAAAGTCAGGTGCTTCTCGGCCAGCCCCGCCACCTGGTAGCCGTCCGTCTCCACGGTGCGGGGGAAGAACGCGGTGAGCGCCATGTAGCCGGTGCCGTCCTCCAGTGCCTGCGCCGCGCCGCTGCCCACCCGTGTCAGCCCGGTCCGCTTGGCCCGGCGCAGAAGTTCCGTCAGGACGTCGGGGTCGGGTCCGTCCTCGGCCCCCAGTGCCTCGATCGAGAAGCCGGCGTCGTAGGCGCGTGTCAGGAGGAGGTCGTTCGCTGCCCGGATGTTCTCGATTCCGACGATCGCCTTGGGGTGGATGCCGTTCTCGGGGAACGTGAACGGCCGCTCGACACCGTCGCCGTACCGGACCAGGACCGTCCTGTCGGTCGCCGGGAGGGGCGCCGGCCGAGGGGCCCTGGCCAGAGCGGGGTCGGCTGCCGGATCCGCCGCCGGCAACGGGAGCAGCGCGGCCGCGGACCCGGACTCGGGCGCGGGCATCACCGGTTCCATGAGGCTCAGCGGCACGTGCTCGTGCAACTCGCCCACGTCGTGCTCCTCGACGATCCGCTGCCTGCCCCGGAAGCGGTCGAACGCCGTGGCCGTTTCCTCTCCCGGCTTCGCCCGCCGCCCCGCCGGGCCGGACGCGTCCGGAGTGTCGTCCGCCTCCAGCGTGATGCGCATCCGGTAGGGGGTGACCACCGCCGCGTACGGTTCGGTGGACGCTGCCCGGTAGATGGTGATCGACGTGGTCGTGTGGCCCGACGCGACCGTCTTCTTGTGGGAGCCGCCCTCGCTGTAGGTGGGCCCGGCTCCCACCACGTCCGGATTGCCGGTGTACACCATCTGACTGGTGAGGAAACCGACGTCCGCCCCGGACGAGGAGTCCGAGCCCTCCTGGACGGTTTCCACGGCCCGGCGGTTCTCCTCCAGCTCGACACTGTGATCGAGACCTTCGAAGCGGGGCGTACCGGGGATCAGTTCGACCCGCGCCCGCACCCACCGGCCGCCGATCCACACCCCGCCCCAGCCCCAGGCGCCGACCGAGACCGGCGTCGCGGGAGCGGTGGTCGTCATCTCGCCCTTCAGGGCCCGGGTGGCCCGGCCCGACACCAACTGCCGGACCCGCTCCCGGCTCGCCTCGTCCAGACCCAGCTTGCGGATCCGCTCCTCGAACGCGGTCAACGCCCGCGTGGGATCCAGCGCGTTCACCGCGTACGTGCCGAACGAGGTACCGCGCATCCACGGCTGTGGCGCCCACGGCTGGCGCGCGTACCGGGGGACCTCGCCCAGCCCGTCGTCGAGCAACCCCAGCCGGTGCGCGTTCTTCTCGGGCAGATGTCCCAGCAGGCCGCCCGGTGTTGTCACGGAGAGCCCGGCCGTTCCGGCGACCAGCCGAGGGACGAGTGAGCTCGCCGCCGCCGTGGTTCCGATCCGGCCCATCCCGAGCCGGCTCGTCACCATCGCGAACCAGTGGTCCACGTCCCCGGCCACCAGCACCTGGTGGGTGAACCCCTTGCGGTTCATGTCGGCGACGACGGTCCGGACGACGCTGCGGCTCCGTCCGTGCGAGAGGGAGACCGGGTTGGCGACGAGTCCGTAGGTGCCCATGACACCGTGCCCGGGGTGCCGGGGAGCGGCGTACACCAACTGGCCGCCGAAGACGAAAGCAGTGCTGTTGCTCGCCTTGCCGCCCGCCTGTCTGGTCGCGCCGAGCGTCATCTCGGTGTCCATCGACATCGACGGGGTGAGGGCGCGCAGGCCGGCCACGGTGGTCGCGTAGCGGAAGGTGCCCCACAACTCGCCGGCGGGACCCTTGCCCAGCAGCCCGCTGCTCGCCAGCCCCAGAGGGCCCGAACTCTGGTCGAAGCTCGCCGTCAGGTACTGGGGGGTGAAGGTGCGGACGACCGCGTCACGAGTGGGCGCTCCCTCCTTCATGAGCTGCCAGGCGCCGCCCGACGCCTCCTTGAGGACCCGGTCGACGCCGGCGAGCAGTGTGGGCGAGAGCACCATGCTCACGATCACGAACGGGTGCTTGCGCAGCTCCCCGAACAGTGCGGACCCGCGGTCGGCCAGCCGGCCGCCGCCCGCGCCGTCGGCCCCGGCGGGCAGCATCAGGTCGCCCTTGGCCAGCGCGAGGGCGCGTTCCGGTGCCATGGGGACGGGAGCCGGTTCGACGGCCGTGTACGGATTGAGCGCCCCGTCCGCGTGCGGGTCGGCGGCGGGAGCGTGCTGGCTGGGAACGCTGATCAGTACCTTTCCGGCCACCGGGCCGCCGCCCTGCTGGAAGCCCCTCGCCGACCGGCCGAAGAGCACATTGACCGGCTCGTCGAGCACCAGCAGTCCCGGCAGCCCGAGGCCCAGACCACGGACGAGCCCACGGGGCCGCCAGTAGCCGCCCAGGACCGCCGTGAGCGCGATGTCGAAGCGGTACAGGTCCATGGGCTTCGTGGTCACCGACATGGGCTCGTTCCCGACGGTCGCGCCGAACGCACTCTCCACCTCCCGCTGCCACCCCTTGCGCGCCCCCAACGTCAGCCCGAGCGTGTTCTCCCGCATGCCGGCGCTGTCGACGTTGTTGTCACGGCCCGACAGCGTGCCTTCGAAACCGATCTCCGTGCCGCGCTTCGCGCTCACCTGACCGTCCAGCCGGTCGATGCCCTGGGCGCTGAAACGCATCCCCTCGTCGATGTCCCTGCCCTCGTAGCTCCGCCCGGTCAGCTCGCCGTGCACCCAGACGTAGTAGTACGTCTGCCCGACCGCGTCCGGGTCGACGAGACGGATACGGAGACCGGTCGTGGTCAGCGCCTCCAGGCTCGCCGTGACGTTCTGCTGGGACAGCACACCGAGGATCTGCAGGGTGTTCTGGAGCGCCGTCCGGTACCTCGCGGGGTCGGACCACTGCGGGGGCACCGGCCGGCCGCGAGCCGCCTTGAGCAAAGCGCCCGGGTCGCGTTCGAGCAGGTCGTTGAAGCGGGCGCGCCAGCCCTTGGGCGGGTTCGGCGGCAGAAGTTGGTCCAGCGGTGCCACCAGGCCCTGGCGGCGCGCGGCGACGGCGGTCACCACACGGTCGGCGAACGCGTCCAGCAGCGTACGGCCGACCGCGTCCGCCGCCGTCGGCGGGGCGTCGGTGCGCCGCCCGTCGGGGAAGGTGAACTCCTTCACCCGATGCATGCCCAGGGTGCGCGGCCGGTCCACGGTCAGGTACGCGGGGACGCGCGGCGGCCCGCCGTGGCGCAGGGCGAGCCGCGTGCCGTCGTCCCAGCCGGCCAGTCGCCGCGCCTCGGCGCTGGTCATCCGGTCCAGGCTCCAGGTGAGGAACTGCCGTGGCGGGCCGCCGTCCCCGCTCCGTCGTACGTACACCGATTTCACGACTACGTAGAGGGCGGTTCGGGGTCCCTTCACATGGCCCGCCGACTTGGTGGTCCCGGCGCCGCCGAGGCCGGTCGAACGAGTCGTCGCGTAGGTGTACTGGCCGGTCGGGCCGGCCTGCAACCGCAGGTCGAACGCTTCGCCCAGGGGATCGGCGAAGTTGAAGGCGGGTCCGCCGGCGGCCTGCACCGTCAGGCTCTTCCCCTCCACGCGGTTCCGCTCGCTGCGAATGGTGGAGGTGTTGATGTCCCGCATCTCGGCCTTGTCCGTCTCGCCGAACAGGATCGCCGCGCGCGGGATCACCTCCTCCACCACGAAGACGCCGAGCGGTGACTTCCGCTTGTCGTCGGCGAACAGCGGCGGGGTGGTGATCCGGCCGCGCGCCATCGTGCCGCCGTGCCGCTGGAAGCTGTCGCCCGAGAAGAATGTGTCCAGTTCGTGGTAGGCGGAGCTGCCCGGCAAGGCACCGATCCGCGCGGCGGCCCAGTCCCGGATCGCCGCGACGGGGCCGAATCCCTCGATACGGACGAAGCGGTACTGCGCCTCACGGTCCAGCGTCATCGACCGCGGGATCCGGCCCGGCGTCGGCAGCTTCGTCACACTGTCGGGGAGGCGCACCAGCAGCCCGTGGCGAACGGCAAGGCCGAAGAGCGCCTGCCTGCCGGCGGCGCTGCTCGTGTCCTTGGCGGTGTCCGCGTCCTGGACGGGGCTGGTGCTGACGACCGCTCCGGTCTCGGTGGTGTTCCCGGTGGCCGTGTCGGTTCCGGTCCCGAGGCCGGTGACGATGTGTCCGGCGGCGTCAGTGACCCGTACCTCGTAGTACACGCTGTCCAGATACGCCCGGGAGCCGTCGAGGGTACGGGTCTCCATCTGGTTCATGCGCTGGTCCGTCAGCGTGTAGCCGACCTTGTTGATGAAACCGAACCGGACGGCGAGGCGCCCGAATCCACCGAACATGGTGGTGCCGGCGGGGCCGATCGGGCCGCCCGCCCCCCACTGGGCGTTCGCCTGCATGTTCTTCACCAGGCCGAACGTGGCGGCGGCCCGGTGCATGCTGTCGATTTTCGCGGGATGGCCGAAAGCGTCCTTGAAGGAACTCCACCTCCCGTAGTGGCGGGTGGTGATACGGAGAACCCGGACGTTTCCGTCCGCGTCGACGTACGGGAACGGGCGCCCGCCGTCGGTGAAGGTCTTGGGCTTGTCCCGGAGCGTCCGACGGATGTCGGTCAGTAGTTGGGCGGCCCCCTTGCCGGGCTTCGCGGCGGGGATGCGCCCCAACTCGTTCTCGATCACTGCCACGACCTGATCGATGCCGCGCAGGTGGACGTTGCTCTGGCCGAACGTAGCGGGGGTCGCCAGGAGTTGAGCGCGCTCGGCGTCGGTCAGGCTGTGCGGCAGGAGCGCCTGGAGGTCGTCGAGGTATGCCGGAATGCTGTGGCCGTCCTCGAACTGAGCCGGGCTGCGGCGTTCTCGGGACGGGGGCGCCATGTCACGGTCCACCTCCGGTGGATGGCTCTCGGCGAGCAGGTCCGTGATCCACCTCTTGGCGGTGCCGGGGGCCTTGGGCGGCGGGGTGTTCGTCTCGTTCTGGCCTTTCGGCTCCTGGGAGGGCGCTGACGGATCGGTGGACACGACGGACACGTGCGGAGTCGGAGGCCTCACGTGGTCGTGGTCCGGAGGCCTGATGCCGTCGTGGTCGTTGTCGTGCAGCGGTGCGGGGGCAGGACTTTCGGCCTGGGAGGGCGGGTGGACCGGCGGGCGGTCGGCGGGGGCCAGCATCCGCGGCGCGCGTGCGGGGTCGTCGATGCCGCTGGGAGGCCGGGTGCCCCGTGCGGAGAGCGGGTGGTCCCGGAGGACGGCGCCGGT
The DNA here is from genome assembly GCF_000719475.1 of Streptomyces sp. NRRL F-5630. Lineage (GTDB taxonomy): Bacteria > Actinomycetota > Actinomycetes > Streptomycetales > Streptomycetaceae > Streptomyces. The sequence continues at coordinate 2,098 of NZ_JOGO01000026.1, read as the reverse complement.
GTCGATGACACTCTCGACGGTGCGCAGGTAGTGGAGGGGAACGGCGATCCCTGCCGGGTCGGGCAGTCGGCTGTGGTCGGCCATGAGGCCATAGCTGTCGCTCTGCCGCACCAGCCGGCGGAAGAGGGCCTTGGCCGACCGGCCCCGGTCGGGTACGCCCGCGTAGTGGAGCAGTTCGTGCAGGGCGGTCGCGTCGTCGCGTTCCCGCTGCTCGTCGCGGGCCTCGGGCGAGAGGGACGTGTCGTGGGTGTGGAGGCGCAGATGCAGCTGGTCGGAGTCGTCCGGCCGGGGCGTCCGGCTCAGTTCGATGGCCTCGGGGTGGTCGGATGCGGGAGTGAGCGTGAGGTCGAGGTGAAGCTGATCGCCCGACTCGGGAAGCAGCAGTCCGTTGTTGAGGTGCGTGGTGAGGAGGCCGTTGATCCGTTCCTGGTACGCGGCGAGGCCGGCGGGGTCGAACCCCTCGCCGAACCGGACCGGCAGGTGCAGGGACACGTTTCGCACCCAGCGGCCGTCGTCGGCCTGGATCCGCTGGACCCACATCCGGACGAGGGTGTCCCTGCCGTCGAGCAGTCCGGGCCCCGGCGGGTTCTGGCCGGGGTCCAGGGCCGGGTCGAACCGTTCGGTCCGCACCGGTACGGCCGGTGCGTCGTGGCGGCCGGCCCGCCACTGCTCGGGCCGTACCGGATCGGCGACGGGCATGGCGGGCTCCGGTGTCCGGGCGGTAGGCGCGTCCCCATCGGGGTCGGCATCGGTATCAGGGGTTGTTATGACATCGCCTGTTATGGCGTCACCTGTCGGCGCGTCACTGTCGAGGACGGTCATGTCCGTGTCGCCGGTCAGGTCGGCGTGAGGCGGCCGTGGGGGCGCGGGCGGCGCCGCGGTCTCGTCCAGTCGCGGGGCGTCGGAGGACGTGCGCAGTCCCGGTGGCGGGGCCGGGGCGGTGTCGGGCCCGGTCGTGTCCGTGGTCGTGCGCGTCCCGAGGTCGGTGACGGTGTCGTCCGTGACACCCGGGGGCGGCGGGGTGAGCGACCGATTCGTACCGTCGGTCAGCTCTTGCTGACGGTCCTCGTCCTGGTCCGCCCGCTGGTCCGGTAGGTCGCCCGGATCGCTCAGGTCGATCAGGTCGCCCGGGTCGTTCAAACCGGTCCGCGGGGACTGCTGCGACTGGTTCCCCGTGCCGGACGTGCCCTGCTGCGCGCCGGGCGGGGTGCTCTGTGTTCCGGGTGCGGGCGTCGTGGCGTTCGGGCCGGTCGAGGTGCTGACGGGGGCCGGCGGTGCGACGGCGCCGGGTTCGGCCCCGGACACCGGCGGGGCGTCGCTGACCTGCTGGTGCGGGCTGTCCTCCAGGCCGGGCTGTCCGTTCGTGTTCCGGCCGGATGTGCCGCGTCCTGGCAGGTCCTCCTGACCGGTGGACTCGTTCTGGACCTCGCGTGTCCCGTCCTGGCCGCTCGACGCGTCGTCGTCGAGGCCGGTCTCCAGGCCCCTGTCGCTGAGCCCGTTCGTGCTGCTCGGGTCCGGGGCGGTGGAGGTCGAACCCTTCGGCGCCTGGATTCCCTGCGGGAGGTCGCTGGGCGACCTCGACGGGTCCGAGGTCGCACCACGTGTCGGATCCGGCGTCAGGTCCGGCGACTCAACCGGCGCCAGGTCCGGCGTGACGTCGGGCGCCAGGTCCGGCGTGACATCGGGCGTGAAGTCGGTGTTCGAACTGGACGAGGGCCCGGGGTTGCGCGCGGACGTCGTTCCCGATGTCAGCGGGTTGGTGTCCGGCAGGGACGAGGCCGGGGAGGTGGAGGGCGAGAGCGATGGCGAGTCCGGCGACGACGTGGGCGGCGGCAGATACGGGACCGGCGACCCGCTCGTGCTGTTGAAGTTGCCCGTGCTGTCGAGGTTGTTCGTGTTGTTGAAGTTGTTCGTGCCGCCCGTGGTGCCCGTGCCGCCCGGTGTCCGTGTACTGAGGTCAGGTGGCGCGGACAGCGCGTCGGTGCCGCCTTGGGGCAGCGTGTTCAGGGTGCCCGGGGAGGAGTACACCGGCGGCGGCGTGTACGGGGGCGGCGCAGGGGCATCGATGCCGCTGCCGAGCCCGTCCGGCAGATCGGAC
>NZ_JOGO01000025.1 GCF_000719475.1 Streptomyces sp. NRRL F-5630 | reverse complement strand
TCGGCGGGGGGGGCGGGGTGGGCGCCGGGGGTTTGGGCGTGGGCTCCGGCGGCTGGGGCGTGGGAGGTGGTGGTGTGGGGGTGGGCTCAGGGGGTGGCGGCGGGGTGGGAGGTGGGGGCGGGGTGGGCCGGGGCGGGTGGTGATGGTGGTGATGGTGGTGCCCGTTGATTTCGACCCACGCGTGTCCGGTGCAGACGACGAGGTGTCCCCCCACCGGGCCGCCCTCGATGAGCACCGAGGTCCCGCCTGTGTAGCCCGGCAACGGGCAGAACGCCGTGGCCGCCATGACCCCGGCCGTGATCCAGCCAGCCATTCGCCCCCTCCTCCTCCGGCACTCCCGCGCCGGACCGCGAACCGCGCCGGACCCGAGGTCCCGCGCGGGGCGGGAGCGGTTCCGGCGTACAGAGCAACGACCGCGCCGGGGAAGGGACACGCGACACGCAGGAGCACGGGAGCGAAGGGGGGCGCGCGGGGAGGGGGCACGCGCCGGGCCGGGGGCACGCGGCCCCCGGCCCGTACCGGCTCACGCCTTGAGGTTGGCGGGGTCCACGATCTCGTCGTCGGCGGGCTTCTGCACCTCGACCTTCTTGCCGTACTCGGAGAAGGTCATGTCGTTGGGCTCGGAGCCCTTCGTCTCGGTGCGCAGGATGTACGGCTCGCCCTCGGTGGCCACGTGCATCGTGAGGCGCTTGCCGCCCTTCTCCTTCTTGAGCGCCAGCGCGTCCTTGCCGTCGACCTCGCTCGTGCCGCCCCGCTTGAGACCCTGGCGCTCGGACTTGTCCTGGTCCATGGAGGCGAGGAAGGTCTTCTTGTCGCAGAGCGAGGCGTCGCCGCTGTTCGCGGGCGCCTTGACCCACTTGCCCGCGAGCTTGTCGGCGATCTGGGCCCCCTGACCGCCGGAACCACCGCTCGCCTTGGTGGAGTTGGTCCAGAACTTCTTGTCACCCTTGATCAGGATGTCGCCGCCGTCGCGCAGCAGTTCCGCCGTGGCGCCGTCGCCGCTCATCGTGCCGGTGCAGTGGCCCTTGTCGTCGACGCGTATGTCGATCTCGACGACGTTGCCGCCCTTGACGTGCGCGGTGCCCTTGAGGTGGACGGAGGGGGCCTTGTCGGTGGCGGCGACGGCCTTCGCCGCGATGTCGTCGGCCTTCTGCCCCTTGAACGCCTCGTCCGCGTCGTCCGAGTTCCCGCACGCCGAGAGCGCGAGCGCTCCCGCGCACAGCATCCCGAGCGCCGCCGTGGTCCGCGTCCGCCTCGTCGTCATGGTCCCGCCCTTCCGCCGGTCCGCTGCCGGCCGTCTCGTGACGCCCCGTCAAGGCGACGGGACGCGGCCCGCGTACCCGCGAAAACGCTTCCTTCACAGGAACGGCACAGAAAATTCGGCGCGGGCAACGGAGAACGCGGCGCGGGACCGGGCGGGCGCCCGGCTCACTCGCGCCGGGCCGCGACCGGCACGTACCGCCAGAAGGCGGGGACGACGACGGCGAGGAGGCCCACCGCGACGACGACGAGGAGCCCGCCGCCCACCGTCGCGCCCCGCGCGCCGACCGCCTCGCCCACCGTGCCGTGGAGCAGGTCGGCGAGGCGCGGCCCTCCGGCGACGACCACGGTGAAGACGCCCTGCATCCGGCCGCGCATCTCGTCGGTGGCCTCCGACTGGAGGATGACGCCGCGGAAGACCATCGAGATCATGTCGGCGGCTCCGGCGAGCGCGAGCATGAGCGCGGCGAGCCACAGGGAGCGCGCGAGCCCGAGCCCCGCGACGGCGAGGCCCCAGGCGGCGACCGCGAGGACGACCATCACGCCGTGGCGGCGGATGTGCGAGTAGAGCCCGGAGAAGACGCCGCACAGGAGGGCGCCGACGGGCAGCGCCGCGTAGAGCACGCCGAGCGCGGCGTCGCCGCCGAAGTACGTGTCGGCCATCTCCGGGAAGAGCGCGCGGGGCATCCCCAGGACCATGGCCGCGATGTCGGCGACGAAGGAGACGAGGAGGAGCTTGCGCGGCCAGAGGTACCGGAAGCCGTCGAAGACGTCCTTGAGGCCCGCGCGGCGCGCGGCGGCCTTGAGGGGCGGCAGCGGCGGGAGCTTCCACACCGCCCACAGGGCGATGACGAGGGCGAGCGTGTCGACGAGGTAGAGCGTCGAGATGCCGAGGACGGGGGCGAGCGCCCCGGCGAGCAGCGGGCCGAGGATCTGGCCGAACTGGGCCACGGTGGAGGTGAGCGCGGTCGCGGCGGGGAGCTGGGCCTCGGGGACGAGGCGGGCGACGGAGGCGGTGCGGGTGGGGGCGTTGATGCCGAACAGCGCCTGCTGGAAGGCGAGGAGGACGAACAGGACCGCGACCGAGTGCGTCCCGAGCGCCGCCTGCGCCCAGAAGAGGAGCGAGGTGACGGCGATGCCCGCGTTGCTGAAGAGGAGCAGTGTGCGGCGGTCGCGCAGGTCGGCGATGGCGCCGCCCCACAGCGCGAAGACGACGAGCGGGACGAGCGCGACGGCGCCCGCGACGCCGACGAGGGCGGAGGACCCGGTGTCGTCGTAGATCTGGAGCGGGACGGCGACGGCCGTGAGCTGGCTGCCGATCGCGGTGACGACCGTGGACGACCACAGGCGGCGGAAGGGCTTGATGCGGAGCGGGGTCGTGTCGACGGTGAAGCGTCGGCGGCGCTGCGCGGGGACGGGGGCGGAACCGGGCGGTTCGTCCTCGGTGCTCTCGGTGGGCTGGTGAGCGCTGTCGACCACCGGAAGGGCTCCGTTTCCCGGCGGGGCAACGGTCCGCGGTACGCCGACGCGCCGCCCCTGCCGTGTCGTGCTGGGCAGGAAGCTGGAAGCGCGTTGACTGACGTTAACGCCTACGGTCGCGGGCCCGTGCGCGGGGGCGCGGGAGCCGTACCGCACGAACCTAACCGGAACGGGTGACACCGGTCAACACGGGGTTCACAGTCTGGTCACGGGATATACGAAAAGGGACGGAGGAGGCCGTGATGGGTGACGACGAGGACGGCATAGGTCTGTCGGACGCGGAGGAACGGGCCATCGCGCTCTCCCCGGCGGAGGAGCGCGCGGTCGCGGTGACCCCGGCGGAGGAGAGGAGCATCGCGCTGTCGGAGGCGGAGGAGGAGGCGGTCCTCTCGGGTACGGGGAGCAGCGCGACCTACGACCTCGACCCGCCCGGGACCTACGAACTCCTCCCGGAGGGCCCGCGGTTGCGGGCCCCGTCCCCGCTCCCCGACCATCACGCGCCGGACCCCCCGTCCCTCCCCGGCCCTCCGGACCTCCCGTCCCCCCAGGAGTCCACGGGCCCCGACCGCCCCTGAGCCCGCGGGGCCCGCTCCGGGAGGAGCCGGCGGGGGCGAGTCCCGCACCGAACCGGCGGGGGGCGAATCCCGCACCGAGCAGACGGGTGCGAGGCCGCGCCCCGTCACCGCCGGGTCCGCACCAGCAGGTAGATGAAGTACGGCGTCCCCACCAGCGACGTCATCAACCCGGCTCCCAACTGCGCGGGCGCGATCACCGTCCGCCCGAGCGTGTCGGCCAGCGTCACGAGACACGCCCCCAGGAGCACGGCTGTCGGCAGGACGCGCGCGTGCCGCCGCCCCACCAGCGCCCGCGCCGCGTGCGGCGCGACGAGCCCGACGAAGCCGATCGTCCCGGCCGCCGCGACGGCCGTCGCCGTCAGGACGACCGCCGTGCCGAGCAGCAGGAGCCGCCGCGGCGGGAGCGGCAGTCCGAGCAGCCGGGGCGTGTCGTCGTCGACCGAGACGAGGTCGAGGTCACGGCGGTGAGCCACCGCGACGCCGCCGCCCAGCAGGAGCGCGAGGCCGACCGGCAGCAGGTCGGGCAGCTCGCGCCCGTACGTCGAACCGGAGAGCCAGGTCAGGGCCTTGGTCGCGTTGAAGGGGTCGGTCAGGACGATGACCAGGCCGATGAGCGCGGTCGTCGCCGCCGAGACCCCGATGCCGACGAGGATCACGCGGTTCTGCCGGAAGCCGCCCCGCGCGGCGAGCCCGAAGACGAGCGCGGCCGCCGCCGCGGAGCCCGCGAAGGCGGCGCCCGCGATGCCCCACGTTCCGATGCCCGTCGCGGCGGTCGTCGCGAGGACGGCGCCGAGCGCGCCGCCTCCCGAGACACCGAGCACGCTCGGTTCGGCGAGCGGGTTGCGGGTCACGGCCTGGACCAGGGTGCCGGAGAGGGCGAGGGCGGCCCCGGCGAGGAGCGCGGAGAGGACACGCGGGACGCGGGTGTCGAGGACGAAGGAGACCGCGGAGCCCGCGCGGCCCGTGGCCCAGTGGGCGAGGTCGCCGAGGAGGAGCACGTGGTCGCCGAGGAGGGCCCCCGCGAGGACGAGGCCGACGAGCACGGCGCCGATGACGGCCAGGGTCACGAGGTACGCGGCCCGGCCGGGGATGCGCGTGCGCTCCGGCTCCCGCGCGTCGCCGCCCTCCTTGAGCCGTACCGCCATGACGACGAGGAAGACCGCGCCGAGCAGGCTCGTGACGGTGCCCGTCGGGATGCCGGTGGAGCGGTCGGCGGTGACGAAGGTGCGGAGCAGGACGTCCGAGCCGAGGACGAGCCCGGCGCCGACGAGGCCCGCGAGCGGGATGTTCGCGCGGGTCCTCGCGAAGCCCTTGTAGCGCGCGACGAGGGGACGGACGAGCGCCGGGGCGCACAGGCCCGCGTACCCGAGCGGCCCGGTGAGCGTGACGGCGGCGGCGGCCAGCAGCGCGGTGAGCACGACGACGGTCAGCCGCGTACGTCCCACGGAGACACCGAGACCGCGTGCCGCGTCGTCGCCGAGCGCGAGGGCGTCGAGGCGGCGCGAGACGAGGAGGAGGCCGAGGAGCGCGACGGCGATGACGGGGAGCATCTGGAGGATGCCGTCGAAGCCGTTCTGCGCGATGGAGCCCTGGTTCCACTGGAACAGCCCCTCGGTCTCCTGCGGGAAGAGCAGGAGGAGGGACTGCGTGACGGCGGAGAGGCCGAGGGCCAGCGCGGTGCCGGCGAGGACGAGGCGGACCGTGCCCGTGCCGAGTCCGGAGACGCCGAGGACGACGGCGGAGGCGGCGAGCGCGCCGACGAAGGCGACGCCGGAGGAGGCGAGGAGGGGGACCGAGACACCGGTGACCGCGAAGAGCGCGAGAGCGAGGTACGAACCGGCGTTGACCGCGAGCGTGTCCGGGGACGCGAGGACGTTGCGGCTCATCGTCTGGAGCGCGCGCCCCGCGGCGCCGAGGGCGAGCCCGACGACGAGCCCGGCGACCGCGCGCGGCAGGCGCGAGGCGGCGACGACGGAGGCGGAGGTGTGGTCGCCGTCGCCGGTCGCCGCGTGCCACACGTCCAAGAGGCCGACGTCCGAGGTGCCCTGCGCGATGTCGATGACGGCGAAGGCCACGACGACGAGGAGGAGCCCCAGCGTGAGGGCCGCCGCGCCCCCGCGGTGCGCGGGGACGGTGGACTCCTGGACGGGAGGGCGCGTTGCAGTCGCGGTCATGAGCCTTGTTTCGTCACGTCTGGGGAGGGAGGGAAAGGGCGGGGGCGCTCCAGCGGGGGTTGCCGCGGCGGTACGGGCGCGGACGCCCCGCACCGCGCCGCACGCCGTCACGCCGGGCGGCCCCGGGGGACGCGGGTCCCCGGGGGCCGTGGGAGCGGCGGTCCGTCAGGTGCGGCGGGCCGCCGGGCGGGTCACTTGGTGAGCGAGGCGACGAGGCTGTCCACGTAGGCGCTGCCGGAGGCGGTGCCGCCGAACTGCCAGATGCCGTCGTCCAGGCGGTGGACGTGGTCGTTCTTGACGAACGGCAACGACTTCCACACGGAGTCCTTGGCGAGCTTGGCGAACGGGTCGCCGCCGTTCGCGTCCGAGGCGATGTAGACGAAGTCGACGTCGCCGAGCTTGGTGAGGCCCTCGACGTCGGTCGAGGCGAGGCCGTACGCCTTGTCGCCCTTGAGCTTCCAGGCGTTCTTGAGGCCCAGCTCGGTGTTGATCTCGCCGAGGAAGGAGTCGCCGGTGAAGGGGCGCACCGAGACCTGGTTGCCGGTGGCCCAGCCGTCGGCGAAGGCGATCCCGCGCTTGTCGGCCCCGGCGGCGGCGAGCGCCTTCCTGCCCTCGGCGATCTTGGCGCGGAAGTCCTTCTTGACCGTGGTGGCCTTGTCGGTCGTGCCGGTGGCCTCGGCGACGAGGTCGAGGGTGCGGTCGACGGTCTTGAGCTGCGCGCCGCCGACCGCCGAGTCGACCTCCAGGACCGGGGCGATCTTGCGGAGTTGCTTGACCGCGGCGGGCTTGAGGTCGGACGTCGCGACGATGACGTCCGGCTGGAGCGCCGCGACGGTGTCCATGCTGGGCTCGCCGCGCATACCGATGTCCTTGGCGCCGTCCCCGAGCGGGGCGGCCTTGTCCCAGGTGCGGTAGCCCTTGACGTCGGCGACGCCGACCGGCGTGACGCCGAGGGTCAGGGCGGCCTCGGTCACATTCCACTCGGTGGTGACGATCCGTTTGGCGGGACCGTCGAGGGTGATCTTCCTGCCCTTGTCGTCGGTCACGGAGACCTTCGGGGCGGCGGCCGAACCCTGGGAGGCGGGCTCGTCCTTCGCGGGCTCCGAGGAGCCGCAGGCGGCGAGGGTCATCGCGGCGGTGGCCGCCGCGGCCGTGGCGAGGAGGAGTCGTCTCATGGCGTGGGGTGGAGCCTTTCGCTTCTCGTGCTGTGGCGGCCTATCGCGCGGGTGCGCGGCCGTCCGGTGAGGGGGTCGGTGTCGACCTCGACGCGGATGCCGTAGACCTCGGTGAGGCGCTCGGACAGGAGCACCTCCTCGGGGGTGCCGTCCGCGACGACGCGTCCGTCGCACAGCAGCGCGATGCGGTCGGCGACGGCGGCGGCCTGGTCGAGGTCGTGCAGGACGACGCCGACGGCGATCGCGTGCTCGTCGGCCAGGTCCCGCACGAGGTCGAGGAGTTCGACCTGGTAGCGCAGGTCGAGGTAGGTGGTGGGCTCGTCCAGGAGGAGGACGCCGGTCTCCTGGGCGAGGCAACCGGCCAGCCAGACGCGCTGGAGCTGACCGCCCGAGAGCTGCTCGACGGCCCGCTCGGCCAGGTCCCCGACGCCGGTCAGTCGCATCGCGCGCTCGATGGCCGCCGCGCCCTCGGGGTCGGTGCCGCCCCAGCGGCCCTGGTACGGGTAGCGGCCGAACTCGACGACGTCGCGCACCCGCAGCCCGCCGGGCGTGGGGCGCTGCTGGGTCAGCAGCGCGACGCGGCGCGCGAACTGCTTGGGGGCGAGGGCGAGGGCGTCGACGTGGTCGGTGCCGTCCTCCTCCAGGCGCACCTGCCCGGCGCGGGCGCGCTGGAGACGGGCGAGGGTGCGCAGGAGGGTCGACTTCCCGCTGCCGTTGGGTCCCACGAGCGCGGTGACCTCGCCGGGGCGCAGCGACAGGGCGGCGTCGCGGAGGACCTCCGCACGGTCGTAGGCCACGCAGACGCCCGTCGCGGTGAGGCCGTGGCCCCGCGTACGGGGGAGGGTGAGCGCTCGTTCAGCTGGTTTCACGCCACGAAGGCTAGCCTAACCTTATGTGGGTACGGAACCCGCCCCCGGCAGGCGCCACCGGGCGCCCCCTCACTCCCTGCTCCGCCAGTCCGCGCAGGTCACGAAGGACTCACGGGGGTTAGCCCCCGGCCCCGTCACCGGGTGGCACCCGGCGCGGTCCGGGCGTCAGCAGGCTGCCACGCGGAGCCCGTGGCGCGAAGACTCGTCCCATGACGACGACTCCTCTCGCACCCCGTCCGGTGCCCGCGCCGCACGGCGCAGGTGACCGGAGCGGCGGCAGCGATTTCGCCCGCCTCGCCCAGCGCGTCAGCGCGGCCGGGCTGCTCGACCGGCGTCCCGGCTACTACACCGTGCGGCTCGGCCTCGTCACGGCGGCCCTCACGGGCGGCTGGACGGCCTTCGCGCTGCTCGGCGACTCCTGGTGGCAGCTCGCCGTGGCCGCCTTCCTCGCCCTCATCTTCGGTCAGGTCGCCCTGGTGGCCCACGACTTGGCTCACCGCCAGGTGTTCCGTACCCGGCGGCCCAGCGAGATCGGCGGGCGGCTCTTCGGGAACCTCGGCATCGGCATGAGCTACGGCTGGTGGATGAACAAGCACACCCGCCACCACGCCAACCCGAACCACGAGGAGCTGGACCCGGACGTCGCCCCGGACATCCTCGTGTGGTCGAAGGAGCAGGCGCGGCACAGCAAGGGCATCGCCCGGCTCATCGGCGGCCACCAGGCGGCGCTGTTCTTCCCGCTGCTGACGCTGGAGGGCTTCAACCTCCACGTGTCGAGCGTGCGGGCGCTGCGCAGGCCGGAGACGAAGCAGCGGGTCCTGGAGGGGGCGCTGCTCCTCGCGCACCTGACGGGGTACCTCGCGGCGCTCTTCCTCGTGCTCCCGCCCGGGAAGGCGGTCGCCTTCCTCTTCGTGCACCAGGCGCTCTTCGGCGTCTACCTCGGCTCCACCTTCGCGCCCAACCACAAGGGGATGCCGACGCTGACCGGCGACAAGCGGCCCGATTTCCTGCGCCGTCAGGTCCTCACCTCGCGCAACGTGCGCGGCGGGCTCGTCACCGACCTCGCCCTCGGCGGCCTCAACTACCAGATCGAGCACCACCTCTTCCCGAGCATGCCGACCCCGCACCTGCGCCGCGCCCGGCCCCTCGTCCGCGCGTACTGCGCCGAACTCGGCATCCCGTACCACGAGACGGGGCTGCTGCGCTCGTACAAGGAGGCGCTGGCGCACCTGCACCAGGCGGGCGAGCCCCTCCGGCGCGGCCGCGTGGCCCCGGGGACGACCGAGGGCTGAGCGAGCGAGGCACACGGACGGAAGTCCGCGCGAGGGGCGGGTACGGGGCCGGCGGTCCGGTACGGGGCCGGGAGGCTCGGTGCCGAGCCGGTGGCCCGGTACCGCCGTCGGCGCGGAGTCGTCGGGCGCGGGGCCCGGAGGGAGCGTTCAGGCGTGCTCCGCGAGGGGGTGGTCGGGCTCGGTGGCGGCCCGCGCGGCGCGCTCCAGGAGGCCGGGGTCGCCCCGCCGCACGTACAGCGCGGGAAGGACGAGGCGCCACCATTCGTACAGCCGCTCGGCGACGATCTGCCCCCGCCGCCTCCCCTCGCCCCTGCCGGGGCCCGCGTCCTCGTGCGCGTCGAGCGGGGCGGTGAGGACGGAGACGCCGTAGAAGGCCCGGACCAGCGCGGGAGCGGTCCGGGCCGGACTCACGCCCGGGCTGAGCGTGCCGCGCTGACGGGCCCTCGCGAGCAGCCTGGTGGCTCCGAAGGTCCAGGCGCCGAAGGGGTCCGGGAGCGGGGCCGCGATCGTGGCGCGCTCGGCCCACAGCCGGGCCCCGGCGCGGGCCACCGGGTCCTCGGCGAGGCTGCCCGCGACGGCGAAACTGAGCCCGACCAGGTTCTCCAGGGGACACACGTCACGTGCCGTGTACCTGGACCGCAGATGGCCCCAGTCGGCGAACCGGTCCCGGACGACGGCGAGGGCGACCCCCTCCTTGTTCGTGTAGTGGAAGTAGACGGCTCCGCTGGTCCGGCCGGACCTGGCGCTTATGTCGTTGATGCTCGTCGCGGCGTAGCCGCGGGTGGCGAAGAGGTCGGCCGCCGCTTCCAGCACCTTTCTCCGGGTCGCCTGCGCCCTTTCCTGCAATGTGCTGTCCACCTTCGCTCAACATGGTTGTGACAACCGGGAAATCTAATGCGCCCGCGCACGCCGGGAATACGAACGGACCGCTCGCGCCCAAAAATTGTTTCTTTCTTTCGGGCATGCACGCTTCCGGGTGATTGCGCGCGGCTTCCCGCCCGCTCCCCCGCAGCTTCCCGATCACCTCGCCGAGAGCCGCACGCGCGGCCAACTCAACTGCGTGACCGCCCCGTTGACACCTTTCACGGAATACCCGAAACCCCTTCGCCACCTCCCCCGGACGAGCGCTTCGCACACACAACCGCAACTACGGGCGATTGCGGCGGATTCGTGCGCGGAAATAACGTAGTGCGCATGATGTTTTGCACGAGAGCCGCCTGAGGCGCGCCGACCCAGCGCGCCCCGCCTCGTCGTCCGTCCCGGAAACGCGCCCTCACCGGCACCGGTCCCCGGTGTCCGGCCACGCGCCTTCCCCGTCATCACCGCCTGACTCATCCGCACCCGCGCCTCGCGAGCGCCGTGCGGCTCCCTTGGCTCCCGTGCACCCTTTTCGTCCCGCTTTCTCCCCGTTCGCGCGACACCGTCGCGCACCGTCCCCTCTCAGAAAGCGCAGCGCCATGAACGACTTCACGCACCCCCTGCTCTCCTGGACCCCCGAGGCCGCCGTACTCGACTGCGACGGCACCCTCGTCGACTCCGAGCGGCACTGGCACGAGGCCAGGGTCGCCACACTCGCCACACTCGGCCTGCGGCCGTCCCCCGGCTTCGCCGCGCGCGCCCTCGGCCTCCACTACGCCGACTGCGGGCGGCTCATGGCCGAGGAGGCCGGAAAGCCCGAGCTGGCCGAGGAACTGACGGCTGAACTCCTGCGCCGCTTCACCGCGCTCGCCGCCGCCGACCCCGTCCTCATGCCGGGCGCGGGCGCCTTCGTGCGCGCGCTCGCCGAGCGGCTGCCGCTCGCGGTGGCGAGCAACTGCCCCCGGGAGGTCGTCGAGACCTCGCTCGGACGGGCCGGGCTGCTCGGCCACTTCCGGCACGTCGTGGTGCCGGACGCGGAGGTACGGGCGAAACCGGAGCCGGACGTGTACCGCAAAGGCGCGGAACTCCTCGGCGTCGAGCCCGACCGCGCCCTCGCCGTCGAGGACACGCTCACGGGCGTGGCGGCGGCGCGGGCCGCCGGGTTGCGGGTGCTCGGAGTGGGGCCGCGACCGGCGGAGGCGGAACGGGCGCACCTGTGGGTACCGGCGCTGGACGCACCGGTGCTGATGGCGTGGGTGCGGGCGCATGTGACGGAGGGCCAGGAGACGCGGCCCTGAGCCCGGCGCGGCTCCGCCCCGCACCCCGGCCCGGGGGCCCCGCCCCGCACCCCGGCCCGGGGGCCCCGCCCCGCACCCCGGCCCGGGGGCCCGCCCCGGATCCCGCTTCTCAGCCCCCGGAGGAGTCGAGGTGGGGAGCGAGCTCCCGTACCTCGCCCCCCGCCGAGGCGAAGAAGAGCGCCACGCCCACCGCTCCCGGGTCCGGCACGCCTGTCGCCCTGTCGCCGAGGTAGCTGGAGCGGCCCATGCGGGCGCGGAGCCCCGCCGTGCGGTGGACTCCGGCCCAGGCGGCCTCGGCGGCGGCGGCCAGGGCCTCGCCCGGCGTCCGGCCGGGGTCGGCGGCGCTCTCCTTCAGGGACTCGGCCGCCGGGTGGAGGGCGTCGACCAGGGTTTTGTCGCCCGGGGCCGCACCCCCCACGCGGCGTATCGCCGCCAGGCCTTCGCCCACACCCTCGCAGAGCGCGACGACCGTCCAGCCCCCGTCGCCCACCGCCTCCGCCATCTCCTGGAGCAGCAGCCCGAAGAGGGGGCCGCTCGTCCCGCCGACCTCGTCGAGGAACGCCTCGGCGAAGTGCTCCAGCGTGTCCGTGGCGGGGGCGGCGTCGGCGCGGCGCAGCGCGGCAGCGACGCCCGCGCTCAGGTTCGTGCCGAAGTCGCCGTCCCCCACCCGCTGGTCGAGCGCGGTCAGTTCGGCCTCCGTGGCCCGCGCGGAAGCGGCGAAGCGGCGCATCCAGCCGTCCGCGTCCGGTTCGGGGCCCGTCCCTGCGATGGCTCGCTCCGTCACGACACCACTCCCTCTCCTCGTGACCGCACCACACCCGCGGCCCGTGTCACCACCGCAGTGCGGCCGTCCGCACCGGGGCGTCCCAGCGGCGCAGGGTCTCCTCGTCGGCGAGCAGGAAGCTCACCGAGAAGCCGCGCATGTCGAGGGCCGTCACGTAGTTTCCGACGAGGCTGCGCGCAGGGCGCACGCCTTGCGCGTCCAGGTGGCGCGCGACCTCGCCGTAGACCCCGTACAGCTCCAGGGGTGTCACCGAGCCGAGCCCGTTGACGAGGACGATCGCCTCGCTGCCGGCGCCCGGGTCGAGCGCCGCGAGCAGTTCGCCCGTCATCCGCTCGATGAGCGGCGTCAGCTCGCCGCGCGGCACCGTGCGGCCCGCGCGCTCTCCGTGGATGCCGACGCCGTACTCCAGTTCGCCGTCCCCGAGTTCGAAGGCCCGCTCGCCCGTCGTCGGCGCGGTGTGCGAGGCCGAGGCGACGGCGAGGGAGCGGCAGCGGGCCGCGAGGCCGGCGCCGAGGGCCGCGAGGTCGTCGAGACCGAGACCCTCGTCGGCCGCCGCGCCGAGCACTTTCTCCAGGAGCACCGTGCCGCCGGTACCGCGCCGTCCCGCCGCGATCTCCTCGGCGTCCGAGGCGAGGTCGTCGTCGATCAGGACCCGCGCGCAGGCGATGCCGTCGTGGGCGAGGCGTTCGGCGGCGATGCCGAAGTTGATGCGGTCGCCGGTGTAGTTCTTCACGAGGTGCAGGACCCCGTCCGCGCGCGCTCCGGCGCGCGAGGCGGCGTACACCTGGCGGTTGTGCGGCGAGGCGAAGACCCGTCCCGGCACGGCCACGTCGAGCATCCCCGGGCCCACGAACCCCGCGTGCAGCGGCTCGTGCCCCGCGCCCCCGCCGGAGACCAGGCCGACCCTGCGTCCCGGCGCCGTGTCACGCGCGAGCAGGAAGCCGTGCTCGGCGTCGAGCGAGAGCAGGTCCGCGTGGGCGCGCGCGAAGCCCTGGAGCGCGTCCGGTACGAGGCGGTCGCCGTTGTTCTCGAAGTAGGGGGCCATCGGGTCCTCCAGTGTCGAAAGCCGGCGTACCGGGTGCTGCCCACCCGTTCGCCTCGCGCCAGGGTTTCCATGCTGCGGCGGGAGGTGAAGATCGGCAACCGGCGCACCACTCGCACGGACCGGCGCACGCGACCCACGCACCGCGCATTCCCGTCCGCACAAGCCCTCGCACGCACCGCGTGTCCCGCACCCCGCGCGCCCCCAGCGGCCCGCGAACCCCCTGCGTCCCTCGCGCGAGGAAAACATTCGAACGCTCGTTCCGTTCAGCGAACGAATCCGGTCCTTGCCGAACCTTTCGCGTCACCCTGCCGCTCACCCACCGAAGCCGCTTGACTGCCTTCCGGTGAACTCCGCATATGGACATAGCCCGCGCACAGGGTCATCACCTGGCACCTCAGGGCAATGCACCGCCTTCCCGGCGTCGCCCCCAGGCCCCCGAGGCCCCAGGCCCAAGGACCCTCCGCCATGAAAATCGCCCTGCTGATCCACAACGCCTACGGCATCGGCGGCACCGTCCGCGCCGTCGCGAACCTCTCCGCCGCGCTCGCCGGGCGCGGGCACGCCGTCGAGGTCATGAGCGTGCACCGCCCCTCGGACCGCCCCGATCTCGCCTTCGACCCGCGCGTACGCCTGCACGCCCTGCTCGACATGCGCGAGGACGCCGAGGGCTACGCGGGTGAGGACCCGCTCGCCCAGCGCCCGAACACCGTCTTCCCCGACGCGGGGGTGGACTTCGGCAGGCTGTGCTACACCGCGCTGCACGACGCGCGCGTCGCCGCCTGGCTCGACGGCACCGACGCCGACGCGGTCATCGCCACGCGCCCCATCCTCAACGGCTACCTCGCCCGCCACGGCCGCCCCGGGCTCGTCCGCGTCGGCCAGGAGCACTTGTCGATGGACGCGCACAGCGAGCAGCTGCGCACCGACCAGAACGCGGCCCTCGCCTCTCTCGACGCCTTCGTCACCGTCTCCGAGGCCGACGCCGCCCAGTACCGGGCCGCGCTCCCCGGTGCCCGCGCCGAGATCCTGTGCGTCCCGAACGCCGTCCCCGCCCCGGCCGTCGGGCCCGCCGCGCTCACGTCGCCCGTGATCATCGCGGCGGGGCGGCTCGTCGCCGTCAAGCGCTACGACCGCCTCCTGCGCGCCTTCGCCGCCGCCGCGCCCTCCTTCCCCGAGTGGAGCCTGCGGCTGTACGGGCGCGGCCCCGACAAGGCGCGGCTGCGCGCCCTCGTCGACGAACTGGGCATCTACGAGCGGGCCCGCCTCATGGGCCCGGCCTCGCCCCTGGAGACCGAATGGGTCAAGGGCTCGATCGCCTCCGTCTCCTCGGACCGCGAGTCCTTCGGGCTCACCCTCGTCGAGGCGATGCACTGCGGCGTGCCCGTGCTCGCGACCGACTGCCCCTACGGGCCGGGGGAGATCATCAGCCACCACGACACCGGGGTGCTCGTCCCGCTCGACGGCGACGAGGACGACCGGGTCGCCGCCTACGCCGCCGCGCTGCGCGACCTCATGGGCGACCCGGGGCTGCGCGCCAAGCTCGGCGCGCGCGGCCGCGAGCGCGCCGCCCGCTACGCGCCCGAGCGGATCGCGCGGGAGTACGAGGACCTGCTCACCCGGCTCGGGGCGGGCAGACGCCGCCGCGGCCCGCTCGCCGCCCTCCGCGCGCTCCTGCGTCCCCGTCCCCCGGCCGCGCCCGCCGAGCCCGCGCCCGCCCGGCCGCCGCACGCGGTGGCCCGCGCGCTGCCCGGCGGCGCGCTCTCCTTCGCCGTGGAGCCCGACGGGCTGCCCGAGGGCCCGCTCGACCTGCTCGTACGCCTGCGCAAAGACCCGGAACGACGTTCCGTACGGGTGCCGCTCGACGGAACGGAGGCCGTGCTCCCCGCCGCCGCGCACCCGCTCGCCGAGGGCCGCTGGGACTGCTTCGTGGTGCCGCGCGACGCCGACGAGTCCGCGCGCGTCCGGCTGCGCGCGGTCCGCACCGAGCAGGCCGCGCTGCTCGGTGACCCGCCGCTGGTCGACGCCGAGGGGCTGCGCTCGCGGGTGCCGTACACGACGAACGACGGCTTCCTCGCGGTGCGGGCCTGGGCGCGGCCCCGGCACGCGGAGGTCACCGAGGTGCGGCTCGACGCGGAGCACGTCGAGGTCGAGGCGCGGTTCCTGGCTCCCGCCGGCGCCGATGCCGAGGGCGCGGTGGTCAGGGCGCTGGCGCGCGGGTGCGGCCGGTCCTTCGAGGTCCCGGTGACCGGCGAGGGCGTGCGGGACGGCGCCTTCCGCTTCGCCCTCCCGCTCCCCCGCGCGGGAGACGTGCCGCTGGAGGGCGAGGAGGACCCGAAGGAGGTGTGGGACCTGGAGCTCCACCCCCCGGGGCGCGGAGAGGCACCGGTCCCGCTCGGCCGCGTCACGGGCGACGGCACCGACCGCAAGCACACCGACCGCTATCCCGGCGTCGCGGTCCCGCACCCCGCGCACGGCACCGCGACGGTCCGCCCCTTCTTCACCGCCGCGCACGGCCTCGCGCTGATCGTGCGGCCCCCGGCCCCTCCTGCGGGCTGAGCCGGACGGGTCACCCGGATTGCGGGGCCCGCGCGGGCCGCCAAGCGTGGAGGCAACGCGCCGCCGGGGCGGTGGCGCGGCTTCGCGCGAGAGGAGCCCGCGATGGCGCAGGGCGAGGGCGGTCCGTACGGGGACGGCCCGGGGGGCCCGGGCGGCGGGCCCGGCGGTTCCTCCGGGGGCCCGGGCGGGCAGGGCGGTTCCTCCGCTGGTCCGGGCGGGCCCGGCGGCGCCTCGGGGCAGGGCGGCTGGGGAGAGGGGACGGATCCGTACCCGCCCGAGAGCGCCTTCGAGTGGCTGCCCGCGCTCGATCTGCCCGGCCCGGGGCGGCAACGGCGGTGGACGGTGCTGCTGCGGCTGCTGCTCCTCGTGCCGCACGCCGTCGTGCTGTTCGTCCTCTCCCTCGCCGCCTTCTTCACGGCGATCGCCGGGTGGTTCGCCGCGCTCGTGCTGGGGCGGCTGCCGGACCCGGTCTTCCGCTTCCTCGCGGCGTACCTCGCGTACGAGGCCCGCGTGGGCGCGTCCGCGATGCTGCTCGTGGACCGCTACCCGCCCTTCGCGCTCTTCCACGCCACCGGATACCCGGTGCGCTTCGAGAACCGGCCCACGCACTTGAACCGGCTCGCGGTCCTCTTCCGGATCATCCTGATCATCCCGGCGTGGATCATCGCCTCGCTCGTGACGAGCGGCTGGTGGACGCTGGGGCTGATCTGGTGGCTGATCACGCTCGTGCTCGGCCGGATGCCGCTCGCGCTGCACGGGGCGAGCGTCGCGGCCCTGCGCTACCACCTGCGCACCGTCGCGTACTGGCTGCTGCTCACCCCCGCCTACCCGAAGCGGTTCTTCGGCGACGAGCCCGGCGTGACCGACCCGCTGGAGCGCCACTCGCCGACGCGCCCGCTGCTTCTCCCCACGGCCGGGAAGTGGCTGCTCGTGCTCTTCCTGGTGGCGGGGATCGTCGGCGGCGGCCGGGGCAGTACGTACACCTCGCCGCACGAGGAGACGGACACGGCGCGGACGGGGAGCGGCGCGCAACGCTGAGGGGCTGCGGGGCGGGGCGTCGAGCGGTCCGGGGACCGGGCGACACGGTTTCGCGCGCGGCTTCGTATGGTGGAGAGAGACGTCCCCCCGGGCACCTCCCCGCGCCCGCGTCCCCCGCACCACCCGAAACGGAACCTCGTCGTGCCGGATACCGCCGCCATACGCTCATGGCACCGCACGCTGCCGCACAGCCCGCAGGCCGTCCCGCTCGCCCGCGCGCTCGTCCGCGAGGCGCTGGCCGGGCCCGACCAGGACACGGCCGAACTGCTCACCGCCGAGCTGGTCGCCAACGCCGTCGAGCACACCGAGGGCTGCGGGCCGATCGAGCTGTACGTGGAGCTGCTCGCGAGCCACTGCCAGGTCGAGGTCCTGGACGGCGACCCGGCCCCTCCGGGCGACCTCAGCTCCCCCGTACCGCTGGAAGCGCCCGACCCGCTCGCCGAGGGCGGTCGCGGCCTGCTCCTCATCCGCGCCCTGGCCGCCGCCTGCGGCCACCGCCCCACGGACTGGGGCAAAGCGGTCTGGTTCCGCCTGGCGGCCCCGGCCGCACCCGCGGTCCCGCTCCCCCGCCACCCGGAAACCACACCCCCGCGCACCACCCCGGCCGGAGCCTGAGCACCCGGGAGGCCGCAGCGGGCACCGGCCCGCATGAATCAGCCCCTCCGGCGTCTGATGAGCGGGGCCCCGAGACACCGCCCCGGCAGTGGGCGAGGCCGCGCACCGGCCCCGGGCCACCGCCCCCGCCTCAGCCTTCGTGCGGTTCGTCCGCCGCCACCCGCCCCGGCCCCGCCAGCGTCGCGACCAGCACCGCCTTGATGGTGTGGAGCCGGTTCTCGGCCTCGTCGAAGACGACCGAGTGCGCGGACTCGAACACCTCGTCGGTGACTTCGAGCGAGTCCAGCCCGAACTCGTCGTGGATACGCCGCCCCACCCCCGTGCCGAGGTCGTGGAAGGCGGGAAGGCAGTGCAGGAACTTGACGTCCGGGTTCCCCGTCGCGCGCAGGACGTCCATCGTCACCGCGTACGGCCGCAGCGCCGCGATCCGCTCGCCCCAGACCTCCGCCGGCTCGCCCATCGAGACCCACACGTCGGTCACGACGAAGTCCGCGCCCCCCACGCCCTCCGCGACGTCCTCGGTGAGCGTGACGCGCGCGCCGCTCTCCTTCGCCAGCTCCCGCGCCTTCGCGACGATCCCGGCGGCCGGCCAGTACGCCTCGGGGGCGACGATACGGACGTCCATGCCGAGCAGGGCGCCGGTGATCAGGTAGGAGTTGCCCATGTTGAAGCGGGCGTCGCCGAGGTAGGCGAAGGAGAGCTCGTGGAGCGGCCGGGCGCTGTGCTCGGTCATCGTGAGCACGTCGGCGAGCATCTGGGTGGGGTGCCACGCGTCGGTGAGCCCGTTGTAGACCGGTACCCCGGCGTGCGCCGCTATCGACTCGACGACGTCCTGCGCGTCGCCCCGGTACTCGATCGCGTCGTACATCCGCCCGAGCACCCGCGCCGTGTCCTTCGCCGACTCCTTGTGCCCGATCTGCGAGCCCGCCGGGTCGAGGTACGTCGTATGGGCGCCCTGGTCGGCCGCGGCGACCTCGAAGGCGGCGCGCGTGCGGGTCGAGGTCTTCTCGAAGATCAGGGCGATGTTCCTGCCGCGCAGGCGCGGCACCTCCGTACCGGCCCGCTTGGCGGCCTTGAGGCGCGCGGCGAGATCGATCAGCGAACGGAACTCGGCCGCGCCGAAGTCCAGTTCCTTGAGGAAGTGACGGCCGCTGAGGTCGATCGCGTCGTGGGCCATGAGGAGCGCTCCCGGGGTGCCGCGTACGGGGAGGTACGGAGGCGACGAGGACGGAATGGAAGTGTATACGCTATCAGGAATTTCTATACGCCCGGAAGGGCGGGGAGCCGGTCGTCCATGACGCCGCTCACACCGCGTCCCGCTCCAGCGGGCAGCTCATGCACCGCGGCCCGCCCCTCCCCCGCCCCAGCTCGCTGCCCGGGATCTCCACGACCTCGATCCCCTGCTTGCGCAGGTACGTGTTGGTCGTCGCGTTGCGCTCGTAGGCGAGCACGACGCCCGGTTCCACGGCGAGCACGTTGCAGCCGTCGTCCCACTGCTCCCGCTCGGCGGCGTGCACGTCCTGCGTCGCCGTGAGCACCCGTACGGAGTCCAGGCCGAGCGCGGCGGCGAGCGCGCGGTGCATGTGCTCGGGCGAGTGGTCGCTGACCTTCAGGTCGCGCGGGCCCGCGCCCTGCTCGATGGTGTACGAGCGGAGGTCGCCGAGGCCCGCGTACTGCGTGAAGGTGTCGCCGTCGACCATCGTCATGACGGTGTCGAGGTGCATGAAGGCGCGCCGCTTGGGCAGGTCGAGCGCGACGATGGTGCGCGCGGACCCGGCGGCGAAGAGTTTCGTGGCGAGCATCTCGACGGCTTGCGGCGTCGTGCGCTCGCTCATGCCGATGAGGACCGCCCCGTTGCCGAGGACGAGGACGTCGCCGCCCTCGATCGTGGACGGGTAGTCGGGCTGCCCCTCGGACCACATGCGGAAGTCCCCGGCCTCGGGCCCGGTGAAGAGCGGGTGGTGCCGGTAGATCGCCTCGACGTGGACGGTCTCGCGCTGCCGGGCGGGCCAGCGCATGGCGTTGATGGAGACACCGTCGTAGATCCACGCGGAGGAGTCGCGCGTGAAGAGGTGGTTGGGCAGCGGGCCGAGGAGGAAGTCGTCGGGCTCCATGACGTGGAAACCCACCGAGACGGGCTCGGGCCAGCGCTCCAGGTACTCGCGCTTGGTCATGCCGCCGATGAGCGCCTCGGTCAGCTCGTCCTCGCCGAGCGCGTCGAAGGAGGCGCGCAGCCGGTCGGTGGCGAGCGGGCCGTACTCCTTGTCGTCGAAGACGCGGTCGAGGACGAGCCGCCGCGCGGCGGGGAGCGCCAGCGTCTCGCGCAGCAGGTCGGCGAAGAGGTGCACCACGACACCGCGTTCGCGCAACACGGCGGCGAAGGCGTCGTGCTCCTCCTTCGCGCGGCGCACCCACAGCACGTCGTCGAAGAGGAGCGCGTCCTTGTTGCTGGGGGTCAGTCGTTTGAGTTCGAGGCCGGGGCGGTGCAGGACGACGCGCCGCAGCCGGCCGGTCTCGGAATCGACGTGGAAGGCCATGCCTGTCATCTTGTCCGCCCGGCGCCCCCCGCACCCGTCACGCCACGAGGTGGACGGCAGGGGTGGGGGCGGGGGCGGTGCCGGGTCCGAGCGGGCTTGGCCGGGGCGGGCGGGCTGAACGGGCCGGAGCGGCGCGGCGGGGGCCGGGACCGGGCGGGCGGCGCCGGCCGGGGGCGCACCACCGCACCGCCCGCCGGGCCCTCTGTTCGGGCAGGGCCCACCCGCTCGGACCCGTGCCCGCTCAGGCCCGCCCCCGGCCCGCTCAGTCCGTGCCCGCCCCGCTCAGGTCCGCGCTCGGGCTCAGCTCAGCTGGCTCTGCACCTGCGAGGAGATGAGTTCCAGGTGGTCGAGGTCGTCCAGGTCCAGGATCTGGAAGTAGATCCGCTGGGAGCCGGCCGCGGCGTACTGGCCGATGCGGTCCACCACTTCGGCGGGGGTGCCGGCGAGCCCGTTCTGCTTCAGCTCGTCGACCTCGCGGCCGATCGCCGCCGCGCGACGCGCCACCTCGGCGTCGTTCGCGCCGACGCAGGCGACGAGCGCGTTCGAGTAGACCAGCTCCTCGGGGCTGCGGCCCGCCTCGCTCGCCGCCGCCCGCACCCGGCCGAACTGCCGCTCGGTGTCCTCGATCGAGCCGAACGGCACGTTGAACTCGTCCGCGTACCGCGCCGCGAGCTTCGGCGTACGGCTCGCGCCGAACCCGCCGATGAGCACCGGCACCCGCGACTGCGCGGGCTTCGGGCGGGCCGGGGAGTTCTCCAGCTGGTAGTGGCGGCCCTCGTAGCTGAACGTGTCGCCCGGCTTGGTCTCCCACAGCCCCGTGACGATGGCGAGCTGCTCCTCCAGGCGCGAGAACTTGTCCTTCGGGAACGGAATGCCGTACGCCTTGTGCTCCTCCTCGAACCAGCCCGCGCCGATGCCGAGTTCGACGCGCCCGCCGGACATCTGGTCCACCTGCGCGACCTCGATCGCGAGGACGCCGGGGAGCCGGAAGGTCGCGGCGGTCATGAGCGTCCCGAGACGGATCCGCTTCGTCTCGCGGGCGAGTCCCGCGAGGGTGATCCAGGCGTCGGTGGGACCGGGGAGGCCGTCGCCGCCCATGTGGAGATAGTGGTCGCTGCGGAAGAACGCGTCGAAGCCGAGGTCCTCGGTCGCCTTCGCGACGGTGAGGAGTGTGTCGTACGTGGCGCCCTGCTGGGGCTCGGTGAAAATTCGCAGATCCATGCCTCCCATCCTGCCTCCTCGCTCCCGCGCCGGCCGCCCCGCACCCCACCCGGCCCTCTTCCCCGGTCGGGTGAAAATCCCCGCGCGCCGAAGGGAGGTGCCCGGGGCACCCGGCCGTCCTTCTCCGGGGCGGGGCCGGGGAATCACCGACTCGCGACCGTGATCACCGACTCACGACCGCGGTGTCCGTAAACCGCTGACGTCCGTGTACGACCGGATCGGCCTCGGCCTCACGCGACGGTCCGGCTCCGGGGGCGCCCCCCGATAGGGGCTCAGCCCGCAGCAGTCTCCTTGTACGGGACCGGCGCGCCGGTGAGCGCGTCGAGCACGACCCGGCCGTCCAGGGGCCGCTTGAGCCGTACGCGGACCGGGGTGAGCTTCGACTGCTTCGTGCACAGGCCGGTGTGCCGCGCCTTCGCCACGGAGCCGGACAGCACGACGCCGTCCCGCGTCTCCAGGACCGCCACGCGCGGGCCGTCGTCGCAGGCCCCGTGTGAGGCGAGCACGGTGACCGCCCGCCCGTCCGCGCCGACCCCGGTGAGCCGGTCCACCCGCTGGCCGGGTACGGAGCGGGTGGGGGCGATCGGGGAACGGGGAGCGGGCGAGGGGGTCGCGGCGGCCCGCCGGAGCGGGGTGTCGTAGCCGTCCAGGGCGAAGAGCCAGGCCGGGACCGCGGCCGGGCCGCGCGGGGTCGCGACCGTCATCGTGCCCAGCCGCGCCCCCGTCACGGTGAGGTGCGGCCTCCCGCCGCCGTGAGGACCGAAGGCCATCGCCGCGTACGCGTCCCGGGCCGCCACGAGCGGCCGGACGACCGGCGCCTGCCCCGCCCACGCGACCCGGGCCTTCTTCGCGCCGGTACGGGGCAGCTTCCCCCGCACCACGAACGCTCCCTTCTCATAGGCACGTTGGTCGTCCCCGCCGTGCCATCCCCCGCGCGGCGGGCGCACCGCACCGCTGACCGGGTGGTAGCCCGCACGCCAAGAGGCCGCCGCCTCGGAACCTTCCCAGGCCGCCCCGACCCGCCGTGCCCGCTCCCGCAGAGCCTCCGCGTCCCCAGCGTCCCCCTCCGGACTCCCGCAGGCAGCACCGACCACGAGCACACCGACCACAAGAGCCACCCGCGACCCCCTCCACCGCAACGCGACCACCCCCGGACTCCGAGAACCGACGACATGCCCTGCCCTTCCCCACACTCCGAAGCGTTCACCCCTCGGCGGGCGGGCAACGTGACTCCCCGGACCGAGGGCCCGCACACCGGCACGGCCCGGAGCGAGGCCGCCCGGCATGGCGCGACGGCGGCTCCCCCTCGGAGGATGCGAGCGATCAGGCGTCAGGGTCCACTTGGGGGTGCGTGAACCGCACGGGCTTGCCCAGCGACCGCGCGTAGGCGATCTCGGCCCGGGTGCTGTCCCCGATGTAGTCGCCGACCACGAGTACCTCGTCGGCGAGGCGGATCTTCGCCCGGTGCAGGGCGTCGAGTCGGGCCTTCAGCGCCTCGGCCTCGACGGGATCGGACCAGAGTGCGTGCGGCGACTTCATGTCGCAGCCCGGTTTGACGACGATCCTTCCGGCCGCGGTCTCCCGCAGGTCGGCCTCGTTCATCTCGGTCATGAAGCGGGTGGAGCCGCAGATCGCGACAATCCGCGGGAGGCCCAGCAACTCCTTCGCGTTGGAGAGCCGCTGCTCAGGGGTGAGCGGCCGCGGGTACGACACCGGTTCCTCCTGGTGGTGCGGCGTGCGGAGACGAGACCGGGGGTGCCCGAGACCTTTCGGCGCGAAGCACGGGCACGCCCGCGCGACAGCACCCTATGCGGCGACCGACGACAGCCCGAAGAGCAGCCGGCCTGGCGCCAAGATGGCCCCGGCCGGAATGCTGCCCTGCGTGCGGACCGGACCTCTCCCCCATCGGAGGACCGCCCCCTCACCCCCCACCACAGACGTTGCCACGCCGCCGCCCCCGCAGCCGGACCGGGCGGCCGAGGGTCGGCCGCGAGGTCGTGCGCCCGGCGCCCCGTCCCACCTGCCGCCTCGCCCGGCCCCCCTCTCCGAGGACGCGCCCCGCACGCCGCAGTGCCGTGTGCAGGGCCGCCCGCCCTTACGCCCCCTTCGTCCCGTCCAGCAGTTCGCGCAGGATGTCCAAGTGGCCGTTATGGCGGGCCGTCTCCTCGGTGAGGTGCAGGAGGATCCAACGCAGGTCCACATGGAGGCCGTCGCGCACGGGGCGCTGGGCGCGCTTGTCCAGTGGGCTGCCCGCGACCAGTTCGCGGTAGCGGGCGCTCTGGTCCGCGTACGCGCCGAGCAGTCGCGGGAGCGGGAAGTCGACGGCTGTGCGCATTTCGCGGTCGGGGTCCTCGTCGGTCCAGGGCCCCTCGTCCTCCTCGCCGAGGAAGACCACCTGGAACCAGTAGTACTCGACCCACCGCAGGTGGTTGATCAGCCCGCTCATCGTCATCAGCGGCGAGCCTGGCAGGAGTGCCGTGCGGGCGTGCTCCGGGGAGACGCCCTCGCACTTTGCGCGGGCGGTGTCGCGCGCGTAGTCGAGGAAAGTGGTGAGCTGGGTGCGGTCGTCCCACGCGGGTGGTGTGTCATTGATTCTCGTCATCGCGCGCAGCGTCCCGGATCACCGCTCCCGCTGTCGACCGGTTTTCCCGCGCGGCTTCTTCCGTCGCCTCCGCCCACAGCGCCCGCAGGATGCCCACCGCGTCCCGGCAGTTGCTCAGCGCCTCGATCGTTTCCATGCAGTCCGCGTACGTGCCGCTCTCCGCCGCCGCGGCGGCGAGGGGGATCAGGGCGTGGACCGCCTCCCCGAGGAGCGTGTCCAGGGCGTCGAGCGCACGCGGCGGGTCGGCGACCGAGGTGAGGCGGTCCGCGCGGGGTCGGAGGCAGGGCGGAGCTCCGGTGTCACCGGTCTCCTGGAGCCCGCGGGCCCCGGCGCGCTGGGCCGGCGGGCCCGTCGCCGCGAGGACGCCCCCGACCGCGCGGGCCAGCGCCCCGGCCTGCCATGCCTCCCGTACCACCTCCGTCTCCGTGCGTGCCGCGCCGAGCGCCGCCGCCGTCACCACCACGAGCCGTGTCGCGTCCATCGTTCCGTCCCCCGCCGTCCATCCCTTGCCGGTTCACTACTCAGCGTGCTGGAGGGAGGGAGGCACAGGAAGCCATCACGGCGAATCTGTGGATAACTTGGAGGAAGTCGCACAACGGCTCACTCCGAAGAGTGACGAGATTTTCGTTTCAGCCGCTCTCTCCCACGGGAAACCTCTGCTCGTTCCTGTCGATCTTCGCGTGCAGCGCCCGCACCGGATCGATGCCCAGGACGTCACAGAACTGGAGGAGGTAGGCGAGGACGTCAGCGACTTCGTCGTGGACGCGGAAGCCCGTCGCGGGGTCGTCCAGGACGGCCGCCGACTGCTCGGGGGTCAGCCACTGGAAGATCTCCAGGAGTTCCGAGGTCTCGACGCTGAGCGCCGCCGCGAGGTTCTTCGGGGTGTGGTACTGCTCCCAGTCGCGGGCGGCGGCGAAGGCGCCGAGGCGCTCGCGCAACTCCTGGAGGGCGGTGTCCCAAGCGGCTTCCGGTGCCCCGGGCGGGGGTGTCTGACTCGTCACTGCTCCGGTGTACCACGTCCTGTCCGGCCCACTTCCACGAGCCGCACGCCGGGGAACGCTCCTCGCGGCCCGCCTGGCGAGCCCTCCGCCGGTGCGGGCGGACGGGAGAGCGCGCCGAGGAGGCGGATGTGGCCGCGTGCGGCCATCCGCGCCGCCAGGTCCAGGAGCAGGGCGACCTGGTGTTCGTCGAGGTGGCGGTCGAAGTCGTCCGCGAGGACGGTGAGCGTCTGAAGCGCGCCGGGCACCTCGCTCGCCGGGTCCACGTCGAGCACGCCGGGCCCGGTGAAAAGCACCAAGGCCATGGCCAGGTACCGCAGTTCGCCGTCACCGAGGCGCGACAGCGGGGTGCCGGGGCCCTCGGGACGCAGCAGTCGCGCCGCGACGCCGCCGCCGGGCATCAGCTCGGTCGTGAGGCCCTCGACAGGGCCCGCGCAGCCCTCCCGCACCGCCGCCTCCAGGAGCCCGTACCGCGTACGGCACTCGCGCGCCGCGCGGTGCAGCACCTCTGCGAGGTTGGCGCAGTCGCGGCGCAGCAGGCCGCCACCGCCAAAGGCGGGCGGGCGCATGGCCGTGGGATCGGCGGTGCACGGGAAGAGGCTGCGCAGGGCGAGGACGGTCTGCTCGGCCGCCGCGAGAACGTTTCGTTGCTCCTTCGTACGGCCCGCGACGCGCAGCGGCAGGAGCGTGGTGCCGAGGAGGTCGTCGGGAAGCGGGGCGCGGGTGACGGCGGAGTTGCCCGCCGTGTGCCAGGCGGCCTGCACGGTGCGGCGGGCGGGATCACGCAGGGCGGTTTCGAGGTAGACGACGCCGTCGCCGCTGAGGCGTTCGCCCACGACGCGCAGTTCGGGCTCCGCCTGCACCGCGAGGTCGAGGCGTACGGGTCCGGCGGGGCCGTCGGAGACGCAGCCGATGCGGAAGCCGCGTCGCCGCTGCGGGTCCGGGCGCGCGGTCTCGGGGACAGCGGCGTGCGGTTCGGGGAACGCCTCGGCGAGCGAAGAGCCGTTGCCGAGCGCGGCGAGGGCCGCGCAGGCGGCGAGCGCGGTCGACTTGCCGCCGCCGCTCGGCCCGGTGAGGAGGGTGACGGGGCCGAGGCGCAGGACGGCGGCGCGGTGCCCGGCGTAGGCGGAGAGCCGGAGTTCGGTCAGGTGCGGCCGGGGTGTGGTGTCCGCGCCCCGGTCGGCACGGCCCGCCTGACCGGGCACGCGCGCGGCGGTCGGCGCTTGCGGATCGTGCGTGCCGGGCGGGGCGGCGGGGGATGTCTCGGTGTCCTGCGCGGCGGGACCGGGACCTGAGGTGGGAGGCATGTGCGGAAGATAGGCGGGAGACTCCGCGACGAACCGTTTCGCCCCGGGCGGCTTCCCACCATCGGGGGACGCGCGGAAAAGGCCCCCCACCCCACCGGGCGAAACCCCGGCCGCCACGCGCCCGACGCCCTCGCCCGGCCGAAGGGCACACGAGCCTTTCCCCTCAGCGCATGGCCCCCGTCCCCCGGCGGTACGGGCCCGCTGTGCGGGACACGGACACCCGCGCGCGGCGGTTGCCTTCGTGCTACGTACGGTTGACGAGCGAGGAGCGTTGCTGCATGGGGTTCGCCCGCTCTGTGCTGCGCGCGGTGCGCAAGCTCCGGACGGTGCGCGCCCCGCGTACAGCCGCCGGGCGGGGCGGAACGGCGCGGCTCGTCATCGCGGACGGCGTCCCGTGGAAGAACCGTTTCGCCGGAGGCTTCCCCCTCGTACGCCCCGTCCCTGTCGGACGGCGGCCTCAGCCGATCGTGCCGGTGCCCCGCACGCCCTCCACCAGGCTCTGCACCTCGGTGCCGGGAGGCGCGAGCAGGAAGACGTTGCGGTCGACGCGGTGCATACCGCTGCCCAGGCCGAAGACCACGCCGCTGCTGAAGTCCAGTACGCGCTTAGCGGTCTCGCTCTCGGCGCCGCTGAGGTCGAGCAGGACGGGGATCTGCGCCATCAGCGTCTCCGCGACCTCCCGCGCGTCCGCGAAGACGTTCACGCGCAGGACGACGAAGCGCCGGCGCGAGGCGGCCTCCGCGTCCGGGAGCGCGCTGTGTCCCGGCCAGGACGGCCAGGCGTCGCTGCTGCGCAGCGGTACGACCTGGGCGAGCCCTTCCCACTGCTCATCAGTGACGTCGTGGCTGTTCACTGCCCCACCCCGTCCGGGCTCGTACGATTGTCTGCATTCGTTCATTCTCGCCCGCCTCACTCGTTCGGCGGACCAGCGACACACCCGCCCGCGGCCCCCGGCGTCACGCCTGACGGTACGTCGGCACCCTGGGGGTGCCCGGGGAAACCGTACCCAACAACCAGGGCGGCACGGCGCGGCGGGGCCCGTGGCCGGACTGCTTATACAACTCCTTGTTCCCGAATTCCCGCGCCCGCAACGAATATGCACGGCTTTTTTCGCAACCCCTCGTGTCTTTCCTCATTCCCCGCGAGAAATCGCGAGAGGACTGCCGAGTACGCAGGTCAGCGGCGGGAAACCGATTTCCGAAGAGGATCTTCGGTGCCGACGAGGCCGGTATTCCGGGGCTCCGGGCCCCTCTTCTCCTGACGATTTCGGGCCGTTTCCCGATCGTCGCGTTTCGTCGTGTGTGACCTCGGTGGGCCGGGGCAGGCGGGGCCATGTCGAGGTTCTTCGACCGCAACCGACTGCAAAGGTGCTACTCGTGACGATCTCCACGCACAGCGCGGGCACGTCCGGCCCGGCGGCGGCCGAGGCGGACGCCGCCGGACTGCCCTGGATAGAGGATGCGGGCAAGATCGCCCCGCAGGACGCCCGCGAACTCTCGCGGCTCTTCTTCGACCAGCTCGCCGTCCTCGAAGAGGGGACGCACGCCTACCAGTACGCGCGCAACACGCTCATCGAGATGAACCAGTCCCTCGTGCGCTTCGCCGCGCGCCGCTTCCGCAACCGCGGCAACGGCGACATGGAGGACATCCTCCAGGTCGGCACGATCGGCCTCATCAAGGCCATCGACCGCTTCGACCTGACGCGCGAGGCCGAGTTCACCTCCTTCGCGATCCCGTACATCGTCGGTGAGATCAAGCGGTACTTCCGCGACAGCACTTGGGCGGTGCACGTGCCCCGCCGTCTCCAGGAGCTGCGCGTCGACCTCGCGCGGGCCAAGGAGCGGCTCGCGGTCGAGCTGGACCGCGACCCGGGGGTCAAGGAGCTGGCCGCGGAACTGAAGATCAGCGAGGAGGAGGTCATCGACGGGCTCATCGCGGCGAACGGCTACATGTCCGACTCGCTCGACCTGCCCGCCGACACCACCACGAGCGGCAAGCCCGACCAGAAGACCGCGACGACCTACGCCGACTTCCTGGGCGACTGGGACCCGGCGATGGAGCTGGTGGAGAACTTCACGGCACTGCGCCCGCTCCTCGGCACGCTCGACGATCGCGAGAGGTACCTGCTCGAACTGCGCTTCGGCCAGGAGCTGACCCAGGCGCAGATCGGGGCAGAGCTGGGTGTGTCGCAGATGCACGTCTCACGGCTGCTGAGCCGGACGCTGGGGAAGCTGCGGGACGGGTTGCTGTCGGAGGGCTGAGGCCGGAGCCCGAGGTCCCGGGCCGAGGTCAGGGCACGAGGCCGGTGCGCCGCGCGCGGGGGTCGGGCCCGCGACGTCCGGCCCGGCCACAGGAGACCGCCGCATTGTCCACAGGGCCCGTACGAAGAGGAGATCTTCGTACGGGCCCTGTGGCACGTCTCGCCGTGCGGGGACCCGGCGGCCCGGTGCCCGAAGCGGAATGCCACCACCCCGGACGCCACCGGCGCCGCCTCTCACCCGCACGGGCGGAACGTCACCACCCAGGGGACATTCCGCCCGGGGGGCGTCACCGCCCCGGCCGGGAGGTCACCAGCCCACGGCCACCGCGAGCCACTGCGGGTCCTGGTGCGAGACGAAGGACGACTGGCCCGCGAAGTCGTCGTACGGGAAGCCGTAGGCGAGGTTGTTGATGCCGTGGTCGTGCCAGAACTTGGCGTAGTAGTTCGCCGGGCTGTCCTTGTAGTAGAGGTCCGGCGAGGACCACTGGTCCTCGGGGAGCTGGGCGACGTGGCGGTTGAGCGCCGAGCACTTGCCCGCCTCGTTGGCGAGCACACCGGCGCAGCCGGTGATCTCCGAGGTGGACGCGTTGACGCCCTGCGACTGGGCGTAGGCGGTGAAGTAGTCCGCGTACTTGCCGCCCTCGCGGAAGTCGGGCGAGTTGCCGGGGGCCGGGATGCGGGTGGGGTCGTCGGCGAGACCCTTGAACTCGGCGGGGACCTCGTTCTTGAACTCCTGGAAGGTCTCCTCGCGGGACTGCTGGAAGGTGTCGTAGTCCTCGCCGACCTGGACGTCGTAGCCGTCCGCGGCGTGCAGGCGCATCGCAAGCTTGAGGCCGAAGGCGTCGACGCGGGTCGTGTTGCCGTTGAAGACGTTGTCGCCGACGGTGAACTCGATGAAGTCCTGGTACTTGCTGTCGGGCGAGCCGAGGTAGAAGTACATGCGACCCGCCGAGTTCGCCGGCATGTCGACGTAGGGCTGTTCGGCGATGGAGTGGGTCTCGCCGTTGAAGCTCCAGTAGACCTCGTCGTCGGGGTACTGGCCGTTGGTGCGGTTGAGGACCGCGACCGTGACCACGTTGTTCGGCGCGGGGATGGCGGAGGTGTCGCCCCAGAAGGAGTCGGGCGGGGCCTCGCCCGGCGCGGCGACGGGGGCGGGTGCGGGAGCGGCGCCCGCCTGCGGGGCGGTCGCGAGGCCGCAGAAGGCGGCGGCGAGGAGCGCGGCCCCCGCGGCGAGCGGGCGTCCCGCGCCGCGACGCGGAGCACGGGAGGCCGGCGGAGTGCCGGGGGTACGGGTACGGGCTGCTGCGGGCATGACGGCACCTCCCTGGCGGGTGGGGGACACGACGGGCCGCCCGCCAGGTGCGCGGCCACGCCGCCGGGGGCGTGGGGCCACCCGGACAGGCACGGTCCCGCCGCGCGGCCCGTGGGGGGCCGGTGGGGTGCGAGGGGACCTGCGCTGCCTTCGAGGTTCGGCCGGGCCGCGCGCGATGTCAATGCGAAGGTACGAACCTTTGCTACGGATTCTTTACGCGCGCGGCCCGCCAACCCCCGCCCGTCGTCCGTCTGTTGAAGGAGCAACAGGGAGGATTGCGGCGGTACGGGGCAAGTCAGCCCCGCGTGTTCGCCACCAACTGGACGGGCCCGCCGAAGGAGTTGGCCGAGCAGCCGGGGCCCTCGGTGCGAAGCCGCGATCCGGTCACGGAGAGCGGCCCGTCGACCGTCGTGCCGCACAGGTACACGTCCCGCGCGCCCACCGCCTGTACCGGGCCGGTGACTTCGGCACCGAGCGCGACGAGCGAGGCTCCGGCGCGCACGACGACGGGTCCGGTCTGGCGGGTGTTGTCGAGGCAGGTGACGCCGGAGGCGACGACGAGGGGGCCCGTGCGGGGGCCGCGCAGCGTGGTGGTGCAGCGGGACGGGGCGACGACGCGGGAGCGGTAGGCGAGCGCGAAGGCGAGCTTGCCGGGCTTCTCGGCGGTGAGCGGCTGCGAGAGCTTGCCGAACTCGCCCTTCCCGGGCTTCTTCCCGTCGTTCCACTCGTCGAGGCGACCGAGTTCGGCGGCCGTGCGGCCGTCCGCGATGACCTCGTCGGGGTCGGCGGCGACCATCAACTCGGAGGCGTCACGCACCGCCTGGAGGTAGGAGGCCGGGTCGTCGAGGTCGTAGGCGCCGAGGTCGAGCCGCTCGCGCAGCCAGTCGCCCCACAGGAACTCCAGGTACTCGGCGGCGTCCTCCGGCGCGGTGTAGCCGAGGTCGCGCGTGAAGTAGACGAGGGAGCGGTAGGGGTCGTCGTGGAAGCGGGAGAGGCCGAGGCGGGTGGGGAGTTGGTCCGTGGTGACGGGGGCGCCGTGCTCGTCGCGCAGCCAGACCCAGTGGCGGGCGCGCATCTCGTCCCAGAAGGCGCTCTGGCTCAGGTCGCTGAAGTCGGCCTGGACGCGCAGCCTGAGGGAGGTCCCGGGACCGCCGTCCGCCGCCTCCCAGAAGGAGGTCAGGCTGTGGTGGCCGTCCGTGAGGTAGAGGCGCCCGCCGGGCCCGACGACGGCGGTCTTCATCGCGGCACGGCTCTCGTCGGTCTCCTGGCCGAGCGGGATCGCGCACGTGAAGCTCGCGGGATCGGCGAGCCTCGCACCCGGGGGGACCTTCTTCGCCCCGCCCTGGCCGTTGGTCTCGCACCAGTCGTCGAAGCGCTTGTTGACGTCCCCGGCCTGCTCGTCCTTCGGGCTCCCGTACCGGCCGAGCTTGTAGAAGATCTGGTCCTTGCCGACGGACGGCTGGGTGGGGTGCAACTGGTCGAGGCGGACGGCGAGGAGGTCGCCGGGGCGCGCGGCGGGCGTCGGCGTCGCGGCGCCCGCCTGCGGCGCGGCGGCGAGGAGCGCGGCGGTGGCGGCGAGGCTCGCGCCGAGACGGCGGGCGGCCCGGAGGGGACGAAGCGGGGTGACGGTGGACACGAGGGCTCCCGGTGCGGGCGGGGTGGACGGAAGCATCCACGCACGCGGAGGCGGCCCCGCGGTGACGACGGGCCGAAGACGGGGTGAACGCGCGGGAACCCCCGCGCCGACGCGCCGGAACTCACCACCGAGCGCGACTGGACGCCGTCTTTTTGCAGTGGACTTGCGGGGTTTCCGAGTGAACCGTCACCCTGCTGCGTTCCCGCACGAAAAGTTTTCAATCGCGTGATGCGCCTGTCAACAGTTCGGGCGTTGACCCATTCGATGGAATCGGAGTTGCGGGTGGGGTTATGACGATTCATCAGGGTAAGTCTGGCTGCGAACAACCCGACTCACCGAGGAGTTTGCATGCGCCTTCGCACCGCCTTCGCCGCCACCGCTCTCGCCGCCGCCACCGTCCTGGGTGGCGCGAGCCTGGCCTCCGCCCACGAGGGCCCGTCCTTCGTGGGCGGCGAAGCCGAGTACACCCACGCGCACCTCAACGGCGACTACCTGAACATCGGTGGCCCGTACGGCATCACGCAGGGTCACCTCGACGGCTCGTACACCAACGGCGAGCTGGGCTTCGTGGCGGCCCGCTAGTCCAGGGCCCCGGCCCGGCCCCGTGCGCGGCCCCGGCACTCCTCCCCGGAGGGTGCCGGGGCCGCGGCATGCGCGGCGGCGGACACTCTTTTCGCACATCCGTTTACGCCCATTCGACACAGAAAAGGGCACTATGGAGTAAGAGGTAGCCGGAGGCGGCGGCAGGACAGCGGCAGCCACGCCGGTGGAAGGCAATGAGGGGAGGCGGGAATGGCCCGCAGTCGTTCACGCTACGCACCCGATCAGGGGCTCACCGTCCGCATGGTGATCACGATGTTCCTCATCGGTCTGCTCTACGTCGTCCTCGTGGGCGTCCTGCTCGCGGTGCTGCACGGGGCCTGGCCGATCATCCTGATCGCGGTGGGCGCGCTCTTCGTCGCACAGTTCTGGTTCAGCGACCGCATCGCCGCCTTCGGCATGGGCGC
Organism: Streptomyces sp. NRRL F-5630; assembly: GCF_000719475.1. GTDB lineage: Bacteria > Actinomycetota > Actinomycetes > Streptomycetales > Streptomycetaceae > Streptomyces. Next base: position 52,951 of record NZ_JOGO01000025.1, on the reverse strand, counting down.
GCGCGAAGTGAGCCCGGAGCAGGCCCCGGAACTGCACGGAGTCGTCGACCGGATCTGCGCCCTGGCCGATCTGCGCAAACCACGCGTCGCGATCGCGGACAGCGACGTCCCCAACGCCTTCGCGACCGGGCGCAACGAACGCTCGGCGCTCGTGTGCGTGACGACGGGGCTGCTCAGGCGCCTGGAACCGGAGGAACGGGAGGGCGTGCTCGCGCACGAGATGTCGCACGTGGCGCACCGTGACGTCTTCGTCATGACGATCGCCTCCTTCCTCGGCGTGCTCGCCGGGCTCATCACCCGGATGGCCCTGTGGAGCGGCCTCACCCGCGGCGGGAACAGGAACGACCCCGTGGGCGTGGCCCTGCTCCTGATCCCGCTGGTCAGCGCCGCCGTCTACACGATCGGCTTCCTCCTCACCCGCCTTCTGTCGCGGTACCGCGAGCTGTCCGCCGACCGCGCGGCGGCGCTTCTCACCGGGCGGCCTTCGGCGCTCGCCTCGGCGCTGACGAAGGTGAGCGGGCAGATGTCCCGCATCCCGACACGGGACCTGCGCCAGGCGGAGCCGTACAACGCTTTCTTCTTCGTACCGGCCTTCTCCTCGAAGGAGAGCCTCAGCCGTCTGCTCTCCTCGCACCCGACGCTCCAGCAGCGCCTGGACCAGCTCTCCCGCATCTCGGCCCAGCTCTCCCGCTGACCGCCGCCCGCCACCGTTCCCGACTGGAGGTCGCGTGGGTTTCCTCGACGCGCTGCTCGGCCGCTCGAAGCCGGTCCGCCCCGATCTCGACCAGCTCTTCGCCGTCCCCTCGGCGGCGCTCACGCTCCAGGCGGCGACCGGTTTCCGGCCGACGGGACGCGGCTCGGTGTGCTTCGCCGCGGCCGAGGGGGCCTCCTTCGCGCGGGTACGGGACGACGTACGGGCGCTGCTCGACGCGGACACGGAGCGGGGCGGCGTCCCCGTCGAGTTCAGCCGCGACCCGTACGGGTACACGTGGCTGCTCTCCACCCAGCCGCCGGAGGAGCTGAGCGGCCTCGTCACGGACCTGCACGCGGTGAACACGCTGCTGGAGGAGGGCGGTTTCGGCCCCCAGCTCCTGTGCTCGCTCCTCGCCTTCCAGGACGAGCACGGCCGCTCGCTGGGCCTCGTCTACCTCTACAAGCGGGGCAGCTTCTACCCCTTCGCGCCGCTCCCGGGAGAGCGGGAGAAACGGGACAACCAGCTGGAGCTGGAGGTCCGCGCGGCCCTCGGCACGGACCTGCGGGTGGAGGAGGACCTGAGCCGGTGGTTCCCGGTGTGGGGGGCGCCGGGCCTGTGAGCGCGGTACGGGGGCGGCGCACGCGGCGACGCCCGGCCGAAGCGGGCGGAAACCCTCCGTACGGGCCCCGTCACGCCACAGCCCCCACCTGGGGGCTGCGACGTCCTCGCGGCGCGCGAGACCCCCGCCGCGAGGTGCCGTCGGTCCCGCGCGGACGCGAGGCGCGGGAGCGCGGAAGCCGGAGCGGAGGGGCACCCCTCGTCGCGGGACACCGGCCGGGCCCGCGGAACGACGCGAAGCGCGGCCGGTGGTCCCGTGAGGGGTCAGACGGCTCCGGCCCGGCGGTACAGGTCCAGGGCCTCGTTGCCGAGCACGGGGTGGTACTCGCTGCTACCCGCGCTCACGCTGATGTTGCCGACGAGGTAGCCCCCGCCGGAACCGGCGTCGAAGTCGGCGAGGAAGCCGCCGCCGCTCGAACCACCGTTCTGCACACAGTCGATGCCCCACATCGTGGAGCCCTCGCGGCCCGTGTCCCGGTACTCGACGCCCGCGCAGTGGTTGAGCCGTTCGCCGTTGCCCTCGGCCGCCGAGCCGCCGTAACCGAAGGAGTGGACCTCGCGGCCCGTCGCCGAGTTGAAGGCGATGCCCTGCGCGCCGACCGTGTCGGCGAGACTGCGGCCGTTCAGCGGGGCGAGGCGCGCGAAGGCGAGGTCGTAGTTGGCGTTCCCCGCCGTCGACACGTACTGGTCGAGGTGGAAGAGGGACGAGGCGGTGAAGGTGCCGTAGGGGCGGTTGCCGTTCGCGTAGCCGGGGATGAAGACCCAGTTGCGGTAGACCTCGCCCGTGCCCGCGTCCACGACGCAGTGACCGGCCGTGAGGACGAGCGACTTGTTGTCCGCGTTGGCGACGGTCGCCGAGCAGGCGAAGGTGCCGCCGCCCGCGTTCTGGAAGAAGACCTTCCCGGCCGTCGTGGAGATGAGGCCGCCACCGGTCCACGGGGCGGGGTCCGATGCCGCGAGGGCGGGGGCCTGCGCGGCGGAACGCGGGGCGGGCAGGGGCGCCACCCGGACCTCCTCGCCGCTCCCCGGGGCGGCCTGCCCTCCGGCGGCGCCGGGAGCGGCGGACGGGGCGGAGGCCGCCGCCGGGGCGTCGAGGTCCCGCGCGGACCGCACGCGGGCGTCCGTCCAGAACCGCAGCGCCGTCGCGCGCTCGGAAGCGGTGATCGTCGTGCGGTGCGCGCCCTCGGTGGGGGCGGCGCTCACCGGGGCGGCGGACCAGAGGGCCGCTCCCAGGACCAGTGCGGCGATACCGCCTGCTCTCGCTCTCATTCGGTTGTTCCCTTCTCGCCTGCGTGACTGCGGGGGCCGCCACCCGTCTGCTGCGGCGAGCGGCGGAGTCACCGGCCTGACAACGTTGTCCGAGGGGGTCGTCAGGTACGGCGCAGTTCAGCGTGGGCGTTCGGGACGCGGCTGTACAGGCTCCCAACAAGCCAAAAAGCGGGCTGTCTCCGGTTACCGCAGGGGCCGGCCCGCCCAGGGTTCCCGGGCGGGCCGTCGTCCGCGAGTGCTCAGCCCACTGGGACCGGCGCGGGGAACGCCGTGTGCAGGGCGCGAGCGAAGGTGTCCGTGACCTGGGTGAGCGCCTCCGCCGTGCCGGGCGCGATCGTCAGGGTGCCCTCCGGGTCGACCGAAAGCTCCTTGTCGACGACGAACCAGCCGGGGACGACGTGGGCCGCGCCCATCGAGGTGAGGACGGGACGCAACGCGTAGTCGAGGGCCAGGACATGGGCTGTGGAACCGCCCGTGGCGAGGGGGAGGACCGTCTTCCCCGCCAGCGCGTACTGCGGCAGCACGTCCAGGAGGGTCTTCAACAGGCCCGAGTACGCGGCCTTGTAGACGGGCGTGCCGATCACGACACCGTCCGCCTCGGCGAAGGCGCGCGTGGCCCGGACGATGTCCGGATGCCCGAACTCCGCCGCCAGAAGCGGACCGGCGGGCAGGGTACGGACGTCCAGGGCTGTCACCTCGTGGCCCTGTGCCCGCAACCGTGCGTCCAGGTGGCGCAGGAGTCGGGCCGTGCGGGACGTGGCGGAGGGGCTGCCGGAGACGGAGAGGATACGGGCCATGACGGTGCCTTCCGTAGAGAGGACGCGCGGGTCACCACGTGCTGGAGCGCACGGCGACACGCGGAACGAGCTGTTCACGCAGGGTCTCCAGGAAGCCGACGACTTCGGCGGCCACGGAGCGGTGCTGGAGGTCGTTGAGAACGTCGTGGTGCGCACCGCGCACGAGGGCGAGGCGCGCACGGTCCAGGGACTTCGCGAACGCGGCGAGCGCGGCGTGGTCGGCGAGGGGGTCCTGCTCACCGCTCAGGAGGAGGGTCGGGACGGGGGGACGGGCCGCGTGGGCGGCGGCGAGGAGCGCGGACGGTACGGGTTCGGCGAGTGCGCCGCGCCGCACCCCGGCGTCCTCGGTGAGCCGGCCCCGGTGCGTGGGGCAGGCCGTGCGGACGCCGAGTTCGTCGTCCCAGGTCGCCGCCTCGGCCCGGACCGGGGCGGGGCCGGGGAGCCCGGCGAGGATCAGGGCATCCGCAGCGGGGGCGTCCCCGTGGGCGTACAGGGCCGCGAGCGCCGCCGCGCCCGCGTCGGCGCCGAGCAGGACGACGGGGGCGGCGGGGGTGGCGTCGCCGGGGGCGGTCTCCGCGAGGGCGGCGGCGAGGTGCGCGGAGGTGAGCGTGGCGGGCGCCTCGATGACGCGGACACGGTAGGCGTCGAAGGCGAGCCTCGTGCCCAGGCGCGTGTACGTCTCCGGTGTCTCGCCCCGGCCCGGGACGACGAGGACGGTGCCCCGCGTGAGCAGGCCATCGGGGGCGTGGAAGTCGAGCGGGTCACTCATGTGCGTACTCCCGTGGGGGTGGTCAGCCGCGGGCGGCGGTGTAGCGGTTGTCGGGGACGGGGAGGCCGAGGTGTCCGCGCAGGGTCTCGGCCTCGTAGGCGGTGCGGAAGAGGCCGCGCTTCTGGAGGAGCGGGACGACGCCGTCGACGAAGAGGTCCAGTTCCTCCTCGGTCCGGAAGGCGAGGTTGACGCCGTCGAGGGCCCCGGCCTCGAACCAGTGCTGGAGGGCGTCCGCGACGGTCTCGGGGGCGCCGGTGAAGGGGCCCTCCTTGTAGGCGTTGAGGCCCTCGGCGACCTGGCGGAGGGTGAGGTTCTCCGTGCGGGCGCGCTCGATGATCTTCGCGGCGGTGGTGCGTCCGCCCTTCTCGGCGAGGTGGGCCACGTCGGGGAAGGGCGCGTCGAGGTCGTAGCGCGAGAAGTCGTGCGCGCCGAAGGAGCGGCCGAGGAGGCCGAGGCTGCGGCCGAGGTCCTTGTCCTCCTCGTGGATCTCGCGCTCCCGGCGGCGGGCCGCCTCGTCGGTGGCGGCGACGACGGGCGAACCGTGGATGAAGATCTTGATGTGCTCGGGGTCGCGGCCGTAGGCAGCGGTGCGGTGCTTGATGTCGGCGTAGTACTCCTGGGCCTGGACGAGGGTGCCGCCGGGCGCGTAGATGCCCTCGGCGACGCGGGCGGCGAGGTCGCGGCCCTCCTCGGAGACGCCTGCCTGGAAGATGACGGGCTGGCCCTGCGGGGAGCGCGAGAGGTTGAGCGGCCCGGCGATCCTGAAGTGCTCGCCCTCGTGGTCGAGCGTGTGGAGCTTGGCGGGGTCGAGGAAGACGCCGCGTGCGACGTCGGCGGGGAAGGCGTCGTCCTCGTAGGAGTCCCACAGCCCGCGGGCGACCTCGACGAACTCGCGGGCCCGGCCGTAGCGGGTCGCGTAGTCGAGGTGTTCGTCGAGGCCGAAGTTGCGGGAGGTGCCGGTGTCGAAGCTCGTGACGACGTTCCAGCCGGCGCGTCCGCCGCTGATGTGGTCGAGGGAGGCGAAGCGGCGGGCGAGGTTGAAGGGCGAGTTGTAGGTGCTGCTCGCGGTGCCGACGAGACCGACGCGGGAGGTGTGCGTGGCGACGGCGGAGAGGAGCGTGAGGGGTTCGAGGCGGTTGAGGTAGTGGGCGGGGTAGCTCGCGTTGATGAACTGGCTGTCCACGATGAACAGGGCGTCGAAGAGGGCGTGTTCGGCCGCCTGGGCCTGACGTATGTAGTAGCCGATGTCGATACTGGCGTTCTTGGCGACGCGCGGGTCCTTCCACAGGCCGTGCTGGCCGGGGCCGCCGACGCCGTAGGGGTGCAGGGCGAGGTGGAGGCGGCGGGGGGCGGTGGTCATGGGGAACTCCTCGGTGCGGGGCGGGACTTCGGGAGCGCTCGGGTCAGGGGGTGAGGGCCGCGCGCAGGCGGGCGCGGGTCGCGCGGTCGCCGCCCGCGCCGCGCAGGGTGGGCGCGGAGGCGAGCAGCAGCTTGGTGTACGGGTGCCGGGGCCGGGTGACGACCTCGCGGGCGGGCCCGTCCTCGACGAGCGAGCCGCGGTGGAGGACGGCGACGCGGTCGGCGACGCCGGCCACGGAGCCGAGGTCGTGCGAGATGAAGAGGAGCGCGACGCCTTGCGCGCGCAGGTCCTTGAGGATGCCGAGGATCTTCACGCGGTGCGCGGCGTCGAGTGCGCTCACGGGTTCGTCCAGGAGGACGAGGCGTGGCCCGGTCACGAGGGCGCGGGCGAGGACGGCGCGCTGGCGCTGTCCTCCGGACACCTCGCCGGGCAGCCGGTCGAGCAGGTCCGGGTCGAGGTGCACGCGGGGCGCGAACTCCCGTGCTCTCGCCGCCGCTTCCTTGCCCGGGAGGCCCTGGAGGAGCAGGGGTTCGGCGAGCGAGTCGCCGAGGGTCAGGTCGGGGTCCAGGCTGCGCAGGGGGTCCTGGAAGACGTACGAGACGAGGCCGCGCCGGCGCAGCGCGCGCCACTGGCGGGGGCCGTGGGCGGTGACGTCCTCGCCCGCGACGGAGAGGGCGCCGGATGTGGGGCGGACGAGGCCGAGGACGGTGCGGGCGAGGGTGGACTTGCCGGAGCCCGTCTCGCCGATGAGGCCGACCGTCTCGCCGGGCGCGAGAGTGAGATCGACGCCGCGCAGCGCGGCACGGCGGGCGCGCCCGCGGCCGTAGTGGACGTCGAGTCCGCGCAGGCGCAGGACGGGTTCGGCGCTCACGCGTCCTCCCGGGAGGTCTCGTCGCTCAGGAACTTGTCGAGTCCGTACTGCTCGTGCTCCTCGACGAGGAGGCGGGTGTACGGGTGGCGGGGGTGGTGCAGCACCTCGGCGGTGGGGCCCTGTTCGACGACTTCGCCGTCGCGCATGACGAGTACCTCCGCGCAGACCTGGGCGACGACGGCGAGGTCGTGCGAGACGACGAGGAGGGCGAGCCCTGTCTCCTCGCGGAGGTCGGCGAGGAGGTCGAGGATCTCGGCCTGCACGGTGACGTCGAGCGCGGTCGTCGCCTCGTCGGCGATCAGCACCCGGGGCCCCGCGGCGAGCGCGAGGGCGATCAGGACGCGCTGGAGCATCCCGCCGGACAGCTCGTGGGGGTACTGGGAGCGCACCCGGGCGGGCTCGCGCAGGTGGACCTGGGCGAGGAGTTCGGTGGCGCGCTCGCGGGCGGCGCGGCGGCCGAGGCCCTTCTTGACGCGCAGCACCTCGGTGAGCTGACTGCCCACGGTGAGGGAGGGGTTGAGGTAAGAGGCGGGGTCCTGGAAGACCGCGCCGAGCGTGGAGCCGCGCAGCGCGGTCCACGCGCGCGGGGTGAGGCGCGCGGTGTCGGTCCCGTCGATCTCGACGCGTCCACCGGTGAGGGCGAGGGGCGCGGGCAGGACGCCGAGGGCCGCGCGGCAGGTGAGGGTCTTGCCGCTGCCGGACTCGCCGACGACGCCGAGGGTCGCCCCGGGCGCGAGGGCGAGGCTCACCCCGTGGACGAGGTCGTCGCCGCCGGGCCGCCCGACGCGCACGTCGTGGAGCGCGAGCACGGGCGGGGCGGGCGGCGTGCGGGGCGCCGTGGGGGCCAGGGAGGGGGACGGGGCGCTCAAGGCATTCCTCCTGCGGGGGCTTTGGCGCCACGGGGGCGGGGCGCTTCGGGGGCGGGGGCGCCGGAGACGTCGCGTGCGGCGTCGGCGAGGAGGTTGCAGGCCCACACGGTGAGGGTGATGAGGAGGGCCGGTACGAGGGGCGCCCAGGGGCGCTGGGCGAGGAAGCCGAGGTCGGTGGCGAGGAGGCCGCCCCAGGTGGGCTGCGGGGGTTCGACGCCGATGCCGAGGAAGGTGAGGCTGGAGACGATGACGAAGCCCGTGCCGACCGTCTGCGCGAGGGCGACGGCGAGCGGCGGGAGCGCCTTGGCGAGGACGTGGCGGCGCACGATCCAGCCGGTGGAGGCGCCCGCGAGCTGGGCGGCCTCGACGTACGGGGAGCGGGCGATGCCGAGGGTGGCGGCGCGGGCGACGCGGTAGAAGAGCGGCGAGACGAGGACGCCGGTGACGAGCATCGCCTGCGTGAGGCCGTTGCCGAGCAGGGCGATGACGGCGACGGCGAAGAGCAGGAAGGGCAGCGCGACGAGTGTGTCGGCGAGGCGCAGCGTGAGCCACTCGAAGGCGCGGCCGAGGTGGACCGAGAGCAGCCCCGGCACGGCGCCGACGACGAGCGCGGTGAGCGCGACCTCCAGGGCGCCGACGACGCTGACCCGGGAGCCGTCGAGGAGGCGGCTGAGCACGTCGCGGCCGAGGTTGTCGGTGCCGAGCGGGTGCGCGCCGGAGAGGCCGGCGAGCACGTCCGGGCTCGTCGCGAGCGGGTCGCGCGGGGCGAGTACGGGGCCGAGGACGGCGAGGAGGGCGACCACGGCGAGGAGGGTGAGGGCCAGGCGGCCGGTACGGAGGCGGAGCAGGCGGCGTACCACGGTCACACCCCCCGTCCGGCGGCAGGGACGAGACGGCCGAGCACGAGGTTGACGAGCAGGTTGAAGCCGACGACGAGGACGATCGAGACGACGAGGACGCCCTGGACGGCGGGGACGTCGCCCGCCTGCGCGGAGTCGTTGGCGAAGCGGCCGAAGCCCTGGAGGCCGAAGATCCACTCGGTGACGACGGAGGCACCCACGAGGGCGGGGAACTTGAGGCCGAGGGTGGCGAGGGCGGGCCCGACGCCGTTGCGCAGGACGTGGCGGAAGAAGATCCGGCGGGGGCTCAGGCCGCGGACGACCGCGCCGAGCACGTAGTTCTCGCGGTACGCGGCGACGAGGCCGCCGCGCAGCTGGCGGGCCACGTCGGCGATGACGTCGCAGCTCAGCGCGAGGGCCGGGAGCGTGATGTGGGCGAGCCAGGGGCCGAGTCCCTGTGCGGGCGGTACGTAGCCGGCGGAGGGGAAGAGGCCGAGGCCGACGGCGAGGACCGTGACGAGGACGATGCCGACGACGAAGGCGGGCATGACCGAGATGACGGTGACGAAGCCGGTGACGGCCCGGTCGAGCGGTCCGCCGCGCCGCAGGGCGGCGAGGGTGCCGAGGGCGAGGCCCACGACGACGCCGATGAGGAGGGCGAGCCCGGCGACCGAGAGGCTCACGCCGAGTCCGAGGCCGATGAGGGTCGAGACGCTCGTGCCGTTGGTCCAGCTCGTGCCGAGCTGCCCGTGGAGGACGTCGCCGAACCAGTCGGCGTACTGGACGAGGAAGGGCCGGTCGAGTCCCCACTGCGCCTCGACGCGGGCGATCGCCTCGGGGCTCGCCTGCTCGCCGAGTTGGAGGCGGGCGGGGCTGAGGCCGCTGAGCGCGCGCAGCGCGAAGGTGACGAAGGTGGCGACGAGGAAGACCGGGACGAAGACGGCGACGGTGCGGGCGAGTACGGCGAGGGGGCGGCCCGCGCGACGGCGGGGCCGGGGGGCGCCGGTCGGGATGCCGGGAGCGGCGCCCGGGGGGCCGGTGGGCGGGGGCGGTGCGGTGAGGGCGGTCAACGGGTCCTCCTCTCCGGGTGGTAGGGGTTCACTTGGCGGTGCCGATGGTGACGCCGGTCCAGTTGAGGTGGGCCGGGTTCTTCGGGAGGGCGGAGACGGTGGGGCTCTTGGCGAGGAGGTTGGGCGCGGAGTAGGTGAAGACGAGCGCGCGGCTCTCCAGCCCCGCGCGGGTCGCGGCGCGCAGCACCTCGGGGTAGCCGGGCGCGTCGATGGGGGTCTCGCGGACCTTCGCCGCGGCCTTCTCGAAGCCCTCCGGCTCGTAGGGGCCGCTGAGGTTGAGCGGACCGTTCGGGCCGAAGTGGGCGGTGAGGGTCTGGAGGGCGGAGTCGCGGCCCGTGGTGCTGTAGAGGGAGAAGGCGAGGTCCTTGGCGAAGAACGGCGTCGCCCAGTTCTTGTCGATCTTGATGCGGACCGTGATGCCGACCTTGGCGAGCTGCGACTGCACGATCTCGGCCTGCGGGTCCTCGGTGGGGATGACGAGGTCGAGCGTGAGCTTCCCGGCCCGGTGACCGGCCTGGCGGAGGAGCTTTCTCGCCTTCGCCGGGTCGTACGGCCAGGCGTTCGCGGAGGCGGGGTCGTAGGCCACGTACCCGCGGGGGAAGGGCTGGTCGGTGGTCTCGCCGTAGCCGAAGGTGAGCTTGTCCACGAACTCCTGGCGGTCCACGGCGTAGCGGATCGCGTCGACGACCTTCGGGTCCTTGAACGGCGCCTTGTTGATGTTGAGGCTGATGTTCGAGGCGTTGAAGCCGGGCTGGACGAAGACGTCGAGCCCGGCCTGCTCGGCGGCCTTGGCCTGGCTCGGTTCGATGTCGGCGAAGTTGTAGACGCCGGTGCGCAGTCCGGAGACGACGGTGGCGGGGTCGGGCGCGGAGACGAGTTCGACGGTGTCGATGTGGATGTGCTTCGCGTCCCAGTAGTCCGGGTTCCTCGCGAGGACGGCCTTGGTGCCGGGGATGAGCTGCTTGACGAGGAAGGGGCCCGCGCCGACGGGGTGCTGGTCGAGCTTCGCCGGGTCCGCCGCGGCCTTCGGACTCGCGATCTGGAGGACGCGCTCGCCGAGGAGCTGCGGTATCTGGTGATCCACCTGGGTGAGGTGGACCACGGCGTCGAGCCCGCGCGCGGTGACGGACCTGATCGAGGTGAGATCGCCGAAGAGGGCGGAGTTCTTCTGTTTCTTGGCGCGCTCGATCGCGGCCTTGACGGCACGCGCGTCGACCGGTTCGCCGTCGCTGAACTTCAGCCCCGGGCGCAGGTGGAAGGTCACCTCGTCGCCCTTGGCGTTGTACTCCCAGCTCTTCGCGAGGTCGGGGACGGCGTTCCCCTTCTCGTCCACCTTGGTCAACGAGGCGTAGGTGAGGGCGAGTTCACGGAACTGCGCACCACTCCCGGAGACCACGGGGTCCCAGTGCGCGGGGAAGTAGGAGGTGGCCCACTTGAGTGTCGCCGCCGTGCCGCTCGCGCCGGAGTCCGCACTCCCGCAGGCGCTCAGCGCGGGGACGAGCAGGGCGGCGAGCGCGGTACCGAGGGCGGTGGCGGTACGGGGCAGGCGGCGGGCGCGGGGGGCCGGGGCGGAGGGCAGGGGGCGTCCAGGCATGGCGGTCTCTCTGTGACGGCCCGGCAGGGCGCACGGGGGTACGCGCTACGGGGCGGGGCGTCGCCGCGCGGCGCTCACCGCCGTGCGGGCGGACGACGGCACCGGCGCACGGGACGGGGCCGTCCGGGCACGGTGGGGCCGGGCGGAGAAGTGAAGGGAGGGCGGGCTCCGCTGGGGAGCGACCGGAGCACGGGGCGGCACGGGGAGAGCCGCCGGGCCGGGAAGGCGGGGTGGATCAGCGACAGAGGGCGCTGGAAGTGCGCCGCAGGTCCACGTAGCGGCACACCACACCGGGGTGAGTCGTGTGCATGCCCCACATCCTGCGGGCGCCGCGCCCGGGCTGTCAATGGACACCTTGAGGTGTCTCATCGGGCGGGACGGGGCCGGGAGTTCGGGCGGCTCACGGGTGGGCGGCGGAGAGCGGGAGGACCGGCGGCGCGCGGGCGAGGGGCAGGCCGGTCGGGGGCGCGCACTGAGGGCACTCCCCGTTGTTCCGGTGCGGTCAGCCTCGTACGGTCCGCAGGGCCGTCTCGTACGCCTCCTCCGGCCGCCAGCCGGGGACGAGCACGTCGCCGCCCGGCCCGCGCAGGCGCAGGGTCGGGAGCGCGTAGCGCCACTCCCCCGCCGGGGTCTCCTTCGGGCGGCCCGGGTGCGGCCCGCCGTCCGCGACCGCGAAGGCCGCCGCCACGGGACGGCGCGCCTCCGCGCGGTCGGCGGCGACCGCGGCGCGCACGGCCGCCGAGGCCGCGTCGGAGGCGAGCCGCGCGGCGTCCAGGCCCGGCGCGTCCCGCGCCGCCGCGAGGGCGAGAGGCAGGGTGTCGGCCGGCTCGCCCCGTACGAACATCGAGGCGCGCAGGCGGCGCAGCACCTCCTCCGCGACGTCCGGGCCCTGCCGTTCGGCGGCCTTCGCGACGCGGGAGGCGGGCCAGGAGGTGGCCGCGACCCGGGCGAGGCGGGGCGCGTGCGAGGCGCCCGTGACCGCGCACACCTCGGCCACGTACCGCGCGTACCAGGCGGTCTCCGCCGCCGGGTCCGGGGCGGGCTCCTCGTCCTCGTCGAAGAGGATCGCGTACACCCGTCGCCAGCGCGCCCCGCCGCTCCAGGCGGTGCGCAGCCGGGCGAAGAGCGGCGCCGCGCCCCAGGCCCAGGGGCACAACGGGTCGGTGTACTCGGTGACTTCGACCTGTGGGGGCGGGGCGGCGTTCACACGGTGCTCCCCTCCGCGAGCCCGGGGACGGCGGCGAGGGGGCGCTCCCGCGGTGCCCCGGCGGCGAGCGAGGCGAGGCTCACGCCGCCGAGGAGGTCGCGGGTCCGCTCCTCCAGCGTGCGCCACAGTCCGGGGAGACCGGCGGCGGGTCCCGGGTAGGCGAGGTGGGCGGGCGCGGCGCCGCGCACGGTCAGGACCTCCCCGTCCACGGCGCGCACCACGTCGAGGAGGCTTATCTCCTCGGCGGGTCTGCCGAGCCAGTAGCCGCCCTCGCAGCCGCGCTGGCTGCGGACGAGCCCGGCCCGGCGCAACTCCGCGACGACCGACTTGAGGAAGCGGAACGGGATGCCCTGCGAGGAGGCCATCGCCTCGCAGGTCAGCGGGTGTTCGGGGTGGGAGGCGAGTTCGACGAGGGCTCGCGCGGCGTAGTCCGCCTTCGCGGAGATATGCATGACCCCATCATGCACGGCCGCGATGCCTACCGGTCCCGGACGGGACGGCCATTCCGCCCTGCTGGCGATTGTTGCCGCAGGTGAACAGCATTGGACACCTCTTGACATCCTTTCTCGCGCGGCTCTAGCTTCCGGGCCATGAGCGAGCAGCCGACCAGCCCCGGCGAGACCTTTTCCGGCGAGACACCACGGGGCGGGACCACCCCGTGCGAGACGAGCCCGGGCGGGACGAGCCCGGGCGGGACCATCGCGGGCGGGGCCAGCTCCGGCGAGACGGTCGCGGGCGAGGGCTTCCACCCGCATCTGCACGAGCGACCGCCGGGCCCCGTCGCCCCGTTGCGCACCCGGCTGCACCACATCCGCGCCGACGCGCTCGACGGTGACACCGCGCAGACCGGGGGGATGCGGCGGTTCGCGGCGGTGAGCGGCAGGGCCGTCGGCTCCGAGAAGCTGTGGATGGGCCAGACGCACGTGGCCCCCTCGACCGCGAGTTCCGACCACCACCACGGCGCCTCGGAGACCGCGATCTACGTGGTGTCCGGGCACCCGGAGTTCGTGTTCCTCGACGACTCCGGCGCGGCCCCGGAGGAGGTGCGGCTGCGCACCTCCCCCGGCGACTACGTCTTCGTGCCGCCCTACGTGCCCCACCGCGAGGAGAACCCCGATCCCGAGGGGGAGGCCGTCGTTGTCATCGCGCGCAGCACGCAGGAGGCGGTCGTCGTCAACCTGCCCGGCCTGTACGCGCTCCCCGCGACACCGGAGTAGGCCGCCCCGCACGCCGGGCACCGGGCGGGCGCGCGGGCAAGCGCGCCCGCCCGGGGGTCAGGCCGCCGCGCGCCGCCCGAACGCGCTGTCGCCGAGCTTCGCGAAGAGCTCGGCGACGTCCTCGTACACCTCGCGCGCGCCCGCCGCGACGAGGTCCGCGCGGGGCACCCCGCCGCTGAGGACCCCGATGGGGTGAAGCCCCGCGGACGCCGCCGCGCGCATGTCCCACACCGAGTCGCCGACGAAGACGGAACCCGCCGGGTCCGCGTCGACCTGTTCGAGGGCGTGGAGCACGGGGTCGGGGGCCGGTTTGCCCGCCGCCACGTCGTCGGCGCTCGAGGTCGCGTCGATCGCGTCGTCCGCGTCGATCGCGGCGCGCAGGGCGGCGAGTTCGGGGCCGCCCGCCGAGGTCGCGAGGACGACCGGCCAGCCTTCGACGTGGAGTTGACGCAGGAGGTCGGCGGCGCGGTCGAAGGGCGCGAGACGGTCGTAGTACGTGCCGTAGAGCGCCTTGTGCCCGGCGCTGATGTCCGCGTCGCCGTCCCGGTCGTGGTCCTCGCCGAGCACGTGCGTGAGGAGGTCGGCCGAGCCGAGCCCGATCGCCCTGAGGATCGCGGTGAACGGCACCCGGTGCCCGGCCTGGCGCAGCGCCTCCCACCAGCAGACGGCGTGGAGGTGGTTGGTGTCGACGAGGGTGCCGTCCACGTCGAAGACTGCGGCGGGCGTGTTCACGGGGCCTCCAAGGCGGGGGGACGGGGCAGGACGGTCAGTGCGGGAGGAACGTTCGGGGCGGGCCGGTCAGTGGTGCCGAGGCCGGGGCGGGCGGGCGCCGTGGGCGCCGCGCGGGCACCCGGGGCCGCGCTCGCGACGGGTGTACCACGGGGCCGCCGCGCCCCCTCCGTACGGCGCCGGGCACGGTGGCGGCCACGTGCAGGGCGCGCACGAAGCCCGTGAGGTGGAAGACGCGCCGCGCGGCCGGGTACTCGGCGGCGACGCGCAGCACGCCGCCCGGCGCCGTACGGTTCCCGGCGCGCAGCAGGATGCGCAGCGCCTGCGGGGTCACCACACGGGACCGCACCCGCACCACGACGGTCCGGGCCGGGCGGCGTTCGACGGCCTCGCGCAGGGCCGCCTCGGCGGCCGCCTCGTTGTCGGGGTCGGCCAGCGCGTCGAAGGGCGCGACGAGGAGCGCGGCGGGCGGCGGCGCGGTCCTCCCGGGTGGTGCGCCGGGCGTGTCGGTACAGCTCACAAAACCTCCTGACCTCACTTCGGAGTGTGCCCCGGCGCACGGGATGTGTGCAAAGGATGCGGGGGCCGTTCGCGGCGCCCCACGGGAGCCTCATTCCCCCTCAGCGCCATCCTCGTCACCTTTCGCGACGCCCCGCTCGCGCCGCGCCACGTGCCGCGCCCAGGCGGGCAAGGCGAACCAGCACAGCGCGAACCACGCGGCGATCCCCGCGACGAGCCACAGCGCGGTGTCGTGGGGCGAGACGACGACCCGCAGGATGAGCAGCATCGAGGAGGCCATGGTCGCGAGGAGCAGGACGAGCCCCACGAGCGTGAGCCGCCCCGCCCAGCGGACCATCTCCGGCTTGAGTCGTTGCCCGGAGAGCAGGCGGTGGAAGGAGACGGGGGCGACGAGCGCGCCGGTGGTCGCGGCCCCGAGCACGACGGTCACGACGTAGATCGTGCGGTCGGTGTGCGAGAGCGTGGGGAACCGCTGCTGGAAGACGACGGTGAGGAGGAAGCCGAAGAGGATCTGCACGCCCGTCTGCGCGACGCGCAGCTCCTGGAGCAGGTCGGCCCACTTGCGGTCGGCCCGTTCCTCCCGGGTCTCGCTGCGGCCGGGGGTGCCGGAGCTGCCCGGGGCGCTGGAGGCGCCGGGGCGGCGCGAAGAGCCAGGGTCGCCGGGGGCCGCGTCCGTGCGGCCGGGGGTGTGCGACTCCTCGGGCCCGTGGGGTGCTGCTGGGGGCGGGGTCATGGCGGTCGTCCTCTCCTCGGGCGGCTCCTCGGGGGCCCGCCCAGGTTCGGGGGCGGGAGGGGGCCGCGTGCGGTGGCGCGCCGGAAGGCGCGGCGGACGTACCGGCGAACCGGGGACCGTGCGGGGCGGCCCTGTCCGCCGCTCGGCTCATCGGCTGCTTCCCCGCGACGGGCCCGGGGAACAGGAGGCACATGTCCCAGCGACCCGATCACCGGCAGGCACCCGTCCTCGAAGCACTGGCCGCGTACCACCAGCGGGGTGAGCTGTCCTTCACCCCACCGGGGCACAAGCAGGCCAGAGGCACCGACCCGGAGGTGCGGCGGCTGCTCGGCGACGCCGTGTTCCACAGCGATGTCCTCGCCTCGGGAGGGCTCGACGACCGGCGCACCCGGGGGCGGGTCCTGGAACGGGCCGAGGCGCTGATGGCGGACGCGGTGCACGCCGCGCACACGTTCTTCTCCACGTGCGGGAGTTCCCTCTCGGTCAAGGCGGCGATCCTGTCCGTCGCCGGTCCGCACGAGAAGCTCCTCATCGGACGCGACGCGCACAAGTCGGTGGTCTCGGGGCTCATCGTCTCGGTGGTGCGGCCGGTGTGGGTCGAGCCGCAGTGGGACCGCGAGCGTCACCTCGCGCACCCGCCCGCGCCCGCCGCGTACGAGGCCGCGTTCGCCGCGCACCCCGACGCGAGGGGCGCGCTCGTCACGAGCCCGACGCCGTACGGCGCGACGGCGGACCTGCGCGCGCTCGCGGAGATCTGCCACGCGCGTGGCAAGCCGCTCGTCGTGGACGAGGCGTGGGGCGCCCACCTGCCCTTCCACCCGGACCTGCCCGGCTGGGCGATGGACGCGGGCGCGGACGTGTGCGTGACGAGCATCCACAAGATGGGCAGCGGCCTCGAACAGGGCTCCGTCTTCCACCTCGGCGGCGATCTCGTCGACCCGGCGGTCCTCGCCTCGCGGGCCGATCTGCTCGGCACGACGAGCCCGTCCGTCCTGCTGTACGCGGGGATGGACGGGTGGCGCCGTCAAATGAAGCTGCACGGAAGGGCGTTGCTGGGCGCGGCGCTCGACAGGGCGGCGGAGGTGCGGGCCGCGATCGACGCGATCGACGGGCTGCACGTGCACGGGCGTGCCGACTTCCGCGGCCCGGGGCTCGGCCACGACTTCGACCCGCTCCCGGTCGTCATCGACGTCTCGGGGCTCGGCACGAGCGGCTACCGCGCCGCCGACCGGCTGCGCGAACGGTACGGAGTCGACGCGCACCTGGCCGACCACCGCCGTATCAGCACGCAGCTCACCCATGCCGACGACGCGTCCACGACACAGCCGCTCCTTACCGCCCTGCGCGCCCTCGCCGCGGAGGCGCCGACGCTCGGCTCCGGCCCGGAGGTCGCCGTCCCGGCCCCGGAGCAACTCCGCCTGGAACAGGTGATGCTGCCGAGGGACGCCTACTTCGGTCCTGTCGAGGACGTTCCCGTGGCGGAGGCGGCGGGCCGCGTCACCGCCGAGATGCTCACGCCGTACCCGCCCGGCATCCCCGCGGCGCTCCCCGGCGAACGTCTCACCGCGCCGCTCCCGCACTACCTGCGCACGGGCATCGCGGCGGGGATGAACCTCCCGGACGCGGTGGACACCTCGCTGAGGACGGTACGGGTGGTGGCGGAGTAGCCACCGCGTCCGTACGGCCTACGCGGGCTCCGCCCCCGGTACGGGCGCCGCTCCCCGCGGCGGCTTCGCGCCCTCCACTGCGGCGAGCCGGGCCAGCCGTGCGCCGTAACCGCCGCTCGCGCGCGGACGCAGGCGGGCCGAGGTGGCCACGGGGGAGCGCCGGGTGCGCAGGACGCGGTGGCCGCCCGCCTCCAGGGCGCGGACGAGGGCGTGGTCCTCGCCCGTCGCGAGCGGCGGGAAGCCGCCGACGCCGAGGTAGGCGTCGGCGCGTACCCCGAGGTTGGCGCCGTGGACGTGCGGGTGCCGCGCGCCTCCCGCCTCGCGGTACCGGACCGCCTCGCGGTGGAGCAGCCCGGCGAGGGCGGGATCACCGCCCAGCGGCTGGACGGTGCCGACGACGGCCTCCCAGCCGCGCGCTCCCCAACGCCATTGCCTGGCGAGCCAGTCCGCGGGGACGCGGCTGTCGGCGTCGGTCGAGGAGAGCCACACGCGTGCCGGGGACTCGCCGAACAGGCCGAGCGCGGCGGCGGCCCCGGCGGCGCGTGCCCGCCCCGGGTTGCGGGCGTCGATCCGGACGACATGGGCGCCGGCCGCGTGGGCGAGTTCCGCCGTCGCGTCGGCGCAGGCGTCGGCGACGACCACGACCCGCACCCGCGCCCGGACGGGCAGGGCCGGGTGCCGGGCGGCGCGGCGCAGGGCGGCGAGGGCGTGCGGGAGCAGCGCCTCCTCGTCGTGGGCGGGGACGACGACGGCGAGGGCCGCGAGGTCGCGCGCGGCACGGGGGGCGTACGGGGAGGCACCTCGGCACGGCGCGGGGGTTCCGTACGGTACGGGGGCTCCGTGCGGCGCGGGGGTGCCGTGCGAGGTGGGGGCTTCGTGCGGCCCGTACCGCCCGGGGGTCACCGGCGGCCCGCCCTCCGGCGGCCGGACGCTCACACGAGTCCTTCGTACGCGGCGGGGGACGGCGGCAGCGGCTCGCCCGGGACCCGGCGGGTGAAGGTCTGGAGCACGAAGTCCTCCTCGCGGTGGTCGAGCCGGAGGGCGAGCCCCTCCTCGCGGGCGAGGCGGTCGGTCAGTTCCGTCCCGGTCAGGCGGTGTTCCGGCACGGGGTGGTCCCAGTGGACGGTGACGAGGGTGCCACCGGGGGTGAGGGAGTCCACCGTGCGGCTCAGGAGGAGGTCGAGGGCCGGGGCGTCGAAGTAGTAGAGGAGTTCGGAGAGGACGACGAGGTCGAACGCGCCCTCCGGCCACTCCTCGGGCACGGTGAGCCGGGCGACCTCGACGTGGTCGAGCCCTCGCGTGGCCTCGCGGGCCCGCTCGACGGCCTCCGGGACGCGGTCGGTGGCGAGCAGCCGCTCGCAGCGGCCCGCGAGCCGCCGGGTCAGCTCGCCCACCGAGCAGCCCGGTTCGAAGGCCCGGCGGAAACGGGGCCGGGGCAGGGCCGCGAGCGTGAGGGCGTACTTGCGCTCCTCGTACCAGCGGCTGCGCAGGCCCCAGGGGTCCTCGGCGCCGTCGTACATGGCGGTGAAGTAACCGGCGGGAGTGCTCATGCGAACCACACTTCGAAGTCGCGTACGTGATGGGCGAGTTCCTCCGGCGGCAGGATCGCGGCGTCCTCGGGGGCCGGGCCGAGCGGGGCGATCTGGCTCCGGAAGCAGGCCACGGCCTCGCGCTTGCGCGCGCGGACGTCGGCGGGCAGGTCCAGGCGCCTGGCGCGGTGCCAGGGCACGCGGGGATCGCCGGGGCGGGCCCAGTGCCACATCCAGACCGGGTAGGCGGCGGAGGGGGCGCCCGTCTCGCGCGCGGCGGCGCGCGCGGCGCGGCCGGTCGCCTCGTGGTCGGCGTGGACGTCGCCGGTCCACGGCGCGAGGACGAGCGCGGCGCCCTCCGTGAGCGGGACGAGCGCCCGGCGCACCTCCTCCTCGTGCGCGGCGACGGCCGTGTCGGGCACCCGCAGGCGGACGGTGCGGGCCGACGAGGCGCCGAGCCGGGCGAGCGCCGCGCGCAGTTCCCCCGCGCGGCGGGCGGCGAGGGCCGGTGGCCGCAGCACGCGGGTGCGCGGGTGCGAGCCCTCCCCGTCGGTGACGGTGACGACGGTGAGCGGCCGCCCGGCGGCGGCGAGCATCGCGAGCGCGCCGCCCGCGCCGAGCACCTCGTCGTCGGGGTGCGCGGCGACCACCACGACGGGCCCTTGCGGCAGCACGGCCTGCGGCAGTTCCGCCCACCCCTCCCAGGCCCGCCACAGTGCCTCGTCGGTGCCCGGAGCCTGGATGGGGTCGGGTCTGCTCATGCTTCCTCCGCCCGGCCCGCGACGTGCGCGCCGAGGACGGCGAGGTCGCGTTCGGCGTGGTGCTGGCGCACGTAGACGGTGAGGTCGGCGACGGCGCGGGCGTGCCGGGCGTCGTGGCACAGGGGTCCCGCGCCGGTCGCGCGGCCCACGTGGGTGAGGACGCGTTCGCAGCAGGCGGCGACGAGCGCGCGGACGCGCAGGGCGCGCTGCTCGGCGCCGCCCGCCGCGTCCTCCGGGTCGGCGTCGATCTCGGCGGCAGCGCGCTCCAGGACGAGCCCGGCCGCGTACAACTCGACGTCCACCGCGCCGAGATGGGCGTCGGTGAAGGGGCTCCCCCGGCGCGCGGCGGCACGGCGCAGCGCGCCCGTCACCGCGTGGGCGCCGCCGAGCCAGCACGCGGCCACTCCGACCCCGCCGTGGGCGAAGCCGGGCCTGCGCACATAGGCGTCCACCCCGCCGACGGGGAGCGCGGGCGCGCCGTCGAAGCGCACGTCGGGCGTGTCGGAGCCCGCCATGCCGAGCGCGGGCCAGGTGCCGGGGACGGGCTCGTACGTGCCGGGGCCGGTGTCCGGGCGGAGGTCCGACCGCGCGCCGCTCTCCTCGAAAGTGCCGGGCTCCCCGGGCGTGCCCGGCTCGTCGAACGTGCCGGGCTTCTCCGGCGTGCCGCTCTCCTCGGGCGTGGTGCCGCGGTCGAGGCGGACCGCGAAAAGCCGTGGCCCGTCCTCGGTGCGGGCGGTGACGAGGGCGTGGGTGCACGAGTGCGCCCCGGAGGCGTACTGCTTGAGGCCGCTGAGCGTCCAGGTGTCCGCCCTCGCGTCGTGGTGGGCCCGCACTCCCTCGCCGGGCGGTTCCGCCGCCCACACCCCCCAGCGCTGGCCGGGCGCGGGCGGGGGACCGCCCAGCTCGGCGAGGATCGCGAGGGCGTCGGTGTGGCCCTCGACGAGGCGGGCCACGGCGAGGTCCTCCTCGGCGACGCCGCGCAGCGCGGCGAAGCGCAGACCGGTCGCCCAGCTGCCGGGCAGCGGGAAGCGGAGCTTGCCCTCCTCGATCTGCCGCGCGGCGACGGCGAAGCGGGCGGCGGTCGCGGCGCGGGCGGAGGCGGCGCCGAAATCGCCCGGCTGGGGGGCGCCCGCGTCACCCGGCGGAAGGACACCATCGCCTTCCTGGGGCTCGAAAGCGGACGGGGGACGGTGGGTCATGGAGAAGTCCTGTCGGTGGGGGGCGGTGCGGGGCCCGGACACCATGGGTGCCCCTGCGGCGGCGTTTCATACCTGGGGCGGGCGAGACGACGCCCGCGCACCCGGGAGGTGCCCGCCCGGGTACGCGGCGGCGGCCCCGCGCCGTTCCGCGCCCGCCGTCGCGCGCCGCGAAGGCGCCCGGAGCGGCCCCGCCGAGGGCTCGCGCGCTCACCTCCCGACCTCCCGCGGCATGTCGCTCACCAGGGCCCGCAGCACCTGCCACGTCTCGGCGAGCAGTTCACCGGCCGGGACGGCCCCCGTGCCCGAGAGCGCGTGGAAGGAGGCGTCCAGCGCCTCGTACGCCTCGCGGACGTCCTCCGGGACCGCCCGTTGCTCCAGGCGGTAGGGCGCGCTCGGCTCCCGGCGCGCGAGTGCCTCGTACTCCCGCTCGCACAGCACCGCGAGCGTCTCGGCGAGGCGGGCCCAGTCGGCGAAGAAGTCGTTGCCGGGGGAGCGCAGCGGGTTGTCGCCCTGGGCGAGGGTCGCGAGGGTGCGGGTGATCGCGCGCAGGTGGTCGATGACGGTGGCCCAGCGGGCGTCGAGCGCGGCCGGCGGCTGGGCGGACGGGGCGCGGCGCAGCCGCAGGCCCGGGTTGAGCCGGGAGCTCTCCTCGCCGCTCCGCCTGGCCTCCCGCACGTACCGCAGGGTCTCCTCAAGGCGGCGCGACGCGTCGTGCCAGGCCAGTGCCTGCTCCGCCTCCCACTCGCCCCCCACGCCCTGCGCGAGGTCGCGCAGGAGTCGTCCGGTGTCCCGGGGCAGCCGCAGGAGCTGGTCGCCCGCGTTGCGCAGGTGCACGGGCGGCAGCACGAAGGCGTTGACGGTGATGCCGATGACGGCGCCGATGACGGTCTCCAGGAGGCGGTGGCCGATCTCGCCTGCGCTCGCCGTGGTCGCGGTGATGACGAAGAGCGCGGTCGTCGCCCCGTAGATCCCCTGCGTTCCGAAGCGGCGGTAGGTGCCGATGAGGAGGAGGGGCGGCAGCGCGAGTGCCATGGCGCCGAGCGTGTCGTCGCCCGTGAGACCGAGCGCGGCGGTAGCGGTCAGGGTGCCGATGAAGATGACGGCGAGTTGCTGGAGTCCGGCGCGCAGCGAGCGGTAGACGGTCACGTCGACGAGCGCGAGCGCCGTCCAGGGGGCGAGCAGCGCCATCGGGGCCTGCAGCCACCAGCCGGCGAGCGCCCAGGCGGCGATCGCGGCGCCCGCCGCCTTGAGCGACTGCACGACGGAGTCACGCTCCGGGCCCGGCTGCCGGAACACGGTCCGTACGGTCGCGACGACCGCCGCCGTCTCCTCGCGGGCCCAGCGCCCCGTTTCCCTCGGTCCCACCTGCGTCTCCTCCTCGTGTGCGGTGGGCCCGTGGGTACCCCCTCGCAGGAAGAACACTCGGAAGTCGCGCGGCGGAGATACCGGGGAGAGGTGGCGCACCTCTCCCCGCTCGCTTCCGCTCGTCCCGACGACGAGCCGCGCCGCACGTCGGAGGAGGCCCCGCGTGCCCGCCCCCGACCGGGCCGGGGGCAGGCGGGGTGGTCGGAGGAGGCCCCGCGTGCCCGCCCCCGACCGGGCCGGGGGCAGGCGGGGTGGGCCGAGGGTCGCGCCCTCCGCCTCACACCAGGTCCCGCCGCACCGTCTCCTTCCAGTTCCGCGAGAACACCCGCTCCCCGCCCTCGTAGGCGTCGAGCGTCGCGTGGACGTGGAAGTTTTCCGCGTCGCACGTGAGGGTGGTGGTGGTCTCGGTGCGGGTGTCCCAGTCGCCGCGCGAGAAGCTCATCGTCCAGGCGGAGTGGCCGCGCGGCGAGGTGAAGTCGTCGGCGGTCCAGTCGTAGCGCTCGACGGCCCGGCGCCCGACGTCGAGGTCGATGTCCGTGTAGTGCGTCGTACCGCTGTCCTTCACGATGTCGAGCGTCGCGTGGTAGTCGACGAGGTCGCGCGAGACGCGCCAGGACTGCTCGGGCGGGACGCGCTGTTCCGTCGCGAGGGGCGGTGCCGCCTCCGGCTCGCCGAAGGCGATGCCCTCGTCCTGGGACGGGACCGGGCGCACCGGGAGGGTGAGGGTGCTCGCGCGCGCCTTCACCGCGAGCATGACGGGCTCGGGCGGCGGCCAGGCGAGGGGCCAGTAGGAGGTGGAGAGGGACAGGCGCAGGCGGTGGCCCGCCGGGAACGCCTGGGCGATGCCGTTGAGCCGGACCGTGGCACGGTAGGTGCGCCCGGGCTCCAGCGGCTCGGGATCGCCGCCCCCGCGGTGAGTGAGGTTGAGGACGCCGTACGAGACCCGCGTCGACGCGCCGCCCGGGGCCACGTCCGAGAGCCGCGCCGCCACCTGCGCGACGGGCCGGTCCACGGTGAACTCCAGCTCGACGGTCGGCGCGCCCAGGATCTCCAGGCGCTCGGCGAGGACGCCGCTGTCGAAGACGAGCGAACCGCCGTCCTCCTCGCGCTGGTCGTAGGGGAGGTCGGGCGGGGCGTTGTACGAGGCCCATTTGCCCGCGTACTGGCCGACCGAGAGCGGCGAGGACACGGTGAGCCACTCGCCGGGAGCCCCGTCGGGAGCGCCCGGCTCCTCGATGCGGTGCGCCGTCAGCGGGTGCGTGCGCGGTTCCACCCGGGGTGACGGCAGGCTCGGCTCGCCGACCCAGCGGCCCGGACGCTGCTCGTACGCCGTCGACGGCGGGACGCTCTCCTGCATCCAGGACTTCAGCATCGGCCCGTCCATGACGCCGTTCTCCTCGCCCTTGAGCCAGTGGTCCCACCAGCGCACCACCTCCTGGAGGTAGCCGATCGCCGGGCCCGGCTCGCCGAGGTGCGGGAACTTGTGCGACCACGGCCCGATGAGGCCCTTGCGGGGCACGTCGAGGTTTTCGAGGAGCCTGGTGACGGCGTTCGAGTAGCCGTCGGCCCAGCCGCTCGACGCGAGCACGGGCACCTGCACGGCGCCGTAGTCCTCGCACACCGAGGCGTGCCGCCAGTAGGCGTCGCGGCGCTGGTGGCGCAGCCACTCGACGACCCACGGGCCGCTCGCCGCGAGGCGCTCGTGCCACATGTCGCGCCACCGCTCCCCCACGACCGCCGGGTCGGGCGGGCACGTCGCGTAGGCGAACATCGTGCCCGCCTCGGCGAGGTTGTCCGAGAGCATCGCGCCGCCCATGTAGTGCATGTCGTCGTCGTAGCGGTCGTCGGTGAAGGAGGCGAGGACGACGGCCCGCAGGCTCGGCGGGCGGCGCGCGGCGGTCTGGAGCGCGGCGAAGGCGCCCCAGGAGATGCCCATCATGCCCGTCGCGCCGTCGCACCACGGCTGCTCGGCGAGCCAGGCGAGCACCTCCTCGGCGTCGCGCTGCTCCTGCTCCAGGTACTCGTCGAGGAGCACGCCCTCCGAATCCCCCGTACCGCGCAGGTCGAGCCGCACGCAGGCGTAGCCGTGCCCGGCGAGGTAGGGGTGGTGCATCGAGTCGCGTACGGAGCTCAAGTCCCTCTTGCGGTACGGGATCGCCTCCAGGACGGCGGGCACGGGCTCCGTGTCGGACGAGACGGGCCGCCAGACGTGCGCCGAGAGCCGGACGCCGTCCGGCATCGGGATGAGGACGTGCTCCTCTTCCTTCACGGGGTGCGGGAGTTGGCTGACGTAACGCATAAGTCCTTTCCGGTACGGGCCTCTTCGATCTCTTCGGTCTCTTCGCGGGGCGGGACCGCCTCTTCGGTCTCCTCGCGGGGGCGGGGCCGCCTCAGACGTCCTCGATCTCGAAGCGCAGCCCCCGCACCGCGCGGTCGTACTTGGCCTCCAGCTCCTTGTCGCTGTCGGCCCCGACGTACAGGTGCGCGAGCTCGGCCGAGTAGCTGTCCTGGCCCGGCATCTCGGAGAGCCGTACGCCCTCCTCGGGAACGATCACCACCTTGACGCCCGGCACCTCGCGCTCGATCTCCGCGATCTCCTCGGCGGTCGGCACGCGGTGCACGACGCCGTCGCGGAACCGGCGGTAGTACCACTTCGCGCCGTATTCGTACCGCCCGTGCCCCTGCCGCACGCGCGGGTCGCGGCCGAGCGCGAGACTCAGCATCCGGTGGTGGTTGGGGACGCCGTCGACGTGCGCGAACATCTCGGCGTGCGACTGCGAGTGGCGCGGGTTGATCTCCAGGATCTTCACGTCGCCGGTCTCGGGGTCGTAGAAGAACTCGATGCTGAACGTCGCCGCGTCGAGCCCGGTCCGCTCCATGACGCGCCGCGAGATGTCCACGACGCGCCGCGTCGTCTCCTCGGGCAGGTCCGCCGGGTACTGGTGGCGCAGGAAGCAGGCGCTGTTGGGGTACGTGTGCGAGTCGAGCACCCCGTAGACGACGACCTCGCCGTCGTGCACGTAGCCCTCGACCGCGAACTGCACGCCGGTCAGCGTCTCCTCGGCGAGGCACGCGGCTCCGCCCGCCTCGGCGATCTCCGGCGGCAGGTCGATGCCCTCCATGAGCCGCGTGAACGGCCCTCCCACGCGCCCGATCCCGGCCCGTATCTCGTCCACGGCCTTGCGGAACTCCGCCTCGTCCTTGACCCCGAAGGCCAGTTCCGACGAGTACGACTTCACGGGCTTGAGCCACATCGGGAAGGACACGCCCTCGGGCGGGCGCGGCTCCGTCTCGTCGAGATCCACGAGCCCGAAGCCGGGCACGGCCTCCGGCGCGGCCTCGCGCTGGATGAGCCGGCTCCAGTACTTGTGCTCGCAGCGCACGATCGACTCGACACTCGTCGCCCGCAGGCCGCGCTCGGCGCACAGCAGCGGCACGAGCGCGCTCACCGGGAAGTCCCAGTACCCCACGACCGCGTCCACGCTCCCGTCGAACGCGTCGAGCGTGGCCCGCGCCTTGGCGAGCAGCCCGTCGAAATCGATCTCGCCCTCCTGGAGTTCGGCCACCGAGAGGAGGGGATGGAAGGCCAGCCCGTCGGCGCCGGGGACCTCACGGAGTGTTTCGAGGTTGTCGTCGTCGAGCCCGACGACGAAGACGTCGAGTCGCTTCTTCGCAGGGGTTTCTACTGTTTCGCTCATGAATTCTCCTGTATGGATCGTATGGATCGGTTGCCGGGGTTCGGCGCGAGTACCCGGGGCCCGGGGAGGCAAACGAGGCCGGGGCGAGGGGCGCGCGGGGGCGGGGGGCCGCGCGGACTGATCGCGCTCCGTCGCGGCGGTTACCATGACTCGCGCCGTTCGCGCAGGTGGCGGGGAGGTTCGACGGTGGCAACGATCAGGGATGTGGCCCAGTACGCCGGGGTGGCACCGAGCACCGTCTCGTACGTCCTGAGCGGCTCGCGCTCCATCTCCGAGGAGACCAGGACCCGCGTGCGCGAGGCGATCGACGTGCTCGGCTACCACCCGCGCGCCTCGGCGCGAACGCTGCGTGCCGGGCGGACACGGGTCATCGCGCTCGCCGTGCCGCGCGCGGCGGGGCTCCAGCGCTCGGTGGACGGCCGCTTCGCGATCGACGTGAGCGACGCGGCCAACATGCTCGGCTACGACCTGCTCCTGAGCACCTCGCAGGACAAGGCGGAGGGCGTGCGCCGCGTCGCGCTCAGCGGGCTCGCGGACGCGGCCGTGCTCATGGCGGTCGACATGGAGGACAGCCGCATCGACGTCGTCCGCGAACTCGGCTTCCCCGCCGCGCTCATCGGCCGCCCCGCCGACGAGACCGCGCTGCCGTGGACAGATCTGGACTGGGAGGCCGCCGCCGCCCTCGCGGTCCGCTCCCTCGCCGCCGCGGGACACCGCGCCCTCGTCTACCTCGGCCCCACGCGACACGAGTACGCCGCGCGCCGCAGCTACGCCCTGCGCGGGCGGGCGGGCGGCCGGGCGGCGGCGAAGGAGACGGGGCTGCCGGTACGGGTCCTGGAGACACCGGACGACGCCCCGCGTCTGGCCCACCGGCTGCGCGAGACCATCGGCACGGGCCCCGGCCGCGCCACCGCCCTCATCGTCCAGCACCCCTCCGCCGACCACGCCCTGAGCGCCCTCACGGCTCTCGGCCTGCGCACCCCCGAGGACCTCACCGTCCTCGTCCTCGGCTCCCTCCCCGACGACCCCACCGCCCGCCGCCTCCCCCGCGTCGACCTCCCGGTCCACACCCTGGCCACCGAGGTCACCCATCTCGCCGCCGACGCCACGTCCCTCCCCCGCGTCACACCGGCACCCCACCTCCTGGTGGCACCCCGGCTGAGCGGGGCGGACCAACTCCGGGGCCCGCGGGACGCCTGAGCGAACGCGGCGGGGGGAGGCGGAGACCAACGCGGGCGGCGCGGGCGGAGACCAACGCGGGCGGTGTCCTCCGCCCGCGCCGCCAGGGCGCCCGCCTCCGGTGCGGGACGGCGGAGCGGCCTTCCCTCCCCACGTCGGTCGGGTCAAGAGCCGGGCGTTCCGCCGCCCCGAGAAGGAGCCCCCTCCGCACCGCCCACGTCCCGCCCCCCACCGGGCGCGGCGGCGGGCAGGCGACGGCTTCGGCGGCGACCGTGGATCACCCGGCCCCGGGCGCCAGAAAGACCGGCCAGGTCACGACCCGGCCACAGGCACCTGTCCCACCCCTTGTCGGGAGACCCTCCGCGTCCTACGATCGCCGCGTCACATCGTCGAATCGATTCGACGATCGACAGGTGCCGGTCGTCCCGGCGCACACCGCACCACGAGCCGCCCCACCTCACCCCGCCCGCACCACCAGCCCGCTTCCCTTCCCGAGAGTCGAATCGATTCGACAACTCGATCCCGCCGACACCCCTCCCTCCGCCCCTACACCGCCGTAGACCGAACGGAGCCGCCCACCATGCCACCCCTTCGCCGGAGCAGGCCGGGGGACGCCGCCGTGGTCCTCGCGACCGCGCTCGCCGCCACTGTCGCCCTCACCGGATGCTCGACCGGACCGGACGACGACACCCTCACCGTGCTCAACTCCGCGACCGACAGCCACGAGCACTCCCAGAACCAGCGCTTCTTCGACCGTTGCGCCAAGCCGCTCGGCGTCAAGGTCCAGCAGACCAGCGTCCCCGCCGACCAGGTCAGTTCCAAGGCGCTGCGCATGGCCTCCTCGCACTCGCTCACCGACATCCTGGAACTCGACGGTTCCGAGGTGCCTCAGTTCGCCGACACCGGCGGCCTGGTGCCGCTGAGGGAGGCCGGGGTCGCGACGGACGGGCTGTCGAAGTCGGCCGTCACGATGGGGAGCTTCCGGGGCACGCAGTACGGCATCGCCCGCTCGGTCAACTCGCTCGCCCTGATCTACAACGTGGACCTCCTCGAGAAGGCCGGCGTCGAGCCGCCCCGCACCTGGGACGAGCTGAAGGAGACCGCGAAGCGGCTCACCCGCGGCAAGACCTACGGCATGGCGTTCAGCGCGACCCCGGACGCGGACGGCGTCTACCAGTTCCTGCCGTTCTTCTGGACCACGGGCGGGAACGAGGCCCACCTCGACGACGGCGAGGGCGCCCCGGCGCTCCAGCTCTGGAAGGACCTCGTGACCGCGAAGTCCGCCTCAGGAGCCGTCGTCACCTGGAACCAGCAGGACGTCAACGACCAGTTCCTCGCGGGCCGGGCCGCCATGATGATCAACGGCCCCTGGCAGGTGCCCGTGCTCGACGCGCACAAGGACCTGAACTGGGCGGTCGCCCAGATACCCGTGCCCGAGGCGGGGCAGTCCGCGCAGCCGCCCATCGGAGGCACCGTCATGACCCTCCCGAAGACCGGGCACACGGACCGGCAGCGCACCGCCGCCAAGATCCTCAACTGCCTGAACGAGGAGCGCAATCAGATCGCCTGGGGCGAGTCCGTCAACAACGTGCCGACGATGCGCGCCGCCGCCGAGCGGTACAAGAAGCAGAACCCGAAGCTCGCCGCCTTCGCCGACGAGGTGGCGACCGCCCGCTCCCGCACCGCCCGGGTCGGTGCCTCCTGGCCCGTCGTCTCGGACGCGCTCTCCGGCGCCTTCCAGTCCGTACTGACCGGGAAGTCCAGCCCGGCAGCCGCCCTCAAGCAGGCCCAGGCGCGGGCCACGTCGGGGAAGTGAGCACGCCATGGCCCTGACCGCAGCCCCCGGCACCTCCAGCACGCGGGCCCCCGCCCCGCACGGCCCCAGCCACCGGGGCGGCGCTCGCGCGGCCCTGCTGCGCTGGTGCTTCGTCCTCCCCGCCGTGCTCTACATGCTGGCCTTCTTCGGCTACCCGCTCGTCCGCAACGTCGTGATGAGCTTCCAGCACTACACGCCGCGCACCTTCTTCACCGGCGAGGCCCCGTTCAACGGCCTCGACAACTGGCGCAAGGTCTTCGACAACCCGCTCTTCACCGACTCGCTCGGCCACACGCTCCTCTTCGTCCTCGGCTCGCTCCTCGGGCAGTTCGTCCTCGGCCTGGCGCTCGCGGTCTTCTTCTCGCGCCGCTTCCGCCTCGCGGGCCCCGTCCGCGCCCTGCTCCTCCTGCCGTGGCTCGTCCCGATGGTCGTCTCGGCCGTTGTGTGGCGCAAACTCCTCGACCAGGACACCGGCGTCGTCAACAGCCTCCTGACGAATTTGCACCTCGTCGACTCGCCCGTGCACTGGCTCAGCAGTCCCGGCGTCGCGCTCACCTCCGCCGTCCTCGTGAACATCTGGGTCGGCATCCCCTTCAACATGGTGATCCTCTACGGGGGGCTCCAGGAGATCCCGCGCGAGCTGTACGAGGCCGCCGCGCTCGACGGCGCGGGCGCCTGGCGCACCTTCCGCTCCGTGACGCTGCCGATGCTGCGGCCCGTCGTGACCGTCGTCCTCGTCCTCGGTTTCATGTCGACGGTCAAGATCCTCGACCTGATCCTCGCCCTCACCGGCGGCGGCCCGGCCGACTCCACGCAGACCCTCGGCACGGTCACGTACCAGCTCTCCTTCCAGCAACTCGACTTCGGGCAGGGAGCCGTCGTCGGCAACGTCCTCATCCTGGTGAGCGCCGTCTTCGCCGTCCTCTACCTGCGCGCCAACCGTTCCGACTTCGGACAGGGGAAGTGAGCCGCATGACCACACCCGCCACTCCGCAGGGCGTCCCCGCCGCCGCGCGGACCGCCCCGGCCGGTGCCCGGAAGTCCCCCGGCCCCCTCACCACCGCCGAGCCCACGAGCCGCCGCCTGCGCCGCGCGGGCAACACGGTCGTCGCGCTCCTCGTCCTCGTGGTGCTGCTCTTCCCGCTCTACTGGATGGTCAACATCGCCCTCCAGCCCGGTGAGGGGCTCGCCTCGACGAGCTGGCTGCCCACCTCGCCCGGCTGGGGCAACTTCAGCCGCGCGCTCAGCAGTCAGGGCGACTCGCTCGTGACGAGCCTCCTCGTCGCCCTCGGCGCCGTCGTCGTCTGCCTCGCCCTGGCCGCGCCCGCCGCGTACGGGCTCGCCCAGCTCGGCCTGCGCGGCGCCCGCACCGTCGTCTTCGGCACGCTCATCACGCAGATGGTGCCCGGCATCGTCATCGCGAACGCCCTCTACAGCGCCTATGTGGACCTCGGCCTCACCAACTCCCTCCCCGGCCTGATCCTCGCGGACGCCTCGCTCGGCCTGCCCTTCTCGATCGTGCTCCTGCGCTCCTTCATGGTCTCGGTGCCGCGCGAGGTCGTCGAGGCGGCGATGGTCGACGGCGCGAACCGCTTCACGGCCTTCGTCCGCGTCGTCCTGCCCATGAGCCGCAACGCCCTCATCACGGCCGGTCTGTTCACCTTCCTCTTCGCCTGGTCCGACTTCATGTTCGCGCTCACGCTCAATACGACGGACGCCGTCAAGCCCATCACGCTGAGCATGTACGAGTACATCGGCGCCCACGTCAGCGACTGGGGCGCGGTCATGGCGACCGCCGTCGTCTCCGCCGTACCGGCCGCCGTCCTCCTCGTCCTCGCGCAGAAGTACGTGGCGGCGGGGATCACCGGCGGCTCGGTGAAGTGACCCCGCCCAGACCCCGGAAGGGTCAGCCGCGCCCGGGTCCCGCCCCGCCGCCCGCACCCGCCGGCCGTCCACGCCCCCGCCACCCCCACCGCCCCGAAAGGCACGCATGAGCACCACCCCCTACCCCGTCTTCCCCCCCGGCTTCCGCTTCGGCGCCGCCACCGCCGCCTACCAGATCGAGGGCGCCCACGACGAGGACGGGCGCGGCCCCTCGATCTGGGACACGTTCAGCCACACCCCGGGCCGCACCCAGGACGGGGCGACCGGTGACGTCGCCTGCGACCACTACCACCGCTGGCCCGAGGACATCGCGCTGCTCGCCGGGCTCGGCGTCGACGCCTACCGCTTCTCGATCGCGTGGCCCCGCGTCCTGCCGCAGGGCACGGGGGCCGTCAACGCGAAGGGCCTCGACTTCTACGACCGGCTGACGGACGCGCTGCTCGCCGCCGGGATCTCGCCGACCGCGACGCTCTACCACTGGGACCTCCCGCAAGCCCTGGAGGACCGGGGCGGCTGGCGCGAGCGCGCGACCGCCGAGCACTTCGCCGCGTACACGGCCGTCGTGGCCGAGCGGCTCGGGGACCGCGTCGGAAGCTGGATCACGCTCAACGAGCCGTACTGCACCGCCTTCAACGGCTACGCGGAGGGCCGCCACGCCCCCGGAGCGCGCGAGGGCGTCGGCGCGCTCGCCGCCGCCCACCACCTGCTCCTCGCCCACGGTCTCGGCACCGAGGCGCTGCGCGCGGCCGGAGCGCGCGAGGTCGGCATCACCCTCAACCTCGACCGGATCGAGGCGGCGAGCGAGCACCCCGACGACCTCGCCGCGCTGCGCCGCGCCACCACCCTGCACAACGACGTGTGGACGGACCCGCTCTTCGCCGGGCACTACCCCGAGGGCGAGCAGGAGACCTGGGGCCCGCTCGCCGACGCCCTCGCCGGGCTCCGCCACGAGGACGACCTCCGCGTCATCGGCGCCCCGCTGGACTTCCTCGGCCTCAACTACTACCGCCCGCTCACCGTCCGCGCGGCCCCGCACCACGAGAGCGAGCCCCGCCTGCGCACCGCCGTCGACATCGGTGTCGCGGAGACGGACCCGTACGGCACCCGGCACACGACGATGGGCTGGCCCGTCGTCCCCGAGGCGCTCCCCGCCCTGCTGCGCGAACTGGCCGCGCGCCACCCGGGGCTGCCGCCGCTCCGGATCACCGAGAACGGCTCGGCCGAGGCCGACACCGTCGCGCCGGACGGCGCGGTCCACGACGCCGACCGCGTCCGCTACCTCGACACGCACCTGACCGCGCTCGCGGACGCGATCGCCGAGGGCGCGGACGTGCGCGCGTACTACGCCTGGTCGCTGCTCGACAACTTCGAGTGGGCGCGCGGCTACGAGCAGCGCTTCGGCCTCGTCCGCGTGGACTACGCGAGCGGCGAGCGTCTGCCCAAGGACAGCTACCACTGGTACGCGGGCCTGCTCGCCCACCACCGGTCCACCACCATGAGCACCCCCGCGAACCCCGCCACCCCGGCCGACCAGGAGCGCCCCGCATGAAGTTCACCGATGGCTACTGGCAGCTGCGTCCCGGCGTGACCCTGCGGCACGCCACCACCGTCGCCGATGTGGAGGTGGGCCCCGAGCGGCTGACCGCGTACGCGGCGGTACGCTGGGAGACGACGCGGGGCGCGACGCTCAACAGCCCTTTGCTGACCGTCGAGTTGTGGGCCCCCGCCGAGGGCGTGATCGGGGTGCGGCTGACCCACCACGCGGGCCGCCGCCACCGCGGCCCCGACTTCGCCCTCGCCGAACCGGTCGCGGGGGCGGGCCGCACGTGCCACGAGGACGGCGTCGCCCACCTCGCCGCCGGTCCCCTCAGCGCGCGGCTCTCCTCGGCTCCCGGAGCGGAGTGGGGAATCGAGTTCCTCGACCACGAGGGCAGGACGCTCACCTCGCTCGGCCCGCGCGGCCTCGGCTTCGCGACGGACGCGGACGGCCGGCACTTCACGCTCGCCCGGCTCGCGCTCGGCGTCGGCGAGCAGGTCTACGGGCTCGGCGAGCGCTTCACCCCCTTCACGCGCAACGGCCAGACCGTGGACCTGTGGCAGGCGGACGGCGGCACGAGCAGTGAACAGGCGTACAAGAACGTCCCATTCCACCTGAGCAGCAGGGGCTACGGCGTCTTCGTCAACCACCCGGGGCTCGTCTCGTACGAGATCGGCTCGGAGGCGGTGGGACAGACGCAGTTCAGTGTCGAGGACCAGAGCCTGGAGTTCTTCGTGCTCGCCGGTCCCACGCCCAAGCGGGCCCTCGGCCGCTACACGGCGCTCACCGGGCGTCCCGCGCTGCCGCCCGCCTGGTCGTTCGGGCTGTGGCTCTCGACGTCGTTCACGACCTCGTACGACGAGGAGACCGTGACCCGCTTCGTGGAGGGCATGGCCGAGCGGGGCATCCCGCTCTCGGTCTTCCACTTCGACTGCTTCTGGATGCGCGGCTACCAGTGGTGCGACTTCACGTGGGACCCGGCGGTCTTCCCCGAACCCGAGGCGATGCTGCGGCGGCTCAAGGAGCGGCACGGGCTGCGGATATGCGTGTGGATCAACCCGTACATCGCGCAGAAGTCCCCGCTCTTCGCCGAGGGGGCGGAGCGCGGCTACCTGCTGCGCACGACGGACGGCGACGTGTGGCAGTGGGACCAGTGGCAGGCCGGGATGGGACTCGTGGACTTCACGAATCCCGAGGCACGCGCCTGGTACCAGGGGCACTTGAAGGTGCTGCTCGACCAGGGCGTGGACTGCTTCAAGACGGACTTCGGCGAGCGCGTGCCGGCCGAGGGCGTCGCCTGGCACGACGGCGGCGATCCGGCGCGGACGCACAACCTGTACACCCAGCTCTACAACGAGACCGTCTTCGACCTCCTGCGCGAGGAGCGCGGCGAGCACGAGGCCGTGCTCTTCGCCCGTTCGGCGACCACGGGCGGCCAGCGCCTGCCCGTCCACTGGGGCGGGGACTGCGAGTCGACGTTCGAGGCCATGGCGGAGTCGCTGCGTGGCGGTCTCTCGCTCGGCCTGTCGGGCTTCGGCTTCTGGAGTCACGACATCGGCGGCTTCGAGGGCAGGCCCTCACCTGAACTCTTCACCCGCTGGGTGCAGTTCGGCCTGCTGTCCTCGCACAGCCGGTTGCACGGCTCGACGTCGTACCGGGTGCCGTGGGACTACGGCACGGAGGCGGTCGACGTGACCCGCGCGTACACGCGGCTCAAGCACCGTCTCATGCCGTACCTCTACCGCGCGGCGCTCCAGGCGCACGAGGAGGGCGTCCCCGTCATGCGGGCGATGCTCCTGGAGTTCCCCGACGATCCCGCCTGCCGCACCCTGGACCGGCAGTACATGCTCGGCGACGACCTCCTCGTCGCGCCCGTCCTCGACGCGGACGGCCTGGTGGAGTACTACGTCCCCGAGGGCACCTGGACGCACCTCCTGACCGGCGAGCGGGTCACGGGACCGGGCTGGCGCCGCGAGCACCACCCGCTGGACACCCTTCCGCTCCTGGCCCGCCCCGGTTCCGCCCTGCCGCTCGCCGCGCACGAGGAGGGACCGGTCTCGGACTGGGACGACGAGGTGACCCTGCGGGTCCACCCGGGGCCCGCGGGGACAGTCACCCCGATCCCCCGCCCGGACGGCACGGGCACCGCCGCGACCTTCACGGTCCACCGCACGCCGGACGGACTGGAGATCACCACGGACAGCGCGCTGCCGTGGCGTGTCGAAGTGCCGGGCCATCGCGTACGGACCGAGACGGCCGGTGCCACGCGGACCGCCGACGACGCGCTGCGCTGCGCGGCAGGGACGACGCGGGTGCTCGTGGAGGCGGAGGAGGACTGAACACCTTGGCGCCGGGACGGGTCCCGTGCGGACCCGTCCCGGCGCGGAGGCCCGCCCCTCCGCCCCGCCCGCCGAACTCGCCATTCAGGCGGGCGGGTTGGACGGCGCCCCGCACCTCCTCTACCGCCTCCGCCTCCGCGACCTACGCGGCCGGGGCGGCGGACCTTCGAGGGCGTGCCGGTCCGTCCCCGGGGGCCCGGACCGGCCGCGCTCACTCGTGGTCCGGAGGAGCCGATCCGCCGGACCGCCGCGGGTTCAGGTGGTGCCACAGGAAGGTGTACGCGAGCGCGCTGTTGAACGCGGCCTGCCCGTTGTCGCTCCCGCCGCCGTGCCCGCCGCCCGGGCTCTCGTACAGCAGGACGGAGTGGCCGAGTTCCCGCATCCGCGCGGCGAACTTGCGGGCGTGGCCCGGGTGCACGCGGTCGTCGCGGGTGGACGTGCGCAGGAGGAGGGGCGGGTAGGCGCGGTCCGCGGTGAGGCGGTGGTACGGGGAGAGCGCGCGCAGGTGCGGGCGGTCCGCCTCGTCCTCCGGGTCCCCGTACTCCGCCGTCCAGGAGGCCCCCGCGAGGAGCCGGTGGTAGCGGAGCATGTCGAGCAGCGGGATCTCGGCGACCACCGCGCCGAAGAGTTCGGGGTACCGGGTGAGCATCGCGCCCATGAGGAGGCCGCCGTTGCTGCCGCCCCACGCGCCGAGCAGGGCGGGGGTGGTGATGCCGCGTGCGACGAGGTCGGCGGCGACGGCGGCGAAGTCCTCGTAGGCGCGCGGCCGTTCGGCCTTCAGCGCGGCGCGGTGCCAGCCGGGCCCGTACTCGCCGCCGCCCCGGATATTCGCGACGACGCGCGTGCCGCCGCGCTCCAGCCACGCCCGGCCGCTCACGGCCCCGTACGCCGGGGTGAGGGAGACCTCGAAGCCGCCGTAGCCGTACAGGAGCGTCGGCCCGGGGCCGCGCTCCGCGTGGTCGGGGCCGGTCACGAAGTAGGGCACGCGCGTGCCGTCCCGCGAGGTCGCGAAGTACTGCCGTACCGAGAGTCCTTCGGCGTCGAAGCGGGCGGGGGCCCGCCTGAGGACCTCGGCGGGGGTGCCGATACGGCCCCGGAAGAGCGTGGACGGCTGGAGGAAGCCCTCCACGTCGAGATCGTAGGCGTCGTCGGTGTCGGGGTCCGTGTTCATGACGGCGGCGTCGGAGAGCGGCGGCACGGCGGTGAGCGGCGCGCGCTTCCAGGGGCCTTCGGGCGTCGGCGTGAGCACCTCGACACGGGTGCTGACGTCGCGCATCGTCGTCAGGAGCAGGTGGTGGCGGGTCCACGCCTGCCCGACGAGGGCCGTGCGGGCGTCCGGCGCGAAGAGGACGCGCGCTGTGCGGTCGCCCGCGAGGAAGGCGTCGAAGCCGAAGGCGAGGAGCGCGCCCGCCGGGTGGCCGAACCAGTCGCTCCTGAGCGTCACGAGCAGGTGCTCGCGGTGCGCGTACGCCTCGGCGTCGTCGGGCACGTCCACTTTGACGAGCCTGTCACCGGGGGCGAGGAGGTACAGCTCACTGGTGAAGAAGTCGAGCGCCCGCCCGACGAAGTCCCGCTCGAAGCCCGGCGTGCGGTCGTGCCACCCGAAGGCCACGATGTCGCCGCGCTCCGCCTCGTACACGACGGTGGCCTCGTCGAGCGGCGTCCCACGCCGCCACCGTCGTACCGTGCGCGCGTACCCGGAGTCGGTCAGCGAGCCGCCGGCGAGCCCGGTGCCGATGAGGACGGTGTCCTCGTCGACCCACCCGATGCGGGTCTTGGCCTCGGCGACATGGAAGCCGTCGCCGACGAACTCCCTTCGTGCGAGGTCGAATTCGCGTATTTCGACCGCGTCGCCGCCACCGCGCGACAACCGCACGAGCGCCCGCTCCCGGTCCGGCTCGCGCACGACGGCACCGCTCCACACCCAGTCGACGCCCTCGGCCTCGGCGAGCGCGTCGACGTCGAGCAGGACCTCCCAGGCGGGGGCGTCCTCGCGGTACTCCTCGGTGGTGGTGCGCCGCC
The DNA here is from genome assembly GCF_000719475.1 of Streptomyces sp. NRRL F-5630. Classification (GTDB taxonomy): domain Bacteria; phylum Actinomycetota; class Actinomycetes; order Streptomycetales; family Streptomycetaceae; genus Streptomyces. The sequence goes on along the minus strand of NZ_JOGO01000025.1, from coordinate 16,800 downwards.
ACATCCCGCGCACGTGGTCGGCGTCCCGCCAGAAGTTGTACCGCTGGTCACCTCGTCGTGTCGTGTAGGGGATGCGGTCGCTCGCGTCGAGCACCTCGCGCAGGCGCCCTTCGAGCGCGGCGAAGCCGGGGTCCCCCGCCAGCTCGGCCTCCGCCTCGGCGTTCCTCTCCCCCACCCACGCGAGGGCGGCCTCGCCCTCGATGTCTTCCAGCCACAGATTCGGGTCGTCATCAGTCACGGTCCGCATTCTCCCGCGCGCCGGGCACCGGCCACAGCGCCGCGGCCGGAACCACCTCCGCACGACGGGCGAGCGCGGCGTGACCCCGGGGGTAGGGGCAGGACCACGGGGCGGCCCGCGCGGTGGGGCGGGGCTCAGTCGTCCTCCGCCGCGTTCAGCAGGTCGAGTGCGCTGTGCTGGCAGCCGTTGCCCGTGCCGGTCAACGGGCCCGCCCAGTGCGGCCCGTACTGGTCGAAGCTGTCGCGGTCCTTGGCGTAGGCGGTGTCGGCCTGGCGGTCGAGGTAGGCGCGGTAGGGGTGGTCGGGCAGCTCCTTGTCGAGGATGCCGAGGCCGCGCGCGTAGGCGCCCTTGAAGGAGTCGCCGTCGGAGGTGCACCCGGTGCCGTCCGGCTCGTAGGGCTCGTGGAGGGTGCCGCCCGGGTTGAGGTAGCCGGAGGAGGTGGAGGCGTCCGCGAGGGTACGGGCGCTGTCGAGCAGGCTCGCGTCGCCGGTCGCGCGGTGGAGTTCGGCGAGCCCGGCGAGGACGACCCCCTGGTTGTAGGTCCACGTCGTGTCGCCGTTGTTGGCGCAGGAGTCGTCGAGGCCGTCGTTGATGGTGTGGCCGGAGTTGATGAGGCCGCTCCCCTTGAACCAGGACCACTCGGCCCGCGCGCGCTCCAGGTACGTGGTGTCGCCGCCGATGCGGTTGTGCAGGGCCGCGTTGAGGTGGAGGTACAGCTCGTTGGTGATGGCGTTCTTGTACGGCTTGTCGGTGGCCCACTGGACACCTCCGCCGCAGGTACCGGTCCAGTAGGCGGCCATGTGGTCGGCGTCCTTGCGAGCGGTGTCGAGGTAGCGCTGCTCGTGGGTCACGTCGTAGGCGGCGACCCAGGCGAGGCCCCACCAGCCGGTGTCGTCCAGGTAGCTGTTGGTGAAGTCCCCGCCCTCGGCGCCGCGTTGCTTCTCCCAGGTGGTGGAGATGGCGTACTCGTAGCTGGACATGCCGCTGACGCGGATGTTGTCGATGACGGAGGTGAGCGCGGTCGCGGAGGTCCACCAGCCGGCGAACTTCCCGTCGTCCCGGTCGTACCCGGCCATGAGCGCGGTCGCCGCCGCCGTGCTGCGGCTCCAGGCGTTCCAGTCCGTGCGCGCCCAGCCGGTGCAGGCGATCTCGGCGCGGTCACCGGCCTTGCCGCAGGCGCGCAGGGCGCCGATGGCGCCGGTGTTCCACTCGTCCACGTTGTACATGAGGGTGCGCCAGCTCCTGCTGCCGTCCGGGACGGTGGTCACGCCGAGCTTGCTGCCCGAGGACCAGCTCCGTCCGCCGTCGAAGGAGCGGTCGAGCCACACCTGGTCGCCGGGGCTGCCGTTCTCCAGGGAGCCCCAGCCCATGACATCGTTGTCGGACAGGTGAAGGGTGAGCGTCCTCCCGTAGAGCGTGGCGCTGACGGGGGTGCGCTCCCCGTTCGCGGCGGCCGGGTCGCGCCCGTCGCAGAACTTGTCGCACACCTGCCCCGCCGCGTGCGCGGCGGTGGCCGGCACGGTCAGCGCGGCCGCGACAAGCAGACACCCGAGCAGACCCGCCCTCGCGGAGCGTACGGACCTTCTCATCCTCGCCACACCTTCCCTCCCGCCCGCGGATACGTCCCAGGGCCAGGGAACGGGCCGCCCGGCAACCTGTCAAGGCGCCAATCCGCTTTACTGTCAGATGAGTTGGCGTCGCAGTGTCCGAATACCGGCTGTCCGGCGGGGAGCACCCGGGGGGCGGCCCCGGCCAGGCGCGCGCACCCCCCCGGGCGGGGGGGGCGGGCGCGGCGGCTTCCCGCGCGGGGCACCGAGAATTCACGTAGGGCCCCCTCCCCCGTTGGGCACGAGCGGGATACGGTCACCGCGCCTCCAACCTGACAACGTTGTCCGAGGGTCGCGGCCTCCCCGGCTCCTCCGGCCCCTGCTCCGCAGGACGGCCTGCCGTGCTCTCGACGCCGCTTCCACGTCGTACCGACGGCTCCCCCGAGGAGCCCCAGGGAGGGTGCGTGATCGCCTCGGACCTGCTCCGGGGCGCGCTGGCGCCCCCGCCTCGCTCCTCGGGATACGTCCTGAGCGCGGAGAATGTCTTGAGCGGCGAGAAGGGGCCCACCGCCCAGCGGCCCCTGCCCCCCGCTCCTTACCGACCCGTCCGGCGCCCCCTCCCCCGCTTGTTCCGGCCCCACGTGAACCCGTACGGCCGGTCCGATCCCGAGACGAACAGCCGCCCTGACCTGTCCGCCCGGGCGAGAGTGGCCCGGTCCGCCCCGCTCCGCGCGCCCTGCGGGGAGAGGCGGTCGCTGGCACCCTGCGGATACCGGCGTCGAGGGGGCGTTTCCGCAGGTGGCGGCCGTGCGGGCTCCGGGAGCGCTTGCGGCGGCGCCGCGGAGGAACGGGGAGGAAGCAGGGAGCCGGCCGCTCCCCGGCGCACCAACCCGCCGAGCCGGGGTACCGATGATGCTTGTGGGGCGACCCGAAACTTCTGTTACCCGATGCCCGGAATGCCCGCCTAGGCTCGTCCGTGAACGTCATCCAGTCGATGGCCGACAAGGCCGTGAGGGAGTGCGGACATGACGGACAACACGCTGCGGGACAAGGTCGCCGTCATCGGCGGCGGCGAGAAGAACCTCGGCGGGCTGCTCAGCCGGACGTTCGCGGAGGCCGGAGCGAAGGTGGTCGTGCACTACCACAGCTCCGCGAACGACGCCGAGCAGACGGTCAAGGCGATCCAGGACGCCGGAGGACAGGCCGTCTCCGTCCAGGGCGACCTGACGAAGGTCGCCGACGTACGGCGGCTCTTCGACACGGCCGTGGACACCTACGGCGGCGCCGACATCGCGGTCAACACCACCGGGATGGTGCTGCGCAAGCCGATCCTGGAGACCACCGAGGAAGAGTACGACCGCATGTTCGGCATCAACGCCAAGGCGGCGTACTTCTTCATCCAGGAGGCCGGTCGCCGCCTGAACGACCACGGCAAGATCATCAGCATCGGCACGTCCCTGCTCGCCGCCTTCACCGACGGCTACTCCACCTACGCGGGTGGCAAGGCGCCGCTGGAGCACTTCACCCGGGCGGCGGCCAAGGAGTTCGCGGACCGCGGGATCTCCGTCAACATGGTGGCTCCGGGGCCGATGGACACGCCGTTCTTCTACGGTCAGGAGACCCCGGAGCGGGTGGAGTTCCACAAGTCGCAGGCGTTGGGCAACCAGCTCACCCAGATCGAGGACATCGTCCCGGTCATCCGGTTCCTGGCCACCGAAGGCTGGTGGTTCACCGGTCAGACGATGTTCCCCAACGGCGGCTACACCACCCGCTGACCTGTGCCCTCCGGCGGGGCGTCCCGTCCGGGCCCCGGCACGGCCGGGTTCACCCGCGACGGCGCCTCGCGCGCAACACCAGGAGACCGTGATGACCACAGATCCGAGTGACCCCGCGGTGGCCGCCTTCGTCGCCGCCGTCAACGCCGGTGACAAGGACGCCTTCTTCGCCGCGCTGACCGAGGACGCCACCATGTCCGACGACGGCACCGCCCGTGACCTCGCCGCGTGGGCGGAACGCGAGATCTTCTCCTCGAACGGGCGCATGGACGTCGAGGACGTCTCGGCCGACGGCCGGACCCTGACGGCCATGTACACCAACGACACCTGGGGCGGTATGCGCACGCGGTGGGCCTTCACCGTCACCGACGGGCGCGTCAGCCACTTCGAAACCGGCCAGGCCTGAAGCGGCCTTCCCGCCCCCCGTCCGGGGGACGGGTGCTTCCGTGGGAGCACCCGCAGGGCCCGCCCACCGGCCCGGCTCGCGGCCGGTGGGCGGGCCCTGCGGGCGGTACCGGGGAACACGCGCGGCACACGACCCATGCCGCCCAGGCCGTCGCTCGTGGGCTGGGCGGACGGGCCCGCTCGGGCACCCGTGCCCGTGGCGTCCCGGCCGGGCGAGCAGGATGGGCAGGTCAGTGACACCGGGTGAACGTGGAAGGAAGACGCGATGAGCGGCCAGGCTGAGGCCACCCCGACCGGACCGCTGCGGCGGGTGATGCGCGGGCGGGACCCCGGGGAGCGGCACCGGGCCTCGACGCCTCTGGAGCTGCTGTTCGACCTGACCTTCGTGGTCGCCGTCTCCCAGGCCGCGTCCGGGCTTCACCACGCGCTCGCCGAAGACCATCCCGGCTCCGGGCTGGCCGCCTACGCGGCGGTGTTCTTCGCGATCTGGTGGGCGTGGATGAACTTCTCCTGGTTCGCCTCCGCCTACGACACCGACGATGTGCCCTACCGGCTGCTGACCCTGCTCCAGATGGCCGGCGTGCTCGTACTGGCATCGGGAGTGACCGCCGTGTTCGAGGACGGCGACTTCACCGTGGTGGTGGTCGGCTACGTGGTGATGCGGGCCGCGATGGTCGCCCAGTGGCTGCGCGCCGCCAAGGAGTACCCCGAGGGCCGCGGCAGCGCACTGCGCTACGCCGCCGGTATCAGCGTGGTGCAGCTCTGCTGGATCGCCCGCCTCTGGGCATCCGGCGCCTGGGCCTGGCCCACCTTCCTCGTACTGGTCGCGGCCGAACTGGCGGTACCGGCGTGGGCCGAGTACCGGGGCCGCGCCACCAGCTGGCACCCCGGGCACATCGCCGAGCGCTACAGCCTCTTCACCATCATCGTCCTGGGTGAGGTGATCCTCGGCTCGCTCGCCGCCGTCCGCTCGGCCGTGGACGACCGCGGCGTCTCCGCCCCGGTTCTCCTGATCGCGATCGGCGGCCTGCTGCTCGTCTTCGCCCTGTGGTGGATCTACTTCACGGGGAACGAAGCCCGGCTGACCACACTGCGCACCGCCTTGGTCTGGGGGTACGGCCACTACGTGGTCTTCGCCGCGCTGGCCGCGATCGGCGCGGGTCTGGAGGTGGCTCTGGACGGCGCCGAACACCACGGCCACTTCTCCACGCGGGGGGCCGGACTGGCGGTCGCCGTCCCCGTGGTGATCGTGCTGCTGACGCTGGGGGCGCTGCACCGGGCCACCCGCACCGGAGCGGTGGGGCACGCTCTCCTGGTGGCCGTCGGCGCCCTCGTCGTCCTGGCTCTGGGCTTCGGCGCGCCCACCGTGGGAATCGGTGGCGCCGTCCTGGGCATGGGCCTGGCGGTGTCCGCCACGCTGGCGGCCAATCTCTTCACCGTCCGCCACCGCGCCGGAGGGCGTTGAGGTGCGCCTGGACCTGAACAAACTCGACCACCTGATCGCCGTCGCCGAGGAAGGCAGCCTCACCCGCGCCGCCACCCGGCTCCACCTGTCCCAGCAGGCCCTGTCCACCTCCATCCGGGTCCTCGAACGCGAGGTCGGTGTTCCGCTGCTGGAGCGTGGCAGCGCGGGCGTCACCGTGCTGCCCGCCGGAGCGGCCCTGATCGACGACGCCCGCGTCCTCAACGGCGTGGCCCGCGCCGCCCTGCACCGCGCCCGGCAGATCGGACGCGGCGAGGCCCAGACGCTCCGCATCGGCTACACCCCCGCCGTCACCGGCGACGAACTCGTCACCCTGCTCGCCCCGGTGACCGAAGCCCAGCCCGACGTCACCCCCGAGATCCATCAGCGCTACCCCTCGGAGCTGACCGCCGCCCTACTCGCCGGCGACCTCGACATCGGCCTGTGCCGCGGAATGGCGCCCGCCCACGGCCTGACCCGCACCACCCTCGGCCACCAGCGCCTGCACATCGGCGTCGCCCACGACCACCCCCTGGCCACCCGCGCCTCGGTGGCGCTGCCCGAACTCGCCCACGAGTCCTTCCTGGTGTGGGGGTCCCCCGGCCGCTCCGGCTACACCGACCTCCTCATCGAGCACTGCCGCAACGCCGGTTTCGAACCGAGGACGGAGCGCACCTCCCGCCAGGGCACACCCCCGATCACCGCCGTCCTCGGCACCCGCCACCTCGCCTTCGTCACCACCCCACCGGGCCCCGCGGCGGGCGGCAAAGCGCAGGTCCTCGCCCTCGAACCCCCCGTCCACGCGCCGCTCCACGCCCTCTACCTCCCCCACACCACCTGCCCTAGCCGCACCACTTTCCTCACGCACGTGCGGCTCTGAGCGGGCAACTCGCGGCGCACGACGAGCGCCCGGCTGAAAGCGGGGAGCCTCCAGGAGCGGGCTGGGCCGATCGGTGGTCGCGACCACGAGGGCGTCGGGCGGCCGTTCGGCGGCGGCCCGGGGAGGCGACCACGCGAGCCCTGCCGGTCGTTCCGAGGCGGAGGACGGGACGGGCACCCGGGGCAACCAGAACCGGGCGGACACGGACGACGCGCGCACTGGACGTGTGACGTGCGCGACGGTGGCGCAGGCCACCGGGAGCGTGCTGACCGCCCGTCGCGGCCCGGTCCTCACCGTTTCCGCTGCCCCCGGGGGCGGGTGGTGACGCTTTTCGCCACCGAAGCGCTCATTCTCGGGCTCCTCGGCGTCCCCGCGCAGCTCGCTCCGGGGCACGTTTCTCCGCGACCACCATGCCGATCCCGTCCAGGATCCGGTCGAGCCCGAAGGTCACGTCGTCGTCGGCGACATCGTCGGTGTAGTCGTGGCCGTCCATCAGGGACGCCAGGACCGCGTGACCGCGTGCGCGCAGCCAGGGCAGGAGGAAGCTGGTCACGGCGTCCGACCGCTCGCCTCTGTCCAGTCCAGCAGGTTCGGCGTGACCGGGCCCCCGCCCGTCTCACGGAGCACGGGTCAAGTCCCGGAGCACCAGCACCCTCGGGACGGGGGCCGCTCGGACACTGCCGCGAGCGACGAAGGCGGTCGTCGGGTCACTGGTCGCCCTCCCCGCGTACGCCGACGAGCCCGGCGCCGAAAAGCTCGGTCACGAGCCGGCGGGCGTACGCGGCGTCGAGCCCGGCCGGGCGGAAGAGGATGCGGTACATCATGGGGGCGACGATGTGGTCCATGGCCGTCTCGACGTCGGGAGCGTTCTCCTCGCGGTCGGTCGCTCGGGCGAGGATGACGCGGAGCTGTTCCGCCGCGTAGGCCGAGCACTGACCGGCGTTGCTGCCGTCCGGGTCACCGAGCAGGGCGTCGCGGATGTAGGCGCGGCCCGAGACGGACATCATCTCGTCGAGGAACTGTTCGGCCCATGCGGTGAGGTCGGACCGCAGGTCGCCGTGGTCCTCCGGCTCGGTGTCGGGCCGCAGCCGCTCCACCGCGACGTCCGACAGCAGTTCCTGGAGGTTGCCCCAGCGTCGGTAGACGGTCGACGGGGTGACTCCGGCGCGCTGGGCGACCAGTGGGACGGTCAGTGCCTCGCGACCCCTTTCCTCCAGCAGTTCCCGTACAGCGGCGTGCACCGACGCCTGGACGCGCGCGCTCCGTCCGCCGGGTCGGGCCCTCTGCTTGCTGCTCATCGCACCAGCTTAAAGCACAGTTCTTGCGTTTAGCGGGCTCACCACCCGGGCCCATCGACGCCCCATGCTCGTGGCGAAGACGCGAGAAGCGGCCTTTCACGTGTCCCGGAACGCTGAAGTCGACTGGCCACTCCGGACACAGCCTTGTCGACCCCGCCCGCCCATCTCCGCACGGAGCGTGCCGCCCACGCGGTGGGGCCCGGACGTCTTCGCGCGGGCCGGGGACTCGCTCGGCCGCTGCGGTTTCGCCTTTCCGCGCCCCCCGGCGCCCCGGAGGGTCGCCCGCACCACTTCGCGGTCGCCTGCTCGACGCCTCTGACGGAGTCCTCGGCGGTCCCGTCGTCGCGAGCATCTGGCGGCCCCGGTGGCGTGGGCCGGACCGGTGCTTTCCGGCCCGGCCCCTACGCCGTTCTCAGGTGAGAGGGGCGAGCGACCGGGCGGGCCGCGTCCGCTCGTACGCGTGGCCCACCAGCAGCAGCGTCCGCTCGTCGAAGGGCCGCCCGAGCAACTGCATACCGATCGGCATACCCTCCGCGTCCTGCCCGACCGGGACGGAGAGTGCGGGCACACCGGTGATGTTGGCCGGCGAGGAGAGGCGCACGTAGGCGTCGGAGACGGCCTCGACCGTGCCGTCCGGCCACGTGACGGTCTCCTGTCCCGACGGGACCGCGGACATCGGCACCGCGGGGGCGGCGATCACGTCGACCTTCTCCATGACGCGGGCCCATGCGTCGCGCATCAGCGTCCGGGCGCGCTGCGCCCGCAGGTAGTCGCCCGCGCCCATCAGCTCACCGGCCTCCAGGAGGATGCGGACGTCCGCCTGATACAGCTCGGGAGCGGTACGCAGGGTGCTCTCGTGGTAGGCGGTGGCTTCCGGCACCATCAGGCCCCACTGGATGGCCTGGATGTAGCGGGCCATCGGGATGTCGACATCGATGAGCCGGGCGCCGAGCGCCTCCAGTTGCGCGAGGGCGCGGTGGACGGCGGTCGCGACCGTGGCGTCGACGTGGTCGAAGTAGTAGGTGCGCGGGACGCCGACGCGCACGCCGGTCAGGTCGGGGTCGGGGGACGGGCGGCAGTCGACGCCGGGGACGGCCACCGAGGCCGGGTCGCGGGGGTCGTGCCCGGCGATGGCGGCCAGCACCAGGGCCGCGTCGTCGACGGTGCGGGTGATCGGGCCGACGTGGTCGAGCGACCAGGACAGCGACGTGACGCCGTGACGGGGCACGAGTCCGTACGTCGGCTTGAGCCCGACCACGCCGTTCAGGGTGGCGGGCACCCGGATCGATCCACCGGTGTCCGTGCCGAGGGCGAAGGTCGCCGCCCCGACGGCGACGGCGACGGCGGAGCCGCCGCTGGAGCCACCGGCGACCCTGCCCCGATCCCAGGCGTTGCGGGTCTGCGGGGTGGTCAGCCCGTAGGCGAACTCGTGGGTGTGCGTCTTGCCGACCAGGACCGCGCCGGCCGCCCGCAGACTCGCGGCGACGGTGCTGTCGGAGGCCGCGCGGTGACCGGCCCGGGCCCTGGAGCTTGCCGTGGTGGGCTCACCGGCGACATCGATCAAGTCCTTGAGTCCCACCGGGATTCCGTGCAGGGGGCCTCGGCAGGAGCCCTGTGCGGCCTCGCGCTCGGCCTCGCGGGCGGACCGGCGGGCCTGGTCAGCGGAAACCGCGACATAGGCCGCGAGGTGCGGCTCCACCTGCTCGATGCGGCCGAGGACCGAGTCGACCAGTTCGACAGGGGACAGCCGCCGCTCCCGGATCTCCTGCGCGGCGGCGGCGAGGGACAACTCATACGGCTGCATCGCGCCCCTCCTCTCCCGCACGGTCGGCACCGGCAAGCTCTTCCGCGCGGAAGACACCGGCCGGTTCCACGCGGAACGCACCGGCGGCCGGAGTATCGCCGAAGTCCAGCTCGCGCAGGACCGTGACGACGGAGTGGATGTGGTCGGCGGTGGCGGCCACCACGGAGTGGCGGCCATCGGGCAGCGGAAGCCCGGCGCGGGCGGCCCAGCGGGCCGCCTCGGGCGGTGTGAGTCCGGCGGTGGACATGAATCCTCCCCTGGTCGGGCCTGGAGCGACGAAACACTCCGGCCAAAAGCTATTGGTTTGCTTTAGCTCGACCGTAGGCCCTATCGTCCCTTAAGGCAAACGCATTGCTTTTAGGGAGGAGTCTCATGCCCGACGCCGTGTCCGGCTCACTCGCGCACTGCCCTGTCGGGGGCGGTCGCGCACGCGGGAAAAGCCGCGCCGCCTCTTTCGGTCTGGACGCGTCCGTACTCGTGGCCCTCCTGGCGGCGTCCAGTGCGCCGACACCGCTGTACCCCCTCTACCAGGACCAGTGGGGCCTTTCCGCGCTCGCCGTCACGGTGGTCTTCAGCGCGTACGCCCTGGCGCTGCTGTCGGCCCTTCTCACCACCGGAGCGCTCTCCGACCGCCTGGGACGGCGTCCCGTCCTGGCGGGCGCCCTCGGCGTCCAGGCCGTCGCCATGGTCCTCCTCGCCTCAGCGGACGGCGTCGCCTCCCTGACAGCGGCCCGTCTCCTGCAAGGAGCGGCCACCGGCGTGGCCACCAGCGCCGCGGGCGCGGCCCTCCTCGACCTGGAAGACCCGCGGCGTCCCGGCCGGTCCGCCCTGACCAACACCATCGCCCCGCTCGTCGGCATGGCGGCGGGCGTTCTCCTCTCCACCCTCCTCGCCCGCTTCGCCCCGGCCCCGACGGTCACCGTCTACGCGCTGCTGGCAGCACTGTTCGCCGCCCAGGCGATCGCCGTCCCCTTCACCACGGAGACGGTCGGCCGCCGGGCGGGCGCGCTCCGTTCGCTGCGCCCGCGGCTCGGCGTACCGCCCGCTGTGCGGCGCACCCTGCTCACCACGGGCACCGCGATCGTCGCGGTCTGGGCACTGGGCGGCTTCTACTCCTCCCTCGGGCCGGCCCTCGTACGCCTGGTGGCACCCCACGCCCCGCAGGCGGCCCTCGGCATGGTCTTCTTCACCCTCAGCGCCACGGCCGCACTCACCGTGTGGGTGGTGCGCCGCACCGACCCCCTCCCCACCGCGATCGGCGGATGCCTCTCCGTCCTGCCCGCCGCGGCCCTGACCCTGAGCGGCCTGCACGGCCTCGGACTGCCGGCCGTCTACGGCGGCGCCGCGCTGGCCGGAGTGGCCTTCGGCGCCGTCTCCCAAGGGGTGCTGCGCATGCTCCTCGCCTCGCTCGACGGGCGGCACCGCGCCGCGACGCTGGCCGCCTACTACGTGCTGAGCTACCTCTCCATGAGCCTGCCCGCCATCGCCGCGGGGGCCGCCACCCGGTACTACGGGCTCGGGGCCACCTCGCACGCCTACGCCGTCACCGCCGCACTCCTCGCCGCGGCGGCCCTCGCGGCGCTCTCCGTCTCACGACGCACCCGGTCAAGGCCCCACCGCACGCCGCACCACCAGCCACTCCCCTGAACAGCGAAGGAAACGACAGATCATGCGGACCCCCTCGGACCCCCCTCTCCCGTCCTGGACCGTGGGCGGCATCACCGTCCACCGCATCGACGAAACACCGCTGCCGCCCTCGACCGGGCCCTGGCTGCTGCCCGACGCCACTCCTCAGGTGGTGGCCGGACAGGACTGGCTGCGCCCCCACTTCGCGGGCGAGGACGGCATCCTCCACCTCGACAGCCACAGCTTCGCGTTCGCCGTGGACGGGCTGCGCGTACTCGTCGACACCGGTATCGGCAACGGCAAGGAACGCGCCAACCCGGCCTGGCACAACCTGCGCACCGACTTCCCCGAGCGCCTGGCCGCCGCCGGATTCCCGCCCGATTCCGTGGACTTGGTGGTCCTCACCCACCTGCACGCCGACCACGTCGGCTGGAACACCCGGAAGGCGGACGACGAGTGGGTCCCCATGTTCCCCGGGGCGCGCTACCTCACCGCACGCGCCGAAAGGGAGTTCTGGGCCTCGTACGACATGGAGGAGGCGCGCCGCCAGATGTTCCGCGACTCGGTGATCCCGGTCGAGCGGGCCGGTCTGCTCGATCTCGTCGACGTCCCGGCCGAGGGCGCGCGGATCACCCCGAGCCTGCGCCTGGTTCCCACCCCCGGCCACACCCCCGGCCATGTGGCGGTCGAACTGAGCAGTCAGGGCGAGACGGCGCTCATCACCGGTGACTGCGTGCACCACCCGGTCCAACTCGCCCATCCCGCCCTCGGCGCCTGCGTGGACATCGACCCCGAGCAGTCCGCGACCACCCGTGGTGAAGTGCTCGCTTCCCTCGCCGACACGGACACCCTCCTCCTGGGCACCCACTTCGCCCCGCCCACAGCCGGCCACGTCGTCGCACACGGCGACACCTACCGGCTGCGGCCCGTCCCGCCCACCTGACCCCTGCGAGCCGACGCCGCCGGGTGTGGCGGGCCGACACCTCGGCGGCCGGCTGGCTTCCGCATCCCCTTCGCCCAGACCGGAACGGGGAGAAGCAGTCGCGCCATGAGGGGGCGCGGGGCATCCCGTGACCGAGCACACGACGTGCCCCCTCCCCCACCTTGATAGCCTCGGCAAGCCAGTCAAGCCATATCCGTGGTGAGGGAATCCGGTGCGAATCCGGAGCTGACGCGCAGCGGTGAGGGGGACGGGCGAGGCACGACGCCACTGGGAGACCGGGAAGGCGCCCCGTCCGGACGAACCCGAGTCCGAAGACCTGCTGGCACTCCGCGCTCCGGCGCGGAGGACGTCCGTAGGCCGGCTCCGCGAACGAGCCCCGACTCCAGAGGCATGCCCGTGCTCCGCACCCCCGCTCTCCTCCCTGCCCCGGCGCTGCTCCTCGCGTCCGCCCTGCTGCTCACCGCGTGCGGCTCCTCCGACGCGGGTGACGCGAAGCCGGAGGCGACCTCGGCCGCTGGTTACCCGGTGACCCTCGACAACTGCGGCCACAAGGTCACCCTGACGTCGGCCCCGAAGCGGGCCGTCTCCCTCAACCAGGGCACCACCGAGATCCTGCTCTCCCTCGGCCTCGCCGACCGCATGGCCGGGACGGCCACCTGGACCGATCCGGTGCTGAAGGACCTGGCGAAGGCCAACGCCTCGGTGCCGCGTCTCGCCGACAACAACCCGTCCTTCGAGAAGGTCCTGGACGCCGAACCCGACTTCGTCACGGCCTCGTTCGTCTCCACCCTGGGCAAAGGCGGGGTCGCCACGCGCGAGCAGTTCGAGAAGCTGGGCGTGCCCACCTATGTCTCCCCCTCCGACTGCGCGGGCAAGGACAACGACAGCGGCGGCGACGGATCGCGCGCCGAACCGCTCACCCTCGACGCCGTCTACGGCGAAATACGCGACCTCGCCCGTGCGTTCGGCGTCGAGAAGCGCGGTGAGAAGCTCGTCGCCTCGCTGCAGAAGCGGGTGAGCACGGCCACCGCCGGACTGCACGCCTCGGACGTCTCCCTCATGTACTGGTTCGCCAACTCCCAGTCGCCCTACCTCGCCGGCTGCTGCGGCGCCCCTGGCGCCATCACCCGCGCGGTCGGCGCGAAGAACGCCTTCGCCGACACCCACGACGAATGGCCCCAGATCAACTGGGAGACCGTCGCCGACCGCGACCCCGACGTCCTCGTGATCGGCGACCTGACCCGCAAGCAGGAGACCGCCGAGACGGCGGCGGCCAAGATCCGCTTCCTGGAGACCAACCCCGCCACCCGCAACCTGACCGCCGTGAAGAAGAAGCGCTACATCCTGCTGAGCGGGCAGGCGATGAACCCGTCCCTCCGCACGATCGAGGGGACCGAGAAGGTCGCGGCCGGCCTGCGCGACTTCGGGTTCGCCAAGTGAGCTTCCGCTCCTTGCTGTTGACGGGCGGCGGCCTGGTCGCGCTCTTCGCGTCGATCGCCGTCGCCGTGACGATCGGCCCCGCCGACATCTCCACCGGCGACGTCTGGGCCTCCGTCGTGGCCCACCTCGGCCTCGGCGAGAGCACGTTGGCGCCCTTGCGGGACGGCATCGTCTGGAACCTGCGTATGCCCCGCACGCTGCTCGCCGCCGTCTGCGGTGCCGGACTCGCCGTCTGCGGCGCGGTCATGCAGTCGCTGCTGCGCAACCCGCTCGCCGATCCCTTCGTGCTCGGGGTCTCCTCCGGCGCGTCCACCGGAGCGGTCGCCGTGGTCGTGCTCGGCGTGGGCGGCGGAGCGGTGTCCCTCTCGGCCGGTGCCTTCCTGGGCGCGCTGTTCTCCTTCGCCCTGGTGCTGCTGCTCAGCCACACCCTCGGCCCCGGCACCGACCGGGTCGTCCTGTCCGGGGTCGCGGCCATGCAGTTGTTCTCCGCGCTGACCTCCTTCGTCGTGCTCACCTCCGCGGACGCCGAGACCACCCGGGGGGTGCTGTTCTGGCTGCTCGGCTCGCTCGCCGGCGCCGACTGGGGACAGGTGCTGCTCTGCGCCGTGGTCCTGGCGACGGTGCTCGTCGTCTGCCTCGGGCACGCCCGCACCCTCGACGCCTTCGCCTTCGGCGACGAAGCCGCCGCCGGACTCGGGGTCCGGGTCGCCCGCACCCGTCTGGTCCTGCTCTGCGCGACCGCGCTGCTCACCGCCGCCCTGGTCAGCAGCGCGGGCGCGATCGGCTTCGTCGGCCTGGTCCTGCCGCACGCCACCCGTGCCCTCACCGGCTCCGGGCACGCCCGTCTGCTGCCGGTCACCGCGCTGGCCGGGGCCGTCTTCCTGGTCTGGGTGGACACCCTCGCCCGTACCGTCCTCGACCCCCAGGAGGTCCCGGTGGGCGTCGTGACGTCCCTCATCGGCGTGCCCGCGTTCGTCCTCGTCCTCTACCGCGGACGGGGAAGAGCATGACCAGCCTGCGCGCAGACCGCGTCGTACGCCGTCTCGGCGACAAAGTCGTCGTCGACGACGTCACCCTCAGCCTCCGCCCCGGCGAGACCGTCGGCCTGCTCGGCCCCAACGGCTCCGGCAAGTCCACCCTGCTCAGGCTGCTGGCCGGGACCCTCGCCCCCAGCGCCGGAGTCGTGAGCCTGGACGGCCGTCCCCTCCCGGACCTCGGCCGCCGCGCCACCGCCCGCCGTATCGCCACCGTGGAGCAGCACGCCCACACCCAGACCGAACTGACCGTCCGGGACGTCGTCGCCCTCGGCCGCATCCCGCACCGCCGCGCCTGGACACCCCCGACGGCCGCCGACGCGGCAGCCGTCACCGAGGCCCTGCGGCGCACCGGGCTGACCGACCGGGCCGGCCAGTCCTGGCACACCCTCTCCGGCGGCGAACGCCAGCGCGCCCAGATCGCCCGCGCCCTCGCCCAGCGCCCCCGCGAACTCCTCCTCGACGAACCCACCAACCACCTCGACATCCAGCACCAGCTCGACCTGCTGGAACTCGTGGCGAGTCTGCCGGTCACCACCGTGATCGCCCTGCACGACCTCAACCTCGCCGCGATGTACTGCGACCGCCTGCTCGTGCTCCGCGACGGCCGCGCGATCACCGAGGGCACCCCCACCGAGGTCCTCGCCCCCGCCCTCATCGAGCAGGTCTACGGCGTCCCTACCGAGGTCACCCACGCACCCGGCCACCCCGTGATCCGCTTCCTGCGCCCGGCCGCCCGGGACGAATCTCCCCCGGAAAGGAGCGTGACGAGCGATGCCCCGACAGCGCACTGAAGCGGTCGGCACGAAGCACACCTCCGCCGAACCGGCACCGTGCCGCGTCGTCGTCTGCCGGGACTGCTGCTGCGGAACCCCGAAAATCACCGGCGTGGACCACGACCGGCAGCTGGCGCGCCTGACCGAGCAGGTCCCGGTCCGCGTGTCCGACTGCCTCGACGTGTGCGAACACGCCAACGTCATCGTCGTCCAGCCCTCCGCCACCGCCCGCGCCGAAGGCGCCCGACCGGTCTGGCTCGGCCTCGTCAACGACCCCGACGCCACCGAGGACGTCATCGCCTGGGTACGGCCGGCGGCCCCGGCACCGCCCCCTGCCCCGCCATCCTCGACCTGTATGCCTTCACCCCGCCCCGCAGGACGAAAGGAGGGTGAAGGCCAGACTGGTGGCGGCTTCCATTCCGCGATGCGGGGGAGGTGTGTTGGACGCGACCGCAACGGGCCCGACCGCTGCGGAGCTGTTCTGGACGACCCCCGCTGCCCGACTTTGACGCTCCGAGGTCCCAAGAGAGACGCCGAAAGTGTTCCGCCGACGGCTGACCAGATCGCGGGCGAAGGCGCGCTCATCGCGCGCGGGCCTTGCGGCGCGAGCGGCTGTGGTCCTCTTTCCGGTCCGGGAGACCGGCCTGGCCGCGTTCGCGGCGGTGAGGGATGACCAGGCCGGTGCGCGGTAGCGGCTGTCCACCATCTCCGTGGTCCGGCCGACGGTGTTCTTCGCGCCGGACGGTTCCCATCCCCCGCGATCGTCGCGGTGGCTCGGCAGTGACCGCCCGACGGCGGCGAGAGCCGGGGGTCGGCGTCGATGACGATGTGATCGTCGGTGGAGTACCGGTAGTGCTTGGACTGCTCGGCCACCTGGTGGTCGCGGGCCGGGACCGGGGTGCCTGCGCCGATGAGCACGGTGTCCTTGCGGTACCACTTGTGCTGCTGGAGCGCGAGCGCCGGTCCGAGGTGGCCGATGATGCGGTCGGCCGCGGACTTGGATACCCGGAGCAGCGGCGCCAGTTGGCGCTCCCGACGCGTCTCGACCGCATGGTCCCCACCTGGAGTCGACGACGGCCTGCCCCCTCACCGCAACGGGGACGGAAGGAAGAGGGCCAGCCGTCTCGCGGCGGCGCAGTGGGCCCGCGCTCCCCACCGGCGCGTCGGGCATGTCGTCGTTGGTGAGGTTCCGGACAGCGCCTCCAAGCGCTTGCTCGGGCCGTTCAAGAGCACACCGACACGGCTGTGGACGTCGTCCAGTGTGCTGAGTCTTTGCTTCGGTCCAGATATCCGGCGAGGCCCTCGAATACCTCGTCGGCGGTCTTCGGTTCAGAAAAAGACCACGGCTTGGTCGTTCCAGTCGGCGATCCAGACCTGACAGTCTTTCTTCAGCGCCTGGACGTTTCTGGGACCTGCACGCACTGCAGGCCCCAGCCAAGCTGCCATCGACCAGGACACCCGTCGAGAGCCCGTCGGGCCTTGACCCCGGTTCCTGGACACGGGTTATGCGGCTTGCGTCAGCGTAGTTGATGTCGTTCGGAAGGCGTTCTCGTAGGCGATGGGGCTGCGGTG
>NZ_JOGO01000024.1 GCF_000719475.1 Streptomyces sp. NRRL F-5630 | reverse complement strand
CCCCAATCCCCCCGATGCGGGACAATTCACAGGGAGGGCACGCGAGCCACTCCCCTTCCCCCGCCCCCGCGCACCGCACACCCCCTCCGCAGAACATCCACGAAGTGTGACGTAGACCCCTCTTGCGCCCGCGCCGTCTCTCGCGCCAGAGTGATGTATGCGCTTACAGACAG
Organism: Streptomyces sp. NRRL F-5630; assembly: GCF_000719475.1. Classification (GTDB taxonomy): domain Bacteria; phylum Actinomycetota; class Actinomycetes; order Streptomycetales; family Streptomycetaceae; genus Streptomyces. Next base: position 84,690 of record NZ_JOGO01000024.1, on the reverse strand, counting down.
CGCATACATTCCCGCCGCTCGCACCGGCGAGGAACCCGCTCAAGGAGGAGCACGTCATGAACCGCCCCGCGAGACTCCGCGCCCGGAAGACCGTGCGGAACACCACGGTCGCCGCTGCCTCGATCGCCGCCATGGTCGTCATCGCCGCCTGCGGCGGCTCCGGCGGCGGTGGCGTCTCCGCCGACGAGAAGCAGACGCTCACGGTCTGGGGCATGGGCGCCGAGGGCGAGAAGCTCGCCGACATCGCCAAGACGTACGAGAAGTCGCACCCGAACCTCACCATCAAGGTGACCCCGGTCGGCTGGGACGTCGCGCACCAGAAGCTCGTCTCCGCCGCCGCGGCGGGCAAGCTCCCCGACATCGCGCAGATGGGCGGGAGCTACATGGGCGAGTTCTCCGAGCTGGGCGTGCTGGAGCCGGTCGACACGAAGACCTTCCAGGAGAAGGACTTCTTCCCCTCGTCCTGGAAGCAGGGCGTCGTGGACGACACCGCCTACGGCGTGCCGTGGTACGTCGACACGCGCGTCGTCTACTACCGCACGGACCTCGCCGAGAAGGCCGGGATCACCGAGGCGCCGAAGACGTGGAAGGACATGAAGGCCCTCGCCACCGCGTACCAGAAGCAGGCCGGTACACGGTGGGGCCTGTCGATCCAGCCCTCGGGCACCGACGCGGTGCAGAGCTTCTACCCCTTCCTGTACTCGGCGGGCGGCCAGATCGTCAGCGACGACGGCAAGAAGGCCGTTGTCAACAGCCCCGAGGCGGTCCGCGCGCTCACGGAGTACGGCACGTACTTCAGCAAGGGCCTCGCGAAGAAGAGCGTCACCCCCGGGTACGACGTGCTCAAGGACTTCGACAGCGGCTCCGTGCCGATGTTCTTCTCCGGCCCCTGGCAGATCAGCTCGATCAACCAGACGCACCCGGGCCTCAAGGGGAAGTGGGGCATCACCACGGTGCCGCGCGACGAGTCGGCGACCTCCATGGCGGGCGGCTCCTCGCTCGTGATCTCCAAGGACAGCGACCACAAGGCCGCCGCCACGGACTTCGTGAAGTACCTGACGAGCGCCAAGGGCCAGACGGAGTTCTACAAGGCGAGCGGCGACCTCCCGGCCCGCACCTCCGCCTGGGACAGCGGCGAACTCGCGACCGACAAGAACCTCCAGGTCTTCCGCACGCAGGTCGAGAACTCGAAGACCTCGCCCGCGCTCGCGAAGTGGTCGGAGATCTCCTCGAAGGTCGACGACGCGATCGAGCAGGTGACCCAGGGCAAGGCGAGCGCCAAGTCGGCCCTGGACAAGGCCCAGTCCGAGATCGAAAGCCTCCTGGGGTAAGCGGTCATGAGCAGCACGGCAGACACGGCCGCTCCGGCGGTCACGCAGGGCCCGCCCGCCCCCGCCTCGCGCCGGGGCCGGGGGTCCGGGCCCGGCCGCCGGGGCGGTTCGGTGCGCAGGCACCACCTGGCGGGCTGGCTCTTCTCCGCCCCGTTCCTCGTCCTCTTCGCCGTCTTCATGGCGCTGCCGATCGTCGCGACGCTCCTCATGAGCTTCACCGACTTCGGCCTCGCCAACGTGACCCGCCCCTTCGACGCGAAGTTCGTCGGCCTCGACAACTACGTCAACCTCTTCCAGGACGACAAGTTCCTGAAGTCCCTCTTCAACACCGGGTACTTCGTCGTCGTCGGAGTGCCGGTCACGATCGGCGCGGGACTCCTCGTCGCGGTCCTGCTCAACAACGGCGTCGACCGCGCGCGGACCTTCTTCCGGGTCGGCTTCTACGCACCCGTCGTGACCACGATCGTCGCGGTCGCCGTCGTGTGGCGCTTCGTGCTCGACCCGGGCGACGGGCTCGTGGCCGGGCTCTTCGACGCGGTCGGGCTCACCTCGCCCGACTTCCTCGGCGACGAGCGCCTCGCGATGCCGTCCATGATCGCGATGGCCGTGTGGCGCAACCTCGGCAACGTCATGGTCCTGCTCATCGCGGGCCTCCAGGCGATCCCGCAGGAGGTGCGCGAGGCCGCGAAGCTCGACGGCGCGGGCGCCTTCCAGGAGCTGCGGAGGATCACGGTCCCGCTCCTCCGCCCGACGCTGCTCTACTCGACCGTCATCACCACGATCGGCTTCCTCAACGTCTTCGAGGAACCCTTCGTGATGACGCAGGGCGGCCCCAACAACAGCACCCTCACCGTGTCGCTGGACATGTACAAGGAAGGCTTCAACTTCTTCCACATGGGCTACGCGAGCGCGATGGCGTACGTCCTCTTCGTAGTGATCATGGCCATCACGGTGCTCCAGCTCCGACTGCTGAAGGACAACACGAAGTGAGCGCCACGACACCGGCCCCGCGCCGTACCCCGGGCGAGCGGCCCGGCGACCCCGGGACGGACTCCACGAAGGCCCCGGGGCACGATCCCGGCCACGACGCCGGCCAGGACCCCGGACGCCCCCGGCGGGCACCGAAGCGCGCCCCGGGCGAGCGGCTCCGCAAGCCCCTCACGTACGTCGCCCTGTCGGCCGGTCTGCTCGTCATGGCCGCGCCCTTCCTCTGGATGGCGCTCTCGGCCTTCAAGACCGACGAGGAGCTGGGCGGTTCCACGACCGTCTGGATTCCCTCGGAGTGGACGCTCGACCAGTTCCGCGCGCTGCTCGACAAGCTCGACCTGCCGCTGTACTTCATGAACTCCGTGATCGTCGCCGTGCTCGTGACGGTCTGCAACCTGGTCTTCTGCTCGATGCTGGGCTACGCGCTCGCGAAGCTCGACTTCTTCGGCCGCGACAAGGTCTTCGCGCTCGTGCTCGCCGCCCTCATGGTGCCGGGCAACCTGATGCTGCTGCCGATGTACGTGCTGATGAACAAGCTGGGCCTGCTCGACAGCTACGCGGGTCTGGTGCTGCCCTTCGCGGCCGGTGCCTTCGGCGTCTTCCTCATGCGGCAGTTCGCGCAGTCGATCCCGGACGAGCTGCTCGAAGCGGCGCGGATGGACGGCGCGAGCGAGTGGTACATCTTCTGGCGGATCGTGATGCCGCTGGTCAAGCCCGCCCTCGCGACGCTCGGCATCCTGACCTTCCTCGGCTCGTGGAACAACTTCGTGTGGCCGCTGATCGCGACCAACGACCCGGACAAGTACACGCTGCCCGTGGCGCTCGCGACCTTCGCGAACGACCCCAACAGGGCCGCCGGCTCGAACGGTGTCCTGATGGCGGGCTCGCTCCTCGTGGTGCTGCCGGTCCTGCTCGTGTTCCTCGTGCTCCAGCGGCACTTCAAGCCGGATCTCGCGACGGCCGGGCTCAAGTAGCCACGCCCCTCGCGCGATCCCCGGTACGGGTCCCGGGCACCACCCGCCCCGCGCGCCCGGCCCGTACCGCCTCTTCTCCCTCTCCCCCAGCAAAGGTTCCGTTCGCCATGCCCGAAACGCCTGCCACGCCGACGCGTTCCCCCGCGCAGGACGCCCCCACCGCCGCACCGGACGCCCCCACCCCCGCGCCGGAGAAGTCCGTCGCCGCGCCGCAGAAGTCCGCCGCCCGTTCCGACTGGGAGCAGCGCATCGGCAAGCCCAGCGACACCCGGCTCACCGGCACGGCGACGGTCGCGGCCCCGGCCGGGCTGAGCGCCGAGGACGGCACCGGGCTCGTACGGCTCGACTGGGAGCCCGTCGAGGGCGCGCTCGGCTACCTCGTCCACCGCGCCGACTCCCCCGACGGCCCCTTCACGCCGCTCGACCACCTGGGCGGCGACGTCCTCGCCGTCCCGCACCCGCCGTACGCCGACACCCTCGTGGAGCCGGGCCGCGCCTACTGCTACAAGGTCGCGAGCTGGACCGACGACGGCGCGGGCCCGCTGAGCGCGCGGACCGTGACCGGCCGCCCGAAGGACCGGGAGCGGACGCCCGCCGCCGTCGAGGTCGCGGTCGACGCCGCCGCCCCCACGAGCCCGCTGCCCCGCGTGTGGAACAGGATCATCGGCGCCGAGCACCTCTCGCTCCTGCTCCGGGACAAGCCGGGCCCCGGCGGCTCCGACACGGCCGCCGAGTACCACGAGGCGCTCGGCAGGGTACGGGACGAACTCGGTGTCCGCGCGGTCCGCGCCCACGGCACCTTCCTCCCCGAGACGGTCACGGTGCGCCCCGACGGCACCTTCGACTTCTCCGGGCTCGACGAGGTCTACGACCGCTTCCTCGCCACCGGGCTCAAGCCCGTCGTCGAGCTCTCCTTCATGCCGAAGGAACTCGCGCGGGACCCGGAGTACACGGTCTTCGACTACAAGGCGCTCGTCTCGACGCCCACGTCCTGGGAGCGCTGGGGCGAGCTGTGCCACGCCCTCGTCGTCCACCTCCAGGAGCGCTACGGCCGCGACGAGGTCGCCGGCTGGGAGTTCGAGGTGTGGAACGAGGCGAACCTCGAAGTCTTCTGGAACGGCACGCAGGACGACTACCACCTGCTGTACGCGTACGCGGCACGGGCTGTGAAGGCCGCCGACCCGCGCATCCGCGTCGGCGGGCCCTCCTCGGCGGCGGCCGGCTGGGTCGGCGCGTTCCTGGAGTACTGCCGCGCCGAGGACCTGCCCGTCGACTTCGTCTCGACACATACGTACGGGAACGCGCCGCTCGATCTCCGGCCGCTGACCCGCGCCTACGCCGAGGCGACCGGGCGGCCCGAGCCGGAGATCCTGTGGACCGAGTGGGGCGTCACGCCGACCCACTTCCACCCGGTGAGCGACTCCGTCTTCTCCGCGCCGTTCGTGCTGCGCGGCATGAAGTCGGCGCTCGCCTCGACCGACGCGCTCGCCTACTGGGTCGCGACGGACCAGTTCGAGGAACTGGGCTGGCCGCCGAAGCTCTTCCACGGCGGCTTCGGGCTGCTCACCGTCGGCAACCTGCGCAAGCCGCGCTTCTGGGCGCTGTGGCTGCTCGACCGGCTCGCCGGCGACCGCGCCCCCGTGACCGTGAGCGGCGACGGGGCGGACGCGACGGTCGAGGCGCTCGCGACCCGCGCCGAGGACGGCTCGGCCGTGGACGTGCTCGTGTGGAACGGCACGCTCGACCAGTCGAAGATCCCCGGCGCCGCCGCGCTCGACCGGACGGTCACCGTACGGGTGACGGGACTTGAGCCGGGAGCGCGGTACACGGTGAGCGCGTACCGGGTGGACGAGGCGCACGGCAACATCAAGGCCGTGTGGGAGGAACTGGGCGGCGGCGACTGGCCGGACGCGCCGCAGTGGGCGAAGCTGCGCGAAGCCGACCGGCTGCCCGCCGAACCGCTCGCCCCCGTCCTGGCGGACGCGGCGGGCACGGTGCGCGTGGAGGCCGAGCTGCCCATGCCGGGCATCCGCCTCCTGGGCCTGCGGCGCGCCTGAACCGGCCGGTCCCCCGCCTCCGGGGGCCGCGCACCGCACCTGGCGGTGGCGCGCGGCCCCCGGCTCATGCCCGGCCCCGGCTCATGCCCGGCCCCGGCGCGTGCGCGGTTCCCGGCGCGCGCGGCCCCGCCTCATGTCCGCTCCCGCCTCGCCTCCGCGGCTACCCCAGACGGTTGACCGGGGCGCCCCAACTGTCGCGGTACTCCCGCCAGTCGGTCTCCGTGGCGGCGAAGTCCACGTAGAGGGCGAGCCCGAAGCGGGTCCGTTCGCGGTCGGTGCGCGCGAGGCCGAGGCGGGCGCCGCGCACGGCGGCGCGGACGGTCTCGGCGGCGGCCCGGTGGCCGGGCTTGTCCTCGTGGTAGAAGGGCATCCCCATGAGCAGGTCGGTCGCGGGCGGGGTGGCGTCGAGGGCGAGTGCGGTCTGCTGGGCGACGTAGCCGCCGTACAGGCTCTCCAGCGGCATCGCCGTGTCGTACGACATGACGGCGATCTGGTCGACGCGGCGGGCGACCTGCCCGAAGTAGGACTGGCTCCAGTACTTCTCGTGTCCGCCGACCGCGCCGAAGAGGGTGTGCAGGCTCGGGAGCGGGTCGATCTGGTGTGCCGCGACGGAGAGCGGGGCGTGCCGCGCGGCCGTGAGGGTGTGGAGGCGGGAGAGGAGGGCGAGGAAGTCGCGGTCGCCGGAGTGCAGGGGCTCGAAGTCGACGTGCAGGCCTTGGAAACCGGCGTCGAGCACCTGCCGCGCGGACGTGAGGATGGCGCCGCGCGTCGAGGGGTCCGCCATGCCGAGCCCTTCGGGGGACTCGGTGTCGAGCACGTCGCCGAGCCAGGCCGACACGCGGAGGCCGGGAAGGCGCTCGTGGAGTCCCGCGACGAGCCAGAACGCCTTCGGGTAGCGCTTTGCCGGGAGCGTGCCGTCGTGCTCCAGGGGGCCCGCGTGGACGTACAACTCGCGGACGCCGGTGTAGCGGAGCTGTTCGACGAGCCGGTCGAGGTCGCCCGTGTCCTTGCGCCCGTCGACCCACGCGTGCCCGAGCCACAGCGCGTCACGCCCCCGCGTCCGCGTCCCGTCGCCGGGCTCCCCCGCGTACGAGAAGCGCAGCCAGGTTCCCGCCGCGAGCACGGGCACCAGGACGAGCAGCACCACGCACAGGGCCGTCCGCCGCAGCACTCGCGCCGCACGGGGCCCGCGCGCGCGGGCTCGCGGCGGTGTCCCCGGCGCGTCCGTCCCGTCCGGGTGCCGCTCCACGGTCTCCGCCCGCATCCGCCCGCCTCCTGGCCCCGAGCCCGGAGCCACCCCCCGGCACGTCGCACAGAGTAACCGACACGCCGGGGAGGGAAGGATCTTGACGCCGGGTCAGAACAGGCTCAGCAGCGCCTCCGCCGCGTCCACGCCGCTCGACTCCCCGTCCGGCAGGCCCAGCTCGAACCACACGGTCTTGCCGTGCGGCGTCCGGCGCGAGCCCCAGGAGGCGGCGAGGAGCCCGACGAGCTGGAGCCCGCGTCCTCCCTCGTCCGTGTCCTTGGCCCGTCGCCGCCTCGGCTGCACGAGTCCCTCGTCCCACACCTCGCACACGAGGGACCGGTCGAGGAGCAGCCGCAGCCGGATCTCCCCGTCCCCGTACCGCAGGGCGTTCGTCACCAGCTCGCTGACGAGCAGCTCCGTGGTGTCGGCGAGTGCTTCGAGGTCCCACCCGGCGAGTTGCTCCCGTGTGTACTCGCGGGCCTTGCCGACCGACTGCGGGTCGCGCGGCAGCGTCCAGTCGCCCACGTTCTCCTCGGGCAGCCCCTGCACGCGCGCCATGAGGAGGGCGATGTCGTCCTCGCCATGGTGCGTGTCCAGGCGCCGCAGGACCTGGTCGCAGATGTCCTCCAGCGAACGCCCGGGATCGGTGAGGGCGTTGCGGAAGGCGAGCAAACCCTCGTCGAGCGGCTGGTGCCTGGACTCGACGAGCCCGTCCGTGTAGAGCGCGAGGAGCGCGCCCTCGGGGAGTTCGACGGTGACCTCCTCGAAGGGCTCGCCGCCCACGCCGAGCGGCATGCCCGGAGGCACGTCGAGGAGGAGCGCGGGCCGGTGGGCGCCACTCGGCTCCAGGAGGACGGGCGGCAGGTGGCCCGCGTTGGCGAAGGTGCAGCGGCGGGTCACGGAGTCGTACACGGCGTACACGCACGTCGCGAGGTAGACCTCCGCGAGGTCGGTGTCCTGGTCCTGGCGGGCCGCCCGCGTCGTCTGCTGCGGCGAGCCGAGGCCCTGCGCGATCTCGTCCAGGTGCGAGAGCACCTCCGCCGGTTCGAGGTCGAGCAGGGCGAGGGTGCGGACGGCGGTACGCAGTTCACCCATCGCCGCCGCCGCGCGCAGCCCGCGCCCCATGACGTCCCCGACGACGAGTGCCGTGCGGTGACCGGGGAGTTCGATGACGTCGAACCAGTCGCCGCCCACCTCGGTCGCCTCGTTGCCGGGGAGGTAGCGGCAGGCGATGTCCAGCCCGGCCGCCTCCGGCTCGCCGGGCGGCAGCAGGCTGCGTTGCAGGAGCAGGGCGCGTTCGTGCTCGCGCCGGTACAGGCGCGCGTTGTCGATGAAGACCGCGGCCCGCGTGGCCAGTTCGGTGGCCACGGAGCGGTCCCGCTCGCCGAAGGGCTCGCTGCCCTTCGTGCGGGCGAACTGCGCGAGCCCGACGACCTTGTCGTGCGCGACCATCGGCACGGCGAGCGTGGACTGCACGAGGTCGCCGTCCGTGCCGGGCAGCAGTTCGGACCGCGCGGTGCGCAGGACGCGGGCGCGCGGGGAATCGGACGGGTAGCGGTGCACGGCGCCGACATCGACGGAGCCCGCTCCCGCCCCGTGCCGCCGCGCCTCCTCGGGCCCCGGCCCGTACCCGTACCACGGCCTGCCGCGCTCGCGCCGGCCCTCGCCGGGCGCGCTGGGCCGTCCGACCGTGAACGGCCCGGCGGGCGAGGCGCTCCACTCCCGCATCCGTTCCTCGGGACTCACCTCGGCGGGCGACTCGCGCAGTGTCGCGGCGGATGACTCGGTACGGGGCGGTGGCGGCGTGGACACCGGCGGCACGGGACGCGCCGGGCCGCCCGTGCCGGGGGTGGGCCCACCCGTGCCGGGGGCCGCGCCGCCGCCCTGGGGCTGGCGCAGGAACGGCAGCACGTCGGAGACCGCGCTCGCGAAGGCGACCCGCCGCAGCTCGGCGCTGCCGTCCGCCATCCCGGGCGCCTGCTCGTCGCCGAGGAGGAGCGCCTGGTAGAGGTCGACCGAGGCGAGGTCGCAGAAGCCGGGGACCGCGACATCGAGGAGTTCGCGTGCGGTGGTCTCCAGGTCCAGGGAGTTGCCGATGCGCGAGCCGGCCTCGTTGAGCAGGGCGAGGTTGCGGCGGGCGCTCGCGGCCTCGCGCGCGGCGGCCTGGCGCCGGGTCACGTCGGTCGCGAGCGCGGCGACGCCGAGCGGGCGCCCCGTGCCGCTGTGCACGCGGTAGAGGTCGAGCGACCAGTGCCTGGGCTGACTCTCGCCCGGGGGCGTACCTGTGAGGCTGAGGTCGTTGAGCGCCCCGCCCTTCTCCAGGACGTGCCGCAGCGCGGCCTCCAGGCGGTCGCGCTGCGCCGGTACGAGGTAGTCCCCCGCGCCGAGCCCCTGGTGCTTCGCGGCGGGGCGGCCGAAGACGGAGGCGAACCGTTCGTTCACCCTCCGTATCCGCAGATCGGTTCCGAAGAGGACGAACCCGAAGGGAGATTGGCCGAAAATCGCCTGCGAGGCGGCGAGGTCCGTCTCGACGCCGTGCAGGGTGCGCACGTCCACAGCGATGCAGACGGCCGCCGGATCGCCGTCCTCGGTACGGGTGGGCATGACGTAGATCTCCGCGACGCCCTCCCGCGCGGGGAGGCAGCCCGAAGCGGAACCCGCGCCGCCGGAACCGCTTTCCGCGCCGCCGGGACCCTTGTCCGCGGCGATGGGATCGGGCCCCTCACCCAGCGTGGTTCCACGCGCCGCCGGGTCCTGCCGGGCGGGCAGGCGGAAGGGGACGATCCCCGTCCACTCGCGGCCGTCGAGGATCTCGGCGAGCTTGCGATGTCCCTGGCCGCGCAGCCTGGGCGGCACGAAGGCCTCCACGGGATCGCGGCCCACGACGTCCTCGGCGCACACGCCGAAGAGCCGTTCGGCCCGCTCGCTCCACTGGTCGACGGTGCCGTCCGGCCCTATCGAGAAGGCGGCGACCTTGATGTAGTCGTAGATGGAGCCCGGCGGGCTGCTCTGCCACACGATCTCGTCCGGGGTACGGCGGGGGCCCGCCGCCCTCGCAGGTATCTCGCTCACGCGTACCGTCCCCTCCAGCCCACCGCGACCGGGGGGCGCTCCGGGCGGCGGCTTCCCGCAGTATCCAGCACCACGGCGCGACACCCAACGGCCTTCACGATCACTGGCCGATCCCGACGCTTTCCGGCCCCCGCCACGCACACGCCCGCGCACGCGAAAGCAGCCGCGCACACCCACGTGCACGCGGCCCTCGCTTCTGCCCTGGGCTCTGACCTGGAGATCGACACTTCCTCTCTCCTAACCAGCCGCCCCCTGCTCTAATCCGCCTCGTACACGCGTGCTGCGTGCCCGCGTCGCACACCCCTCCCGGCGCGCGCGGCGGAAGGCGGGACAGCGGGCGCGCGGGCGGCGTGATTCGCGCGGGTCGCACCGGAGCGCGAACAGGCGCGCGGGACGTCAAGGAGGAGGCGTGCGGGAGCACAGGGGCGCACGCGGAGCCTCCGTACCGCTGTTTCCGCGCCGTACGGAAGCGACGAATGCGCGGAATGCGTACGGGGGTTCGGACGGGGGGTTCAGACGAGGCGTGGCGAGGGGACCGCGGGTGGGTCAGGCGACCGGGATGGGAAGCTCGCACCACACGGTCTTGCCCGTGCGCGCGGGGTCCACGTTCGTCCCCCAGTTCCGCGACTGTCTGCTGAGGAGCCGGATGCCGCGCCCGTGTTCCTCGTCGGGGCGGGGTCTGCGTTCCCGTGGGCCCCGCGTGACGGGGTCGGAGACCTCCACGAAGAGGCTGTCCCTGCGGCGCGAGAGGCGCAGGCCGATGGGGCCGTGGGCGTAGCGGAGGGAGTTGGTGACGAGTTCGCTGACGACGAGAATCGTCACGTCGGTCATGGCGGCGAGGCCCCAGTCGGTGAGGCGCTCGCGGGTCAGGTCCCTGGCCCTGCGCGCCACCCCGGGCTCAGCCGGAAAGGTCCACTCGGCGCACACGCCCTCGGTGTCGATCAAAACGATCACTTCCCCAGAAAGACCGTAGAAGACCCTTGGCGGAGAATCCCTTGCGCCATCCATAGCCCCAAGCGGCGCGTTTCAGACGGCATCACGCGTACTTCCCGGCGGGTTGGCACGAATGGCGCAGCACGGGGAGCCCGCCCGGTGGACGGGGAGGAAGGTGGGCAGGAGGGCGCGGCGCGGAGGACCGGCGGGGGTGTCTGCGGCACCCCGCGCGAGGGGGCGGTCGTCAGCCGAGCAGTCCCCGCCTGGCGAGTTCGTCGAAGAGGAGGCGGTCGACGGGCGGCACCTCGGAGCGGTCGGCGAGCGTGAACCAGGCGATCTCCTCGATCTCGCTGCTCGGCGCGATGTCCCCGCTGTGCTCGGCGGTCCAGCAGCTCATCCGCACCCGCGTCCCCGGCGACTCCGGCACCTCGGCCTCGTACGTCCCGAGGTGGCGGGCGCTCGCGGCGTCGAGCCGTACGGTCAGCTCCTCTTCCGCCTCCCGGAGGAGGACGTCGACATCGCTCTCGCCGGGCTCGCGCTTGCCGCCCGGCACGTAGAAGACGTCCTTGCCGCGCGGCCGGGCGCACAGCACGCGCCCGTCCTCGACCCGCACCCAGGCCACCGTGTCGATCAGCACCGCTCGCGCTCCTCCTCGCCGGTCCGCGCCCCGTTCGGCGCGGTCCGTCCGGCGGACGACTCTAGAGGGTCCGGGCCCCGGCGCGGGGGCCAGGACGTGCCCGCGAAGTCCGGTGCGGGGTCCGCCGATGCGGGGTCGCCGGTGCGGCGAGGGCGGGCCGGGCACCGTGGGGGCGGTGCGTGACGTCGCGTACGGCGCGGGACTTGGCGTGCGGGGCGTGACTTCCCTTGGGGGCAGGACTTCCCGGACCCGCCCTACCCGAGCGGGTCCTCGTCCAGACCGGCGACGGCGCCCTCGGGGCGAGGGCGGTCGTCGGCGTGCTCGACGACGTAGAGCGCGCGGGGCGCGGGGACACGGGTGTTGAGGGCCTCGGCGCGGCGCTCGGCCTCGGCCCGGGTGGCGTAGCTGGCGACGCGGTAGCTGTCCTCGTCGCCGTTGTCACGCCGTATCAACTGCCAGGGCAGCGAGGCGACGGGATCGGCCGTGCCGGCCCTGCGGACCTGGCGCCCCACCCTGGCGACGCCCCCCGTGGAAACTCCGTTTCGCATATGCCCGACCCTACCCCTCGCCGTTACACACCGCATGGGACTTGGCACGATACGAGGGGACGAACCGGCCACACAGGACCGCGAAACCGGGGGTCGCACGGGGGCGCACACGCCCAACGCGCCCCTCGACGAGGCCACTTGCCCCCAGGCGCGGAGCCAGAGGGCGCGTCCGCGCGGTGCCGTGCGATGCCCGGGGGAGCAGTGCGTGCCACGGCGTCGCACGGCGGACGGGACGCGCCGGACGGGTATCGCCGGAGAGGCGGAGGCGTAGCGCCGGAGAGGCAGCGCCGGACAGCCCTCAGCGGACCGGCAGGTGGTACGCGAGGCGGTAGCGGTCGGCCGGGACAATCAGGTCGGCGGTCTCCACGGCGCGCTGGGAGGCGTAGTACGTACGGGAGATGACGAGGACGACGTGTCCGGGAACCCCGCCGAGCAGGGCCAGTTCCTCGGCGAGCCCGGGGCGCGCGCCGACCTCCTCGACCACGTTGTCGACGACGGTCTCGATCGCCGCCATGCGCTCGACCACACCGCAGCCGCCGAGCGGTCCCTCCTCCGGCAGCATGACGGGGGTCCGGCCCGTGAGGGAGAGCGGCTCCCAGGAGGTGGAGAGCATCATCGGCCGACCGGACTCGCGGAAGACGTAGCGGGTGCGCATGACGCGCTCGCCCACCTCGACGCCGAGCCGTTCGGCGACCTCGTCGGGCGCGGGTTCCTGCGCGCTGCTCGCGTCCCAGGACCCCCGCACCCCCTCGGCGGCCTGCTCCTGCCGGAAGGGGGTCGAGGCCCCGGCCGGAGCGCGGAAGCCCGAGCGCGCGATCCGCCGCGGTTCGAGGCGCTCGCGCACATAGGTACCCGAGCCCGATCGCCCCTCCACGAGCCCCTCGGCCATCAGCACCTTGCGCGCCTCCAGGGCCACGGTGTCCGAGACCCCGTACTCCTTGCGGATGCGCGCCTGCGAGGGCAGCCGGGTGTGCGGCGGGAGCGAACCGTCGACGATCTTCTGCCGGAGATCACCCGCGACACGCAGATACGCCGGCTGCTCACCGAAAGTCACAAGCCACTCCGATCAGGTTGACAGACGGCCACAGCGTGACAACCGAAAGTTGTCGCCCGCAAGCGGAGGCCAAAGTTTCACCCGATGTGATGAAGAGGCTTTGCGCAGGAACTTCCTGTCCGCTAAAAGCTCCCGGAAAACCCGCCCCCGGGAAGTTGCCCCTCACGCAGCGTGGGCCTCGTCCGCGCCGAGAAGGCGTCCGCGCGGTCCGCAGCGGACGCGTCCTAGGCTCGCTCCCATGCCCCCCGACACACCGCCCCTCACCGGTCTGCCCGACCGCCTCTGCCCCCGCGACGGCACCCGTGTCCCGCTCGCGGACCCGGCCTGGTGCTGCCCCGCCTGCGCGGGCCCGCTGGACCTCGACTTCCACCCCCGGCCCGCGCCTCCCGCCGGGCCGGCGGCCTCGCTGTGGCGGTACGCGGACATCCTGCCGCCCGCGGCACCCGGCATCTCGCTCGGCGAGGGCGGCAGCCCACTGGTGCCGCTCACCGAACGGGTCTCGGCGAAGCTGGACTTCCTCATGCCGACGCTCTCGTTCAAGGACCGGGGCGCGGTCCTCCTCGTGGGCCTGGCCAAGCGCCTGGGCGTGCGCGAGGTGCTTGCGGACAGCAGCGGCAACGCCGGGACGTCGGTGGCGGCCTACTGCGCCCGCGCGGGTCTGCGGTGCACGGTGTACGTACCGGAGTCGACGTCCCCGAAGAAGACGGAACAGATCGCCGCGCACGGCGCCCGCGTCGTCCGCGTCCCCGGCGACCGCGAGGCGACGGCCCGCGCGGCCCGCACCGCCGCGGACGAGCCCGGTGTCTTCTACGCGAGCCACGTCTTCCACCCCTACTTCACGCAGGGCACGAAGACGTACACGCACGAGCTGTGGGAACAGCTGGGCGGCAGGCTCCCCGAGGCGCTCGTGGTCCCGGTCGGCAACGGCACCCTGCTGCTCGGCGCCCACCTGGCGATCGAGGAGTTGTACGGAGCGGGCCTGATCCCGCGGCGCCCGGCCCTGCACGCGGTCCAGGCCGAGGCGGTCTCGCCGCTGGCGCGGGCCTGGCGCGAGGGCCTGGACGACCTCTACGAGGAGGACACCCCGGCCGCCCCGAGCCTCGCGGAGGGCATCGCCATCCCCCGCCCGCCCCGCGCCCGGCAGATCCTGGCGGCGGTGCGCGCGACGGGAGGCGCCTTCCACACGGTCCCGGAATCCGCCATCGGCCCGGCCCAGGCGGACCTGGCGCGGCGCGGCCTGTACGTGGAGGCGACGGGCGTGGCGTGCTGGGCGGCGGTCCGGGAGGGCGCGGTGGGAGACGCGGAGGCGGTGGTCCCGCTGTGCGGGGCGGGCCTGAAGACGGGGACGGCGGCCCCCGCGCCCGCCCCCCGGGCGGAGGCCCCCGGCACGTGAGGAACGGGGGCCGGGGCGGGGACCCCGCGAGGCCCCGCCCCGGCCTCCGCTCAGACCGCCTGCCGGTACCCCGCGAGGAACCGCCCGATCCGCCCGATCGCCGACTCCAGGTCATCCGCGTACGGCAACGTCAGAATCCGGAAGTGGTCGGGCCGGGCCCAGTTGAACCCCGTCCCCTGCACCACCTGGATCTTCTCCCGCAGCAGAAGATCGAGCACGAACCGCTCGTCGTCCACGATCGGGTGCACCGCGGGATCGATGCGCGGGAACGCGTACAGCGCCCCCTTCGGCTTCACACAGCTCACCCCCGGGATCTCGTTGAGCTTCTCCCAGGCCCGGTCCCGCTGCTCCCGCAACCGCCCGCCGGGCGCAGTGAGTTCCCTGATGGACTGCCGCCCGCCGAGTGCCGCCTGAATCGCGTACTGCGCGGGCGCGTTCGCGCAGAGCCGCATCGAGGCGAGCATCTGGAGCCCCTCCAGGTAGTCCCGCGCGTGCTGCCGGGGCCCGCTCACGACGAGCCACCCGGACCGGAACCCGGCCACGCGGTACGTCTTGGAGAGCCCGCTGAAGGTGAGGACGACGACGTCGGGGCCCAAGGCCGCGGCGCTGTGGTGCACTTCGTCGTCGTACAGGATCTGGTCGTAGATCTCGTCGGCGAGGACCATCAGCCCGTGCCGCCGCGCGAGGTCGAGCACGCCCTCGACGATCTCCTTCGGATACACCGCCCCCGTCGGGTTGTTGGGGTTGATGAGGACGATCGCCTTCGTGCGGTCCGTGATCCGGGACTCCATGTCGGCGAGGTCGGGGTTCCACTCGGCCGACTCGTCGCACACGTAGTGCACCGCCTTGCCGCCCGAGAGCGTGACGACGGCGGTCCACAGCGGGAAGTCCGGTGCGGGCACCAGGACTTCGTCGCCGTCCTCGACGAGCGCCTGCACGGCCATCGTGATGAGTTCGGAGACGCCGTTGCCGAGCCACACGTCGTCGACGGTCACGCCCTCGACGCCGAGCGCCTGGTACCGCTGGGCGACGGCGCGGCGCGCGGAGAGGACGCCGCGCGAGTCGGTGTAGCCGTGGGCCTGCGGGAGCATCCGGATCATGTCCTGGACGATCTCCTCCGGCGCCTCGAAGCCGAAGAGCGCGGGGTTCCCCGTGTTGAGCCGCAGCACACTGTGGCCCGCCTCCTCCAGCGCGTTCGCCTGCTCGATCACCGGGCCCCGGATCTCGTAGCAGACCCCGTTCAGCTTGTTCGACTGCCGGAACTCCATCGATGCCTCCACGGAAACTGTGATGCTTGGTTTTACCAAGCGGGCACTTGGAAAGTCCAACCCTGTGTCTAGACTGCGCCTCATGCCACGTCAGACGCAGACCCGACAGACGCAGACCAGGCAGTCGCCACCCCGGCCCTCGCAGCCCCGCCGCCGGAGCTACGACCAGTACTGCGCGGTCTCGCGCGCCCTCGACTCGGTCGGCGACCGCTGGAGCCTGCTGGTGGTACGGGAGTTGCTCGCCGGTCCGCGCCGCTACACCGATCTGCTCGCCGACCTCCCCGGCGTGAGCACCGACATGCTCGCGACCCGGCTGCGCGACATGGAGCGCGACGGGCTCGCGACCCGCCGCAGACTCCCGGCCCCCTCGTCCGCCTCGGTCTACGAGCTGACCGCCCGGGGCCGTGAGCTGCTGCCCGTGCTCACCGCGCTCGCGGCCTGGGGCGCCCCCGACCTCACGAGCCGCCGCCCCACCGACGCGGTCCGCGCCCACTGGCTCGCGCTCCCCCTCCTCACCCCGCTCGCCGCCGCGCTCCCGGCGCCCGCCGTCATCGAGGTCGAACTCCCGGAGGGCCTCTTCCACCTCCGCCCGCACACCCCCGACACCCACCCGCCCTACGCCGAGGGCCCCGCCGAGGCCCCCGACGCGCGCCTGCACATGAGCGCCGACACGTGCCGCGCCCTGGGCGAGGGCACGCTGACGCTGCCGGAGGCGGTCAAGGAGGGGCTCGTACGGGTCACGGGAGAGAGCGGCACGGCACGCGGGCTCGCCGCCCCGGCGGCGTAGACGTACCCGGGCCGGGGCCGGCGCGCTGCGAGAGGGCGCCGCGGGCGCTGTGCGAGGGCTCGCGGACCCGCCCCTAGAGGAGAACCCCGTCCCCCCGGCGTTCCCCCGCCGCGCCCGCCCGCGCGTTCACCCCCACGACCCGCACCGTTCCCCCGAACGGCCCTCCCCGCGCCCGCCCGCCGTGCCGCCCGCGACCGGCGGCGATATCAGTGGACCGCACGCCCCGAACCCTCCGCGCTCCCTCCTTCCGGTGTGGACACCGGGCCGGGAGGGGCGCTCTCCGGACAGGAGCGAACGTGACCACTGGAGCCTTCGGCGAGACCGGAACCGGACCGGCGAACGGGACGGAAGCCACCACGCTGCCGTCCGCCGACCTCGCGGCACTCGACCGGCGCCTCAGCCGCCTGGAGGCGGAGCACGCCCGTCCCCCGGGCGCGCTCACGCTCGACGAGTTCCTCCGGCCGCTCCGCGAGGCGCGCGCGGCCTGGGACGTACGGCGTTCGGTGGGGCGGCCGGAGCAGAAGACCGTGAAGGTCGTACGGCCCTCGGGGATCACGCTCCCCGAGGACTCGCCGCTGCGCCGCGTGCCGCCACGCAAGCCGGAGGACCAGCAGGCGGACTACCTGGAGAAGTTCGACAGCCGGACGCTCTTCTACGACGCGTTCCGGCTGGGCGAGGACGTGTGGCTCTCGGGACCGCCGCTCAACAACCTCAGGGAGCCGCTGGAGAAGGCCGACTGGCGGGTGGACGGCACGGACGTCGGCGCCTGCGTCTCACTCTCCGACTGGGGCAGGACCCAGCGTTCGCGGATCAAGGACGCGGGCCCGGGGCGGCGGCTGACCCTCGGTCTCGGCGACGAGCGCTTCAGCGCGGAGATCGCGCCCGACGAGTCGGCGCTCTTCGCGGGGCAGCGGACGATCATCACGAAGTCCAAGGACAACGACCTCGTCTGGATCCAGGACTTCCTGCGCTACTACCACCTCGTGCACGGGGTGACCGGAATCGTCTTCTACGACAACAACTCGACGCGCTACACCCCGCAGGACGTGGCCGACGCGATCGCGGAGGTGGAGGGGATCACGACGGCCGTCGTCGTGGACTGGCGCTATCCCTGGGGCCCGAACTGCGGCCCGAACGAGGTCTGGGACTCCGACTACTGCCAGTACGGGCTCCTGGAGCACGGACGCTTCCGCTACCTCTCCCGGGCGGCCGGGGTCGTCAGCGTGGACATCGACGAACTCGTGCTGTGCGACGACGCGCGCTCGGTCTTCGACCACGCGGAGGAGTCGGAGGCGGGGGCCGTGATGTTCGACGGCCGCTGGATCGCCAAGGCGACGGCGGAGCCCATGGACCCCGCGCGCCAGCGTCGCTTCGTCGACTACCGGCACCGCGCGAAGGGCACGACCACCGTCAAGTGGGCGGTCCTGCCCGGCGTCGTCGACTGGCGTTCCACGCAGTGGCGCGTGCACAGCGTCGCGGGCTCGAACGCGGAGAAGAACGACCTGATCCACCACCGCCACTACCAGGGCGTGAACAACGGCTGGAAGTACGACCGGGCCGAACAACTCGTCACCCCCGGCACCCACACCTTCGACGTCCGCATGAGCCACGTCCTGGACATCGTCTTCGGCCCCTCGGAGGACTTCGGTCCCACGGAGGGACTCGCGCGGACCACGGCCGGCCCCTCCGGCGAGGACCGCGCCCGGTAGGCACAGGGGGCCCGCGAGGTCCACGGGCGCCCCGCCGCGCCTGGGACGGCCGGGCGGTGCCCACGCGGCGGGGCCTCACCGTGCGGGCGCCAACCCCCTTGCGACACCAGGGCGTTCACTGCTCCGGTGAGCGGTCGGTCAGGCAGTACTCGATGCCCGCCGTGTCCCGCATCACGTGCCACTCCGCGCCCTCCCGTACGTACGTGGCGCCCGCGAGTTCGTGGCGGGCGCGTGCCGCCTCGCGGTCGGCGGTGGCGAAGTCGATGTGCGCGCCGGGCTCGCGGTCCGCGTCGAGGCGCTGGGCGAGGATGCGGAAGGGGAAGGCGCGGGCCGTGCGCAGGCGCTGGTACTCGGGCTGGTTCGTCGGTTCGGCCTCCCAGCCCGTCATGCGGGTCCAGAAGGCGACCTCGTCCTCGTACGCGGAGGGGCCGATGTCCAGCGTGATCTGGTCGAGGCGTGCGCCGCCGAAGCTCGGCGGGGGGACGTTGAGCCCGTCGTCGTGGACGACGCGGAAGGCGAGTCCGGCCGGGCTGCGGAGTGCGACGAGGCCCGGTTCCTCGTGTTCCGTGAGCGCGCCGAGGCCGGCCGCGTGGCGCGCGAAGCCCTCGACGTCCGCGACGCCGAGGTCCAGGTGCGTGCCGCCCCTGCCCTCGCGCAGCGAGCGGTGCTTGAGGACGGGGTCGTAGGGCTCGGGCGGCAGGAAGGTGACGAACTCGCCGTCCTCGCCGCTCGCCTCGGAGATCTCCGTACCGGTCACGGCGGCCCAGAAGGCGCGGTCGCGGTCGGCGCCCGCGCGGGGGCGGTCGACGAAGGCGTACCCCCAGTGGACGGGGCTGCTGCTGCTCATGCGGTCGGCTCCTCGGTCGGGTGCTCGGACTTCGGCGGCGTCGTGCGGTAGGGCCATCATGCGGGCCGCCTCGGCGCGGAGGCGGTCATCGCCGCGCGGGTCACGCGAAAGGCGCGCCGGGGCAGGCCGTCGAGGGCGTGTCCGCGAAGTCCGCTCCCGTGGCGGGCGTCACCGAGGCGCTGACGGACGCGCGCGCTCCTGGTCCCGCCCCTGGACGCCGGCCCTCTCGCGCGGTCCGCCGCCCCCTCCGCAGGGACGGCGGACTCCTACGGCCGAGGTCCGCTTCCGGCCGGAAGCGGACCTCGGCCGGGCTCTCAGACGTACTGGTTGCCCTCGGCGCGCAGCCGGCGGCGCAGGATCTTGCCGTTCCCGTTCCGGGGCAGCGCGTCCAGCCACACGACGTCGTTCGGGACCTTGTACCAGGACAGCCGGGCGCGGGCGAGGTCGATCAGCTCGGCCGCCAGGGCGTCGGTGTCCGCGCTCCCGCCGGGCCCGTTCCCGGGCGCGGCCACCACGTAGGCGCGCAGGCTGGTGTCGCCCGCCGGGCGCCGCACGGCGCTCACCGCCGCTTCGAGCACCCCCGGGTGGCCCTCCAGCAGACGCTCGATCTCCCCCGGCACGACGTTCTGCCCGCCGATCACCTCGACGTCGTCGAGCCGGCCGTGGACGTGCAGGACGGCGTCCTCGTCGAGCGAGGCCAGGTCCCCGGTCGGCCACCACACGTCGGTCACCTGGTCCGGGCCGTCGCTGCCCCGGACGACGCCGCGCGTGGCGAAGGGCACGCGTATGTGCAGCTCTCCCCGCTCGCCCACGGGCACCGACTCCCCGTCGGCGCCCAGGACGCGCACCGGCCTGCCCTCGGCGGCCGGACCGACCGCCGAGGGCGAGTCGTACGCGGCGGGACGGCCGACGGCTATGCCGCCTATCTCCGTCGCGCCGTACCCGTTGACCAGCCGCTCCCCGAGGACGGGGACCAGTTTTTCGCGCATCCGCGCCGAGAGCACCTCACCGGCGCTCGTCACATGCCGGAGGCGGCGGAACACCTCGGCGTGGCCGGGCTCCAGCAGCAGGCGCGCCAGGAAGCTCGGCTGCGCGAACAGGTTCGTGACCTGGTGGCGGCGCATCAGCTCGATCGCCGCCGCCGGGGTCGCGCGCGGGCGGGAGAGCACAGCGGTCTGCCCGGTCCCCAGCGTGGTGAACAGCGACGCGCTCAGCCCCCCGTAGAAGTACATGCGCGAGACCGACAGGGCGACCGTGCCGGGCCCGGCGGTCTCCCGCGGGCCGATCCGGTCCTCGAAGTTGCGGTGGAGGAAGAAGCACAGTTTGGGCGGGCCCGTGGTGCCGGAGGTGAACAGGGCGAGCGCGGGGTCGTCCCCGCCGCCTTCGAACCGGGTCTCGGGCTCCGACGCGAGCAGCGGTCCGGCTTCCGTGGTCGGGGCGGGGGCCGAGGCGTTGAGCCATCCGACGGTCTCCGGGTCGACCACGATCAGCGCCGGTTCGGCCGTGGCGATGTCGCGGGTCAGGTCCTCCTTGCCCATCTGGACGTTCACCGGGACCGCGACGAGTCCGGCCTGCCAGGCCCCGAGCAGGCACCAGACCATTTCCATGCTGTCGGTCAGGGCGAGCAGGACCCGGTCCCCCGGCTGTAATCCCGCGGCCCGGTACCCGCCCGCGGCCCGCGCCGCGCCGGCGAAGACCTGGCTGAACGTCCAGGTTTCCTCGCCTGTCAGGAACGCCGCTCGGTCGCTCCACCCCGCCTCTCGTACGTGCTCGGCCAGACGTTGTGTCAGATTCTCGGTCATACCTTCAGACGGCTCCTTCACAGGTCACTTCCGCTTCAAGGCCGTTCCCGCATTCTGGGCGGCGCCCGCGCACGGCCGACGGCGTTCGTCCACAGGCGTGAGCACCGGTCGTACGGTAACCACACGCGGAAGCGGAGGCTCCACCGCCTCCGCCCCTTCCGGCCGAGGGGGCGGGGCGGGATCGCGCCGGAACTCGGTTGCACGGCCCTCCACTTGCGCGTGCGGCGCGGGGCAGTCAACGCGCGGACCACGGGCCGGCAGGGCGAGGCCGCGCCCCTTCGCCGCCCGGCGCGGACCGGGAGAGCCCCGAGGCGTGGAAGTTTCGCCGTTCGGGGTGTTGACGCGGGCGAGCGGCACCGGATAACTGTGGAACACCATCCTCAAACCGGTTTAGCCACTACGTGTTCCACCCGGCGGCCATGACCGGATGAACGCCCGCACGTTCGCGTCGGCCGAGACGGAACCTCCTCGGCGGATCAGCCGTCCGGCACCACTGCCCGCAGGCCGGGCGCACCGAAGGAGTCCTTCATGCCGCACACCGGAGCCGCCTTCCTGCCCGACCGCCGCCGCGTCCTGCTCGGCGGGCTGGGGCTGGTCGCGGGCGCGGCCGGACTGACGCTGACGGTGCCGTCCCTCGCGCGGGCCGCCGAGGCGGGCGGCGACCCGTCGGCCGCCGACGAGATCCAGCTCATCATCGAGCGCCTCCAGCAGCGCTTCCTCGCCCAGGGCGACCAAGTGCGGCTGGCCAACGGCATCTTCCTCGCCCGCGCTTCCGAGGCCCTGTCCTACGCGGCGTCCCTGCGCCCCGACGGGTCCTGGCCGGACGTGGACTACGCCGACACCACCAGTTCCGCGAACGGCCGGGTGTGGTCGCCGTACCAGGCGCTGTACCGCATGATGGCGATGGCCCACGCCTACCGGGACCCGGAGCTGGAGGGGCATGGCAGGCCGGAGTTGACCGAGGCGCTGAACCGCGCCCTGCTCCACTGGGACACGGCCGAGCCGACCTGCACCAACTGGTGGGAGACCGAGATCGGCACCTCCATGGCCATGGGGCGGGTGTCGGTCTTCGTCGGTGACGAACTCAGCGCCGAGGCCCGGGAGGTGGCCTACGCCCACAACACCGGGCGGCGTGACCCGGTCGGGGCAAACGGCTCCTGGCGCACCGAGAACTACCTCTACGAGGCGGTCGCCAAGCACGCCCCGGACGACATCCGCCAGGGCTACCTCACCATGGCGCAGACGGTGACGGTCGACCGCAGCGGCGGGGTCAAGGAGTCCGTGCAGGCCGACTCCAGCTTCTGGGCGCACGGCGCGCAGCTCTACAGCGAGGGCTACGGCATGACGCTCTTCACCATCGTCGCGGCCTGGGCCGACGTGGCGCGCGGCACGAGCTTCGGCTTCTCGCCCGAGGACATCGACGCCGTGGCCTTCTACATCCTCGACGGCACACGGTGGCTGATCCGCGGGGAGATCGGGATGCTGTACCTCGGCTACCGGCCGCCCAACACCATCGACGGCGTCACGAGCTACGCGGCGGACTTCCTGGAGCCGCTGGACCGGATGGCCCGCGCCGACGAGGCCAGGTCGGCCCAGTACGCGCTCCTGGCCGACAACATCCGCGGCCGGAGCCGGGGCAGCGGCGTCACCGGGCACAAGTACTTCTGGCGGTCGGAGTTCTCCTCCCACCTTCGGGACGGCTACGGCGTCTTCACGAGGATCAACTCCCCCCGGATGAAAGGCAGCGAGTACCGCTCCACGCTCCGGCCCGAGGTCGGCAACGAGATCGCCTGGAACGCGTCCGGGGCCACCTCGATCCAGGTCACCAACCGGGAGTACGACGACCTCGTCCCCGCCTTCGACTGGTCCCACTACCCCGGCGTGACCGCGCCGTACGCCAAGGTGACCTCGGCCTCCAGCCCCGACAACCAGGGGAGCTTCACCGGCGGCGTCAGCGACGGGCGGTACGGCGCCTGCGTCCTCACCCTGGACCGGTACGGGACCAAGGGGCTCAAGAGCTACTTCTGTTTCGACGACGAGCTGGTGGTGCTCGGCACCGGGATCAGCTCCACCTCCGCCCACGCCGTCCACACGACCGTCAACCAGGGGGCGGCGCGCGCCAACGCCACCGTCGGCGGGCGGGCCGTGCGCCCCGGCACCGACTCCGCGCCGGTGACGGCCACTTGGGCGTACAACGACGAGATCGGCTACGTCTTCCCCGAGGGCGGCCCGCTGAAGGTCTCCCGCAAGAAGCAGCGCGGGAGCTGGATCGACCGCGACCCGGTCGAACGCGACGCCTTCACGCTCTTCTTCGACCACGGCACCGCCCCGGAGGACGCCGGGTACGCCTACATCGTCCTGCCCGGCGCCACCCCCGGCCGGGTCAGGGAGTACGCGGCCAGGCCGGTGGTGCGGGCCCTGCGCAACGACGAGCGGGTGCAGGCCGTCACCCATCCCCGGCTCCGGCTGACGATGGCGGTCTTCCACGAGCCCGGCGACCTCGACCTGGGCGGCGGGAGCACCCTCCTCGTGGACCAGCCCGCCCTCGTCCTCCTCGACCGGACGGGCCGCTCGCCCGTGGTGAGCGTGGCCAACCCGGACCGGCCCGGCCTCCGGGTCACGGTCACCCTCACCTCCCGGGGCCGTACCCGCCGGGGCGACTTCGCCCTCGGCACGGGCGCGGACCTCGGCAGGACGGTGACGCGGGCGCTGGACTAGGGCCTGGGCACGAAGAGGCGTACCGCCGACGGGAGGTGATCCGTCGGCGGTGCGCCTCTTCGGGTGCGGGCCGTCAGTGGTCGGTGCGCTCCAGGGCGGCGACCCCGATCGCGCTGTCCGCCATGCCGTAGAAGACATACGTCGTGCCGGCTATCCGCTCGACGGCCGTGGGGAAGACGACGTTGCCCAGGGTGCCCACCGTCTCCTCGCGCGTCTCCGGCGAGAGCCACGGCTCGGGCGAGCGGGCCAGCACCCGGGAGGGGTCGTCCGGGTCGAGGAGGATGCCGCCCGCCCGGTAGACCGCGCCGTGGCTGAGCTCGAAGCCCCTGGCGACCGGGCCGGTCACGCCGTGGTGGATGAGGAGCCAGCCCTCAGGCACCCGCACCGGCGGCGGGCCCGCCCCGATCTTGGCGACCTCGAAGGGCATCTCGGGCCCGGCCACCGGGGCGGAGTGCCGCAGCGAGGTGAGCGCGGAGAGGTCGCGGGAGACCTCCTCGGCGTCGGCGTAGGCGATCCAGATCGAGGGCCGCCCGTCACTGATCCCGGCGGGCGCGGGGGCGCCCTCCCCCGGTCGCAGCCACTCCAGGTCCCACATCGGGCGGTGCAGCATCGCGAAGCTCGGCCGCCCGTCCGGGCCCGGCACGACCTCCGGGAAGAACACGAGGTCCTTGTTGGGGAAGAAGTTCAGGTCGGTGGCGAGTTCCGGCCGGTACGCGAAGTGCAGCGGGCCGAGGCGGCGCCAGGCGACGGTGTCCGTGGAGACGGCCAGGGCGGGCCGGGGACCGAGCGGGCCGTAGGCCACGTACGTCATGACGTACACGCCCAGGTCGGCGAGGAACGTGATCCGGGGGTCCTCCACCCCGGCGTTGCCCGCGCCCCGCTCGAAGCCCTCCTCCGGCGCGAGCACCACGCCCTGCCGCTCGACACCGACCGGCACACCGTCCTCGACGACCACGCGGGCCCGGCCGATGCGCGAGACGTTGCCCTCCGCGACCATGCGCGGGAACAGGTAGAGCTGCCCGTCGGGTGCCCTGGCGGTGCCCGGGTTGAGGACGCCCTCCGCCTCCAGGGGGTCGGCGGGATCGGGGCTCATGAGCACGCCGACCCTGCGCAGGGTGTAGGGGAGGGCGGTGGGGGTGCTGAGCTGGGGCATACCTAGCCTTTGATCGCGGAGCCGAGGTTGGCCGAGGTGAAATGGCGTTGGAAGAGCACGAACAGGACCACGGCGGGCACCGCCAGCACACAGGCTCCGGCGAGCACCGCACCCATGGGGTTGGCCTGGAAGGTGGAGTTGGACTGGGAGAAGTTCGCCAGGCTCACGGCCAGCGGCTGCATCCCCTCGTCCTTGGTCACCAGGAAGGGCCACAGGAACTCGTTCCAGGGGCCGATGAAGGTGACGAGCATGGCCGTGAGGACCGCGGGGCGCACCAGCGGCACCGCCACCGAGCGCAGGATGCGCAGTTCGCCCGCCCCGTCCATGCGGGCCGCGTCGAAGATCTCCCTGGGGATCTGCAAGAAGTACTGGCGGAAGATGAGCACCGCGACGGAGTTGACGGCGAACGGCAGGATCATGCCGGCGTAGCTGTCGGCGAGGCCGAAGTAGCGCACGACCATCACGTACAGCGGGATCATCAGCAGCTGGAAGGGGATCGCCTGGACCAGCAGCACCAGGGCGAAGAGCATGCCGCGGCCCCGGAACCGCAGGATCGCCAGCGCGTACCCGGCCAGCAGGCCGAAGACGAGCGTGCAGGCCATCACCCCGGCGGTCACGATCAGCGAGTTGGCGAGAGCGCCGACGAGGTTGAAGGAGGCGTCGATGCCCGTGAGGTTGGCGAGAGTGAGGTTGGCCGGATCGGGCAGCAGGCCGCGCGGACTGCTGTCGCGCTTCTTCTGCAGCGCGCCGATGATCATGTAGTAGAACGGCAGCAGCGCGGCGACGGCACCGAGACCGAGCGCGGCGTAGCGCAGACCTCGCAGGACGCGGTCCATGTCAGTCCCTTTCCGTGACGCGCCGGGCGACGGTCGCGATGATGAGCACGCCGGTCACCAGAATCAGCCCGATGGCGGCCGCGGCGTCCGGCTCCCCCTGGGCGATGCCCCGCTGGTACACGAGCAGCGCCGGGGTGAGGGAGGCGCCGCCCGGGCCGCCGCCCGTGAGCAGGAACGGTTCGGTGAAGATCTGTCCGGCCGTGATGACGGAGAGCAGGACGACCAGCGAGGTGACGGGGCGGACGGCGGGCAGGGTGACCGCGCGGAACGCCTGGAAGCGTCCCGCACCGTCCGTCAGGGCCGCCTCGTGCAGTTCCTTGGGCACGTTCTGGAGAGCCGCGAGGTAGAGCAGGATGTAGAGCCCGAGCTGCTTCCAGGTGACGTACACCGCGATGAGCGGCATCACCAGGTGCTTGTTCGCCAGCCACGAGGGGTCCGGGGCGTAGGAGCCGAGCACGTGGTTGACCGCGCCGGAGCCGTTGAACAGGAACAGCCAGACGGCGAGGGTGGCCACCGAGGCCGTCACGTACGGGACGTAGTAGGCGATCCGGAAGAAGCCCCGCCAGCGGGTCACCGCGTTCAGCCACGACGCCAGCGCGAGGGCGAGCACCACGGTCAGCGGGACGTTGATGGCCATGAACAGCGCGAGGTTGCCGAAGGCCCGCCGGGTTTCCGTCTCCCCCAGGACCTCGGTGAAGTTGTCCAGGCCGACGAACGGATGGGGCACGGAGACACCGGGCGCGGTGAAGAAGTAGTCGTGGAACGCCATCCACACCCCGGCCCCGAACGGGATGACGAACACGACGAGGACGTAGGCGGTGTACGGCGCGGTGAGGAAGAGGCCGAGCGGACTGCCGCCCAGCCACCGCCTCACCCGCGAGGCGGGCGGCCTGCGAGGCGGCGCCGAGGCGTCAGCCGCTCCGCCCGGGGCCGGGGCCGCGGTGGCCCGCGGTGCGTCGGTCTGGGCACGGGGTGGGGTCATCGTGTGCTCCGTCAGCCCGCGGCCTGGTCGTCGATCTCCCGCGCGACCTTGCCGAAGGCCGCCTCCACATCGCCCTTGCCGGTCAGCACCGTCTTCTCCCACCCGGCGCGGAAGGTCTTCCACACCTGGGCCGAGCCCGCGATGTTCGGTACGTCCACGGCGTGGGGCACGGCGTCGGCGAAGGGCTGGTAGAAGGTGTTGTCCTTGAGGAAGGAGGCCCCTACGGCGGCCGCGTCGCTCCGGGTGGGGAACTGGCCGGTCTTTTCGAGGAGCGCCCTGTCCCTCTCCTCGCTCATGGAGAACTTGGTGAAGTCCCAGGCGGTCTGCTTGTGGGCGCAGGAGCTGAAGAGCCCCACGTTCTTGGAGTCCGCGAAGGTCGGCGTCGTGCCGCCGGCCGTTCCGGCGGCGGTGGGAAGGGGCACCACGCCGTACTTCACCTTGCCGTCGAACTGCCCCTTGCCCCAGGGCCCGGCGATGCCCATCGCGGCCACTCCGTCGGCGAAGGGGCCCGCCCACATGTCGCCGCTGTACGCCTCCGGCGAGGAGTAGCCGCGGGCGTACATCCGCTGCCAGAAGGCGAGGGTCTGCCGCCCGGCCCGCGAGGTGAAGGTGGCCTTGCCGTCCTTCACCAGTTGCGTGCCGCCGGAGTTGGCGAGGTAGAGGGGGTAGAAGTCGAACAGCGCGTTGGTGGAGTCGCTGGTCGCCGGGGGGTAGAGGGCGAACTTCGCGGCCTTGCTCTTCTTGATCGCCTCGGCTGCCGCGAGCACGTCCTCGTACGTGTTCAGCCGCGGCTTCTCCGGATCGAGACCGGCCTTCGCGAAGACGTCCTTGTTGTAATAGAGCATGAAGGGGTTCGTCTTCCAGGGCACCTGGTAGAGCGAGCCGTCCGGTGACCGGAAGCCGTCCGCGACCGCGCCGGAGCGCTTCTCGATGAAGGACTCGGCGTCGTCGAAGGTCTTGGAGAGGTTGACCAGGCCCCCCTGCTTCTGGAAGGCGGGGACGGCGGCCGGGGCGGTGTTGTAGACGAGGCACGGGGTGTTGCCCGCGGTGATCGCGGCCGTGAGGACGTCCTCGGTGGACTTGCCCGACGGCACGGCCCTGGCCGTCACCTTCTCGTCGGGGTGCCGCGCGTTCCAGGCGGCCACGGCGGCCTTGGCCCACGCCTGTTCCTGCTGGTTCGTCGAGTACCACATCTCGATCGGTCCCGACGTCGGCTTCCCGCCGCTGTCGCCGCCCGAGCCGCAGGCCGACAGCGGCAGCGCGACCACCGCGGCGGTCGCCAGCACCGTAACGCGCGGAAAATGACGCCTCATAGCGCCCAACTCCCTTCCCTGCGGATGGTCGAGGGCCCGGAGCGGACCCTCTGCGTCGGCGCTGCGGACCAGCCCCGCCGTCAAGATCGTCGCGGGGGGTGACGGCCTCATCAAACCGGTTTAGTATGGGGCGGTCAAGAGAAGGGACCGAATCATTTCCGGCACCAGGCGGACATAAACTCGTCCCTCCGGCGGGTCCGCGTGGGGAGTCGCCGTCAAGGCGGAGGCGAGGCGGTATGACGCGACCGAAGGACCCGTCCGGCGGACCGGCGGCGGAGGGCACCGACGAAGCCCCGCCCCGGCCGCCCCGGCCCCGCCGCCCCACGATCGGTGACGTGGCCGCGCTGGCCCAGGTCTCCAAGGCGACCGTCTCCTTCGTCGTCAACGACCGCCCCGGGGTGAGCCCGCAGGCGCGCCGCCGGGTGCGCGCCGCCATGGACGACCTGGGCTGGCAGCCCAACGCCGGCGCCCGCGCCCTGTCCACCAAGCGGTGGCAGACCCTGGGGCTGGTGATACGCAGGCCGCCCGAACTGCTGAGCACCGACCCGTTCTTCCCGCAGTTCGTGGCAGGCATCGAGACCGGGCTCGCCCCGCTCGGTTACGCGCTCGTGCTCCAGGTCGTCCCGGACGTGGACTCCGAACAGCGGGCCTACGAACGGCTGGCCGGGGACGGCCGGGTCGACGGCGTCTTCCTGACCGACCTGCGGGTCGGCGACCCGCGCCCCGCGCTCGTGACGGCGCTGGACATTCCGGCGCTCATCGTCGGTCCGCCGCAGGAGGGCACCGCCATCCCGTCCATCGGCGTCGACGACGGCAGCGGCATCCGCCAGGCGGTCAGGCACCTGCGCTCGCTCGGGCACCGGCGCATCGGCCATGTCTGCGGCGCCGAGGGCTACGTCCACACCGAGAGCAGGCGCATCGCGTGGAGCGAGGCGCTCGCGGAGGCGGGCCTGCCCGAACTTCCCCCAGCCAAGGCCGACTTCACCGGGGCTTCCGGCGCCCAGGCCACCCACCGGCTGCTGGACCAGGACGAACGCCCGACGGCGATCGTCTACGCCAATGACCTCATGGCCATCGCCGGGATCGCCGCCGCGACCAGCCGCGGCCTGCGGGTCCCGGAGGACCTGTCGGTCGTCGGCTTCGACGACATCCCGCTGGCCGACTGCATCTCACCCCCGCTGACCACGGCCCGGCAGGACGTCCTGGCGTGGGGCCACGCCGCCGCGCGCACGCTGGTCGCACTGACCGGGGGCAAGGACTTCCAGCCGGTCCCCCTGCCGCCCGTGCAGTTCATCGTCCGGGCCAGCACCGCTCCCCCACCGGCGTGAGCTTCGCCGCCTCGCTCCCCGGCCGCCGCCGGCGCGCTCGCGCCGGTGAAGCGGTGGGACGAACCCTGCCGCCCTGACTGATCGTTGCCGCATGCCGAGCGGTGGCTCGGAGCGTGCTCGTCACGCGTCGGGACGGTGAAGACGCGCGAACTCGCCGTTCCCGCCGGGCCGGTGAGCACCCGGGTCGTGCTGCTGATGGCGCCCCGCGCCGAGCAACGCGGTCGGCCCGGACGGGCCGGGCGTTGTCACGGAGGACGCCGAGGACGAGGAGCCAGGCCGAACGGGGGGTGCCCACCGAGCGCATGGCCTCGACGGGCACCCCCTGGGGTCGGCGTGGGGTCAGGCGTCGGCGGGGACTGGCTGTTCGGGGCGGCGGGTGCTGCGGTGGCCGAGGCGCTCTTCGAGCTTTTCGCCTTCGATGTCGGGGGCGGGGACGAGGCGGCCGTACCACTCGGGGTGGTGCCAGATCCGGCTGCCCACGAGCGCCATGAAGGCGGGGACCAGGGCGAGGCGGACGACGAAGGCGTCGAGGAAGACGCCGACGGCGAAGCTGAAGCCGAGGGCCTTGACGACCGGGTCGGTCTCGGCCATGACGGCGACGAAGATGGACACCATGATCAGGGCGGCGGCGGTGACCACGCGGGTGGACAGTCCGGTACCGGTCACGGCGGCGGCGCGGGCGTCGCCGTGCCGGGTGTAGTGCTCCTTGACGCGGGAGACCACGAAGATCTCGTAGTCACTGGACAGGCCGAACATGATGGCCAGCAGGATGATCGGCAGGAAGCACAGGGTCTGGGAGGGGGTGATGCCGAGCGCGTCCTTGAACCAGCCCCACTGGAAGACGGCGACCTGGGCGCCGAAGGCGGCGCCGGTGGAGAGCAGGAACCCCACGATCGACTTCAGCGGCACGAGGATGGTGCGGAAGGCGAACGTCAGCAGGACGAAGGCGAGTCCGACGACGACGAGCAGGAAGACCGGAAGGGCGTCGCCCAGCTTGGTCGCGATGTCGATGTGGGTGGCGGTGGCGCCGCCGACCAGGAGGTGGGCGCCGGTTCCCGCGGCCAGTTCGGTGCGGTGGTCGCGGATGTCGTGGACCAGGTCGGAGGTGGCGGAGTCGCTGGGGCCGGTGGTGGGCACGACGTTGATCACCGCGATGCCGTTGACGACAGCGGCCGGGTCGGCCGACGCGACGCCGTCGAGCTTCTTCAGGGCGGAGCTGATGGCCTGCGCCTGGGCGGGCTGACCGACGTTCTCGGCGACGATGGTCAGGGTGCCGTTGTAGCCGGGGCCGAAGTGCTCCGTCGTCAGGTCGTACGCCTGGCGGGAGGTGTCGGAGGTGGGGCGCGCGTCCGCGCCGGGCAGCCCGAGGTCCATGCTCGCGGCCGGGACCGCCATCAGCCCCAGGCCCAGAACGCCGACGACCAGGACGGGGACGCGACGGCGTACGACCCAGTTCGCCCAGCGGGTACCGGTCAGCTTCTCGGGCGCGTGGACAGCGGTTTCGGTCGCCGGGCGGGCACGGCGCAGGCCGGGGAGGCGGGAGAAGCGGCCCATCCGCTCACCGGCGAAGCCGAGGAAGGCGGGCAGCAGGGTCAGGGCGATCAGCAGGCCGATGGCGACCGTGCCGGCGGCGGCCAGGCCCATGACGTTCAGGAACGGGATACCGACGACGGTCAGGCCGCACAGGGCGATGATGACGCTCAGGCCCGCGAACAGCACCGAGCTTCCGGCGGTGCCCGCGGCTCGGCCCGCGGCCTCTTCCGGACTGTGGCCCGCCTGCAGGTTGGCCCGGTGGCGGGAGACGATGAACAGGGCGTAGTCGATGCCGCACGACAGGCCGAGCATGGTGGCCACCGAGGTGGCGGCCGAGGCGATGTCGAAGACGGCGGCGAGCATGGTGAGGCTCATCATCGAGATGACCACGCCGAACAGGGCGGTGACGAGGGGCATACCGCCCGCGACGAGCGAGCCGAAGGTGACCAGCAGGACGAGGAGGGCGACGACCATGCCGACCGCCTCGGAGTTCACGCCCGCCTCGTCGTGGGGGTAGACGTCACCGGAGAAGGCCACCTTCACGTCGGCGTCTTCGGCCGCGGCGGTGGCCGGCTCCAGCTTGTCGACGGTGGCCTCCTCGACGTCTCCGGCGGCTGTGTCGTAGGCGACGGTGGCCAGCGCGATCCGCTTGTCCGGTGAGACGAGCTTCGTCTCGAACGGGTTGCTGACCCGCGTCACCTGGGGCAGCGCGCCCAGGTCCCTGACGGCCTGGGTGATCGCCTTCTGACGGGTCGCTTCGGTGATGTCCTGCCCGTCGGGGGCGGCGAAGACGACCTGGGTGGAGGCGCCGGAGGCGGCCGGGAGCTTGTCCTTCAGCACGCTCACGGCCTGCTGGGACTCGGTGCCGGGAATGGAGAAATTGTCGTCGGTCCTGCCGCCGGCGGCCTGAGCGCCCAGGACGGCCACGGTCACGATCAGGATCCAGGACGCCAGGGTCGCCCAGCGGTGCCGGAAGCACCACCGGGACAGTCGGTACAGGTAGGTGGACACAGCCACGAACTCCTTGGAACAGGTCGGATCAGCGAGCGGACCCCCGAGATAACTGCCAACCATAGCATTTTTGCGTCAGAGCGCAGTTTCGCGCCCCATGTTACTGTTCCGGTATGACCGCACCTGGGACGACATCGGGGTCGCACCGTGAACGCGTCAAGGCGAAGCGCCGTGAAGCGATCCGCCGCTCCGGCATGCGCCTGTTCGCCGAGCACGGCTACGACGGCACGACCATCGCCGACATCGCACGCGCCGCCGACGTCGCACCGCGCACTGTGCAGCAGTACTTCCCCTCCAAGCACGACATCGCGCTGAGCGTGGCCAACGAGGTCGCCTCCCGGCTCACCGACGCCGTCGAACAGCACCCCGAGGCCGGCTTCCTCGACGTGGTGGACATCTGGCTCGCGGCGGAAGCGGAGTTCAACGACGCGGAACTCATGGCACTCACCAAGGCCATGAACGAGGCCAACCCCGGCCTGCAAGCACTCAGCAGCAGCCAGTTGACCGATGTCGTCCAGGTCGCCTCGACCCGGCTCAGCGCGGAAACCGGCCTGGCGGTCGACGAACCCCTCAGCGCCGTCCTCGCCGCCGCCGTCGGAGCCGCACTCGCCCAGTACATCGGCATCGCCCACCAGTTCCGCGACACACCGGGGCTGCACCACGACGTGATGACCTGCCTGCGCGCACTCATCGACGCGGCCAGAGCCACCCACGACTGAGGCCGACGGCCGTGAACACCACCGCCCGGCCGGTCGTGTTCACGGCGGCGGTGTACGCGCTGACCAGCCGGGCTTCTCGTCCACGTCGCATCCACCGGTCGAGCAGGCCCAGAAGCAGATGCCGCTGATGATCACGGCCGGACAGCGCGGTGACTCCCCGCAGTTCCAGGTGTTCCTGGGCCGTAACCGGGTGCCTCGGCTCGGGCCGGACGGTCCGCGAGTCCGGCCGGACAGGGTTCGCGCCGGCACGGTTTCGCGGTGCGCCTGGAACGTGGATTCTCAGGCGTCGGCGAGTCGGCGCAGGATGCGGGAAGCCCGCAGGAGCGTCAGCCGCTCTTCGTCGGACAGTTGGGCCAGCTGCCCGTCCAGCCAGTCCTGACGCGTTGCCAGTGCTCCACGAGCCACTTCGGCGCCGGACGGTGTGAGGCGGAAGAGGACGCGGCGCCCGTCCTCCGGGTCCTTCTGCCGTGTCGCGTGCCCGCCGGAGACGAGTCGGTTGACGGTCTGGCTCATGGAGCTCGGTGTCACGCGGGCGCGGCGGCTGAGTTCGGTCAGGCTCTGCGGGCCGTGCTTGAAGAGTGCGGTGAGCACGATGACAGCCGCCTCGGCCATCTCGCCTTCGCCGCGTTCGGAGCGGAAGCGGCTGTAGATCCGGGCCACCGCGACCCTCAGCTCGCTGCCGAGGGCCTGGGCGTCCCTGGAGGACGGATGGTCGGGCTTTGCGTTCGCGCTCACGGTTTCTTAGTATAACGAAGGAAGGCGTTTCGTACTAAGAAAGATGCACCTCCGGTACGCCCCGTTGCGGCGCTCTGCTTCCGCTTTCACCCCGACCGATGAGGCCCCATGTCTCTCTCGCCTCCCTCGCGCCCCGGTACGCCCGCCAAACCGGCGGCATCCTCCGGTGACGGGTTCGGCCTGCGGTTCACGTTCCCGTTGATGCTGGGCACGTCGTTGAACCCGGTGAACAGTTCCCTGCTCGCCACCGGTCTCGCCGGGATCGCCGCCGACTTCCACCTGGGTCCTGGCCCGGCCGCGTCCCTGGTGTCCGTGCTGTACCTGTGCAGCGCGGTCATGCAGCCCACGATGGGCAAGCTCGCCACGATCTTCGGCCCCAGGAAGATCTTCCTCAGCGGCGTGACCATCCTCCTGGCCGGCGGCGTGTTGGGCGCCGTTGCGCCCGGTTTCCGGGTCCTGCTGCTCTCCCGCGCACTGATCGGCATCGGCTCGTCCGCCTGCTACCCCGCCTCCATGGCGCTGGTGCGCCGCCGGGCCGAGCAGCTCAGGACCGGCGTGCCCAGTACCGTGCTGGGCAACTTCTCCATCGCCTCACAGATCGTCGCCGTTCTCGGTCTGCCGCTCGGAGGTGTC
Organism: Streptomyces sp. NRRL F-5630; assembly: GCF_000719475.1. Lineage (GTDB taxonomy): Bacteria > Actinomycetota > Actinomycetes > Streptomycetales > Streptomycetaceae > Streptomyces. The sequence goes on along the minus strand of NZ_JOGO01000024.1, from coordinate 51,084 downwards.
CTGGCCGGTGCCTTCGGCTGGCGTGCCCTGTTCCTCGTCAATGTGCCCCTGGCCGCCCTCGCCCTGGTCTTCGCCGCCAAGAACGTGGAGAAGGACCCGCCCGCCGAAGCGCGTGGCCTCAAGGGCTCGCTCGCGTCCGTCGACCCCCTCGGCATCGCCCTGTTCGCCCTGTCCGTGGTGTGCCTGCTCCAGTTCCTCAACGACCTCGACCACCCCGCCTGGCCACTGGGTGCCCTCGCCTTCGTCACGCTCGCCGCGCTCATCTGGTGGGAACGGCGCACCGTCTCACCCCTGATCGACGTCCGTTCCCTCGCCCGCAACCCGGCGCTGCGCCGTACCTACACACGCCAGTTGCTGGTGGGCCTCGGGGTGTACGCCTCGATGTACTCCCTCACCCAGTGGCTGGAGGGCAGCGCCGGCTACTCCTCTTTCCAGGTCGGCCTGATCATGCTGCCGATGTCCGCCGTCAGCATGATCCTCGCGCGCCTCGTCTCCACGCGCGGCTGGGTGCGCCGGCCGCTGCTGACCGGGAACCTCGCGCTGGTGGGGGGCGGACTCCTCATGCTCACGGCACACAAGGGGAGCCCCCTGGTACTGGTCCTGCTGACGACCGGCGTCCTCGGCTTCCCCAACGGCCTGTGCAACTTCGCCAACCAGACCACCTTGTTCGTCCAGACCTCCGCCGACGAAGTCGGCGTCGCCGCCGGACTGTTCCGCACCTTCGGCTACATCGGCGCGATCTTCTCCTCCAGCGTCATCGCCCTCAGCTTCGGCGACCACGTCACCGACGCCGGCTTCCACCACATGGGCTGGATCGTCCTCGCCCTGGGCGCCCTCACCGTGCTGACCACCCTCTTCGACCGCACCATCCCCACCACCGTGTCCCAGGACAAGGGCCCCGGCACCGCCGGCAACTCCGGCACCGCAAACGAAGGAACTTCCCGATGAAACTGCTCGCGATCCTTCTGTACCCGCTCGGCCTGCTGCTGCGCCGCAAGCGCGCGGGCACCACGCACAGCATCAGCAACGCACCCGAACTGGCCACCGCCCGAACGGGCACGCTCGGCCTCACCTCGCCCGCCTTCACTCACGGCGCGACGATCCCGCCGCAACACGCGACAATGGACCTCGGCCCCAACATCTCCCCGGCCCTGGCCTGGGAAGAACCGCCCGCGGGCACCAGGCAGATGCTGCTCGTGATGGAAGACACCGACACTCCCACTTCCAGGCCGACCCGGCACATGGCCGCCTTCTTCGCACCCGGGCCGCCCCGTATCGAGGAGGGCGAACTCACCGAGGACAACCGGCGATTCACCTACCTGCCCGACCACCGGGGCCGTGGCGGCTACCAAGGTCCCCGGCCGCTGCCCGGCCACGGCACGCACCACTACCACTTCCACCTCTACGCACTCGACACGGAAGCCGATGCCTCCGCGACGAAGGACCTCGATGCCCTGCTGCCGCAGTTCGCCGGACACGTCCTGGCATCAGGCCACCTGGAAGGCACGCTGCGCGGATAGCCGGAAACAGCGGCCACGTCCGCACCTGCCGGGATCGTTCACCAACGCACTCGCCCCTCTCGTCCGCAGACGAACGGCAAGGTCGAGCGTCCAACTCGCATCCCGCTCGACGAGTGGGCGTACGTGCGCCCGCACTCCAGCAACGCCGAACGGACACAAGCCCTGGCGGACTTCCTCCACCCGTATTGAAGACAGGCCCTAGATCAGCCCCAGGTCGCGGGCCCGCATACCGGCCTGGAAACGGGACTCCGCGCCCAGCGCGGACATCAGCTCCGCCACCCGGCGCCGGTAGGTGCGCACCCCGAGGCCCAGCGCGCGGGCCGCCGTCTCGTCCTTGCACCCGGACGCCAGCAGTTCGAGCACCCGGGGCGCCATCTCGCGCAACTCCGCGTACCGCACGTCGTAGACCGCCAGGTCGGTCGCCGACCGCCAGGCCGCCTCGAAGAGCGAGGCGACGTTCTGGACCAGCACCGGTTCGGAGACCGCGCTGTAGCTGCGGCGGCCCTCGCTCGTGTCGCCCGCGAGGATCGCGAAGCGCCGGTCGATGATGATCGTCTCGTTGACGCTGTCGGCCGTGATGCGGACCTGCGCGTCGGGGCCTGCCGCCACGGCCCGCAGATGCTCTGCCATGCGCGGGCTCATCAGCGCGTTCGGCCGGTACAGCTTGCGCAGCCGGGGAGGCGTCCCGGCCAGCCGCTTCACGAGGTCCTGGGCGATGACCCAGGTGTTCAGGTGCCGCGCCGCGCACCACAGCTCACCCGCCGTGGCGAGCAGATGCCCGGCCCGGGCGAACACCTCGGCCTCGCCGCGCAGCACACGTCCACCGCTCTCCACACTCATGGCCCCAGTGTTCCCCCGGCGCCGCCGACCCGCCAAGAGCGGCAGGAAGTTGCCACCCGCGGCCCCCGGCGCCTTCGCAGAGGAAGACTTCCTGCCATGACTACGATCCACGCCGGTGCCGCCGGCACCTGGACGCTCGGCGACCGCACCGTCAACCGCCTCGGCCTGGGCGCGATGCGCCTGATCAGCAAGGCCGACGGCAGCCCGAGCGACCGCGCGCAGGCCGTCGAGGTGCTCCAGCAGGCGGTCGAACTGGGCGTCAACCACATCGACACCGCCTCCTTCTACTTCTCCTCCCTGCGCTCCGCGAACGAGCTGATCAACACCGCGCTCGCCCCCTACCCGGACGACCTGGTCCTCACCACCAAGGTCGGGACCGGCCGCGACCCGTCCGGCGCCTTCATCGGGGCCCACACCAAGGAGGAGCTGCGCGGCCAGGTCGAGGAGAACATCCGCCAGCTCGGCCTGGACCGCCTCGACGTGGTCAACCTCCGCATCGGCCTCGACCTCGAACGCGGCGAGGGCTCCCTCAAGGCGCGGTTCGAGGCCCTGGCCGAACTGCGCGAGGAGGGCCTCATCCGGCACCTGGGCATCTCCAACGTCGGTCTTGAGCACGTGGAGGAGGCCCTGTCCATCGCGCCCGTGGTGTGTGTGCAGAACCAGTACGGGCTCACCATCCGCCGCGAGGACGACGCGATTCGGCAGGTCTGCGCCGAGCGGGGCATCGCCTTCGTCCCGTTCTTCTCGGTGGGCGGCGGCCCCGCCGGGGTCACCGCGGTTGCCGACGCCCCCGAGGGGGCGGCGGACCGGGCCGTCGCCGAGGTGGCCGCCCGCCACGGTGCCTCGCCGTCCCAGGTCCGCCTCGCCTGGACCCTCCACCAGGGCCCCCACGTGCTGGCCATCCCCGGCACCGGCAACCCCGCACATCTGAGGGAGAACGTGGCGGCCGCCGCCCTGCGCCTCACCGAGGAGGACCTGGCCCTGCTCGGCTAGGCCTGTCTCAATCTCACCTCGTCCGCAGGGCGGCCGCGCGGCGTCCGGTGCGTGCTCCCGCGTGCCGGACGCGGTCCGAGGGGGCGGAGCACCAAGACCGCGAGGGTATGTACTGACAGGTGTCTGCCTCGCGCGGCCATCGCTGGCGATGCTGAGGGCATGACGAAACACAGCGTTCCGATCACCGTCTTCGCCCGTACGACGGCCGCCCCCGCCCACACCTTCCGGGTCATCGTGCCGATCGACCTGTCCCAGGTCTTCAAGCCCTGGGGACCGTTCCCCGGCGTCGCGGAAGTGCGCGAGCAGACCGGCGCCTGGGAGCGGCCGGGGCTCTCGCGCCAAACATGGTTCACCGACGGCTCCAGGGCCGACGAGCGGCTCACCGAGGTCGTGGACGGGCACGGGTTCGCCTACGAGCTCAGCGGCTTCACCAACGTGCTGGCCAAGCTGGTCTCCGGGGTGCGTGGCGAGTGGTCCTTCCTGCCCGACGGCACCGGCACGTCGATCCGGTGGACCTACGACTTCCGGCCGCTGCCCGGTCGCCGCTGGATCGTCGCGGGCCCGTTCAAGCCGCTCTGGACCCGCTACATGCGCGCCGCGCTCGCCCGGATGGTCACGGTGGTGGAGGCGACGCCCGGTGCGATCATGAAGGAGTGAGCGATCTGAGCTTCGGTGCCCTCGTACGCGGCTGGCGTGACCGTCTCGACCCGGCCGAGGCCGGCTACGCCCGGACGGCTCGGCGGCGCGCCCCCGGCCTGCGCCGCGAGGAACTCGCCGAACTCGCCGGTCTTTCCCACGAGTACGTGCTGCGGCTGGAGCAGGGCCGGGCCACCCACCCGTCCGCCCAGGTCGTCTCGGCCCTGGCCCGCGCGCTGCGGCTCTCCGCCGCCGAACGTGACCAGCTCTACCGTTCCGCGGGCCTGCTCGCGCCGCGCGACCAGCTCGTCGGCACCCATGTGTCGCCGAGCATCCGGCGCCTCGTCGAGCGCCTCGGCGATCTCCCGATCGGCGTGTTCGCCGCTGACTGGAGCCTGCTGTGGTGGAACGACATGTGGACGGCCTTGCACGGCGATCCGTCCGGGTTGCCGCCCGCCGAACGCAACCTCGCCCGCGCTCTCTTCGGCACGGGCGAGGGCCGATGGCACCTGCGACCGGTCAACTCGGCAGCCGGGCCGGACGCTTTCGAGACCGCGATCGTCGCGGACCTTCGCGAAGCGGTCTCCCGCTACCCGGCCGACCAGGAGTTGGCGGCGCTCGTGGACGGCTTGCGGGCGGCCTCGTCCTTCTTCGGCGAGTTGTGGTCGGTGGCGGGCATCGGCCGGCTGGTCGGTGATCTCAAGACGATCAGCCATCCCGAGCTGGGTGATATCACGCTGGACTGCGACGTGCTGACCGTGCCCGGCGCCGACCTGCGCATCGTCACGTACACAGCGGCCCCGGGGACCAGCGGCGCCGATCAGCTCGACCTCCTGCGTGCGTCCCGGCTCAGCGAGGCCCGCTGACCACCGAGCCGCCCGGCGACCCGGGCCGGCGACACCGACTCGATCACCAGCCCGGCAGGGAGGCCGGGCGCATGCGTGATCGCCGCACGGCATCCGTGGACGGAGCGGTCCAGGGCAGGGCGTCCCGGAGCCGGGCGGACGGCCCCACCGCGGCCGGCCGCCTCGGCCTCGGCTCCGAGGGGCGTCGGGAGGGAACGAGGCGGTCTCCCTTGCCTCTGGGCCCCCGTGGTCTCCGGGCCCCACGTGCGGTGGACGGTCAGGCGTCCGTTCTTCTTGAATGCCTGTACTCACTACTGACAAGAAAGCTGGTTGGCTTCGCGACATGGAAACGTGGCTCAAGGACCTCGTCACCCAAATCGATGATGCGACGGCGCGACTGATGACGACAGTCAGGGGGCTGACCGATGAAGAGGTGCTCGAACCGTCTCTTCTGCCCGGCTGGAGCCGAGGTCACGTCCTCGCCCACATCGCACGCGCCGCCGAGGCTCATCGAAACCTGCTGGAGTCGGCCCGCACCGGCACCGACCTCCCCGCCTACGCGAGCCAAGATGCCCGCGACACGGACATCGAGAACGGTGCGGGCCGGCCGGTCGCGGAGCACATCGCGGACATCGAACGGACGGCAGCGGTGTTCCGGGCCGCGGTGGGCACGGTACCCGGCAAGGCGTGGACGACCAGTGTCACCATTCTGCACCTCGATCCGTTCCCGGCCAGTCAAGTCGTTCTGCGCAAGCTCGTCGAGCTGGAACTGCACCATGTGGACCTGAACGCGGGCTACCGTCCGGCCGATTGGCCGGCCACCTTCAGACCACTGGAGTTGCCCGAACCCATGCGAAGCCAGGCCGCCGACCGCTTGTCCTGGTTCTCCGCGGGGTGATTCCACGCGCGTCCGCTTGTCCGGCTGCGGGCGCGTGACCCAGCCCGACGCGCGGTTCCGTCGGCATGCATCCGCCGGATGGGGGCGTGGGTTCAGTTCCCGTCTCCATGGTGCCGTGGCATGAGGAGAACGAGGCGGCGACGCCGCTCGACGAGTTCATCACCGAGGCCGTCTCCTTGCCCGAAACGCAGCCCCCGGCCTCACCGGCGTCAGGCACTCGGCGCTCGCCCGTCGGCGCTCCGGCAGCCGCCGGGGTGCCGACGGGTGGGTCAGACGAAGACCGAGAGCAGCAGGGCCATCAGCAGCCCGCAGACGCTCACCAGCGTCTGGATCGCCGTGTGCGATTTGGTGGCCTGGCCCAGCGTCATCCCGAAGGACTCCTTGACCAGCCAGAACCCCGCGTGGTTCACGTAGTTGAGGCCGATCGAACCGGCGCCGATGGCGACGACGAGCAACGAGCTCTCCAGGCCGCCGCCGGTACCCGCCATGGGGCTGAGGATGCCGGTCGCGGCGACGATGCCGACGGTCGCCGAGCCGGTGGAGAAGGACAGCACCAACGCGATCAGCCAGCCGAGCAGCAGCAGGTTGAGGTGCGCCCCGGAGGCGGCCGACTCGATGGCCTTGCCGATCCCGGTGTCCTTCAGCACCTGGTTGAACGCGCCGCCGCCCGCGATGATCAGCAGGATTCCGGCCACGGACTTGATGCTGTCGGTCAGCGACTCGCGTACCTTCTCCGCCGGCTGGCCGCTGCGGTAGCCGAGGGCGAAGAGCGCGAAGAGGAAACCGGCGAACATCGCGATCACCGGCTCGCCCACGAAGACGAGCACATGCCGTACCGGGCTGGATTCGGCCAGCGCCAGCTCCGCGATCGTGCGCAGCAGCATGAGGACCACCGGTACCAGCACCGCGGCCAGGGCCCAGCCGAGCGAAACCCCGCCGGGCTTCCCGGTCCCCGCGCCACGTGGCCCCTCGCCGCCCGCCGTCGCGGTGCCGGTACCTGTCGTGGCGTCCCCGGTACCCGTCGTGGCGGTGCCGGTGAACTGGGCGACCAGTTCCCGGTCCGGGTGCACGGCCAGCCGGGGTGCGATCCACCGCCCGTAGACCGGGCCCGAGATGACGATGGTGGGCACCGCGCAGATCAGTCCGACCAGGATGGTCATGCCGAGGTCGGCGTGCAGGCCCTCGACGCCGATCAGCGGGCCCGGGTGCGGGGGCACCATGCCGTGCAGGGTGCACAGGGCCGCGATGGTCGGCGTGGCGAGGTAGACGTAGGGCGAGCCTTTGACCTGGCCGCTGTCCTGGAGCCGCCGCGCGACGCTGAAGATCAGCGGCAGCAACACGATCAGCCCGATCTCGAAGAACATCGGGATGCCGATGACGAACGCGGCGCCCGCCATGTACCAGGGCAGCGAACGCGTCCCGGCCCGGTCCACGATCACCCTGGCGATCCGTTCGGTGGCCCCGGAGTTGGCCAGCAGCCGGCCGAGCATCGCGCCGAACGCCAGGGTGATACCGACGTCTCCGAGGATGCCGCCCGCGCCCTCCTCCAACGACTCGGCGACCTGCTCGGTGGACATACCGGCGACCAGAGCCACGCCGACCGAGACCAGCATCAGCGCCGCGAAGGGGTGGAACCGGAGCCGCGAGTTGATCAGCAGCACCAGCACGCCGATGGCGACGACGAGGGTGACCAGGAGCAGCCACGCGTGCCCCGTCACGGCCGCCGCCCGGCGGTGTCGGCGAGACGCGCCACGGGAGGCACGGGGAAGGGGGTGGAGCCGTGGGCGGTGCTGCGGCCGGTGCCGTCGCGCCACGCTGCGCGCGGTATGAACATGTCACTCCTGAGATTGCGGCTCGTGCTGGGGCACTTCCGGCGTCCCGGCCGGGTCCGGCCCGGCGGCCCCGCGCCCGGTACCGTGCGGCGGCCTGCGGCGTGCGGTGGACGTCCGGTCTCCACCCGGGGGCTGGGTGGCCTCGCGGAGGAGGCGGAAGCCTCCCCGCGTCGCGTGTGTCCCAGGCCGGGAAGCTATCCGCCGGGCCCGGCCGCTTTGAAGCATTCGCGCGCAACCCGCGAATTCGCTGTTCCGTGAGTTGTGCGCATTGTGCTCAGCGCCTGCGGCGGGGTTACCGTGGGAGCGGTGAAGCCCGCACCGCCCCCGCCGTCCGCCGACCGCCGCGTTCCGGCAGCTCCCCGCGCCGACCGCCGCGCCCCGGCCGCGCGCCTCCGGCGGCCCCGCAGGTGGCCGTGGCTCCGTCTGCGCACCCGCACCCTGCTGTTGCAGTGCGCGGTGGTCACCCTCGTCGTGGGCACGGCCTTCGGCGCCTTCGCGTACGACAGCGAGCGGCGCCTCACCGGCGAGTACCAGCAGCGCGCGCTCGCCATCGCCCGGACGGTCGCCGGGGAACCGGGCGTGCGCGCGGCGGCGGACCGCTGGTCGGCCGCCGCCGCGCGTTCGGAGGGCGCCGCGCGGACCCCCCGCTCCGTGCTCGCGGACGGCTGGCTCAACAAGCGCGCCGAGACGGTGCGGCGGCGCACCGGCTCCCTGTTCGTCGTGGTCACCGACGACCGCGGCATCCGGCTGGCCCACCCCGACAGGGCGGAGCTGGGGCGCGAGGTGAGCACCGACCCCTCGACCGCCCTCTCCGGGCACGAGGAGCTGGCCCGGCACCACGCTCACCTGGGCGAGGAGGTGGTGGCCAAGGTCCCGGTACGCGCGCCCGGCTCCCGCAAGGTCGTCGGCGAGGCGAACGTCGGTGTCTCCGCCGGGGCCGTGCGCGCCGAGCAGGCCCGGGTACTGATCGGCGGCCTGGGCTGGCTCGTGGCCGCGCTGCTGGTCGGCCTCGCCGCGTCCGTCCTGCTGGTCCGCCGCTGGAAGCGGCTCACCCTCGGTTTGGAGCCGGAGGAGCTGGCGACCCTGGTCCAGGAGCAGGAGGCCGTCCTGCACGGCATCGGCGAGGGGGTGCTCGCCCTGGACACCAGGGACCGGGTGACCGTGGCCAACGACGAGGTCCGCGCGCAGCTCGGCATCGAGGCGGCCCCCGGCACCCCGCTCGCGGAGCTGGGGCTGACCCCGCGGGTGCGCGACGTGCTGCGCGAGCCGGATGCCGGGCGCGCCGTGATGGCCGTCGTGCGCGAGCGGATGCTGGTGGTGTCCGCGCGGACCGTCCGGCGCGAGGGGCGGCGGCTCGGGACGCTGCTCACCGTGCGGGACCGTACGGCTGTGGAGTCACTGACCCGGCAGCTCGACGCCGTCCGCACCATGAGCGCCGCGCTGCGCGCCCAGCGGCACGAGTTCGCCAACCGGCTGCACGTGCTCTCCGGGCTGGTGCACGCGGGGCAGCCGGCGGAGGTCGCCGACTACCTGGGGTCCCTGCTCGGCTCGGGGCCGCTCGGTGAGACCCTGCCCGACCTCGGGCCGGACACCGTACGGGACGCCTCGCTGCGCGCCTTCCTGACGGCGAAGGCCGCGGCGGCGCGCGAGCGCGGTGTGACGCTGGTGCTGGGCGGTGGCACGTGGGTGCGGCGGACGGTCGCCGCGCCCGTCGATGTGACCACGGTGCTCGGCAACCTCGTGGACAACGCCGTGGACGCGGCGCAGGCGGGGCGGCGCAGCCCGCGCCGGGTGGAGGTCGAACTCATCGGCGTGCGGGACACGTTGCTCATCACGGTCGCGGACAGCGGCGACGGCGTGGCCGGGCCCCTGCGGGGTGACCTGTTCGACGAGGGTGTCTCCACCAAGGAGCCCGGCGCCGAGGATGTCGGCGGGCGTGGCATCGGGCTTCCGCTCGCCCGCCAGATCGCCCGCGCCCGCGGCGGCGACCTCCGGCTCACGGAACCGGGGGCGCCCCCGCGGGCCCCGGCGCCGCACGGAGAAGGCCGGGCCGCTGCGGAAGGGGCCGTTCCGGCCGGAGCGGGGCACGAGGCCACGGGCGGCCCGCCCCCCGGTGAGGAGGACCGCGTGTCGGGCGGAGCCGTCTTCGTGGCCCGGCTGCCCGGCGTACTGGCGCCCGGCGAGGACACCGCCGACGACGACGGCGAGGGCGCTTCCGGGACCGGGAGCGGTCCCGACGAGGGCGGCGAAGGCGGTTCCGGGAACGGAAGGAACGACCCTCGCGCGGGCTCCCCTCCCCTGGCGGGCACCGGGCCCGGCAGCGCGTCCGCCGCCGTCCCCGAACCTCCGCCCGGCGGCTCCCCGCACGACGCCCCGCCCCCTGCCCGCCACCACCCTCCGGAGCACCCCGCATGAGCATCAGCCGTACGGCCGCGGACGAGCGGCGGCCCCTGTCCGTCCTGGTCGTCGACGACGACTTCCGGGTCGCCGGGCTGCACTCGGACATCGTGGCGGAGACGCCGGGCTGCGCGGTCGCCGGGGTGGCACGCTCGGCCGACGAGGCGCTGGCGGCGGCGGGGCGGGCCGAGGCACCGGTGGATCTGGCCCTCGTCGATCTGTACCTGCCGGACCGTCCGGGGCTGGAGCTGCTGCGGGCGCTGCCCTGCGACACGTTCGTGCTGAGCGCGGCGGCCGAGGGCCGTACCGTGCGCACGGCGCTGGCGGCGGGCGCGCTCGCGTACCTGATCAAGCCCTTCGCGCCGGAGGCGCTCGCCGCCCGGCTGCGCGGCTATGCGCGGTACCGGCAACTGACCGCCGCGGAGACCCTCGACCAGGAGGCGCTGGACGACGCGCTCGCCGCGCTGCGCGGAGGCGGCGCGGGCGGTCGCCGGTCGGCCACCGCCGCGCACACCGTGACCCGGGAGCTGGTGCTCGGCGCCGTCCAGGACGCGGCGGGCCCGCTGTCCGCCGGTGAGGTCGCCGCGCTGGTCGGCGTATCGCGGGCCACCGCCCAGCGGTACCTGGCTGACATGGTCGGCCGCGGGCTGCTCCGGATGCGTCTGCGCTACGGGGCCGCCGGACGGCCGGAGCAGGAGTACCGGGCCCCCTGAGCGCCGGGCCGACCCGGCCTGCGGCAGGGCGGCGGACAGCCCTCGGGAGACGCCGTTGTTCGCTGTCTCGTCGCAGGTCCGGCGTCCCTGGGCGGCGTCGGACCTGCCCCGCACTCGGCTGCCCCCTGCCCCCTGGCGCTCGTCATGGTCGCCGGAGACGGGTTTCCGGCCGTTCAGCCCCCTCCCCGGACCGCTCGCGGGCCGTCCGGCCCTTCGGTCTCCGCCACCCCGAGCCGCTCCCGTTCCTCCGCCACGATCCGGCGCGCGATGTCCGCGTCGAAGGTGTCCGTCGCCTCGGGGATGCTCTCCGCGATGACGCTGCGGCGCGCGTGCGTGTCGAAGAGGTGGGTGCGCTCCTCCTGCACGGCGAGGAGACGCGCGTCGATGCCGCCGGGGGTGAGGAGGTGGTGCACCCGTACGGAGCGGGCCTGGCCCATGCGGTGGGCGCGGGCGATGGCCTGCGACTCCAGCGCTGTGCTCGTCTGCGGCTCGCACAGGACGACGACGGAGGCGGCCTGGAGGTTGAGGCCGAGCCCCGCCACGCGGATCGGGGCGAGGAGGACGGCCGGTCCGCCAGTGGTCGTGAAGGCGTCCACGACGTCCTGCCGCGCGCGGGCGTCCATCGCCGCGGTGAGCGGGCCGTGCACGGGGACGTCGGGCGGCAGGTGGGGGCGGACCGCGTCGAGCACGTCGGGGAAGTACGAGAAGACGAGCGTCTTGCGGCCGTTCGCCGCCGCTTCGGCGACGAGGTCCCGCAGCCGGGCGGCCTTCGCGGAGTGCTCCGGGTCGGCGAAGGCCGCGCGCCGCATCGCGGGGAAGCGGGCCGCGACGACGGCGGCGCGGTAGGCGGCGTTCTCCGCGGGGCCCGACGCGAGCCACTCGCGGGTGTGCTGGACGCCGGGCAGTTCGGCGAGGACATCGGCCTGTTCGCGGCGCAGGTAGACGGGGGCGAGCGCGGCCCTGAACGCGTGCGGGCTCTCGGGCGCCTCCGGCCCGGTGAGCCGCAGCCGGTCGTCGAGGAAGGCGACGAGCGCCGCGAGTTCGGCGGGGCGGTGCTCCATCGGCGTACCGCTCAGGAGCAGGACGCGGCGCGACTCCTGCCGGGTCCACTCGCGGGCGGCCTCCGCCCGCTGGGTGCGGTGGTTCTTGACGTACTGCGCCTCGTCGAGGACGACGGTCGCGACCTCGGACACGTCGGCGACCGGCAGTTTCGCGAGCGAGGTGTACGTCGTCAGGCCGACCCCTGTGCCGCTGCGCCACTCCTCGTAGGCGCGGGCGCGCCCGGGTCCGTAGAGGACGTGGACGGGGAGCGCGCTGTGGGTGGCGAATTCGCGCTGCCAGTTGATGAGGAGGCTCGTCGGGCAGACGACGAGGGCGCGCGCCTCGGCGGCGGACGGGCTGTCCTGGCCGGAGGGGGGCCACGCGTCGCGGGGGCCGGGAAGGCCGGGGGGCGACGGTTCCTCGCGGGCGCCGGGGAAGCCGGTGAGGCGGCGCTCGGCCGGGGCGAGGGCGCCCGTGCCCGCCCGGCGTCGCCGCTCGCGCCGCCAGTCCTCGGCCTCGGCCGTGAGGTGGGTGAGCACGGCGATCGCCTGCACCGACTTGCCGAGCCCCATCTCGTCGCCGAGCAGGACGCGGCGGCGGGCGAGCGCGAAGCGGGCGCCGAAGGACTGGTACGGGCGCAGCGTGACGCGCAGATGCCGCTCGTCCAGCGGCTGTTGGCGCACCTCCTCGGCGATCTCCGCGGGAAGGTCCCCGGCCACCGCCGCGGAGCCGGGATCGAGACCGGCGGCGGAGGCGAGCACGGCGTGGTAGTCGGCGGCGCGCAGGGCGAAGTCCGTCCACGCCGCCGCCTCGGAGCCCGGCGTGCGGAGCAGATCGGCGGACGTCTGCGCGAAGCGCTCGACGAGCCCGGCGGCGGCGGCCTCGGCGACCAGTGCCCGCAGTTCGTCGAGCGCGGAGCGGGCCGCCGCGAGGGCCCGGCCCCTGGCGGGCACGCAACGGGCGGCGAGGGACCGGGCGGCGGCGCGCGGCCAGGCGGCGTCGAGCGGCGCGGCGACGGCGAGCGGTTCCTCCAAGCGTCCGGCCCACTCCTCCGCCTCGACGACGACGCGCCGCCCGGCGGTCCCGACGACGACGAGCGGGTGCAGCGCCCGGAGCAGCGCGGTCGTGCCGGGCGTGGGGCGGTCCGCGTCCAGCCGTACGGTCAGGGCCTCGCGCACCGTGTCGGCGAACCGCCCGGCGGCGGCCGTGAGTTGGCGCGCGCGGCCCACGCCGACGCCGGGTATGCGGAGCAGCGCGTGCTCCCCGGCCTCGTGGAGGGCGCCGACCGTGGTGTACCCGGCGGCCTCGACGTCGGCGGTGCGCAGCCGCCCGCGCGTGACCTCCTGGAGCCGCGCGAGCGGCACGGGGGCGAGGAGCGCGGCGACTTCGGCTTCGAGGAGCGGGTCGACCGCGCTCCGTACGGAGGTGACGGCACGGTGCCAGTCGACCCGCACCGCCTCGGCCGCTCGCGCGAGGCTCCTCGCCCGTGCGTACGCTTCCCGCTCGTCGCGTCCCACCGCGCGCTCTCCTCCCGTCTCGCGGGCGAGCTCCCGCGTAGACTCGAATCATCCATGCCGGACGGGGGTTGGGCACATGAGTACGTGGCTGTGGGTGCTGTTCTTCGTGGTCGTCTTCGGGGGCGGCGGGATCGGTGAGCGGGCGCGCAGGGCGCTGCGGACGCGGCACAAGCGCAGACTGGAACTCACGGAGGCGAAGGCGCGGGCAGAGCGGGCGCGGCTCGACGCCGGACGGCCGCCCGAGCCGGTGTGCGGCTGCGGCCATCACCTCGCGACGCACGACGCGGAGGGCCGCTGCCACGAGTCGGTGCGGGCGGCCGTGGCCTGGGACGCGGAGAACAAGCCGGAGCGGTACGAGGCGCGGGACTGCCCGTGCCAGCGGTACGTGGGCCCGGAGCCGCTCCACCTCACGTTCGCGCAGGAGCTGACGGACCTGGACCGCCGCCCTCGGGAGCAGTAGCGGGAAGCGCGGCGGGGCGGGCCTGGGCACGCCCGGGAGAGCGGGGAAGGCGTGAGGGGGGCGCTCCGCGCGGGCCGGGTGGTCGTGCACCACGGCTGTCAGCCCGACAACCGGTCACCTGCGCGGCCCGTCGGCTCCACGGCGCCTCGTGAGCCGCTGAGGACAGGGGCGAGTGGGGCTGTTCCCCTCGGGGGAACAGCCCCACGTGCCCGCGCCGCGCGCCCTGGGGGGGTGCGTCCGGGGAGGGGTCAGAACGGCATGTGGCCCCGTGCCTTGCGACCGGCGGAGCCGCTGTGGCCCACGGCCCGGGAGCTGCTGCTGAACGGCTTGCTGAAGAGCTTGCCGAGGATGCCGGGGGCCTTGGACCCGGCGCGCGAGCCGAGGCCCAGCGTGCGCTGGGTGCCGTGCTGCGGCTTGCGGGACAGCCGGGGGACGAGGAAAGCGAGGACGAGGAGAACAGCGCATATCGCGACGATGCCGACGACGACCATGGGGGGCTCCTGTGCGGTGAGGACGGAGAATCTTGGCCCTGGGGCCGTTGTGGACCGCGTGCCCGGCGGCCCTCCCCGCATACGTGCGGATATAGGTGCCCCGTGCAAGCTGATCGGCGCCCCCCACCGGGTGACGCGTCCCGGCGCCCCGCGGGCAACCCGCCCGCACCGCCCAGGGGTTCAGCCCGCGTCGCCCCAGGGGTTCAGCCCCTCCCGCCGCCGCTGGCCCGCTCCGGGCGTGGGATCGAGGTAGACCCGGGTCACGCGCGGGAAGCGCTCGCGGATGCGGCGTTCGGCGCGTTCGCAGGTCCACTCGATCTGCGCGGCGGTCGAGGCGTCGCGGAAGTCGATCTTCGCGGCGACCAGGGCCTCGTCGGGGCCCTGGACGAGCGTGACGAGGTCGAGGACCGCCTCGACGTGCTCCGTGGCGAGGAGTTCGGCGCGGATCGCCGCGCGCTCGGCGGGCGGAAGGGGGCGCCCGGTGAGCAGTTCGGTGTTCGAGCGGCCGAGGACCCACGCGACCCAGACGAGGAGCGCGCCGATGAGGAGTGACGCGATCCCGTCCCACGTGCCGTCGCCCGTCGCGTGCGCGAGCGCGAGACCGGCCGCGGCGAGGACGAGGCCCACGAGCGCCGCCGAGTCCTCGAAGACGACGGCCTTGACGGTCGTGTCGCTCGTCCACCGCAGGTGCTTGCGGAAGGTCGTCCGCGCGGCGCGCGCCTCCCCCGCCATCTGTTGGAGCCCCGTGCGCAGGGAGTAGCCCTCCAGGAGGAAGGCGATGGCCAGGACGGCGTACGACGGGAGCGGGTTGCCGAGGGTCTCGCCGTGCGTGAGCGTGTGGACGCCGTCGTAGACGGAGAAGACGGCGCCGCCGACGAACGTCGCGACGGAGGCGAGCAGGGCCCAGACGTAGCGCTCGTGGCCGTGGCCGAGCGGGTGGTCCTCGTCTGCGGGCTTGGCGCTGCGCCGCAGCGCGAGCAGGAGCAGCAGCTCGGTGACCGTGTCAGCGAGCGAGTGCGCGGCCTCCGAGAGCATCGCCGAGGAGCCGCTGACGAGCCCGGCGACGAGCTTCGCCGCGGCGATCGCGAGGTTGGCGCCGGCGGCGACGAGGACGGTGAAGGTGCTCTCGCCGCCGGGGTCGGGCGTCGTGGCGGGCGGCTGCGCGGGATCACTGCTGCTCATAGCGGCGCAGTATGCCGAGCGGTACGGGTGCGGCCCGGCGGACACGCCCCGCCGGGCACCCGGGACACGCTCCGCCGCACCCGTACCGGGGCATCCGGCCGCGTCACCGCTCGCGCGGCACCCGCATCAGCCCCTCCTGGATGACCGAGATCGCGAGCCGCCCGTCCTGTGTGTAGATCCGGGCCTGGCCCAGGCCCCGGCCGCCCGAGGACGAGGGGGACTCCTGGTCGTACAGGAGCCACTCGTCGGCGCGGAAGGGCCGGTGGAACCACATGGCGTGGTCGAGGCTCGCGCCGACGATGTCGCCCGTGACCCAGCCGCCGCGCCCGTGCGCGAGGAGGACCGAGTCGAGCAGCGTCATGTCCGAGACGTACGTCGCGAGGCAGACGTGCAGGAGCGGATCGTCCCCCGCGAGCTTGCCGTTGGTGCGGAACCACACCTGCGAGCGCGGCTCGCGCGGCTGCCCGGCGGTCGCGTAGGGGGGCGCGTCCACGTACCGCAGGTCGACCGCCTCGCGGGCTTCGAGCAGCTTGCGCACGACCGCCGGGCCGCCGACCGCCTCGGCGTACCGGGGCAGGGCCTCGGGCGCGCTCGGCAGCGACTCGGGGTCGGGCGCGGGCGGCATCGGCGCCTGGTGGTCGAGTCCTTCCTCGTGCACCTGGAAGGAGCACGAGAGGTGGAAGATCGGCTGGCCGTGCTGGATCGCGACGACGCGCCGGGTCGTGAAGGAGCGGCCGTCCCTGATGCGGTCCACGCGGTAGACGATGGGCGCGCCCGGGTCGCCCGCGACGAGGAAGTACGCGTGCAGCGAGTGCGCGTACCGGTCGGCGGGCACGGTGCGGCCCGCGGCGACGAGCGCCTGAGCCGCGACCTGCCCGCCGAAGACGCGCGGGACGAGGGTGGGCCTGGACTGGCCCCGGAAGATGTCCACCTCGATCCGCTCCAGATCGAGCAGATCGAGGAGGTCGTCGAGTGCCTCGCTCATACGGCGTACTCCCTGTGCTCCCTGGTCGCGCGCGCGTGCGCGGCCCTCGCCCCGGGCCGGCTCACAGCCCCATGCTCTTCGCGATGATCATCTTCATGACCTCGCTCGTGCCACCGTAGATGCGGTTGACGCGGTTGTCCGCGTAGAGGCGGGCGATCGGATACTCGTTCATGTAGCCGTAACCGCCGTGGAGCTGGAGGCAGCGGTCGATGACGCGCGAGGCGACCTCGGTGCAGAAGAGCTTCGCGGACGCGGCCTCGGCGGCGGTCAGCTCGCCCTTGTCGTGCGCTTCGAGCGCGCGGTCGCACACGGCCTCGGCGGCGTCGACCTCTGCCTTGCAGGCGGCCAGCTCGAACTTCGTGTTCTGGAACGCGGCGACGGGCTTCCCGAAGACGGTGCGCTCCCGCACGTACTGCTGCGCGAAGCGGATGGCGGCGGCGGCCTGCGCGTAGGCGCCGACGGCGATGCCGAGGCGCTCCTGGGGGAGGTTCTGGCCGAGGTAGTGAAAGCCCTTGTTCTCCTCGCCGAGGAGGTCGGCGACGGGCACCTTGACGTCGGTGAAGGAGAGTTCGGCGGTGTCGGAGGTCTTGAGGCCGAGCTTGTCGAGCTTGCGGCCGACCGCGTAGCCCTCGGACTTCGTGTCGACGACGAGGAGCGAGATGCCGAAGCGGCGGTCGTCCTCCTTCGGCGGCGCGGTACGGGCGCAGACGATGACGCGGTCGGCGTGGACGCCGCCCGTGATGAAGGTCTTGGCGCCGTTGAGGACGTAGTGCGTGCCGTCGGCGGAGCGCTTCGCGGTGGTCTTCATGCCCGCGAGGTCCGAGCCGGTGCCGGGCTCGGTCATCGCGATGGCGAACATCGCGGCGCCGGAGACGAAGTCGGGCAGCCAGCGCTTCTTCTGCTCCTCGGTGGCGTACGCCTTGAGGTACGGCAGGCACAGCGCGACGTGCACGCCGCTGCCGCCGAGCGAGACACCGGCGCGGGCGGTCTCCTCGGAGAGGATCGCCTGGAACTTGAAGGACTCCTCGCCCGCGCCGCCGTACTCCTCGGGCACCTCGATCCCGAAGAGGCCCAGCTCACCGAGCTTGTAGTAGAAATCGCGCGGTACCTGTCCTGCGGCCACCCACTCCTCGTGCCGGGGCACGACCTCGGCCTCGATGAAGGCGCGGATCGTCTCGCGGAACGCCTCGTGGTCCTCGTTGTAAACGGTACGGCGCACTGACGCCACCCTCCTTCGGCGGCCGGTGCCGGTCCGCCCTTCAGCGGCCGGTGCGGGCCGGTCCGCGCGGTACGTACGAAGGCGGGGCGCCGGACATACTAAGCGCCCGCTCACCGTTGAAGTTACCCGCACGTATGGCGGGTGTCCAGACGGGAGAGGGGCGGGCGCGGGGCGCCCCGCGGGGCGGCGGCGGCCCGGCTCACACGGCGCAGGAGCCGCCCCCGGGCCGCCCGCGCTGGGCGCGTGTGGAGACGAGGAGCGCGGCCATCTCGTCCGGGTCGAAGTCGTCCTCGCCCTCGGCCACGGGGTCCATCCCGACCGGCTCGGGCTCGGCCTCGGGGGGCGGCCCGGCCTTCAGCTGCCCGAGGGGGAAGAAAGCGGTCATGGGGCACCTCCGGGGAGTGGGGTCGTGCGGAACCGACTCTACGCGCGGGCGCACGCCCGCACACGGTGTCCCTCGGGGCGGTTCACCGCGCCGCCCGGGACCACGACGGCCGTCACGGCCCCCGCCACCGCT
The DNA here is from genome assembly GCF_000719475.1 of Streptomyces sp. NRRL F-5630. Taxonomy (GTDB): domain Bacteria; phylum Actinomycetota; class Actinomycetes; order Streptomycetales; family Streptomycetaceae; genus Streptomyces. Next base: position 32,998 of record NZ_JOGO01000024.1, on the reverse strand, counting down.
CGCCCCGGACCCGGCGGCCACCCGCGCACGGCCGCCCGCACAATGATCCGCATGGACCCCTCCTTCGACGCCCTCCTCGCCCGCGCCCGCCTTCTCTCCGCCCCCGGCCGCCGTCATCTCCTCGGCATCGCGGGGGCGCCCGGGGCGGGGAAGTCGACGCTGGCGGAGCGGCTCGTGGCCGCCGTGCCCGGCTCCGTGCTCGTGCCGATGGACGGATTCCACCTGGCGCAGGCCGAGTTGGAGCGGCTCGGGCGTGCTGGACGGAAGGGGGCGCCCGACACGTTCGACGCGGCCGGGTACGTGGCGCTCCTGCGGCGGCTGCGCGAGCCGGTGGCGGACGAGGTCGTGTACGCGCCGCTGTTCCGGCGGGAGTGGGAGGAGCCGCTCGCCGGGGCGGTGCCCGTACCGCCGGACGCGCCGCTCGTCGTCACCGAGGGCAATTACCTGCTGCTCGGCACCGGCCCGTGGTCGGCCGTACGGGACCTGCTCGACGAGACGTGGTTCCTCGCCCCGGACCCGGCCACGCGGGTGCGGCGGCTCGTGGAGCGGCACGTGCGGTACGGGCGCTCGCGCCCGGAGGCGGAGCGGTGGGTGGCCGACTCGGACGAGGCCAACGCGCGGCTGGTGGAAGGAAGTCGAGGGCGGGCGGACCTGCTGGTACGGGAGTGAGGGGCAGTCCTCGGACGGGAAGCGAGGCGAGGGGGCCGCGCGCTGACTACGGCCGCCTCGCCGGGGGGCGCGCACCTCGGGCTCCGAGGGGGGGTGCGCGTCGGCGAGGCTTCCGCCCTCAGTCCCCCGCCTCGCGCAGGAAGTCCGCCGCCACCTGCCCCCACTCCTCGACCTCCGGCGCGGTCCGCGCCACGGAGAGGCGGGCGCCCGGGATGTGCCGCGCGACGGTCTCGGCGGAGGAGACGGGGTGGCCCGGGTCGGTGTCCCAGGCGAGGACGAGGGTGGGGACCGTGATGCGGGCGAGGGTCTCGGGGGCGGGGAGGTCGGAGCGCGCGGCGCCCTCCAGGACGGCGGGCAGGAGCGAGGCGCGGACGTCGCCGGTGCCCTGCTCGCGCCCGGCGAAGATCGGGGGCACGGGAGCGGCGGCGCGCAGGGCGTCGAGCCCGGCGGGGTCCTCGGCGGCGAGCGCCGCCATCCGCCGGTAGAGCCCCGCCTGCGCCGCGCGGGTCTCCCAGGCGGTGGGGACGGCGGTGAGGACGAGCGCGAAGAAGCGGTCGGGGGCGCGCAGTGCGGCGTGCAGTGCCGTCGCCGTGCCCATGGAGCAGCCGATCGCGGCGACGGGGGCCTCCGGCGAGAAGTGGTCGGCGAGCGCGAGCATGTCCCCGGCGAGGGCGCCCCACTCGTACGCGTCCGGTTCGGGCCTGCCCCCGCTCTCGCCGTGTCCCCGCGCGTCGTAGGCGACGAGCCGGTGGTGCGCCGCGACGGGCGTGTAGCCGGGGAGCCCGTACCGGGCGTCGTGCGCGCGGCTGCACGTGACCCCGTGCGCGAGCAGCGCGGTGGGCCCCGCCCCGCGCACGGTGCAGGCGATGCGGGCGCCGGGGAGGGGGACGACGGGGAAGTCGGCGGCGGGCGGGGCGGGTCGCTGCGGCATGAGGGGCTCCTCGGCGGAGTGGGGGCTGGGCCGGTCCCGTCCCTGCTGGGCTGGGCTGGGCTGGGCTGGGCTGGGCTGGGCCGAAGGTACACCTGGGGGCGGGGTGGCGCGGCGGCTTTCTCCGGGCGGCGGCGGGGGTCCGCACGCGTCGAGCCGACGGGACGGGGAGGGGACCGCCGCGCGAGCGACGCTCCTCGTACGTGTGCGCGTACCGCCGCGAGGTGCCTCCTCGTTCTCCCGTGGGAAGCCATGGATCAGATCCACCTAGGGGGTTGCCGGGGAGCGGAAGCTATCTCCGCGCCCGTCCTTACGAACTTGTTCGTGACGAACGCGTTCGTTACGCTCACCGTGCGGCACGTGCTCCCCCTGCCGCCGCCTCTCCCCTGCCCGAGCCCCAGAAAGGGGGACGTCATGGCCGACGCCCCGCGCCCGGACCCCTCGCCCGCCGTCCCCGCGCCCGCCCGTCGCCCCGTCCCCGTCCGCTGGGTCCTGCTCGGCGTTCTCCTCGCCCTGCTCCTGTCCATGCTGGACGGCCTGATCGTCGGTACCGCGATGCCGACCGTCGTGGACGACCTCGGCGGGCTGGACCGGATGTCGTGGGTCGTCACCGGCTACACGCTCGCGACGGCGTGCTCGACCGCCGTCTGGGGCAAGCTCGGTGATCTCTTCGACCGCAAGCGCGTCTTCCTCGCCTCGGTCGTGCTCTTCCTCGTGGCCTCGGCGGCATGTGGGCTCGCGCCCTCGATGAACGCGCTCATCGCCTTCCGCGTCGTGCAGGGACTCGGCGCGGGCGGCATGGGCGCGGGGGCCTTCGCGCTGATCGGCGCGCTCGTGCCGCCGCGCGAACGCGGCAGGTACCAGGGCATGATCGCCGCCGTGATGGCGGCCGGGCAGCTCGGCGGGCCGCTCGTCGGGGGCTTCGTGACCGGGCACCTGGGCTGGCGCTGGGCCTTCTACGTGAACGTCCCCGTGGGCCTCGTGTGCCTCACGTGGTGCGGGCTGCTGCTGCGGCTCCCCGCGCGGGAGCGGCAGGGGGCGGTACGGATCGACTGGGCCGGGATCGTGCTGCTCAGCGGGGCCCTCTCGGCCTTCGTGATGGCGGCGACGTGGGCGGGGAGCACGTACGCGTGGGGCTCGTGGCGGATCCTCTGCCTCGGCGCGCTCGCCGTCGCGCTCCTGGTGGCCTTCGTCGCGACCGAACTCCGCGTCGGCGAACCGCTGATGCCGCCGCGCGTCTACACGAGCCACCGCAACTTCCCGCTCGCCGCCGTGCTGTTGACGGTGACGGGGATGGCCTTGTTCGGGGCGACGCTCTACCTCCCGCTCTACCAGCAGGTGGTGCAGGGCGCCACGGCCTCGCACTCCGGGCTTCTGCTGCTCCCGATGATGATCGCGACGCTCGTCGCGACGAGCGTCGCGGGCAAGGTCATGTCGGCGACGGGCCGCTACAAGCTCTTCCCCGTCACGGGCGCGGCGAGCATGGTGGTCGGCATGGGGCTGCTGTCCACGGCGGGAACGGACACGCCGCACTCCCTCACGACGGTCTCCATGGTCCTCCTGGGCATCGGCAGCGGCTTCGCCCTGCAAATGGCGAACACGATCGCGCAGAACTCGGTCCCGATGCGCGACATGGGCGCGGCCTCGGCGGCGACCAACCTCTTCCGCACCCTGGGCGGCTCCCTGGGCCTGGCGCTCTTCGCCTCGCTCTTCACGTCGAGCGTCCGCGGCGGCCCGGCGCAGGGCCCCGTCCACGCCGCACGCGTCGCCCACGCGACGCACCTGATCTTCCTGGTGGGAGCCTGCGTGGGCGTGGCGGCCCTCCTCGCGGCCCTGGCGATCGAGGAGGTCCCGCTGCGGGGCACGGAGCCCGCGAAGCCGGTGGCTGAGGGCGGGAAGGGGGCGGCGGGGGTGGCGTGACGGCTCTCACGCCGCCCCGAACGCCCCGCGCGCCAGCCGCAGCAGGAGGTCACCCATCTCCGTCCGCCCTATGCCGTCGGCCACCTGGTGCGGGGTCGAGTTGAGGAGGCCGAAGACCGCGTGGACCGTCGCGCGGGCCGTGGGCTCGTCCGTCGTGGGGCGGGCCTTGCGGAGGGTGTCCACCCAGAGTTCGACGTACTCGCGCTGGAGGCGGCGCACCCGGCGGCGGTCCTCGTCGCGGAGGCGGTCGAGTTCGCGGTCGTGGAGGACGATCAGGGCGCGGTCGTCGAGGGCGAAGTCAATGTGCCCGGCGAGGAGGGAGTCGAGTGCCGCTTCCGGAGGCCCCTCCGCCGCGGCGAGACGCGCGCGGCCGCCCGCGAGCAGGCGCTCGCTGATGCCGACGAGCAGTTCGGCGAGCATCGCGTCCTTGCCCGCGAAGTGGCGGTAGAGGCCGGGGCCGCTGATCCCCACGGCCGCGCCTATCTCGTCCACTCCGACCCCGTGGAAGCCGCGCGCGGCGAAGAGGCGGGCGGCCTCCCGGAGGATCTGGACCCGTCTCGTCGGCGCGTCTGCGCTCGCGGGGCTGGTGCTCATGGGAAGTCATTCTAGACAAGGCCGTTAGCGCTCGTTAACCTGAACGACAGACGTTAACGCTCACTAACACGCGCACTCATACGTTCAGCGACCGCCGGGCGACGGAGCCCGGCCGGCGAGGGGATCGACCGCATGGCGGACCAGACGACGGCGACGGGCGGCGGCACGGGCGGCGCGGCCCCGCACCTCCACGAGGCCCACTCCCCCGGCCCCTCCGGCGTCCACCCCGCGGCGACGGTCCAGCTCGCCCCGGTCCTCACGACCTCCGCCGATCCGGCGTCCGAGGCGTGGCGCGCCAACGAGGCCGCGCACGCGAAGCTCGCCGACGAGCTGCGCTCGCGCCTGGAGCGGGCCCGGCTCGGCGGCGGCGAGCGCGCCCGCGAGCGGCACGTCTCGCGCGGCAAGATGCTCCCGCGCGAGCGCGTCGACAGCCTGCTCGACCCCGGTTCGCCGTTCCTGGAGCTGGCGCCCCTCGCCGCCGAGGGGCTGTACGAGGGGGCCGCGCCCGCCGCCGGGGTCGTCGCCGGACTCGGCATGATCTCGGGCCGGTTGAGCGTCGTCGTCGCCAACGACGCGACGGTCAAGGGCGGTACGTACTACCCGATGACCGTCAAGAAGCACCTGCGCGCGCAGGAGGTCGCCCTGGAGAACCGCCTGCCGTGCGTGTACCTCGTGGACTCGGGCGGCGCGTTCCTGCCGATGCAGGACGAGGTCTTCCCCGACCGCGAGCACTTCGGCCGGATCTTCTACAACCAGGCGCGCATGTCGGCGGCGGGGATTCCGCAGATCGCCTCGGTGATGGGCTCGTGCACGGCCGGGGGCGCGTACGTGCCCGCGATGAGCGACGAGGCGGTCATCGTGCGCGGCCAGGGCACGATCTTCCTCGGCGGACCGCCGCTCGTGAAGGCGGCCACGGGCGAGGTGGTGACCGCCGAGGAACTGGGCGGCGGCGAGGTCCACAGCCGCGTCTCGGGCGTCACCGACCACCTCGCCGAGGATGACGCGCACGCGCTGCGGATCGTCCGGAACATCGTCGCGACGCTGCCCGCCCGCAAGGAACTCCCGTGGGCGGTGAGGGAGCAGGAGGAGCCCGCGGTCGATCCGGCGGGCCTCTACGGAGCCGTGCCCGCCGACTCGCGCACCCCGTACGACGTGCGCGAGGTCATCGCGCGGATCGTGGACGGTTCCCGCTTCCAGGAGTTCAAGGCCGAGTACGGGCAGACGCTCGTCACCGGCTTCGCGCACGTCCACGGCCACCCGGTCGGCATCGTCGCGAACAACGGCATCCTCTTCTCCGAATCCGCGCAGAAGGGCGCGCACTTCATCGAGTTGTGCGACCAGCGCGGCATCCCGCTGCTCTTCCTCCAGAACATCTCGGGCTTCATGGTCGGCCGCGCCTACGAGGCGGGCGGCATCGCGAAGCACGGCGCGAAGATGGTCACGGCGGTCGCGACGACCCGCGTGCCGAAGCTCACGGTCGTCGTCGGCGGCTCCTACGGCGCGGGCAACTACTCGATGTGCGGCCGGGCCTACGGACCCCGCTTCCTGTGGATGTGGCCCAACGCGAAGATCTCCGTCATGGGCGGTGAACAGGCCGCGTCCGTCCTCGCGACCGTCAAGCGCGACCAGATGGAGGCGCGCGGCGAGGAGTGGCCCGCCGACGACGAGGAGCGGTTCAAGGCACCGGTCAGGCAGCAGTACGAGCGGCAGGGCGACGCCTACTACGCGACCGCCCGCCTGTGGGACGACGGCGTGATCGACCCGCTCGACACGCGCCGCGTCCTGGGCCTCGCGCTCACCGCCTGCGCCCACGCCCCGCTGCCCGAACCCCGCTTCGGCGTCTTCCGGATGTGATCTCGATGACGACCCCCGCGACGACCTCACGTCCACCGACGTCCAAGGCGACTTCGAAGGTAGCCATGCCAGGAACCGCTCTGTTCGACACCGTCCTCATCGCCAACCGCGGCGAGATCGCCGTCCGCGTCATCCGCACCCTGCGCGCCCTCGGCATCCGCTCGGTCGCGGTCTACAGCGACGCGGACGCGCGCGCACGGCACGTGCGGGAGGCCGACGAGGCCGTCCGCATCGGCCCCGCGCCCGCGACCGAGAGCTACCTCTCGGTGCCCGCGCTCCTGGAGGCCGCGCGGCGCACCGGCGCCCAGGCGGTGCACCCCGGCTACGGCTTCCTCGCGGAGAACGCGGCCTTCGCACGCGCCTGCGCGGACGCGGGCCTCGTCTTCATCGGCCCCCCGGCGGACGCCGTGGACCTCATGGGCGACAAGATCCGCGCCAAGGAGACGGTCAGGCAGGCGGGCGTCCCGGTCGTGCCGGGCTCCAGCGGCAGCGGTCTCGACGACGAGGAACTCGCCGACGCGGCACGGGAGATCGGGATGCCGGTGCTGCTCAAGCCCTCGGCGGGCGGCGGCGGCAAGGGGATGCGCCTGGTCCGGGACGAGGCGCTGCTCGCCGAGGAGATCGCGGCCGCGCGCCGCGAGGCCCGTTCCTCGTTCGGCGACGACACGCTCCTCGTCGAACGGTGGGTGCAGCGCCCCCGGCACATCGAGATCCAGGTCTTCGCCGACCGGCACGGCAACGTCATCCACCTCGGCGAGCGCGAGTGCTCGCTCCAGCGCCGCCACCAGAAGCTCATCGAGGAGGCGCCCTCGGTCCTCCTCGACGAGGCGACGCGCACGGCGATGGGCGAGGCGGCCGTCCGCGCGGCCAGGTCCTGCGGCTACGAGGGCGCGGGCACCGTCGAGTTCATCGTCCCGGGCCCCGAGCCGGACGCCCCGGCCGGGACCGCGCCCGAGGCGTACTACTTCATGGAGATGAACACGCGCCTCCAAGTGGAGCACCCAGTCACCGAGTTGGTGACCGGGCTCGATCTCGTCGAGTGGCAGATCAGGGTCGCGGCCGGGGAGCGGCTCCCGCTCGCGCAGGAGGACGTCCGTCTCGACGGGCATGCGGTCGAGGCGCGGATCTGCGCCGAGTCGGTACAACTCATCGATGGATCACCGGCCTTCCTGCCGAGCGGCGGCACCGTGCTGCGCCTGGAGGAACCCACGGGGCCGGGCGTACGGGTGGACTCGGGGCTCAGTGAGGGCGTCGAGGTCGGCAGCGCGTACGACCCGATGCTCGCGAAGATCGTCGCGTACGGCCCGGACCGGGACACGGCCCTGCGCCGCCTGCGGGGCGCGCTCGCCCGGACGGTGACGCTCGGCGTCCCGACGAACGCGGGCTTCCTGCGCCGCCTGCTCGCCCATCCGCAGGTCGTGGCGGGCGAGTTGGACACGGGGCTCGTCGAGCGCGAGGCGGCCGGGTTCGTGGAGCCCGAGGTGCCGCGCGAGGTGTACGCGGCGGCCGCGGCCGTGCGCAGGGCGGCCCTCACGGCGGGCGGAGCTGGGCCGGGGTGGCGTGATCCCTTCGCGGCGGGGGACGGCTGGCGGCTCGGCGGGACCCCCGCGGCGCTGCGCGTGCCGCTGCGGGTGCCGGGCCACGAGCCGGTCGAGCGGACCGTGCCCGCGGACGCCGAGGTGAGCGAGGAGGCGGTGACGGTCACGGCGGTGGGACGGCGGCTCCGCTTCGTACGGGCCGGGGACTGGCTGGGGCGCGACGGGGACGCGTGGGAGGTCCGCGACCACGATCCGGTCGCCGCCGCGCTGCGCGCGGCCGGGGGCGCGGGCGGCACGGGCTCGCTCACCGCGCCGATGCCGGGCACGGTCACGGTCGTCAAGGCCAAGGAGGGCGACACGGTACGGGCGGGCGACGGGCTGCTCGTGGTGGAGGCGATGAAGATGGAGCACGTCATCACCGCGCCGCACGACGGCACGGTGACCCGGGTCGCCGTCCGGCAGGGCGGCACCGTCGCGATGGACGAAGTCCTCGCGGTCGTGGAGCCGTTGACGGAGGTGGCGCGATGAGCACGGGGCTCCCGATGACGGTTCCGCTCGGCGGTCTGCCCTCCCGCGTCCGCGTCCACGAGGTCGGCGCGCGCGACGGACTCCAGAACGAGAAGAGCACCGTACCCGTCGACGTGAAGGCGGAGTTCGTGCACCGGCTCGCGAGCGCCGGGCTCACGACGGTCGAGGCGACAAGCTTCGTGCACCCGAAGTGGGTGCCCCAACTCGCGGACGCCGAGGTGCTGTTCCCTCGCCTCGCGGATCTGCGGGAGCAGGGCGTGCGGCTGCCCGTCCTCGTACCGAACGCACGCGGCCTGGAGCGGGCGCTCGCCCTCGGCGCGGACCGCGTGGCGATCTTCGCGAGCGTCACGGAGAGCTTCGCGAAGGCCAACCTGAACCGCACCGTGGACGAGTCCCTCGCGGTCTTCGCACCGGTCGTCGCGGAGGCGAAGGCCGCCGGGGCGCACGTGCGCGGCTACCTGTCGATGTGCTTCGGCGACCCGTGGGAGGGTCCCGTGCCGGTCGAACGGGTCGTCGCGGTCGCGAAGGCGCTCGAAGGGATGGGCTGCGACGAGCTGAGCCTGGGCGACACGATCGGCGTCGCGACGGCCGGGCACGTACGGGCCCTGCTCACCGCCCTCACGGAAGCGGGCGTACCGCTCGCGACGCTCGGCGTCCACTTCCACGACACGTACGGGCAGGCCCTCGCGAACACCCTGGAGGCGCTGCGCATGGGCGTGACCACGGTCGACGCCTCCGCCGGCGGGCTCGGCGGCTGCCCCTTCGCGCGCAGCGCCACGGGGAACCTCGCGACCGAGGACCTCGTGTGGATGCTGCGCGGCCTCGGCATCGAGACCGGTATCGATCTGGAAGCCCTCGTGGAGACGAGTACGTGGATGGCCGGCCACCTGGGCCGCCCGTCCCCGTCCCGCACGGTCCGCGCACTGGCCGGTTCCTGAACTCCGCGCGTACGTCCCCCTCCCGTCCCCTCGCCCGACCGGCGATCCCCTCCCCCGCGTCCCGGCACCCCGGGCGCGCCCCCGCTCACCCGTACCGAGGAGTGACCCCATGCCCCTGGACCACAGGCTCACCGAGGAGCACGAACAACTGCGCCGTACCGTCGAGGAGTTCGCGCACGACGTCGTCGCGCCGAAGATCGGCGACTACTACGAGCGGCACGAGTTCCCCTACGAGATCGTGCGCGAGATGGGCCGCATGGGGCTCTTCGGGCTCCCGTTCCCCGAGGAGTACGGCGGGATGGGCGGCGACTACCTCGCGCTCGGCCTCGCGCTCGAAGAACTCGCCCGCGTGGACTCCTCGGTGGCGATCACGCTGGAGGCGGGCGTCTCGCTCGGCGCCATGCCGATCCACCTCTTCGGCACCGAGGAGCAGAAGCGCGCGTGGCTGCCGCGCCTGTGCACTGGGGAGATCCTGGGCGCCTTCGGGCTCACCGAGCCGGGCGCGGGCTCGGACGCGGGCGGCACCCGCACGACAGCGGTGCTCGACGAGGCGACGAACGAGTGGGTCATCAACGGATCGAAGTGCTTCATCACCAACTCCGGCACGGACATCACGGGCTTGGTGACCGTGACGGCCGTGACCGGGCGCAAGGACGACGGCAGCCCGCGCATCTCCTCGATCATCGTGCCCTCGGGAACCCCTGGCTTCACCGTGGCCGCCCCGTACTCGAAGGTCGGCTGGAACGCCTCGGACACGCGCGAGCTGTCCTTCCAGGACGTACGGGTCCCGAAGGCCAACCTGCTCGGTGAACCCGGGCGCGGCTACGCGCAGTTCCTGCGCATCCTCGACGAGGGCCGGGTCGCGATCGCGGCGCTCGCGACGGGGCTGGCACAGGGCTGCGTGGACGAGTCGGTCGCGTACGCGAAGGAGCGGCACGCCTTCGGGAAGCCGATCGGGGCCAACCAGGGCCTCCAGTTCAAGATCGCCGACATGGAACTGCGGGCGCACACCGCGCGGTTGTCGTGGCGGGACGCGGCGAGCAGGCTCGTTCACGGGGAGCCGTTCAAGAAGGAGGCGGCGCTCGCGAAGCTGTACTCCTCGACGATCGCCGTCGACAACGCGCGGGACGCGACACAGATCCACGGCGGCTACGGCTTCATGAACGAGTACCCGGTCGCGCGCATGTGGCGGGACGCCAAGATCCTGGAGATCGGCGAGGGCACGAGCGAGGTCCAGCGCATGTTGATCGCACGGGAGTTGGGGCTTCCGATGGCCGCGTGAGGGGAGGCCGGGGCGGAGGGGGGCGGCTTTCCGGGCGGGGTCGGCTTTCCGGGTGGGGGGCGACTTTCGGGGCGGGAGGCCGGTTGGTGGGGCGAGTGACCGGTTGGCCGGCGGGGGCGGTCGGCCGATTCGCCAGGGCGAGCGACGGCTTCACACGGGCTATCGGCGCGGTCGACCGAACGGTGAGACCCGCCCTGGAGCTGTCGCCGTCCTTCGGGTAGCGTTCCAAGGTTCCGCTCCGTGCGCCTGAACGGGAACCGTTCGGGCGTGTGGAGCGGACTTCACTGGAGAGGCGCCGCAGGGGGCGGCGCCCACTACCCGGGGGGATCTCCATGCACACCCGACGCCGCACCACCGTCGCCGCCGCTTGTCTCGGCCTCGCGCTCAGCCTCTCGCTCACGGCGTGCGGAGGAGGAGGACAGAAGGCGGTGAGGGGGACGCTCGTACAGACCACGAACACCCCCTCCTCGCTCTACTGCGTGCAACTCGACGACGTCAACGGCAAGTCGGACCAGGACGGCCGCTGGTACGAGGTGAAGCAGACGGACTACAGCAAGGCGAGCTCCTCCGAACCGGGCGCCCGCCTGAAGTTCACGCCGAAGGACGACGACTGCGAGAAGTCCTCGCACGGCTCGTCCTCCTCGTACTCGGGCGGCCACAGGAAGAGCCACAAGGCCGGCACGAGCAAGAGCCGGAGCGGTACGAGCAAGAGCCGGAACCGCAGCCGCGGGGGGACGAGGAAGAGCCGCCACTGACGGACGGGCGGGGAGGCGCCGACGGGGCCCGACGAGCCGCCCGGCGGGGCGAGCCGCCCGGCGGGCGGAGGGCGGGCCCGGCCGCTGCGGGAGGGCGGCCGGGCGCCCGCTGGCAGGCGGATGGCGGGGGACGCGGCAGCCGGACGGCGGCCGGGCACACGCCAGCAGGTACGCACCGGCGGGAGGTGTCCCGGCATACCCCGGCGGGCCGGGGGTTACCGGCCGTCTGTGGACAACTACGCGCACGCCAGAGAACGGCTCACTCTTCGGAGTGAGCCGTTTCGCGATTTCGGCGAGGTTATCCACAAATCCGGGCGTCGAGGCCGTGGACGGGGTGACGGAGCGTGGCGACTTGGGATGATGGTGTAGGGGTCGTCCCCCCGGGCGGGAGGGGGCTGCCACCGATCACCTCAAGGCCTTTTGCCCACGTGGTCCCCGGCCGGCAGGGGGCCACCACCGGCCCCCCAAGACGTTCCGCCGCTCCTAGTCGCCCCGGGCGGGAGGGGGGCCGCCCTTCAAGGCGTTCCACCGCTCCTGGTCGCCCCCAGACGGGATGGGGCCGCTTCCCTCCACTCACCGCGTGCACCGCTCGCACGACGGCGCTCTCGGCTGATCGGGAGCTGCCGCCGCCTTCAAGACGTCCTGCCCCACCCGATCTCCCGGGCGGCAGGAGGCTGCCGAAGACGAAGAGTTCAGCAACACCCCACCGAGTGCGCCCCGGGCGGGAGGCCGCCCCCTCCCCTCCCCGCACTGCACCGCTCGCTCAACGTTCGCCCCCACCCCCGCAGGGCCTACCGCCACCACGAACCCGGCAGCCCCCTCCTCCAGCCCCCGGCCCCGAGGGGATTCCCCCACCACTCACCCCCTGCCCGATTCCGGGCAGATTTCTTGCGAAACCCCACTCCCCTCCCCCAATATCGACGAGTGCACGAACGCCGGGCCGACCCCGACCCCCTCGACGAGCTGCTCGACCACCTCACGCGGAGCACCCCGCTCAGCCGTGGCGAGGCCCATCGCGTGGTGATGGACGTCCTGGCGTTCTACGACGAGACCACCGAGGAATGGGTCCGCAGGCGGCACCGGGAGCTCCAGGCCAAGGGCCTGACCAACCCGGCGATCTTCGAGCGGATCTCCGAGGAGCTGCCGCACCGCGCGGTGGCTCCGCCCCAGCTCTCCCTGCGGCAGCTGCGGCGCCTCGTCTACGGCTGAACTCGCCACGGCCGCACCCGCGCGGGACCCGCGGGACCGGCCGGTACGGCCCGAAGGGACGCGTACCACCCGAAAGGACTCCGGGCCGACCGACCGGCCCGTGCCACCCGAAAGAGGCCGGCCCACCGGACCGGCCCGCACCACCACCAAGGGCGGAAGCGATATGTGCGGAATCGTGGGATACGTGGGGCGGCGCGATGTCGCTCCGCTGCTGCTCGAAGGGCTCCAGCGCCTGGAGTACCGGGGCTACGACTCGGCGGGTGTCGTGATCACCAGCCCGAAGGCGAAGACGCCCGGTCTCAAGCTCGCCAAGGGCAAGGGCCGCGTCCGCGACCTGGAGGCGCGCATCCCCAAGCGCTTCGCCGGGACCACCGGCATCGCGCACACCCGCTGGGCGACCCACGGCGCCCCCAGCGATCCCAACGCGCACCCCCACCTCGACGCGGCCGAGCAGGTCGCCGTCGTGCACAACGGCATCATCGACAACGCCGACGAACTGCGCGCCCGGCTCACCGCGGACGGCGTCGTCTTCGCCTCCGAGACCGACACCGAGGTCCTCACCCACCTCATCGCCCGCGCCCCGCACGAGTCCCTGGAGGACAGGGTCCGTGCCGCGCTCGGCCAGATCGAGGGCACGTACGGCATCGCGGTGCTGCACGCCGACTTCCCCGAGCGCATCGTCGTCGCCCGCAACGGCTCCCCCGTCGTCCTCGGCATCGGCGACAAGGAGATGTTCGTCGCCTCCGACGTCGCCGCCCTCGTCGCCCACACCCGCCAGATCGTCACGCTCGACGACGGCGAGATGGCGACCCTCACCGCCGACGACTTCCGCACCTACACCACCGAGGGCTCGCGCACGAACCCGGAGACGACCCTCGTGGAGTGGGAGGCCGAGTCGTACGACATGGGCGGCCACGACACGTACATGCACAAGGAGATGAGCGAGCAGGCCGAGGCCGTCGACCGTGTGCTGCGCGGCCGGATCGACGAGCGCTTCTCGACCGTGCGGCTCGACGGGCTCAACCTCGACGCCCGTGACGCCCGCACCGTGCGCCGCATCAAGATCCTCGGCTGCGGCACCTCGTACCACGCCGGGCAGATCGGCGCGCAGCTCATCGAGGAGATCGCCCGCATCCCCGCCGACGCGGAGCCCGCGAGCGAGTTCCGCTACCGCAACCCCGTCGTCGACCCCGAGACGCTCTACATCGCCGTCTCGCAGTCCGGCGAGACCTACGACGTGCTCGCGGCCGTGCAGGAGCTGAAGCGCAAGGGCGCGAAGGTCCTCGGATTCGTCAACGTCGTGGGCTCCGCGATCGCCCGCGAGACGGACGGTGGGATCTACGTGCACGCCGGGCCCGAGGTCTGCGTCGTCTCGACGAAGTGCTTCACCAACACGACCGTCGCCTTCGCGCTGCTCGCCCTCCACCTCGGGCGCATCCGGGACCTCTCCGTCGCGGACGGCAAGCGGCTCCTGGAGGGACTGCGGCGACTGCCCGGGCAGATCGCCGAGATCCTGGACCGCGAGGACGAGGTCAAGGAGCTGGCGAAGGCGTACGCGGGCGCCCGTTCGATGATGTTCATCGGGCGCGTGCGCGGCTACCCGGTGGCGCGCGAGGCGAGCCTCAAGCTCAAGGAGGTCAGCTACGTGCACGCCGAGGCGTACCCGGCCTCCGAGCTCAAGCACGGCCCGCTCGCCCTCATCGAGCCTGCCCTGCCGACCGTCGCGATCGTCCCCGACGACGATCTCCTGGAGAAGAACCGGGCCGCGATCGAGGAGATCAAGGCCCGCGAGGGCCGTGTCCTCGCCGTCGCCCACCAGAAGCAGGAGAAGGCCGACGACACCTATGTGGTGCCGAAGAACGAGGACGAACTCGACCCGATCCTCATGGGCATCCCGCTCCAGCTCTTCGCCTACCACACGGCCCTCGCCATGGGCCGCGACATCGACAAGCCGCGCAACCTCGCGAAGTCGGTGACGGTGGAGTAGCCGACGGCGCCCGGCCGGGCTCACGTACGGGCGCGGCCACGGGACGCGGGCAAGGGGCGCCCCCTCGTGAGGGGGCGCCCCTTGCCCGCGTCCCGTGGCCCGTCCCGCTCAGGGGATGACGATCACCGGGCGCTGGGCACGGCGGGCGAGGCGGCCCGAGACGGAGCCGAAGATGCGGCCCACGACGCCGTGCGTCGTACCCACGACGATGGCGTCCGCCTCGTACTCCTTGCCCACTTCCTCCAGTTCGTGGCAGATGTCGCCGCCCCGCTCCACCAGGACCCACGGCACCTCGGAGAGGAAGTCGGCGCAGGCCAGCTCCAGGCCGAGGACCTCGGTGCGGTGGTCGGGGACGTCGACGAAGACGGGTGGCTCGCAGCCCGCCCACACGGTGGTGGGCAGCCGGTTGGCCACATGGACGATGATCAGCGCGGAGGCGGCGCGCAGCGCGAGCCCCACGGCGTAGGAGAGAGCCCGTTCGCTGGAGGTCGAACCGTCGAAGCCGACCACGACGCCGTGCCGGAAGGCCGGATCGCAGGACGGGCGGTTTTCCTCCAGCGCGAGGGGATCGGCCGCCGTTTCGGCGGTGGGCCGCTTGCGGTCCGCTGGTTCGGGGAATTCGTGACCGGCCATCGGTGTCTCGGCGAGTGAGTCCTCGTGAGAAGGAAGACGGAAGAAGCAATCAGGGAAAGCGCATCAGGGGGAACTCGGGGAAAGCGGTGCACGGGGAGGAACAGGGAGCGACGCGATCACCGGGTCGTGCGACTGTCCGGGAATCGCCTTCCCCAGCGCATACCCCCAAGGGTACGGCCTCACTCCTCCCCGAAGGGCCCGCCCGAGGCGGTCCGCCGACGCGTTCCAGGGAGCATGCCCGAGTCCTGCCCTCTCTGGCAATGGCCGGTGGCGTGTGCCGCGTGGACGAACGGGACGGCGGCAGGCGTACGGGGCGGGGGAACAAGGCCGGGGCGGCCCTGGACGGGCGTCGGAGCCGGGGATGGGCGCGGTGCCGTGCGGGTGGTACGGGCGCGCGTCCCGGCGTGCGCGGGTGGCCGCGCGCGGGGGCGGGCACGGACGGGGCGGACCGGGCACGGCCTCGCACCACCGGCCCGTACCCGTACCTCGTACCGCACCACCGGGGCCGTACGGGGCGGGACCCGCCCCTACCCCCGTGCGCCGGGGGCGTTCGCGCACGGGGGGTGTTCGGCGGCGTCCTGTTTACGGCGGTCGTGCTCGCCTGCGGGGTGCGCGTGGCCGGGGGCGCGGGAGGGGCGCCCGGGCTCGACGCGGTGCGCGCCGAGCGGCAGGTGACGGGTAGTCAGGACGAGCGGGCATCCGCTCATCCGGCGAGGTGCGGGGCCCGTACGCCTCAGTACGCCCCGGCGCCCGACAGGCCCCGGGGAGCGCGGTGGGAGCACCGCACCCCAGGGGGCGCACACCCTGCGGGAGCGATGTGTCCCGCGCACGCCCCCGTAGCTTTTCAGCCAACTTATCGGTCAACCGGCTGAGTGCCCCTTACCCCCGCCAAAGCCCCGTCCGAGCAGGGTGGAAAGCCTCGCGCGGGCGCGAGGCACCCTATGGGGATTGGCCACCGGCGAGAGGCGTACTTCCCAGCCGGGCCACCAAGTGCAACGCTTCGTGATCGAATGCTTTACGCCACGTTGCCATGTCGACATAGTGGCTGGTGGCGAACAGGTCACGCGGGCACCGCGGGACACAGTAGATTCGATCATGGCTGTCGTACGGCGGGGGACTCGTGCCGGACCGAGGGGACAAGGTGCAGGAGCGGAACGCCCGACAAGGACGGGGTGCGTCGAAGACCGAGGGGGGCTTAGCGCCATGAGCCAGGATGTCACTGTCGCACCGGAGGCGCCGGGCCGCAGGCTCTCGGGCCGCAGACGCCGCGAGATCGTCGCGGTCCTCCTCTTCAGCGGTGGTCCCATCTTCGAGAGTTCGATCCCGCTCTCGGTCTTCGGCATCGACCGGCAGGACGCCGGGGTGCCGCGTTACCGCCTGCTCGTGTGCGCGGGCGAGGACGGTCCGCTGCGCACCACGGGCGGCCTCGAACTGACGGCCCCTCACGGCCTGGAGGCCGTCTCGCGGGCCGGCACCGTCGTGGTCCCCGCCTGGCGGTCCATCACGGCCCCGCCCCCCGCCGAGGCGCTCGACGCGCTGCGCAGGGCGCACGAGGAGGGCGCGCGGATCGTCGGCCTGTGCACCGGCGCCTTCGTGCTCGCCGCCGCGGGCCTCCTCGACGGCCGCCCCGCCACGACCCACTGGATGTACGCCCCGACGCTCGCCAAGCGCTACCCCTCGGTCCACGTGGACCCGCGCGAACTCTTCGTCGACGACGGCGATGTCCTCACCTCGGCCGGTACGGCGGCCGGGATCGACCTGTGCCTCCACATCGTCCGCTCCGACCACGGCAACGAGGCGGCCGGGGCGCTCGCCCGGCGTCTCGTCGTGCCCCCGCGGCGCTCGGGCGGCCAGGAGCGCTACCTGGACAGGTCTTTACCGGAGGAGATCGGCGCCGACCCGCTCGCCGAGGTCGTCGCCTGGGCGCTGGAGCACCTCCACGAGCAGTTCGACGTGGAGACCCTCGCCGCGCGCGCGTACATGAGCCGCCGCACCTTCGACCGCAGGTTCCGCTCGCTGACCGGCTCGGCCCCCCTCCAGTGGCTGATCACGCAGCGGGTGCTCCAGGCGCAGCGGCTCCTGGAGACCTCGGACTACTCGGTGGACGAGGTCGCGGGGCGCTGCGGCTTCCGCTCCCCCGTCGCGCTGCGCGGCCACTTCCGCCGTCAGCTCGGCTCGTCCCCCGCCGCGTACCGGGCCGCCTACCGCGCCCGGCGTCCGCAGCAGGAGCGCGCCGAGCAGCCGGCGGCCGCCGTCGCGGTCGAGCGGATGGCCGCGCCGGGCGCGGTCCCCGCGCAGTTGCGGCGCCAGAGCGAGGAGCGCGCCGAGGCTCTCGCCGGGCTGCCCGCCCGCGGCGTACTGCCCAGTCAGCGGGAGCGTCCCGCGTAGGCTGAGACATATGAACGATCGCATGGTGTGGATCGACTGCGAGATGACCGGTCTCTCGCTGGCGAACGACGCGCTCATCGAGGTGGCCGCACTGGTCACCGATTCCGAGCTGAACATCCTCGGGGACGGGGTGGACATCGTGATCCGCCCGCCCGAGCAGGCTCTCGCGACGATGCCCGAGGTGGTGCGCGACATGCACACCTCCTCGGGTCTCCTCGCCGAGCTGGACGGCGGCACGACGCTCGCGGACGCGGAGGAGCGGGTCCTCTCCTACGTGCGGGAGCACGTGAAGGAGCCCCGCAAGGCGCCGCTGTGCGGGAACACGGTCGGCACCGACCGCAACTTCCTCGCGCGGGACATGGCGGACCTGGAGGGCTTCCTCCACTACCGCATCGTCGACGTCTCCTCGATCAAGGAGCTGGCCCGCCGCTGGTTCCCGCGGGCCTACTTCAACGCCCCGGAGAAGAAGGGCAACCACCGCGCCCTCGCCGACATCCGCGAGTCGATCGCGGAGCTGCGCTACTACCGCGAGGCCGTCTTCGTCGCGCAGCCCGGCCCCGACTCCGAGACGGCGAAGGCCGTGGCCGCGAAGTACCAGCTCTCCTGACCCTCTTCCCGGCGCTCCCGGGCCGCCCGGGAAAAGGTGTGCGCGAGCACCCCCCGAAACCCTGTACACTTTTTCTCGGCCGGTCAGAAAAGCGCCGGTCATGGTGGGTGTAGCTCAGTTGGTAGAGCACCTGGTTGTGGTCCAGGTGGCCGCGGGTTCAAGTCCCGTCACTCACCCTCTCGGAAGAGGCCCCTCATCTGCGGAAACGCAGGCGAGGGGCCTCTTTCTCGTACCGGCGGCCTCGTACCGGCGGCCGGGGCCCGCACCGCTCGCGTGACCGTCGTCACCAGGTGAATCCCGGCTGGACCTCCCCGCACGCTCCCTCGTCCTCGCCGTTGGGCACCGAGGCCGGTTCCGAAGCCCTCAACCCCCGACTCGTGCGGGAGCGCCTGCACCTCGGCGAGCGCGGCCCGCCCGGCTTCCTGCTTCCCCTCGCGTTCGCCGCCTGCGCCCGCCCGTCACCCGGTCTCCCCCTCGCATCGCCCAGCAACTCCCCTCGCAGGCCGAAGAGTCGGGCGCGGAACCCCCCGGGGGTGCGGAACCCCCGTTCGAGTCCGGGCCCGCACGTGACATTCGAGTCCGGGCCCGCACCGTGACAGCGGAACGCTCCCGTCCTGTTCGGAGACGGACCGTTATTGATCGAGTATTGATCGGTCGCACCTATCGACACGAAACGACTGATCGATTTCCCTGCTAGATCGGCTGTGTGGCACGCTGTGTCCTGTCCAACCCCGCACCATCGGAGGCTTTTGTGCTCACTGTCGGTGACCAGTTCCCCGCGTACGACCTCACTGCTTGTGTCTCGCTCGAGAAGGGCAAGGAGTTCGAGCAGATCAACCACAAGTCCTACGAGGGCAAGTGGCGCGTCGTCTTCGCGTGGCCGAAGGACTTCACCTTCGTGTGCCCGACCGAGATCGCCGCCTTCGGCAAGCTGAACGGCGAGTTCGCCGACCGCGACGCCCAGATCCTCGGCTTCTCCGGCGACTCGGAGTTCGTGCACCACGCCTGGCGCAAGGACCACCCGGACCTGACCGACCTCCCCTTCCCGATGATGGCCGACTCGAAGCACGAGCTCATGCGTGACCTCGGCATCGAGGGCGAGGACGGCTTCGCGCAGCGCGCCGTCTTCGTGGTCGACCCCAACAACGAGATCCAGTTCGTCATGGTGACCGCCGGTTCCGTGGGCCGTAACCCCAAGGAGGTCCTGCGGGTCCTCGACGCGCTCCAGACCGACGAGCTGTGCCCCTGCAACTGGAGCAAGGGCGACGAGACCCTCGACCCGGTCGCGCTCCTGGCCGGTGAGTGAGCCATGGCCCTCGACGAACTGAAGTCCGCGATACCGGACTACGCCAAGGACCTCCGCCTCAACCTGGGCTCGGTCATCGGCAATTCGCCGCTGCCCGCGCAGCAGCTCTGGGGCACCGTGCTGGCCTGCGCGATCGCCTCGCGCTCGCCGAAGGTGCTCGCCGAGCTGGAGCCCGAGGCGAAGGCGAACCTCTCCGCCGAGGCGTACACGGCCGCCAAGTCGGCCGCGGCGATCATGGCGATGAACAACGTCTTCTACCGCACCCGCCACCTCCTCTCGGACCCCGAGTACGGGAACCTGCGGGCCGGACTGCGGATGAACGTCATCGGCAACCCGGGCGTGGAGAAGACCGACTTCGAGCTGTGGTGCCTCGCGGTCTCCGCCATCAACGGCTGCGGCCAGTGCCTCGACTCGCACGAGCAGGTGCTCCGCAAGGCCGGCGTCGAGCGCGAGACGATCCAGGAGGCCGTCAAGGTCGCCTCGGTCCTCCAGGCCGTCGGTGTCACCATCGACGCCGAGGAGCGTCTCTCCGCCTGAGACGCGCCGTAGTACGTGAGGAGGGCCCCGTGGATGTCCACGGGGCCCTCCTCACGTGTACCGGAGCCGTACGGGCTCAGTCCGCCGGACGCGGCGCGGGCTCCGACCCGGCCTCCGGCTCCTGCTCGGGCGCCGCTTTCGGCCCCGGCCCGGGGTCCTTGACCTTCTCGACCTCCGGCGGCCCGCCCTGCAACGGCGGGTCCACGCGCGCCGAGTACCGCCGCAGATAGCCCACGACGGTGTTGAGGACGGCCACGAGCGGCACCGCGACGACGGCTCCGCCGATCCCGGCGATCATGCCGCCGCCCGCGACGGTGAGGACGACGGCGAGCGGATGGACCCGCACCGCCCGCCCGAGGATGAAGGGCTGGAGGACGTGGCCCTCGATCTGCTGCACGAGCAGGACGACGCCGAGCACGATGATCGCCGTCCACACCCCCTGCGTCACGAGCGCCACGAGCACCGCGAGCGCGCCCGAGACGACCGCGCCGACGAGCGGCACGAAGGCCGCCAGGAAGATGATCACGGCGAGCGGCACGGCCATCGGCACATCGAGGATGTAGATGCCGATGCCGATGAAGACCGCGTCGATGAGCGCGACGATCACCGTTCCGCGCACGTACGAGGTGAGCGTGTCCCACGCGCGCGGGCCCGCGCCCGCGACGCCCTCGCGCGCGGCGGCGGGGACGAGCTTGAGGAACCAGCCCCAGATCTTCTGGCCGTCGTAGAGCAGGAAGATCGTGGAGAAGAAGGCGAGGAGCAGCCCCGTGAACATCTCGACGACGACGGTGACGCCCTCGATGCCCGCCGAGGTCAGCTGCTCCGTGTTGGTGCCGATCGCCTCGCGCAGGTTCTTCGCGATGTCGTTGATCTGCTTCTCGGTGACATGGAGGGGGCTGTCGAGCAGCCAGCGGCGCAGGTCCTCGATGCCGTCCTGGACCTGGCTGGAGAGCTGGTCGACGTTCTCCATGATCTGCCAGACCACGAACCAGCCCATGAGCCCCATGACGAGGAAGCCGAAGAGCGTGGTGAGCGCCGTCGCGAGGCCGCGCGGGACCCCGTGCCGGGTGAGCCGGGCCACGAGGGGCTGGAGGAGCGCGGTGATCAGCAGGGCGACCACGAAGGCGAGCACGACGAGACGGACCGCGCTGATGACCTTCATCAGCACCCAGACCGTCGCGGCGAGCACGAGGAGCCGCCAGCCCGCCTCGGCGGCGACCCGCACGCCCCACGGGACGGCGGTGGCCGGCTCGGGCCGCGGGCGCGGCAGCGGGCGGTAGGACGGCGGGGACTCGCTCGCGGGTGCGCGCGTCACCGCGGGGAGGCCGGGCTCGTCCCGTTCCTCCGCGGCGCTGCGTCTTTCGTCGAGTCTCTGCCCTATGTGCGTGATCCGCGCGCTCGCGCGCCCGAACCACTCCGGCTTCTTCGGCATGTACGTCCCTGTTCCCCGTCGTTCCCGGACCACCCCCGAGGCCCCGGGGAAAGACCGTACACGGCGGAACCCCCCGCCGGGGTGGGCGAGGGGTTCCGGGGTGCGAGCGGGTACCGGCGCGCTCGGGCGGCGTACCGGCGGGCCGGCCTAGTACCAGCTGTTGGCCTGCCAGAAGGACCAGGCGCCGCACGGGCTGCCGTACCGGCCGTCCATGTAGTTGAGGCCCCACTTGATCTGGGTGGCCGGGTTGGTCTGCCAGTCGGCACCGGCCGAGGCCATCTTGGAGCCCGGGAGGGCCTGGACGAGACCGTAGGCGCCGCTGCCCGCGTTGGTGGCGCGGTAGTTCCAGCCCGACTCGTGGCTCACGATGTTGCTGAAGCACTGGAACTGGTCCGCGGGCACGATCTGGCGTGCCATCGCCTGGACGTCGGCGACCGAGTACGAGCTCTGGACCGTGAAGGAGGAGGCGTCGCGGGTCGTGGAGCGGCTGGCCGCCTGCTCCTTCTCCTTGGCCTCCTGCTCGCGCTTCTTGGCGAGCTCCTCGGCCTTCTTCTTCGCCTCCTCGGCCTTCTTGACCGCCGCTTCCTTCTTGGCGGTCGCGGCCTCGGCCGCGCTCTTGCGGGCCGCTTCCTCGGCGGACTTGCGAGCGCCTGCCTGCGCGGCGTCCGCCTGGGCGTCGGCCTGCTGGGTCAGCGTCGCGGTCTGCACGCGGGCCTGCTGGCCCGCCGGGATGTCCGCGAGGAGGGTGGCGTCTTCCGCCGCGGTCGCCTCGAAGTCGTTCGAGGTCTGCTGGGGGGTGCTGCCCGAGGCAACGCCCACCACGGCTCCGACGGTGGTGACCGCGGTGGCCGAAGCCACCGCGAATCCCCGGACCGAGATCCGGCTCACACGGTTTCCTTCCAGCGTCGCCCGCTTAGGTGACCTCGCGGGCGCGATCGTGCCCCTGACACTGGCTTCCCCCTGCTCGTGGTCACGGGAAGCGCGGACCCGAGGGGCGTGGCCCGGCTGCTTCCTCACAGCGGGACGCCCCGTGGAACACGGGTGGCACACAGCTTCTCTATGGAGTTGCGGGGCCCGGTGCCTCACCCGTGACGCGGGTGCGGTGCCGAGGCCGTGGAGACACAAGCTGTGCGCGGGGCCTGACGGCTGAGAACTTTGCCGGAACGGGACGCCGCAAGGCAATTCTCCGTTGCGTGGGATAGGTCACACGCCGTTTGGGTGGTGTTTCTGAGGGATAAGGCCGCGCAGACGGGCGCCGCCCGGCTAGGCTCCTTGGCCATGTGCCGGGCGGCGTCTCGGAATCACGCGGTGGGACGGGTCAACTTCCCTGCTCAAGGAGGGAGTTGACGCTCCCCTCTCACAGCTCGCGGTCCTCCAGGAGTTCGGTCACAAGAGCCGCGATCTGGCTACGCTCCGAACGGGTGAGGGTCACGTGTGCGAAGAGGGGATGCCCCTTCAGCTTCTCCACGACGGCCACGACCCCGTCGTACCGCCCCACCCGGAGGTTGTCGCGCTGCGCGACGTCGTGGGTGAGCACGACACGCGAGTTGGCGCCGATCCGGGAGAGGACGGTGAGCAGGACGTTGCGTTCGAGTGACTGGGCCTCGTCGACGATGACGAAGGCGTCGTGCAGCGAACGGCCGCGGATGTGGGTGAGCGGCAGGACCTCCAGCATCCCGCGGGAGACCACTTCCTCGATGACCTGCCTGCTGGTGACGGCGGAAAGGGTGTCGAAGACCGCCTGCGCCCAGGGGTTCATCTTCTCGGACTCACTGCCGGGCAGGTAGCCGAGTTCCTGGCCGCCGACCGCGTAGAGCGGCCGGAAGACCATGACCTTCTTGTGCTGACGGCGCTCCAGGACCGCTTCGAGGCCCGCGCACAGCGCGAGCGCCGACTTGCCGGTGCCGGCCCGGCCGCCCATCGAGATGATGCCGACCTCGGGGTCGAGGAGGAGGTCGAGCGCGACGCGCTGCTCGGCGCTGCGGCCCTTGAGCCCGAAGACCTCGCGGTCCCCCCGCACGAGACGGATGTCCCCCGACGGCGTGACACGGCCGAGCGCCTTGCCGCGCTCCGACTGGATCGTGAGCCCCGTGTGCACGGGCAGCTCGGCGGCCTCGGGGACGCTGACCCGCTCCTCCTCGAAGAGGCGGTCGACCTGCTCCCCCGTCAGGCTCAGCTCCGCCATCCCGGTCCAGCCCGAGTCGGTGATGGCGAGTTCGGCGCGGTACTCCTCGGCGAGCAGGCCGACCGAGGAGGCCTTGATGCGCAGCGGCAGGTCCTTGGAGACGACGGTGACGTCGTACCCCTCGGCCTGGAGGTTGCGGGCGACGGCGAGGATGCGCGAGTCGTTGTCGCCGAGGCGGTACCCCGAAGGGAGCACCGAGGGGTCCGAGTGGTTCAGCTCGACGCGGAGCGTGCCGCCGATCTCGCCGACCGGGAGCGGCTCGTCGAGCCGTCCGTAGCGCACCCGGTAGTCGTCCAGGAGGCGCAGTGCCTCCCGGGCGAAGTAGCCGAGTTCCGGGTGGTTGCGCTTGGCCTCCAGTTCTGTGACCACGACGACGGGGAGCACGACCTCGTGCTCGTCGAAGCGGTGCACGGCGTTGGGGTCGGCCAGCAGGACGCTGGTGTCGATGACGTAGGTGCGCCGGTCGGGCTTGCGGCGCTGCGTGCTGGTCACCACGGAGAGACATACCCCCTCGGACGAGGACGGGGAACGGCCGCCCCGCGCGCCCCCGCGCCGCGCACGCGGACGTGCGGGGTCAGGGGAGGAGGGACGGCCGGTGAATGGGGACCGGGAGAGGCCGGGACAGGCGCGAGGAGGGTGACCGCCCGGCTCCGCGGGCCGGTGCTCCGGCCGTGTGAACCGGTGTTCCGGCCGGGTGGGCCGGTGAGGTGAAGACGTACCGCTCGGTCGTCCTGGCGCAAGGGCCCTCCCGGGCGGGAGGCACCCTGCCACCCGCTGAGATCCGGTGTCCGTGGGTCGGATACCGGCCTGGGTGAGCTATTCCCGGACCGGTGGCCGGTCATGCGCGAGCGTCTGCCGACACGTGGGGGAACGAGAGGTGAAGCCGGGGAGCGGCGGGGTGCGCCCGGGGCGTGCGGGGCGGGGCCGCGCGAGCCGGCACGGGAGGCGGTACGGGGGGACACGCGAGGCCGCGTGGTCCGACGCGCGGCCCGTCGTACGGGGGCTCGGCCCCGGCCGCTCAGCCTCCGTAGCGGCGGTGGCGGGCCGCGTAGTCGCGCATCGCGCGCAGGAAGTCGACCTTGCGGAAGGCCGGCCAGAAGACCTCGCAGAAGTAGTACTCCGAGTGGGCGCTCTGCCAGAGCATGAAGCCGGAGAGGCGCTGCTCGCCGCTCGTGCGGATGACGAGGTCGGGGTCGGGCTGGCCGCGGGTGTAGAGGTGCTCGGAGATGAGGTCGATGTCGACGGCCTCGGCGAGTTCCTCGAAGCTCGTGCCCTTGCGGGCCGCGTCGTGCAGGAGGGAGCGGACGGCGTCGGCGATCTCCTGGCGGCCGCCGTAGCCGACCGCGACATTGACCAGTATCCCGGTGTTGTCCGAGGTCGCGGCCTCCGCTTCCTTGAGAGTGGTGCGGGTGTTGTCGGGCAGGATGTCGAGGGCGCCCACGTGGTGCACGCGCCAGCGGCCGTCGGCGGCGAGGGCCCGGACGGAGTCCTCGATGATGCCGAGGAGGGGGGTCAGCTCGGACGCGGGGCGGTCGAAGTTGTCCGTGGAGAGCATCCACAGCGTCACGACCTCGACGTCGGTCTCGGCGCACCAGCCGAGGAACTCCTCGATCTTCTCGGCGCCCGCGCGGTGGCCCTGCGCGGTCGTGCCGCCCGAGGCGCGCGCCCAGCGCCGGTTGCCGTCGAGGATGAGTCCGATGTGCT
Organism: Streptomyces sp. NRRL F-5630; assembly: GCF_000719475.1. Lineage (GTDB taxonomy): Bacteria > Actinomycetota > Actinomycetes > Streptomycetales > Streptomycetaceae > Streptomyces. Next base: position 8,004 of record NZ_JOGO01000024.1, on the reverse strand, counting down.
TGGGGACCTGCTCGTGGTCCAGGCGCCCTCGCACCCGTCGTGCGTAGAGTCGGTACACGAGGTCGCGCATGTTCACGTCTGTCAGCCCCTCCGTGCGGCAGGCAATGCACTCCGGAAGGCGCCACCCTACCGCCGTTCGCGGGCGGCCCCCGACGCCGGGTCACATGGCCCTCACGTAGCCTTCGCGCATGTCAGACAACGCTTTCTTCCAGGCGGCGGACGGCCGTTACGACACCATGGAGTACCGGCGGACGGGCCGCAGCGGCCTGCTCCTTCCCGCCGTCTCCCTCGGCCTGTGGCACAACTTCGGAGACGACCGTTCCCTGGACTCGCAGCGCGAGATCCTGCGGCACGCCTTCGACCTCGGCATCACGCACTTCGACCTCGCCAACAACTACGGGCCTCCGGCGGGCTCGGCGGAGCTGAACTTCGGCAAGCTCCTCGCGCGGGACTTCGCCCCGTACCGGGACGAGCTGGTCCTCTCGACCAAGGCGGGCTACCGGATGACCCCGGGCCCGTACGGCGAGTGGGGCTCGCGCAAGTACCTGCTGAACTCGCTCGACGCCTCGCTGCGCCGGATGGGCACGGACCACGTCGACATCTTCTACTCGCACCGCTTCGACCCGGACACGCCCCTCGAAGAGACGATGGGCGCGCTCGCGACCGCCGTCCAGCAGGGCAAGGCGCTGTACGTGGGTGTCTCCTCGTACTCCTCGGAGCAGACCGCCGAGGCGGCCCGCATCCTGCGCGAGATGGGTGTTCCCGCGCTCATCCACCAGCCCTCGTGCTCGATGATCGACCGCTGGACGGAGCGGGACGGCCTGCTCGACACGCTGGAGACGGCGGGCATGGGCTGCATCTCCTTCGTGCCGCTCGCGCAGGGCGTGCTCACGGGCAAGTACCTGGGCGGCATCCCGGAGGGCTCGCGGGCCACGCAGGGCAAGTCCCTGGACCCGACGACGCTCACCGAGGAGCGGATCAAGAAGCTCAACGAGCTGAACGAGATCGCGTCCGGGCGCGGCCAGACCCTCGCGCAGCTCGCGCTGAGCTGGGTCCTGCGCGACCCGCGCATGACCTCCGCGCTCATCGGCGCCTCCTCGACCCGCCAGCTCGACGAGAACGTGGCGGCCGTGTCGGCGCCCGCGCTCACGGCGCGGGAGCTGGAGCGGATCGACGCGCTGACGGTGGAGTGGTGACGGGGGCGGCGGAGCCGGGCCGGGGCTGAAGCCTGCGGCTGCTGGGGGCGGCTGGGCTGCTTGGGGGCCTCGGCCGTTCGGGCTGCTGGGGGCGCCTGGGCCGTTCGGGCCGGCCGGGCCCTCTGGGGCGCCTCAGTCGTGCGGGCTGCCTGGGCCGTCTCGCGTTCGGGCCCCTGAACGCTCGCTCGGGCGAAGCACCGCCGAGACCGGTGGGGTGCCGTGCCGCCCGGGTCCGGGAAGACCTTGCGGGGCCCCGCCGTCCTCCGGCGCGTCCGGGCAAAGAAAACGGGCCGGTCCGTGGGGGGGGGTTACGGACCGGCCCGAGGGGGGGAGTTCCAGCCTAACCCTTCGTGAGGGAATACGGCGACATTCACGCCCTACCACTACGCTCCGGGGTCGCCCGACGACGTGGCGCCGATCGATTCGCTCATATCCCGACCTCTTGATGCCCGTTTCCGCCGCTTTCTCTCCGGAGCGGGGCCGCGCGGGATCACCGCCCACCGCTTCGCGGCTCCTCCCACCCACACGGACGAAGCCGGTGCGGCCCGTTTGACGAGAGGACGGTACGCGGGCGCCGCGGGGGCACTACGGTCGCCCGTATGACGAGTACGGAGCCCCCGTCCGGCGGCCGTCCGGGGGAGCCCCTCGCGCCGGGAACCGTGCTGCGGGTCCTCGCCCCGGACGGCTCGCCGCGCTCCGCGGTCCCCCTGGAGGTCGCGCGGACGGCGCGGGAACGGGGGCGCGGGCTGCTCGGGAGGGACGCGGTCCAGGGGGCGCTGCTGCTGAGCCCGGCGAGCGCGGTGCACACGCTCGGCATGCGCTTCGCGATCGACGTGGCGTTCCTCGACCGCGAGTGGCGCGTGCGGTCCGTGCGGACGATGCGTCCCGGGCGCCTGGGCCTGCCCCGGCCGTGGGCCCGGCACGTCCTGGAGGCGGAGGCGGGCGCGATGGCCGGCTGGGGCCTGTCCCCCGGAGCCCGTGTCACCGTCGAGGACACCGGGAGCGGCGGAAGCTCCGAAAGCGACGGGGAGACCCACGGCTGAGCGGGGGCGGGTCCGGACCGGTACCGCGCGGCCCCCTCCACCGCGCGGTACCGGAACACGCGTGTTTGCGCGTGCGATTTCCGTTGGTCCGAACTTAGGGGATTGATGACTTCTGCACGAGACCCTCACGGTAACGATGCGGAATCAGGCGGTCGTACGGAGCGCTCGCCCCTACCGCCCGATGAGCGTTCCCCCGTACCGCCGCCGTTCGTCGTGGTGACGGGCGGGCCGGGGGCGGGGAAGACGACGTTGCTCGACGCGCTGGCGCGGCGCGGGCACCCGGTCGTGGCGGAGGCCGGGCGGGCGGTCATCCGGGAGCAGCGGGCGTGCGGCGGCGACGCGCTGCCGTGGGCCGACCGGGCGCGCTTCGCGGAGCTGATGGCCGCGCGGGACGCCGCAGCGTACGCGGCCGCCGAGCGCGCCGGGCCTCCCGTCTTCTTCGACCGGGGCCTGCACGACACGATCGGCTACCTCCGCCTGGAGGGCCTCCCCGTCCCGCCCGCGCTCCTTCGCGCGGCCCGCGCGCACCCGTACCACCCGCGCGTCCTCCTCGCGCCTTTCCGGCCCGACATCTACCGCCTCGACCAGGAGCGCGCCCAGACGCCCGCCGTGGCGCGGCGCACGGGCGAGGTGATCGCGGGAGTGTACGAGGAGTACGGCTACGAGGTCGTGCCGCTGCCATGCGTCGACGTGGTCGGACGGGTCGCGTTCGTCGAGGAGCTGTTCGGGACCGCGCCCGCGCTCAGGACGGCTTGCGCGCCTCGATGAGGAACCGGCTGCTGTGGGCGAGGAAGCGGCCCTCGGCCACGATCAGCTCGTGCAGCTCCCGCAGACGGTCCTCGTACCGCCCGACGGTGAAACCGGGGACCATCCACACGACCTTGCGCAGGTAGTGGACGACCGCGCCGATGTCGTGGAACTCCATCCGCAGCCGTACCGCCCGCAGGTCGACAACCTCCAGGCCCGCCGCCTCGGCGGCCGTGCGCGCCTTCTCGGGGTCGCGCGCGGTCCACGTCTCCTCCGGCCGCGGCCCGAGGAACCACTCGCTGACCTCGGCGCCGCTCCACGGGCCGACCTCCTGCGAGAAGTACGTGCCTCCGGGCGCGAGGACGCGCGCGACCTCGGGCCAGTCCGTTCGGACCGGGTGCCGGGCGCTCACCAGGTCGAAGACGCCGTCCGGGAAGGGCAGCGGCTCCCCCGCGCGCGTCGCGACCACGACGATGCCGCGCGGTGCGAGGAGCGCGGTGGCCTTCGCGGCGTTCGGGGGCCAGGACTCGGTGGCCGCGGCGCAGGGCGGTACGGCGGGCGCACTCGCCAGGACCTCTCCCCCGCCCGTGTCGATGTCGAGGCTCACCCGCGCCCGCCCCATCCGTTCACCGAGCAGCCGCGCGTACCCCCACGGGGGCCGTTCTTCCGTGGCCCGGCCCTCGAACCACGAGAAGTCCCAGCCTTCGACGGGGGAGGTGGCGCCGTCACGGACGAGGGCGGCGAAGTCGCCTGGGGCGGGGCCATGGCGGGTGGGGCCGTGCGGGGTGGGGTCGTGTGCCGTGGGGTCCATGGGGAGAGCATGGCGCGGCGGCGCGGGCCGGGCCACCGGCTTTTTCGTGGGCGGAGCCTGCCGGTGAGCGGGACGAGGGGGCCGCGGTGCGGGCTGTGGGGCCTGGGACGACCTCGCGCCTTGCCACCGCCCGCGCTCCTGCGGCGGTGCGTGGGGCCTCCCCCGCTCGCCGTGGGTCTTTGGGAGCCGGGATCACGTCGCTCGGGCGGTTCCCCGTCTCAGCCGGTGCGGGGGAAGGAGACCTCGACGCGGCGGTTCTTGCGGCGGCCTTCCTCCGTGGTGTTGTCGGCGATGGGGTAGTCCTCGCTGTAGCCGCGGACCTCGAAGGTGACTTCGGGGCCGAGGTACGGGGCGAGTTCGTCGTGGACCACATCGGCGCGGCGTTTCGAGAGCGTTTTGCCGTGGGCGTAGCTGCCGAGGTTGTCGGTGAAACCGAAGACGCGGACGGTGCGAGCCCTTTGTTTCTTCGCCTCGTCGGCGATGGCCTTGATGCGGGCTCTGCCGGAGGGGTCGAGGGCGAATTTGTCCTTGTCGAAAAGGACTTCGGCCTGAAGAGCGAATTTGACGTCGGTGTTCGTGTCCTCGCGGCGCTCCTCGCCGCCGAGATCCTCGACGACGGACTTGATGTCGAGCACTTTGGCGGGCGCGAGTTGCGCGCCGTCGGCGAGGCGGAGTCCCGGACTGCTCGAATCGACGTCGGGGGGCGGCGAGGTGGTCACACTCCCCGGCGGGACGGTGGGCCCGTCATCGGCAACGGCCACTCCCCCGGGAACCCCGAAAGCCAACGTCGCCGAAGCCACCACCACAGCCGCCCCCGCCCGAAGCCGCCCCATCACTGCGCCTCACTGAGCGGGATCTCGGCGGGCGGCATGCTCCCGACCTGGAACGTGACCTTCTTGGTGGAGGAGGGAGGAGCGGGGAACTGGGCGAACCAGTCGACGGTCTGGCCGGAGCGGACCCGGCCGTCAAACTTGGTGCACAAGCAGTGGCCCTTCGTGTCCCGAAGCACCAGATACTTCTTCTTGGCCGCGTTGTCGACGAGGCTGGCGCCGGCGAGCGAACCGCCGTTGGAGGCGAGTTCCGTCTCATCGCTCTGCCAGTCCGCTCCGAGCCATGAACCACTCCCGTTGTTGGTGACCGTTCCGGATACGGTCACGTACCCTCCCGCCCCCCGGACAGCGGACGTGATCACCACGCTTCGGTCCCCCGACTTGCCCTCGGCAATCGGCTGGGTGTTGCCCTCGGACGGCTCAGCCGCGGACGGTGAACCCGACGACGCGGCACCGGAAGAGGAGGAACCGGTGGTCGACGACGCGGCTTTGGCGGGTTCATCCTTCCCGTCCCCCCCGCCTCCGCAAGCGACCAACGCGCAAAGTGCGACAACAAGTCCTACCAAGGCTGTGCCGGAGCGGCGGTGCTGCACTTCTACTCCCTCCCTTGTATGAGCATCTCTTCTCCGCGCGCCTAATCCGCCAGAGATACAGCGAACAAGACCGAAGCGTCTGGCAAATCGACGGGGTCAAATGTGCCGGGGTCGAAATCGAAGGATTCACCGTGCGCACAGGTGAAACGGATCTCTTCGGGCGGGTCCGCTTCCGGATCGACCTGACACCTTGGCCGCACCACCGCGGTTGCACGGGCGCTGGCATGTTTCCCGGCCGTGCCAGGAACAAGCGTGGCACCAATCGTGGTGGTTGTGCGCACATGCGCCTCGAATCCGGGGAAGCCACGCACCTCAACGGCTTGCAGACCGAGGACCGAAGCGCCATTGGCGGCAGCGAGCCGTTCGGCGGCCGCTTGGGAACGCGCTGGGGAATGCGCCTGTCCTGTCAGCCAACGCACCCAGTCACCGTCATCGGCAACAGCGTCCACCAGCCCGTGCACGAGTTCGTCCCGCTCGCCCTGCGCCGCGGCGAGAGCGGCGGCGTCCGCCGCCGACTGGGCGGAATTGCGCAGTACTGCCGCTTGCGCGAAGACATAGAGAACGAACGCCGCGAAAAGAATCGCTCCACTCGCCCAGATGAACAACGGCAAGGTCTGACCGGAATCCGTCAGCCTCCGACGACTCGGTCCACGGCATCCCCGATCGCCCCGGAGATCAGCCCGTCCAGCCCCAGTTGGTCGATCAGCACGAAGATCCCCGCGATGATGATCAGCAGCCCCGCGTATTCCACGAAACCCGCTCCGTCGTCCCTGCGGAGCTTGTGGAGGAGGGTGGGGAGCCAGGTGGTGGGCTGGGGCATGGTGCTCTCCCGGGTGGGCCGGTGTGGTGGTGTGACGGTAGGGCGACGGAGGGTGGTGGGGGGAGGGTCCGTGGGCCCAAGTGGTGAGGTCAGGCATGGGGTCCTCCCAGGGCGGGGTGGGCCGTGCCGAGCCAGCGGGCTATGGCCTCGCTGCGGGTCGTGGTCTGGAGCTTGGCGAAGATGCGGTTGATGTGGTTCTTCACCGTTTTTTCGGTGATGAAGCACGCCGCCGCGATCTGCCGGTTGTTCAGGCCGGCCGCGATGAGGTTCATGACCTCTTCCTCCCGTGCGCTCAGCGGTCCGCCCCACGAGGGTCGCACAGGTGATTGCTTTTGCGAAGGGGGAGGGAGGCTCGGGCTCCCGGCGCGTAAATGACGGACCGCCCCGACGAGTTGAGGGACCGTGAAGTCGCCGTGCACCAGGCAGCCGGCCGCGCCCATCCGTCTCGCCCGCGCGTGGAGTTCCGCGTCGCGCCCGTACGTGATGACGAGGACGGGTGCCAGGCGGGCGAGGCGGGGGAGAACGGTCAGTCCGTCCACGACCGGCATCCGCAGGTCGAGGAGGACTCCGTCCGGCCGGTGGCGTTCGGTCGCGGCCAGCGCCTGGCGGCCGTCCGCCGCCTCGGCCACGACCACCGCGTCGGCGCGGCCTTCGAGGAGGGCGCGGAGTCCGGCCCGTACGACGGGGTTGTCGTCGGCCACGACGAGCCGCAGTGGTTCAGGCGGAGCGATGGGCATGGTCCTCGGGCTCCTCTCGGGCGGTGGGGAGGGTCAGTTCGGCGCGGACCTCGGTGCCCGGTCCGCGCGGGGGCGCGCCGATCGTGAGGCGGGTGGGGCAGGGCAGGGTCGCGAGGCGTTCACGCAGGCCGAGGAGTCCGTAGTGGCCGCGCGCGGCGAGTTCCTGGGGAGCGGGGAGGCCGGGCGGCAGGCCGTCGCCGTCGTCGCGGACGGCGAGGACGAGGCGGCCGGTGGCGGGCTCGGTGCCGTATTCGAGGACGACGTGGCGCGCGGAGGCGTGGCGGGCCGTGTTCTCCAGGGCCTCGGCGGTCACGAGGAGCAGGGTGCGGGCCGTGGCGGGGGCGAGCAGCGGGGCGGGGCCGAGCGCCGAGCGGGTGGCGGGGGTGCCTGTGCGGTCGGTGTGGGCGGCGAGGAGGGCGTCGAGTTCGGGGGCCAGGTCGACGGGGCCGCCGGGATCGTCGGTGCGGCGGCGCAGGCCGCCCAGGAGGACGCGGGACTCGGTGGCGGCGCGGCGGGCCGCCCGGGCGACGTGGGCGGCGTCGCGGCGGACGACGGCGGGGTCCTCGGTCGTGGAGAGGGCCTCGGCCGCGAGGGCGACGCCGTGCAGGGTCTTGGCGACGGTGTCGTGCATGTCCCGGGCGAGGCGGGCGCGTTCGGCGGCGAGCGCCTCCGCGACGGCGAGGCGCTCGCGGGTCTCGGCGAGGGTGGTGCTCGCGGCGAGGAGGCGGAGCACGAAGGCGCGGAGCGTCGCGCCCACGAGGGCGGCGGCGAGGCAGAAACCGGCGACGAGGAGGACCCCGGCGCGGGGCGCGGCGGGGGGTGTGGCGAGGGCGGCGAGGATCGTGAGCTGGAGGACGGTGAAGAAGACGGCCCAGCGGCGGGTGTAGAGGAGGGCGGCGAGGAGGGGCGTCGCGACGGCCGCGTAGCCGAGGGGCGAGGCGGGGGTCGCGATCAGCAGGAGCACGGTCGTGGCGGCGAGGTCGACGGCGAGGAGCGTGGGGTGGCGCAGCAGGAGCGGGACGACGCGTTCCCAGTGGCGCAGCACCGCGTACGAGCCGAGCAGGCTCAGGACCGCCGCGGTGACCGCGAGGGCGCGGGAGGCGCCGGGCTCCGCGGAGCGCAGGGCGAAGGGGATGCCGAGGGCGAGGACGGCGAGGCGGGCGCCGATGACATGGCGGCACAGCGCGGCGAGGGCGTGGGCGGGGGGGGGGGGCGGGGGGACGGCGG
>NZ_JOGO01000023.1 GCF_000719475.1 Streptomyces sp. NRRL F-5630 | reverse complement strand
CGGCCCCTCGGGCCCGGCGGGCCGCGCCCCGGCGGCGCGCGGCCCGGCGGGCCGCCGCCGCGAGCCCGTCCGGCCGGGCCCGCCGCAGGACGAGTGGGCGCGGCGCCTCCTGGCCGCCCTCACCGGCCACCGCACCCCGCAGGACCTCTGGGGCCTCGCCACCGGCACGGCCCTCCACCACCTGACCACCGCGGCCCCGCCCTACCGCACCGCCACCCCGGTCCTGCGCACCACCCGGGCCACCCAGGTCGGTCCGGGCGTCCTGGAGGCGAGCGCGACCCTGGAGGCGGACGGCCGCGTTCACGCGATCGCCTTCCGCCTGGAGGACCGGGGCGACGGCGTCTGGAGGTGCACGGCCCTGGAACTGGCGCCGTAGGGCGCGCGCCCGACGAGCCGCAGGGCGAGCGCCCGACGAGCCGCAGGCGAGCGCGCGCCCGAGGAGCCGCAGGGCGAGCGCCCGCGCCCGAGGAGCGCTCAGGCCCCGGACCGACCTGGCGGGTCCGGGGGCCTGGGCGCGCGGGGCGATACGGGGTGCACGGGGGGCTCTACGGGGTTCTACGGGCTGTCCAAGGCTCGACGGGCGAGGGAACCGAACCGCCCGGGAACCGCCGCCGGTTGTCCGGGAGCCCCGTCAACCCTCGCCCTCGAAAGGGCCGGTCCCCCCGTCCCCCATCGAGTGAACATCCGGCCCCGCGTTCCCGCCCACCGAGCGCATCCCACGCCCCGCGACCGAGAAAACCTCCCGGAAACGGCCGTCGGCCCCGCCGCCCGAAGGCAGGGGGCCGACGGCCACACCTCACGTACGCGAAGCCAGGAACCTCCGAGGCCACCGACCCACCCGGCCCGGCCTGCTCCCCGGGCCCGTCGGCCCGTGAGGTCACTTCTTGCGGCGGCGCCCCTTCTGGGCCTTGCGCCGCTCGGCGCGGGTCATGCCGTCGCCCGCGGCCACCGGCTCCCCCGGCTCCGACTGCGCGAACTCGCCCTCGACCACGCCGCCCTCGCCGTCCACGGTCGGGGCGGAGAAGTGGAGGCGGTCGGCGCGCTGCGGGGCGTCGAGCCCCTTCGCGCGGATCTCGGGGCGTCCCGCGGCCGCCGGCACGGCGGCCTCGGGGGCCTCGTCCTGGACCTCGACCTCCTCGACCTGCTGCTCGACCTGGACCTCCAGGTTGAACAGGTAGCCGACGGACTCCTCCTTGATGCCGTCCATCATGGCGTTGAACATGTCGAAGCCCTCGCGCTGGTACTCGACCAGCGGGTCCTTCTGCGCCATGGCGCGCAGGCCGATGCCCTCCTGGAGGTAGTCCATCTCGTAGAGGTGCTCGCGCCACTTGCGGTCGAGGACGGAGAGGACGACGCGCCGCTCCAGCTCGCGCATGATCTCGGAGCCGAGCTGCTCCTCGCGCTTGTCGTACTGCTCGTGGATGTCCTGCTTGATCGCCTCGGCGATGTACTCGGCGGTGAGCCCGGCGCGGTCCCCGGCCTCGTCCTCCAGCTCCTCGACCGTGACCCGCACGGGGTAGAGCTGGCGGAAGGCGTTCCAGAGCCGGTCGAGGTCCCACTCCTCGGCGAAGCCCTCGGCGGTCTCGGCGGCGACGTACGCGTCGATCGTGTCGTCCATGAAGTGGATGACCTGGTCCTGGAGGTCCTCGCCCTCCAGGACGCGGCGGCGCTCGCCGTAGATGACCTCGCGCTGCCGGTTGAGCACCTCGTCGTACTTCAGGACGTTCTTGCGGGTCTCGAAGTTCTGCTGCTCGACCTGCGACTGGGCCGAGGCGATGGCGCGGGTGACCATCTTGTTCTCGATCGGCATGTCGTCGGGCACGTTCGCCATCGACATGACGCGCTCGACCATCTGCGCCTTGAAGAGCCGCATGAGGTCGTCGCCGAGCGAGAGGTAGAAGCGGGACTCGCCGGGGTCGCCCTGGCGTCCCGAGCGACCGCGCAGCTGGTTGTCGATGCGGCGCGACTCGTGCCGCTCGGTGCCGAGGACGTAGAGCCCGCCGAGCTCCTTGACCTCCTCGAACTCCGCCTTCACGGCCGCTTCGGCGCGCTCCAGCGCGGCCGGGAGGGCGGCGGCCCACTCCTCGACGTGCTCGACCGGGTCGAGGCCGCGCTGGCGCAGCTCGGCCTCGGCGAGGTCGTCCGGGTTCCCGCCGAGCTTGATGTCCGTACCGCGGCCGGCCATGTTGGTCGCGACCGTGACCGCGCCCTTGCGCCCGGCCTGGGCGACGATCGTCGCCTCCCGGTCGTGCTGCTTGGCGTTGAGCACCTCGTGCTGCACACCGCGCTTGGCGAGCTGCTGCGAGAGGTACTCGGACTTCTCGACGGAGGTGGTGCCGACGAGGATCGGCTGCCCCTTCTCGTGCTTCTCGACGATGTCGTCCACGACCGCGTCGAACTTGGCGACCTCGGTGCGGTAGATGAGGTCCGACTGGTCCATGCGGACCATCGGCTTGTTCGTCGGGATCGGCACGACGCCGAGCTTGTAGATCTGGTGGAACTCGGCGGCCTCGGTCATCGCCGTACCGGTCATGCCGGAGAGCTTGTCGTAGAGGCGGAAGAAGTTCTGGAGGGTGATCGTGGCGAGCGTCTGGTTCTCGTCCTTGATGTCCACCCCTTCCTTCGCCTCGATCGCCTGGTGCATCCCCTCGTTGTAACGGCGTCCGGCGAGGATGCGGCCGGTGTGCTCGTCGACGATCATGACCTCGCCGTCGATGACGACGTAGTCCTTGTCCTTCTTGAACAGCTCCTTGGCCTTGATCGCGTTGTTGAGGTAACCGACCAGGGGGGTGTTCACGGACTCGTAGAGGTTGTCGATGCCGAGCCAGTCCTCGACCTTCGCGACCCCGGGCTCGTGGATCGCGACGGTGCGCTTCTTCTCGTCGACCTCGTAGTCGCCGGTCTCCTCGATGCCCTTGAGCTGGTTGCCGGGCTCGCCGCGCTCCAGGCGCTTGACGAGGCGGGCGAAGTCGCCGTACCACTTGGTCGCCTGGTCGGCGGGGCCGGAGATGATGAGCGGCGTACGGGCCTCGTCGACGAGGATCGAGTCGACCTCGTCGACGATCGCGAAGTTGTGGCCGCGCTGGACGAGCTCGTCCTGCGACCAGGCCATGTTGTCGCGCAGGTAGTCGAAGCCGAACTCGTTGTTCGTGCCGTACGTGATGTCGCGGCCGTACTGCTCGCGGCGCTCGGCCGGGGTCATGTTGGCGAGGATGCAGCCGATGCTCAGGCCGAGGAACTTGTGCACCCGGCCGGTCAGCTCGGAGTCGCGCTCGGCGAGGTAGTCGTTGACCGTGATGAGGTGCACGCCCTTGCCCGAGAGCGCGTTGAGGTACGCGGGGAGGGTGCCGACGAGGGTCTTGCCCTCACCGGTCTTCATCTCGGCGACGTATCCCATGTGCAGGGCAGCGCCGCCCATGATCTGCACGTCGTAGTGGCGCTGGCCGAGGACGCGCTTGGCGGCCTCGCGCACGGTGGCGAAGGCCTCGGGCATCAGGTCGTCCAGGGACTCCCCGTCCGCGACGCGCTGCTTGTACTCGTCGGTGAGCGCGCGCAGCTCGGCGTCGGAGAGGCTGACGAAGTCCTCTTCGATGGAGTTGACCTGGTCCGCGATGCGGTGCAGCTTGCGCAGGATCTTGCCTTCGCCTGCACGCATGATCTTCGAGAGGACGGACACGAGGGTTGGTCTCCTTGCCGGTCGGGGCCTGGCACGGTCAAGTCTTCGGGCAACGGCCATCGTATGCGAGGACCCGCCCGCGCCGGGAGGTCTGCCAAGACAGTCAACGCGTCAAGCCCTCGGAAGGTGCCGGGGCGTCCTCCGCCACCTTCGGTGAGGGAAGCGGTACGCACCGCAGCGCAGTATCCCTGTCCAGGCTGTGCGAGGGAACACCGGGGAGACGGTACGCGGCGGGTGGCGGCGGGCCGGGGGCCCACGGCGGGGGCGGGGCCCCGGGTGCTGGTGGCGGGCAGGGGCCCGATGGCTGGGCCGGGGCCCCGGGTGCGCGGAGGCCCCCGTCCGCCGCCGCCCCCGCATGTCGGTCCTCCGTCCTAGGCTGCACGGCATGACGACGCAGCCGCTCTCCCTCTCCGCCGACGAGGCCCGCCGCATCGCCCTCCGCGCCCAGGGCCTCCTCGGCGCCCCCGACCGGCGCGCGGGCGCGCGAGGTGTGCTGCGGCACCTCGGCGCGGTGCAGCTCGACACGATCTCGGTCCTCGCCCGCTCGCACGAGCTGGTCCCCTACGCGCGCCTGGGCGCGATCGGCCGCCAGGCCGTCGAGTCCGCGTACTGGGCACCGCCCGGGGCCCCCGCACACGCCTTCGAGTACTGGTCGCACGCGGCCTGCGTGCTGCCTGTCGAGGAGTGGCCGCACTTCGCCTTCCGTCGCCGCGCCTACCGCGACCGCCCCCTGTGGGGGCACGAGATGCCGCCTGGCGCCTACGAGAAGGTGCTCGCGCAGCTCCGCGACGAGGGCCCCCTCACGGCGACGGAGCTGGGCGGGGCGAAGAACGGCGGCGAGTGGTGGGACTGGTCGGGCTCCAAGGTCGCCGTCGAGCGCGCGCTGACGTACGGGGACGTGGTGTGCGTCCGGCGTACGGGCTGGCGCCGGGTGTACGACCTGCCGGAGCGGGCGATCCCCGCCGAGCTGCTCCACGACGACCTGGACGACCTGGAGTGCGTGCGCCGCCTGATCCGCCTCGCGGCGCGCTCGCTCGGCGTGGGCACCCGCTCCGACCTCGCCGACTACCACCGGCTGAGGACCGAGCAGTTCGACGCGGTGATCGAGGACTGCGGCCTGGTGCCCGTCCAGGTCGACGGCTGGGGAAGACCGGCGTGGGCCGACCCCGAGGCGCTGGCGTCGAGCCCGCGCGGCCGCCACCGCACGACGCTCCTGTCCCCCTTCGACTCCCTCATCTGGGAACGCGCCCGCGCGGAGCGGCTCTTCGGCTTCTCGCACCGCCTGGAGGCGTACGTGCCCAAGCCGAAGCGCGTCCACGGCTACTTCGCCATGCCGGTCCTCTCCGGCGGCCGGCTGATCGGCCGCGTCGACCCGGCCCGCGAGGGCACGACGCTCGTCGCCCGCCAGGTCACCCTGGGCGGCGACGTCCCCGGCACGGCGACCCCGGCCAAGGCCGTGGAGGGAACGGCGAAGGCACTGGCGGAAGCGGCCGGCTGGGTCGGCTGCACCCGTGTCCGCGTGGACCGCGTGCACCCGCCGGAGCTGCGGGAACCCCTTCAGCGCGCGGCGACGCGGGCACTGACGGCACGGCTGGAGGGGGCGGAGGGCTGAGCGGTACGGGCTCCCCTCACGGCGCGGACCGCGTGGGCGGGGCGGGCCGCGGGAAGCGGGCTAGCCGGGCGGGCCGAGCGCCGGAGCGTGGCCGTGTCCCCGTCACCACGGCACCACTCCTTCGTCGTCGAAGAATCCCCCGCGCGGCCCGTCGTCCGGAAGGGTCGCGAGGCGGAGGGCGATCGCGGCGCCCTGCTCCGGGGTGCGGTCCGGCTCGGTGCCGCCGAGATCGGTGGCGACCCAGCCGGGGCAACAGGCGTTGACGAGGACCGGGGTGTCGGCGAGGCGGCGCGCGTACTGCGTCGTGAGGGCGTTGAGCATCGTCTTCGAGGACGCGTAGGCGGCCAGGAGCGGCCCGGTGCGCAGGGTCAGCGAGCCCACGCTGCTCGACACGTTGACGATGCGCGGCGACCGCGTGCGCCGGAGGAGCGGGAGCAGGGCGTTGGTGACCCTGACCACCCCGAAGACGTTGGTGTCGAGGACCGTGCGGAGCACGTCGAGGTCGAGGGTGGTCGGGTCCTGTGCGCCGTCCTCGGCGTTTCCTGAGATCCCCGCGTTGTTGACGAGCACGTCGAGCCGTCCGGCCCGCTCCGCCACGGTCCGCGCGGCGGCGTCGACGCTCTTCTCGGAGGTGACGTCGAGGGCCACCGCGAAGGCCCGCGCCCCCTCGGCCCGAAGCGACTCCGCCGCCGCCTCACCCCGCGCCTCGTCCCGCGCCCCCACGGCGACGGTGAAGCCGAGGTGTGCGAGACCCCGCGCGATCTCCAGGCCGATTCCCTTGTTCGCGCCGGTGACCAGCGCGTTTTTCGTCGATTCGCTCATGTCCTCCATGCTCGGCGGGCCGCACGAGGGCGTCCAATACCGCTTCGGGCAGCGGTGATACCGGCCCGGTATCACCGCCTAGGCTGTCCGCATGGACGACGACACCGCCGGGGATGTGGAGGTCCGCGAGCTGAGGTACTTCCTCGCCGTGGCCGGGGAACTGCACTTCGGGCGTGCCGCCGAGCGGCTCGGCATCACGCAGCCCCCGCTCTCCCGCGCGATCCGGCAGCTGGAGCGCCGCCTCGGCGTGCCTCTGCTCGACCGGGACCGCCACGGTGTGACCCTCACGGCGGCGGGCGAGGTGCTGCGCGCCGAGGCGGGGACGGCGCTCGACGCGGTCGCCGCGGCGGCGCGCCGCACCCGCAGGGCCGGGACCACGGAGCGGCGGCTCGTCCTCGCGACGAAGTCGGGTGCCTCGCACGAGGTGCTGCGCGGACTCCTGGACGCGGCGGAGCGGGAGCCCGGTGTGCCCCCGGTCGAGGTCCTGCTGTGCGAGATCGGCGAACAGGCGGTGCTGCTCCGCACCGGGCGTGCCGACGTCGCGCTCATGCACCGCCCGGTCGACGACCTCAGCGGTTTCGACACGGAGGACCTCCGCACCGAGGGACAGGTCGCGATCCTCCCGGCGGACCATCCCCTCGCCGCGCGTCCCCACCTCACGCTCGCGGAGGTGGGCGCCATCCCCGGCCTGCCGATGGCCCGCTGGCCCCGCCTCGACGGTACGTACCCGGACGGCCCGGGACCGGAGGTGCACACCCAGTCCCAACTGGCCCAGCTCGTCGCCCTGGGCAAGACCCTGCTGCTCATCCCCGCGTCGAGCCGCGCCTGGCAGTGGCCCGAGCACGTCGCCGTCCCGGTCCGGGACGCCCCGCCCATCACCACGGTGATCGCCTGGCCCGCCTCCAGCCGCTCCCGCCCCCTGGCCGCCCTGGTCCGCACGGCGGCGCGACTGCGCACCGCAGCCCAGTGAGCCGCCTGGGGTGAGCCGCCATGGGTGAGCCGAGCGGGGCGAGCCCCCGGGGGTGAGCCGAGCGGGAGCGCGCCGGTCCGGCGGGGGCGGGCCTCCACGTACCGCCCGCGGCGGGCCTCCGCTCACCGCCCCGGGCGGGCCTCCCTGAGCCGCCGGTGGCACCCGGGGACCGGCCTCCCTACCGGGGCTCCTCTCCCCGCTCCCCGCCCGTCGACGGGCCGCCGCTCAGGTACCGGGTGATCATGGCGACCAGTTCCGCCTCCAGCCTCTCGACCCGAGGGGGCTGCGGAGCCGCCATGATCTGGTGGGTGTTCAACTCCACCGCGCCCACGATGAGTTCGGCGGCCATGTCGAGATCCGCCACCCGCACGTCCGGGTGGCGGGCGAGCACCTCGCGGACCTGGCCCACCCGGGCTCTGCCGTGCCGGTCGAGCGCTTCGATCAGTTCGCTGGAGACGGGCGCCTCCTCGATCATGATCCGCAGGAGCTGAGGGCCGTCGCGGTGGTGGTCGATCGCGTCGCGGACGAGGGAGCGGACCGCGTCCTCCAGGCTGCCGGGGCTGGTGTCCAGCTCGTCGGCTCCCGCCCACCCGCCGCGGTCGATGTGCCGGACCAGAAGTTCGGCGAGGATCGCGTCCTTGTTCGGGAAGTACTGGTACAGCGAGCCGATGGACATGCGGGCGTGTTCGGCGATCCGGTTGGTGGTGCCCGCCGCGTACCCGTACTCGCCGAAAACGTGAGCAGCCGCGGTGAGGATGCGCTCGCGCGTCAGCGCGGCGCGCACCTGCGTGGGCTTGCGACGTGGGGTGAGGCGGCGGTCGGGGGGTGTCATCCCGCGCCCTTTCTGGCCGGTGAAAAGCGAGTAGAAAATAGCTGAGCTTTTGCTCAGAATACTGCCATGAGCTGCGCGAACGAGCAGAACCGGCGCCCTGGGGCGCTGTGGTGAGCCCCCGGGTGAGCCTCCCCCGGGAGCGCAGGATGATCACGCTGGAGGTACGGCGGCGCGAGTCGCTCTCCCCCGGCTTCGCCCGGGTCACCCTGGGCGGACCCGGCATACGGCACCTCGTCCCGGCGGGCGCCGACCAGGCCGTCCGGCTCTTCTTCCCCCGCGAGGGGCAGAGCGGATTGCGGATGCCGACCGCGTCGAACGAGGCGTGGATGGCACAGGTCCTGCTGATGCCGAAGGCGTCCCGCCCCTGGGTGCGCAACCTGACCATCCGGAGCCTGCGCCCCGAGGATCAGGAACTGGACATCGAGTTCGCCCTCCACGACGGCTCGCCCATGACCGCGTGGGTGAGCCGGGTCCGGCCGGGCGACGCGGCCGGGATCTTCGATCTGGGCACCATGTACCGGCCGCCCGCACACGCCCGGGGACGACTGCTCGTGGGCGACGAGAGCGCGCTGCCGGCCATCCTGTCGATCCTCGACAGCGACCCGGACGCGTCGCCCGCCGACGTCTTCGTGGAAGTGGCCGCCGCGCACGACATCCGCTCCGTGCCCACGCCGCCCGGGGTGCGCGTGCACTGGCTCAGCCGCGACGACGAGCGCCCCGGTGTCCGCGTCCTGGAGGCGGTGCGTGCCGCCGAACTGCCCGAAGGCCCCTTCTACGCCTGGGTGGCGGGCGAGTCCCGGCTGGCCACGACCGTCCGGCGGCACCTGGTGGGCGACCGCGGCGTGCCCAAGCGGGACGTCACCTTCTGCGGCTACTGGCGACTGGGCCGGTCGTCCCCCGGCTGAGAGAGGTCTCATGCGACAGCACAACTCCGAGCCGGGCACGAGGCACCGGCTCACCACCGAGGCGGAGGTCGAGGCGGTCCTCGGCCGCCCGGCCGCGCTGATCACGAAGAAGCAGATCAGCGTCCTGGACGCGGGGTGCCGCACCGTCCTCGCCCGCAGCCCCGTGGCGGCCCTCGGCTACCGCGAGGCGAACGGCACCGCCCGCACCACGTTCGTCGGGGGCACCCCCGGCTTCGCCCGCGTCCACTCGGCGCGGCGGTTCTCCTTCCCCGTCCCCGGGGCGGCCGTCGCCGCCGGCCCGGTCTCCCTGTTCTTCCTGCTGCCCGGCGTCGGCGAGGTCCTGCGCGTCAACGGCACCGCGTCCGCCCTGAGGAACGGGGAAACGGCCGTGGACGTCGCCGAGGCGTACGTGCACTGCGCGCAGGCCGTCATCCGCTCCGGCCTGTGGGAACCGCCCCCCGCGCCCTCCCCCGCCGTCGGGTGGGACCCCGGCCGGGGACCCCTGGCCGGTCCGGGCGTCGGCGACTTCCTCGCCGCCTCGCCCTTCCTGGCCGTCTCCACCTGGGACACGGAGGGCGGCAGCGACACCAGCCCGCGCGGCGACCGGCACACGGTGGCGCGCGTCCTCGACGGACGCACTCTGGTGCTGGCCGACCGCAAGGGCAACAAGCGCGCGGACACGCTGCACAACCTGCTGCGGGACGACCGGATCGCCCTCGCCGCCCTCGTCCCCGGGCGCGGCGGCGTCCTGCACCTCAGCGGGCGCGCCGCGATCACCGACGACGCGGAGCTCCTGGAGACCCTGGCGCTGCGCGGCGTGCCCCCGCACCTCGCCCTCCTCATCGACGTGGAGGAGGCGGAGGTGCGCGGCAACGACGCCGTCTCGCGTGCCCGCCTGTGGAGCCCCGACGCCCGCCTGAGCGGCGCCACGGCACCCGACATGATGGCCCTGGGCAGCGCCCATCTGGCCGCCAACACGGGCGGGTCCGGGCTCTCGGCACGGCTGATCGGGCTCGTCACCGCCGTTCCGGGCCTGAGCAGGCTGATGCGGAAGGTGATGGACCGCGCCTACGTGTCCGGGCTGCGCAAGGAGGGCTACGACGAGGCCCGCGCCCCCGCCGTCGCCCGCCGTGGCGCACCGGGGGACGGCGGGACGGCGGAAAGCCCGCTGCGTTCCGTGCGCGTCCGCGAGATCCGGCAGGAGACCCCCACCGTCCGCACCCTGGTCCTGGAGGACACGGCCGGCGAACCCCGGCCCTTCGGCTTCCGCCCCGGGCAGTTCTTCACCGTGGTCACGGACCTCGCGGGCCACCCCGTTCGGCGCGCCTACTCGGCCTCCTCGGCGCCGGGCGCCACCCGGTTGGAGCTCACCGTCAAGCACGTGGAGGGCGGACGGTTCTCCACGCACGCCCACCACGGCCTCCGCCCCGGCGACCGTCTCGCGCTGCGCGGCCCCTCCGGCGCCTTCCACGCTCCGGCGCGGGCGCCCGAACACCTGGTGCTCCTCGCCGCCGGCAGCGGCATCACGCCCCTGATGAGCATGATCCGCGCCGGGCTGTCCGATCCCTCGACGCCCGGGAGGATCGACCTGCTGTACAGCAGCCGCAGCCTCGAAGAGGTCATCTTCGAGAACGACCTGACCCGCTTGGAGAAGGAGCACCCGGACCGGCTGTCCGTCACCCGTGTCCTCACCGGCCGCGAGGGACGGCTCGACGCCGGGCGCCTGCGCCGCTGGCTGACCGGTCTGCCGCTGACGGACACCGCCCATCACTTCGTCTGCGGCCCGGAGGCGTTCATGGACACCGCGCGTGAGGTGCTGCGTCACCTCGGCGTGCCGGACGAGCGGGTGCACCGGGAGCGCTTCAGCGGGGGCGTCACCGCCGCGACCACGGCGGCACCCCAGGAGTTGAGGGTCGAAAGGGACGGCGAGCTCGTCGGGACGGCCGTGGTCGAACCCGGCCAGACCCTGCTCGACGCCGGTCTCGCGGCGGGGCTGCCCCTGCCGTACTCGTGCACGGTCGGCTCCTGCGGCGAGTGCGCGGTGCGCGTGCGCGGCGGCGAGGTCGCGCAGCCCGACCACACCTGCCTCACGCCGGAGCAGCGGGGCCGGGGCCAGGTGCTGGCGTGCGTCAGTTGTCCGCTGTCCCGCGTGACCCTCGACCTCGCCGAACCGGGCTCCCCGCAGGCGGGCTGAGGGGAGGCCGTCGGCGGACGGGGCGCCCTCGACGGAGAAGACCTCCGTCCGCGAACGGGGGCGCCCTCGACGGATGGCGAACGGGGGCGCCCTCAGCGGATTTCGAGGATCTTCTCCCGCATCGCGTACACCACCGCTTCCATCCGCGAGTGCAGTTGCAGCTTCTCCAGGATGTTCCGCACGTGGTTCTTCACCGTGTTCTCGCTGATGAAGAGCTCTTTGGCGATGTCCCGGTTGTTCATCCCGGTCGCGACGAGCTTGAGGACCTCCATCTCGCGGTCGGTGAGCCGGGGAGCGGGGACGAGGCGGCGCTCGTCGGTGCGCTGGATCATCGACTTGAACTCGCTGAGCAGCTTCGACGCCATCGAGGGGCTGATCTGGGACTGGCCGTCCGCGACGGCGCGGATCGCGGTGGCGACCTCGTCCGTCGAGATCTCCTTGAGGAGGTAGCCCGTCGCTCCGGCCTTGATCGCGTCGTAGAGGTCCGCTTCCTCGTCGCTGATCGTCAGCATGATGATCTTCGCGCTGGGGGCGACCTCCTTGATCGCCGTGCACGCCTCGATGCCGCCGCGCTTGGGCATCCGTACGTCCATCAGCACGATGTCGGGCAGCAGGTCCGTCGCCTTCTCGACGGCCTCGGAGCCGTCTCCCGCCTCGCCGACGACCTCGATGTCCTCCTCCGTGGCGAGCACGATCTCCAGGCCCCGCCGGAAGAGCGCGTGGTCGTCGACGACCAGGACCCGGATCGGTTCGGCGCGCGGCCTCGGTTCGTCCTCATCGGGGCGGAACCCGCCGGAGGCGCCCCCGGCTTCCGCGTCCCGCCTCGGCCCGAAGCTGTCCGCCATCGTCTCTTCCCCCTGAAGCCACGACTGTATGGGCCGACTCAACCGGGTGCGGCTGCGGGCCGGTTGGCCGGTCCGGCCAATGATTCCACGTCCCGCCCTCCCCGTGGGCCGCTCCGGACCCCGGCTTGAAGCCCCGGGGGCGCATCAGCGCACACCAGGGGCATCGACCAGAACCGGCGTACGGGACGTAGCCCTCACTCCCCCGCCTGATCCACCGCCACCCAGGCCCCCAGCGCCGCCCCCGCGTCACCCTCGCCCGGACAGGCGGGAGTCCCGCGACCGGTGACCGGTCACGGGACTCCCGCCTGCCGAAAAACGCCCGACCGCCGGAGGGTTGGCGCCCCGCCGGAGGGCTCGCGCGCGGCGGCTCAGCTCTCCTGCTGGCCCCCCAGCGCGCCACCCGCACCGGCCGGCTCGGGCGGCGTGGCCACCATGGGGTCGCTCGACAGGTGGATGACGCCGTAGTCGTAGGCGTGCCGCCGGTAGACCACGCTCGGCTCCTTCGTCTCCGCGTCGACGAAGAGGTAGAAGTCGTGCCCGACCAACTCCATCTCGTAGAGCGCCTGGTCGAGGGACATCGGGGCCGCCAGGTGCGTCTTCTCGCGGACCACGAGCGGTCCGTCGCCCTGCACCTCCAGGGAACCGATCTTCTTCGTCGGCACGCCGCCGTCGCTCTCGGGCTCCGGCTCGGCGAAAGTGCCGTCCTCGTTGAGCCCGGCGGTGCCCGGCACGCGCTCGGCGACCTCGGCCGCCGTCAGCCGCTCGTTGCCGCGCCGCGTACGCCGCTTGTCGTGCTCCTTGCGCATCCGGGCGGCGAGCTTCGCGACGGCGAGGTCGAGGGCCGCGTACGGATCGGCGGCGCACGCCTCGGCGCGGATCACCGGACCGCGCGAACGCAGCGTGATCTCCACGCGGTCGCAGCGGTCGGCCTGACGCGGGTTGTGTTCCTTGGACACCTCGACGTCCAGGCTCATTACCTTGCCGTCGAGCTTCTGGATCTTCTCCAGATTCAGCTTTTCGGCCACATGCTTGCGGAACCGCTCGGGCACCTCGGTCTTACGACCCTTGACGACGATGTCGATGTCCACGCAGAACTCCGTTCCCGGATTCACTCCGCCCACAGCGGAGAAACTCCCACTTGCACCAGGCCCCCGGAATTCCCGGGAGCCCCGGACACGGTGAACCTCCACCTCCTCCGCCCCGGTGGCTCGCTCCCACCAGGGGTCACGCCTTCATGACGAGGGGCGACATCTCGCACGGGAGGGCAGCCGGCCCGGTGGCCGTTCGCCTCCCCACCTCCGAACATATCTCGCCCCGTGGTCAAACGGCACCCGCTGCCGGGTGATACCTCCGTTCAGGCGAATTACGCCCTCCTCGCCTGCGAAAACATAAATTCTCGCTCACTTCGGGTTTGTTTCGAAGGCGCGTGGAGAAACCGCGACGACGGCCGCCCGAACGGCCCCCGTGATCCTTTTCCCCGCCCCCATGGGACGGATCGAACGATCTCCTCGCTGCACTCCTTCCACATCTGCCGCGCGTAATGCGCGCGCGGCCTCGGCAATCGTCGAACCGGTCGTCATGAGGTCGTCGACCAGCACGACAGTCGTACCGTCGGGGGACTCGCGCAGGAGCCGGACGGCACCGGCCCGCACCCGCACCGCCCCCGCCAGGTTGGCCCGCCGCTCCCGCGCGCCGAGCCCCGCCTGGTCCCGTACCTCCCGGCACAGCGCGAGTGCCGGGACGACGCGCGCCGCGCGGCCCTCGGCCCGCAGCCGTCCCGCGGCGACCCGCGCGAGCCGCCCCACGTGGTCGTGCCCCCTGGCCCGCACCGCCCGCGCAGCCGAGGGCACGGGCACGAGCGCGACCGGGCCCACGCCCCGGTCCGCGCCATCGCCGTGCCGCACCGCCGCCGCGAGCGCGGCTCCGAGGGGCCCGGCGAGCCCCAGCGCACCCCGCTCCTTGTAGGCGAGCAACAACGACCGCACCTCCCCCTCGTAGGCGACCGCCGCGCTCACCCGCGGCAAGCCGGGCGGCGCCGCCTCCGGCCGCACCCGCCGCGCTTCCCTCCCTTCCAGCACCTCCCGGCAGCCGCCGCACGCGGGCGCCCCGGCCGTCCCGCACCCGAAGCACTCCGCGGGCAGCACCAGCTCGGCCAGCGCGCTCCACCACCCGTCCACACCCCCACGATCCCCCTCCCCGGCCCCCCGAACCCCCGCCACGGCACATCTGTGGACAGACTCCCGGAACCCGTCACACGCCCCACCCGTAAGAGTGAACGCCGTAACGAGAACAACCGAGTTGTCCACAAGCGAAGGCCGATCATCAGCCCGCACGCCGCGAGGGCCCCCGGCGGACGGCACACCCGCGCCGCCTGTCCCGACCTGGCACGCGCCGCACCGGACACCGACTCCGGCTCCACCGGCGCGGGCACCCACGCCAACGACACATGGACCGAGGCGATCCGGCGCACGGTGCGCACCAGGCGCGGGCGAACTCACGGGATGACGGGGGGCTCAGACGCACGCGACGAACGAGGACGGCCGAAGACTTTCGCGGCGAACAGGGCACCTTCACCCGTCGCTCAGCCCGCTCCCGGCCCTCCCCGCGTCACGGCCACCGGCCCCTAAGAACTCTCCAGCCACCGCCTGGTCGCCTCGTCCACCGGGAGGAACGTCTCCAGGTGGAGGCCCGCCAGGGCCGCGTCCGTCGCCGTGGTGAGGATCGCCGAGGTGCTGAAGAACCGCAGCCGCGTCCCGTCCATGGTGAGGTCCAGGCTCAGCACAGGGCCGGTGGGCGGGGACGTGCCCCGCCGCCCGGCCGCCTTCTCCACGTGACCGGCGATCTCCGCCGCCAGCGCGTGGTGCCTCTCGTCGTGGGTGCGCTCGGCACGGTGGTCGATCTGCCGCAGCAGGTGGCCGCCCCACTCCGCCAGGTTGCCGATCCGCCCGGAGAGCCCGTCCGGATGCAGGACGAGCCTGGCCACGTTCACCGGCGGCTCCAGGAGCCGGGGCGCGCAGCCGGCGAGCAGGCGGTCGACGGCCGCGTTCGCGTCCACGAGGTCCCGGTACTCGTCCAGGAGCAGCGCGGGGTACGGGTGGTGGGCGTCGAGGAGGGCGCGCAGGCCGTCCATGACGGCGGCGCTCGACGCGTCGGTCAGGTGGCGGTCGCGGTGGCGCGGCGCGTAACCCCCGGCCAGCAGCAGGCGGTTGCGCTCCCGCAGGGGCAGGTCCAGGTGCTCGCAGAGGTGGACGAGCATCTCCGGCGTCGGGCGCGCCTTCCCCGTCTCCACCCGGCTCAGGTGCCGCGTCGAGACGCCGGACCGGTCCGACAACTCCTGCTGGCTGTAACGGCGCCGCTCCCGCCAGGTCCGCAACAGCACCCCCACCGGCTGGACTTCGGCGTGTCCGCTCATGCCCCGGAGTGTAGTGACCCCGCCGGCCGTCTTGACCTGTGAGGTCATGGCCACGCGGGACCGGCGCGGCCAGGATCGGAGCATCGGCCGAGCGGGGTGTACCCGCCTGGAACACGAGGGAGACGACCATGACGCACACCGACCCCACGCCCCGGCGGGACGAGGGAACCGACGCGCCGCGCGCCTTCATGATCGGCCACCTGAGGAACGTCGAGACGTGCCCCGACATCGCCGAGTACCTGGAGCGGATCGACGCCACGATGGCACCGTACGGCGGTCGCTTCGTGGTGCACGGCGCGCGCCCGGTCGTGTACGAGGGCACGTGGGACGGCGACCTCGTCATCCTGGAGTTCCCCGACCTCGTCAGGGCGCGCGAGTGGTACGCGTCGCCGGAGTACCAGGAGATCCTTCCGCTGCGCACCGCGCACGCGGACTCGCTGATCCTCGCGATCGAGGGGGTACGCGAGGATTACCAGGCCGGCGAGAAGGCCGCCCGCCTGTTCCCCGGCCGGGGCACCCCCACGCCCCTCACGCGCTGAACCACCGGCCCCCGGACCCGCGTGCTCCACGGAGCCCGCCGGGCCGCCACGGCCTCCACACCGCCGCACCCGCCGGGCCCACGCGCCCGCGCGGAGGCCGCCGGGCCCGCCACACCCGCGCGCCCCCCTCCCGAGCCCGCCCTACCTCCGCCCCTCCTTCACCAGCGCCTCCACGTTGTTCCCCGCCGGATCGCTCACGAAGGCGCAGTACGCCCGGTACTCCTCCCAGTGCCGGGGCGCGTACCGGTCCGTGCCGCCGTGGGCGAGGGCCGCGCGGTGGAAGGCGTCGACCTCGGTGCGGGTCCGGGCGGGGAAGGCGAGGTGGAGGCCGCGGGTCTCGGCGGCGGGGTCGGTGACGTGTTGCAGCGCGAGCGAGGGCGTGTCGTGGCCGTCGTGCCAGTACTCGGCCAGGCCGTCCGCGCGGTAGCCGGGGACGATGCCGAGCGGCGCGAGAACCGCCGTCCAGAAGTCCTCCGCCGCCGCGAAATCGGTGACGAACACGCCGAGATGGTGCACGAGGAGGGGGCCGTGAGCGCTCATGCCGCGAGCCTACGGTCGCGGCGGGCCCCCACCCGGGAGGCGCGGCAGGCAGCCGGTCACGGACGCCGCGAGGCCCCGTACCCGCCGCGCCTCAGCCCGGGTAGAAGGGTGCCGTTCCCTGTCTCGACACCGTCTCCCAGTTCATCCCCGCCGGGAGCCGCACGATGCCGTCCGAGGAGTGGGCGATGAGCGGGAGGCCCGGGTCGTCGGCCGCGGCGATGTCGGTGACGCCGTTGACGCCGGGCAGGGACGACTTCGGCGGGACGGAGCCGTCGCTCAGCACGTACTGGAGCTGGCGCACACCGCCCTCCTCGCGGCCCGCGACGACGAGGCGGCTGCCACCGGCCCAGGACATCGCGGTGACTTCCTCCAACTGCGGTGCGGCGGCGCGCAGTCCACCGACGGCGACCTTCGTCGCCTCGCCCTCGCCGACCCGCTCGACGCGCCCTATCCGCAGGGTCGTCCGCTTGCCCTCGCGGACGAGGAGCGCGATGCGCACGCCGTCCGAAGAGGCCCGCACCGCCTCGATCCTGTTTCCCTCGCCGAGCCCGGCGACCTTCACCTCGACCGGGTCGGCCGAGCCCTTCCGCACCCACATCAGGCGCGGGTCGTCCGGGTCCGTGTCGGCCACCCACAGGTCCCCGAAGCCGTCCCAACTCGGCGTCGAGAGACGGTTTTTCTCGTCGGCCGCCTTGCTCCGCACGCCCGTGAACCGCAGTTCGCCCGTCCCCGCGAGGGCCGAGACGAAGAGCCGGTCGCCGTTGAGCGAGACCCCGGCCGCGTACTTCTCGTCGCGCGAGACCGCGGCCGAGCGCAGCTCCTGCTCGCCCGTGCCGAGCGGTCCCGGCACTCCGGCGGGCACCCCGTCGGCGCGGTCGGCGCTGTCGAAGTTCACGAGCCGGTGGTCCTTGTCCAGGTAGTACTGGTCCGGCTGCTCCTGCTTGCCGGCGCCCCGTCCCACCACCACGTCCGCCTCGTCCTCGTCGAGCGTGCACAACGAGCCGTCGTCCCCGCGCAGTTCAACCGTCTTGACGCTGCTGGAGGCCAGGTCGCGCAGGGAGTAGAGCAGTTGCGTCGCCATCTCGCGGCACGCGGCGGCGCTCACGTCGCCGCGGTTCACGTCGAGGGGCACGGTGAGCCTGTTGTCGTCGTCGGGCGCGAGGGCGGTCGTGCCGCGGCGCAGCGCGATCCCGTCGGGGAAGCTGCTCCGGGCGGCGCCGCCGAGCCACGACGAGGGGCCGTCGAGCACCGCCTTGACCGTCTGCGTGACCGAGTCCTCCCACGAGCGGATGTACACGGGGTCGGCGACGAGCGGCTCGCGCCCGGCCTCGGTACGCGCGGCGAAGTAGTACTTGTTGACGGGCCAGTACAGCCGCTGGAAGTCGATCTTGCCGAGCACGACACCGGTCGGGGGACGGTCGATCCGCCACTCCTGCTTGTCCTTGCCCGTCCGCACGAGCCGCACGGTCTCCTGGTACGTGGCGTCACTGGGGTGGTACGAGAGCCGGTCGTCGACCGTCGCGACCTTCTTGCCGGTCAGGACGTACGTGTAACTCGTCGCCTGGTCGGCGTCACCGGCCTCGTTCGGGGGCGTCCCGCGCGGCGGGGCCGGTACGGCACTGTTGGTGAGGACCGTCGTCCT
Organism: Streptomyces sp. NRRL F-5630; assembly: GCF_000719475.1. Classification (GTDB taxonomy): domain Bacteria; phylum Actinomycetota; class Actinomycetes; order Streptomycetales; family Streptomycetaceae; genus Streptomyces. The sequence goes on along the minus strand of NZ_JOGO01000023.1, from coordinate 67,875 downwards.
GCTGCCGGGCCGCCAGTCGCGGGACGCCTTCTCGGTGAGGTACTTGCGGGCGACGGCGTAGTCCCGGTCCTCGCTCGTGAGCGCTTCGAGGAAGCCGTCGACCACTTCGAGCGGTCGCGCCCCGTCCCGCGGCGCGACCCCGAAGACCCGCACCCGCGGGTCGTTGCGCGTCGAGGAGTCCACCGGCTGCACGTCCCCGCTGTCCGGCATCGAGGCGCACCCGGCGACGAGCGCCCCCACGGTGGCGAGCACGAGACCACCGCCCCAGCGGCGACGGGGACCCGGCACGGCCGGGCGGGCCGAGGCGGCGGGGCCGGACGAGCTGGGGACGGCAGTCGTCCGACGATCCCGTTCACCGCGCATGGCGCACCTCGGCCTCCCTCTCGGTCCCGTGGCGCGCGGGATCACCGCTGTCCTCCACGGCGTCCGTCACGGCGTCCGGCTCGCGCCCGGCGTCCGTCCCCCGCACCGCCTCGGCGCCGCGCTCCCCGGCGGTCCCCGCGCCCTGCTCCGGTACGCTCCCGGCCTCCCGCGCCGCGCTGTCCGCGCCTTCCGCGCGCCGCGTCCGCGTCACCACGCGCGCGCCGCTACCGGGCAGCGCCGTCGGGTCGGCCGCGACGGGCCCGCGCCGCGTGGCGGGGGCGCGTACCGCCGAGGGCAGGGCGGGCGGCTCCGTCGGCGCGGCCGTGCGCCGCCCCGGCTCCTCCGTGGCGGAGGAACCGTCGGCGGCCCGGCGCGCGCCAGCGGCCCGCGAGTCCTCCGGCTCCAGCGGTATCGGTGAACCGCGCAGCGGCTCGTCCGCCGTGCGCGGCAGTGTGAGGCGGAACTGCGAACCGCCGCCCGGCTCCCCCCACGCCTGGAGCCAGCCGCCGTGCAGCCGCGCGTCCTCCAAGGCGATCGAGAGACCGAGGCCCGTACCGCCCGTCGTCCGCGCCCGCGCCGGGTCCGCGCGCCAGAAGCGGCTGAAGACCCGTGTGGCCTCCCCCGGCTTCAGGCCGACGCCGTAGTCCCGCACCGCCACCGCGACCGCGCCGCCCGCCGCCCCGAGACGGACGACGACGTCGCGGCCCTCACCGTGCTCGACGGCGTTGACGACCAGATTGCGCAGCACGCGCTCCACACGGCGCACGTCGGCCTCCGCGACGACGGGCTGCTCGTCGCCGACGACGAGCACGCGGCTGCCCTTGCGCTCCGCGAGCGGCAGCGCGCCCTCCACGACCCGCCGCACCACGAGGCGCAGGTCCACGGCGTCCGCGTCGAGCGCCGCCGCGCCCGCGTCGAAACGGCTGATCTCCAGCAGGTCGGCGAGGAGCGACTCGAAACGGTCGAGCTGATCGGCGAGGAGTTCGGCCGAGCGCGCCGTGACGGGATCGAAGTCGGCGCGCGCCTCGTGGATCACGTCGGCCGCCATCCGGACCGTGGTGAGCGGCGTGCGCAGCTCGTGCGACACGTCGCTGACGAAGCGGCGCTGCATCCGGGACAGCTCCTCCAGCTGCCGGATCTTGACCTGGAGGTTCTGCGCCATCTTGTTGAAGGCCTCGCCGAGGCGCGCGATGTCGTCCTCGCCGGTGACCTTCATCCGCTCCTGGAGCTTGCCCGCGGAGAGCCGCTCGGCGACCGAGGCGGCCATCCGTACCGGCGTGACGACCTGCCGCACGACGAGCCACGCGATGGCGCCGAGCAGCACCACGACGAACATCCCGGCCGTGGCCAGCGTCGTCTTGACCAGGCTGAGGGTCTTCGCCTCCTGGTCGAGCGAGAAGAGGTAGTAGAGCTGGTAGGGCTGCCCGTAGAGGTCGTTGACCTGGCGGCCGATGATGAGGGCAGGACGGGCGGAACCCGTCTCGTACACGATGCGGGTGTACGAGCGGTACGCGCCCGTGCCGTGCGCGACTTCCTGGCGCAGTGAGGCGGGCACGCTCTCCAGGGGCAGGACCTGTCCCGAGGAGCGCGGGCTGCGCGCGGTGCCGCTGTCGGGGCCCGCGCCGAGCGCGACGACGTCGAAGGAGCCCTGGCCGCCGCTGGCCAGCTGCGTGACGAGTTCGGACATCCAGCTGCTGGCGTTCTGCCGGCCGTCCGTCCCCGATTCCTGACCGTCGCCCTGCGAGGTGCCGTCAGCCGCTGCCCCCGTGGCGGGCCCCTCCGCGTTCGCCTTCTGCTGCGCGACGAGGAAGCCGCCGCTCGCCTGGCTCTGCGCGGCCTTCTCCTTCGCGTCGAGCAGCCCGTTGCGGACCTGCCCGACGACGACGAAGCCGAGCAGGAGCACGACACCGACCGACATGAGCAGCGTGGTCGCGACGATCTTCAGCTGAAGATTGCGGCGCCACAGCCGGGCCACCGGCAGCAACGGCCGCCGCACCCACCGTGAGAAGAGCCGCAGGAACGGGCTGCCGTTGGCACCCACGCCCCCGCCGAGGGCACGGCCCTGGGCGACGATCCGGCCGAACCTGCCGGAGCCGCCGGGTCGCGCGGCACTTCCCCTGCTCATGTCAGTCCCCGGCCATGTCAGTTCGGTCCGGCCTTGTAACCGACGCCGCGCACGGTCACGACGATCTCCGGACGCTCGGGGTCGCGCTCGACCTTGGAGCGCAGCCGCTGGACGTGCACGTTGACCAGCCGCGTGTCGGCGGCGTGCCGGTATCCCCAGACCTGTTCGAGGAGCACCTCGCGGGTGAAGACCTGCCACGGCTTGCGCGCGAGCGCGACGAGCAGGTCGAACTCCAGCGGCGTGAGCGCGATCGACTGGCCCTCGCGCTTGACCGAGTGCCCGGCGACGTCGATAACCAGGTCACCGATGGTGAGCTGCTCGGGCGCCGGCTCCTCCGACCTGCGGAGCCTGGCCCGGATACGGGCCACCAGCTCCTTGGGCTTGAACGGCTTGACGATGTAGTCGTCGGCGCCCGACTCCAGGCCGACCACGACGTCCACGGTGTCGCTCTTCGCCGTGAGCATGACGATCGGCACGCCGGACTCGGCACGGATCAGGCGGCAGACCTCGATGCCGTCCCTGCCGGGCAGCATCAGGTCGAGCAGCACCAGATCCGGCTTGGTGTCGCGGAACGCGGCCAGCGCCTTGTCGCCGTCCGCGACGAACGACGGCTCGAAACCTTCACCACGCAGCACGATGCCGAGCATCTCGGCAAGTGCGGTGTCGTCGTCGACGACAAGGACTCGTCCCTTCATGACTGACATCATCCCATTAGCTCATCGTTACCTGACGTGAACTGGCACACAGAGCCGCCAGCCCCTCCGCCGTCACCGGGGTCACGACCCCGGCCTCCGTGACAATCGCGCTGATCAGTTCGGGCGGTGTGACATCGAACGCCGGGTTGTACGCGCGCGTCCCGAGCGGCGCCAGCGGCACCGTGACGCCCTCGCGCCCCCGCACCTCGGTCACCTCGTGCCCGGCCCGCTGCTCCACCTCGATCGCCGCCCCGTTCTCCGTGGCGAGATCCACCGTGGACAGCGGCGCGACGACGACGAACGGCACCCGGTGGTGGTGCGCGAGCACAGCGAGCGGATAGCTGCCCACCTTGTTCGCCACCGCCCCGTCCGCCGCGATCCGGTCCGCCCCGATCAGCACGGCATCCACCTCACCGGCCGCGAAGAGCGAACCGGCCGCGTTGTCCGCGAGCAGGGTATACGCCATTTGGCGCCGCGCCGCCTCCCACGCGGTCAGCCTCGCCCCCTGCCACAAGGGCCGCGTCTCGTCCACCCACAGCCTCCGCAGCCGCCCGGCGCGGTGCGCGGCGAGCGCCACGGCGAAGGCGGTGCCCTCGCCGCCGGAGACGAGCGCCCCGGTGTTGCAGTGCGTGAGCAGCCGGTAGCCGCCGCCCGGCAGCAGCCCGTCGAGCAGCTCCGCGCCGTGCGCGGCCATCGCCGCCGAGCCCGCGGCGTCCTCCGCGTGCAGCGCCCGCGCCTCGGCGAGCGTCGCGGCGGCCGCGGCGGCACGGTCCCCGCCTGCCGCCAGCGCGGCGCGGAAGGCGCGCTGCGCCCGCCGGGCGCCCCGTGCCAGGTTCACCGCCGTGGGCCGCGCCGAGGCGAGCGCGTCGGCGGCCTCGTCCACGTCGAAGCCGCGCGCCGCCGCGAGCGCGACCCCGTAGGCCCCCGCGATCCCGAGCAGCGGCGCCCCGCGCACGGCGAGCGAGCGAATGGCCTCGACGAGCGCGGGCGCGTCGGTGCACACGAGCTCGGCCTCCTCCTCCGGCAGCCGCCGCTGGTCGAGGAGCACGACGACGGGTCCTTCGGGTGGCTCGGACCAGCGCAGCACGGAGGGTGACTGCCCGGCATGTGGGGACCGCGATGTCCGCGGTATGGGAGACGTCTGCGGTGCGGGGGACTCTTCGGCCATCCCCCCAGTCTGCCCTCCTCGACGGGCCCGGCAGAAGCCGCCGGAGACCGCCCTTCCCGCCCTTCCGGCGGCCCCGTCGGCTCCCCTGTCCGCGTGAAACGATGTGCGCACGCCACCGTCCCCGAGCGGACCCGGCACCATCCACGAAGGAGCGCCGATGACGGACACCCCTGAGCCCTCGCCGCCCGGAAACCACCCAGCGGGCGCTCCGGAGCCCGCCCCACCCCCGCGTGACGGCTCCCCGCCTCCACCGGGCCCGGAGGGCAAGGGCGGGGGCCGGCCGGACGACCCCGTACGGCCTGACGCGATACCGGGGCAGCGAGGCGGGGCGTCCGACGACCGGGGGTGCCTGAGAAGGGTCACCGAGGACCGGAGGGGGCGACCCCGGCAGGGGCACCCACGACCGGACGGGACAACCCCCGCAAGGGCCGCCCACCTCCGGGCAGGACGACCCCGGCAGGGGCCACCCGCGCCGGACGAGGCCAACGGCCGACCGGTCGCCCCGCGGCGCTTCGCGTTGCCCCGTGCTCAGACCGCCGCGGTGGGCGCGGGCGTCGGAGCCGCCGTGGGGCCCGGTGTCCCCGTGTCGCCGGTACCGCCCGTAGCGCCCCCGTCGGCCGGGTCAGGGGTGCCCTGGCTCTCGCCCGGGGCGGGTGTGCCGGGGAGCGGGGTCTCGCCGCCGGGCTGGGGCTCCGTGCCGCCGGTCTCGCCCGCGCCGGGGGTCTCGCCACCGCCCTCACCGGGGTCGGTGCCGCCGGGGCCGGGGTCCGTGCCGCCCGGGTCCGTACCGGGATCGGGGCTCCCCGTGCCGCCGCCGGGGTCGGGGTCCGTGCCGGGGCTCGGGTCCGCGCCGCCCGGCCCCGTACCGGGCTCTCCACCGCCCGTGCCGGAGCCCGGCTTCGTCCCGCCGGAGCCGGTGCCGGGAGCGGGACCCGTGCCCGTACCGCCGCTGGGCTTCGTGCCCGGCGACGTACCGCCGCCGCCCGGGGACGGCCTGGCCCCGCCGGGCGTGCCGCCCTTGCCCGGCGTCGTGCCGGTGCCCGGCGCCGTGCCCGCGCCGGGCAGCTCAGGGATGTCGGGGATGCCGGGCGCACCGGGCAGGCCCGGCAGCCCCGTACGCCCCGGAAGGCCGGGCGCGAGGGCGGCGGGGAGCACGGGCGGGGCGGCGGTGTCCGCCTCCGGTGTGGTGCCGTCCCCGGCGTCCGTGCCCGGCGGCGAGGGCCTGACCCTGTCCGCGTGGGCCTTCGTCGCCGGTTGCGGCAGCGGCAGCCAGGGCGCGTCCGAGTCGCCCGAGACGAGCGTGGCGCCGATGACGGCCGCGTAGGCCCCGCAGGCGAGGCCGAGACCGAGGCCGAGCCTGCGGTAGCGGCGGCCCCGGCGCCCGGACGCGTCGACGAAGACGGGCCGTTCGGCCCTCTCGTCGCCCGCTCCGGGGCGGGTGCCGGCGCCGCTCTGCGCCGGAAGGTCGGCCGAGCGGCGGCCGAGGCTGTCGAGAGCGACGGTCACGCCCTGCGGCTCGTGACTGCGTCCCGAGCTGACGTCTTCTCGCCAAGTTTCCACGGTGTGCGCACTACCCCCATCGAGCTGGTACGGGTGCGCGGGCGACCCGGGCGCCGCCCCTCACCGGACCGGGCCCCCACCCGGCCCGAGCGCCCCCCATTTGTCCTACCGCGCCCGGAAGAGCAAGGTAACGCGTTGACTCGTGGTCAAAGCGCCTCCTGCGCGGTACTCATCATGATGAGTGCATCTTTGGTCGGAAGCCATGCGAAAGGTGGCCGGATGAGCCATGATTCGGCGCCCGCGAGAGCGGTCGCGGCCTCGCGCAGCGCGTCGAGCCCCGGGTGCCGGCGCCCCGCGCGCCACACGAGGGAGACGGGCGAGAGCGGTACGGGCTCGACGAGCGGCCGCAGCACGCTCCCCGCGAAGGCGGGCAGCCCGGTCACCGAGAGCACGGGCCGTCGCTTCTCGGCCATGACGCGCGCGAACTCGGCCTCGCCGACGACGAGTGGCGCGGGAGGGGCGAGCACGATGCCGTACGGGGCGAACAACTCCTCGGCGAGAGCGGTCCATTCGGCGGTCCGGGCGTTCCCCGCCCCCGCGTAGACCTCCTCGCCCGCGAGCGCGGCCAGGGGGACCTCGGGCAGGGCGGCGAGGCGGTGGCCCGCGGGCAGGACGACACCCATGCGCTCGTAGGCGACGGGCTGGTGGTCGAGCCCGGCGGCGAGCGCGGGCGGCAGCCCGGCGAAGCGGCCGAAGGAGGCGTCGATGCGCCCGGCGTGGATCTCGGCGGCGGCGTGCGTGAGGCCGCTCTCGTACCGGACGACGAGTTCGCCGCCGGATGCCGCGAGCGTGCGCGCGTGCGCGACGACGCGTTCCCCGAGCAGACCCGGGCTGTTGACATCGACGAGGAACGGGCTCGGCGTCGCGAAGGCGGCGCGGAGCGCGTCGTGCGCGTCGAGGAGGCGGCGGGCGAGCGGTACGAGGAGTTCGCCCTCGGGCGTGAGGACGACGCTGCGCGTGGAGCGCACGAACAACTGGGCGCCCAACTCCCTTTCCAGCCGCCGCACATCACGGCTCAGGGCCTGCTGGGCGAGGTAGAGGCGGGCGGCGGCGCGGGTGAAGTGCAGTTCCTCGGCGACGGCGAGGAAGGCGCGCAACAGGCGCGGGGGAATGTCGTCTTGGGCGGCCACGGCGCGAACCTAACCCGTGGCACCCGGCCATTGACAACGCGGAGCGGTGAATCGGCGCCCGAAGAGGTGTTGGACCGGGCGGCGGGCCCGCCGCGAGCCTGGGGACATGCCGATCCCCCTCCGGGGCGCCCCGCCGTGGGCCCCCTACCGCGCCCTGCTCGCCCTGCCCTCCGCGCGCCTCTTCACCGCCGCGGGTGCCGTGGCGCGGCTCCCCGCCGCGATGTGCGGCGTGAGCACCGTGCTGCTCGTGGCGCGGGCGCACGGCTCGTACGGGCTCGCGGGCGCCGTGTCGGCGGCGGGACTGCTCGCGACGGCGCTCGCCGGGCCGTGGACCGCGCGGCTCACCGACCGGCACGGGCAGCGGCGCGTCGCGCCGTGGGCGGCGGCCCTCGCGGCGCTCGGGCTGCTGGGGCTCGTGCTGTGCGTGCGGGGCGGGGCCCCGGTGTGGACGTACTTCGCGACGTACCCGCTCCTCGGCTGCGCGCCGAACACGGGCGCGATGGCGCGGGCGCGCTGGGCCCACCTGCTGCGGAAACCGGAGGACCCCGGGCCGGTATCGGGAGGCTCGGGGACGACACCGGAAGACTCCGGGCCGACACCGGTGGGCCCCAGGCCGACGCCTCAACGTTCCGGGCCGACTCCCGAAAGCACCGGCCCGACGCCCGAAAGCCCCGGCCCGACGTCCGAAGGCTCCCGGTTGAAGGGCGCCGCGAACGCCTTGGAGCAGGTCATTGACGAACTCTGCTTCACCCTCGGTCCCGTGCTGGCCGTGCTGCTCGCGACCTCGTTCGACCCGGCGGCCGGGCTGCTCACGGCGGCGGGGCTGCTCCTCGGCGGGACGCTCGCCTTCGTGGCGGTGGGCGAGGACGTGCGTCCCGCGCCCGGAGCGGGGAGCGCGGCGGGGCGGCTGCCGTGGCGGGGACTCGCGCCGCTGCTGTGCTGCTTCGTGGGGACCGGGGTGGTCTTCGGGTCCCTGGAGGTGACGACGGTGAGCGGGACGGGAGGCGCCGCCGGCTTGCTGCTCGGTGTCCAGGCGGCGGGCTCGGGCCTCGCGGGGCTCGCTCTCGGCGCCTGCGGGAGACCTCTCCGGCTCGGCCGCTGCCTCGCCGTGATGGCGGCGCTGCTCCTGTTCCCGCCGCTCTGCGCGGCGACCACGGACGCGGCGTGGCCCCTGGCTCCCGCGCTCCTGCTCATCGGCACGGCGACGGCCCCCGTGATGATCACGGCCATGAACACCCTCCACTCCCGCGTCCCCGCCCGGCGCCTCACGGAGGCGATGAGCTGGGCGGTGACCGCGATCCTCGCGGGCTCGTCGGCGGGAGCGACGGCGGCGGGTCACCTGGCCGACGGCCCCCGCCCGTGGCTGGGCTACACGCTGCCCCCGCTGGCGGCGGCGGGGGCCTGGCTGGCGGTACGGGCCGGATCACGCACGCGGCAGGCTCCGCCCCGTACCCCCCGGCCGTCCACGCCCCCGGCGGGCCCCGCCCCGTTTCCGGACGGCCGGGACCGGTCACGCGCGGCACTTCACGCCCCGCAGCCGGCGGCACCCGCGCCGCCCCCCGCCCCGACCCGGCCCGCCTGACGACGAAACGAGCCGGCCCCTCCCCCGTTCTCCTCACCCCCTCGCCATCAGCCGCTTCGGCCCGCGTGACGTCGTCCCGAGCCGCCACTCGACTCCCCCGTCGCCCTGGACGAGCCTCAGCCCGGGGAGGCGGGTCGCGAGGCGGTTCAGGGCGGTGCGGAGTTCGAGGCGCGCGAGCCAGGCGCCCATGCAGTAGTGGGGGCCGCCGCCGAAGGCGAGGGTGGGGGCGGGCAGTTCGCGGAAGAGGTCCTCGGCCTCGGCGGGCGGGAAGACCTCGGGGTCGCGGTTCGCCGCGACGATGTCGGCCACGACGATCGCGCCCGCCGGGATGCGCACGCCGCCGAGGTCGGTGCCGGCGACGCAGCGGCGCAGGCTGCCGGGGTCCTCGCCGAGGGGGACGAAGTGGAGGAGGCGGTCGGCGGCGCGCCCCGCCGCGTCAACGTCGGTGAGGCGCGGCCAGGCGTCGCGGCGTTCGCCGAGGAGGTAGAGGAGCACGTTGCCGAGCATCGTCATGGTGCTGTCGTGCCCGCCCACCACCATCCCGCAGACCAAGCGCACGAGTTGGGACTCCGGGATACCGCCCTCGGCGTCGGCGGCGCCCACGAGGCCGCTCACGAGGTCGTCCCCGGGCTCCTTGCGGCGCAGCGCCAGGAGTTCACCGCCGAAGCGCGTGAAGTCGGCGAGCCCGGACTCGACTTCGGCCGCCGAGTGCGAGCCGTCCGTGAAGGCCAGGTCGCTCCAGTACCCGATCTTCTCCCACGCGTCCCCGCCGAGGCCGAGAAGCCGGGTGATGACGGAGACGGGAAGCGGCCGGGCGAGTCCGGAGACGAGGTCGAAGGGCCCCTCGCGCCGCACGAGTTCGTCGAGCAGTTCCTCGACCGTCGCGGTGATCCACGGCTCCCAGCGGGCCACCGCGCGCGGCGTGAAGGCCCGCCCCACCGTGCGGCGCAGCCGCAGGTGCTCGGGGCCGTCCTGGTTGAAGAGGAGTTCGGGGTCGTCGACGATGCCGCCGCCGCTGGGCCGGTCGTCGTGCTCCTCGGCGTAGAGCGCGGCGCGGGTGAAGCCCCCTCCGCCGAGGACTTCGCGCACGTCCGCGTATCTGCTGACGCGCCACGCCGCCGTGCCGTCGGGCAGGACGACGGGGTGCGGGGCCGCGCAGGGCGCGCTCGGGATGCGGTGGAGCGGGGGCAGGGGTGCGGTGGGGAGGGTACTGGTCACGGAGGGGCCTTCCGGGAGGGGAGCGGGCGGGGACGGGAGCGGCGAGCCCCCGGGCGGCCCCCGCTCCCCGCCGGGCCCGCCGCTCACAACTTCACCAGCACCTTCCCCCGGTTCGCCTCGCGCGCTCCGTAGAGACTCCCGTACGCCTCGGGGATCGCGTCGAAGCCCTCGTACACCGTCTGGTCGCTCACGACCTCGGCGCGCCGGATGCGGCCGCCCAGTTCCTCGTGCAGCGCCTGCCAGTTGGCGTCGGTGAACCACTCGATGGAGAAGATCCCGCGGATCGTGGTGCGGGGGAACATGATGTACGGGAACAGGCGGGGCCCGACCGCCTCGCCGCCCACCTGGGTCGCCCACTGCCAGCACACGGCGACCCTGCTGTCCACGGTGAGCATCGAGAAGACGGCGTCCGTGACGGCCCCGCCGAGGTTGTCGAAGTAGCGGTCGACACCGTCGGGCGCCGCCGTCTCCAGGGCCGCGCGGACGGAGGCGAGGCTGTCGCCGTGGCGGTAGAGGACGACCTCGTCGAAGCCGAGGCCGCGCAGGTAGTCGCGCTTGGCCGGGCTCGACGTCGTGCCGATGACGCGGGCGCCCGCGCCCCGGGCGAGCTGCCCGGCGAGGGCGCCGACCGCGCCGGAGGCGCCGCTGATGACGAGGGTCTGGCCGGGGCGCACGTCGAGGAACTTGCTCAGCGTGCCCCACGCCGTCATCCCGGGGCCGCCCATCGCGCCGAGCGCCGTCGAGAGCGGCAGGCCCTCGTCGTACCAGTCGGGCCGCAGCCGTCGGTAGGCGGGGAAGACCATCGGGAAGGTCCCGGTGGCCCACAGCTCCGGTTTCCCGTCGCTCACCAGGTGGGTGCGCCAGCCCCCGTACCCCTGCACCAGCTCGCCCTCGCGGAAGGGTGCCTCGGGCCCGGCTTCGAGCACTTCCATGATCGTGTCGGCGCCCATGTGCGCGCCGATCGGGGTGTCGAGCGTGATGCCCTGGAGGTAGGGGTCGACGGAGACGTACCGCGTGCGCAGGAGCATCTGGTGGGGCGCGAGGTCGGTGGGGAGGTCCTCGTCCACGCGCTCGTAGACACGCGAGACGTCCGGGGCGCCCGCGACGTGCTCGCGCACGACCCACTTGCTGGCCCTCACCGGGATTCCTCCTTCTGCGGGACGCGTACGGACGCGGCCCCGTCGCCCGCGGGCCCCGTCGCGGGCCCCGGCACCCTCGGCCCCACCGGGATGACCCGGTGCGTGGGCAGCGGGCCGTGCGTGTCCACCGAGGCGGTGAACTCCTTGCCGTCGTCGCGGCACACGAACTGCATGACGTGCCGCCCGGCCGCCGCCGCGCGGATGAGGCCGCCGGTCGTGGCCCAGACCCCGGACTGGTAGAAGTTCCCGAGCCCGGGGACGCCCGGCCCGTGCTTCTTGATCAGCTCCTCCAGCGTCTCGCCGCTCTCCACGAAGGGCTGCCAGCCGAGCACGGTCCCGTCGAAGTTGCCCGTGTAGCGGACCTGCGTGAGCGGCGTCGAGACGTCCCGTACGGCGATGGACTCGCTCAGCCCGGGGAAGCGCTCCTCCAGGAACCCCACGAGCGTGTCGCGGACCTGGTGCTTCGCCGCGTAGTAGCCGCGCCCGTGCCTGACGGGCAGGGTGTGCAGTTCCTCGCCGCCCTTGCGGCGCGTGCGCTGCTCGGGGCCCTCGTCGAGCGCGCGCCAGGGCGCGATGTCGCAGAAGTACGTGGCGTAGACGACGCTCGTGCCGGGCGGGGACAGCTCCGGGTAGTGCCGGTCGCGGAACTGGACGTTGATGCTGGAGTGCCGGATGCCGGTGAGCTTCCCGGCCGTGGCGTCGTCGAGCAGGTACGTCGTGCAGGGGTCGGCCTCGGGGAACTCGCGCTTGAGGCCGAGGAAGAGCGTCACGTAGCCGGGGAAGACCATGCCGGGCTTCTCGATCGTGTCGGTGTAGAGGCGCTCGTACTCCTCTCCGAGGTCGCGGCCCCTGAGCAGCGAGCGCATCGTCGTGGGCCCGTCGCACGCGGCGACGACGATGTCCGCGCGCACTTCGCCGCCGTCGCTCAGCCGCACCCCGACGGCCGCGTCCCCCTCGATCAGGACCTCCTCGACCTTCGTGTTGTAGGAGACCTCCCCGCCGAGCCGCAGGTATCGCTCCTCGATGGAGCGCGCGAGCCCGAGCGACCCGCCCTCGGGGACGCCGGCGGAGAGGTTGGCGTGCGAGGCCATCTGGAAGTGGGTCGGCAGGACAGGGAAGTTGGGGTGGCGCTCGTAGAGGACGTAGTTGAACGCGCGCCGCAGCAGCGGGCTCTGGAACCTCTCCGCGTAGTCCCGCATGAGGACGGAGATCGTCTTGCGGACCGCGTTGAAGTACGGAAGGAACCCGGCGAGCATCCGCATCCGCTCGACGCGGCCCATGAGCCCGACCGGCTTGAGGAAGGGGTAGACGGCGAGGGCCTTGCGGAAGGAGCGAAGGTTGTCGCAGAAGCCCTTGATGTGGCGGGCGTCGGCGGGCGAGATGCCGGTGAGGTGGGCCTGGAGGCGGTCGGGGTCCGAGTAGAAGTAGACCGCGCGCCCGTCGGTGTCGCGGACGACGTTGAACACGTCGAAGTGGCGGATCTCCTTGCCCTGGAGGGCGCCGAGTTCGAGCCAGATCTGGTGCATCTCGTTGCCCGGGCCGCTGCCGAGCAGCCAGCTCACGCAGGCGTCGAGGGTGTAGTCGCCGCGCTCCCAGGCGGTGCAGCAGCCACCGGGGATCTCGTGCATCTCCAGGACGCGCGAACGGTAGCCGTTCAGCTGCGCGTAGACGCCGGTCGAGAGGCCGCCGAGCCCCGCGCCGATGATCAGCATGGTCTCGCGGCGCCTCCCGTCCGGCGCGGGTGGGCGCTCCTCCCCGGCGCGCTGGGCCGGGCGGGCGGTGGGGCGGCTCGTCATCGGGCCCGCCCTTCGTCGTACGCGGTCGTCATCGGCCCGGCCATCCTTCGCGCTCGCTCCTCGTCGGTCCCCGCGTCCCCGCCCGCCCGTGCTCCGGCGGCCTCGTCCGCCCGTGTTCCAGCGGTCCCGGCGCCCCCGTCCGCCCGTGCTCCGGCGGTCCCGGCGGCCTCTCCCGCCCGCTTGTCATCGGCCCGGCTCGTCATCGGCCCCGCTCCTCGCGTTCGTTCCAGCGGTCCAGCTGGGGGAGGCTGCCGAGCTTTCCCGGGTGCCAGGGCTCGGTGTTCTCGCTCTCGAACGCCCGGAAGGGGAGGCCGAGTTCGTCGCACAGGTACTGGACGGCGAAGCGCCCGGTCGACGCGGCGCGGATGAGCCCGCCCATGCCGACCCACTGGCCCGCCATCGAGAACCCGGCGAGACCCGGCAGGCGCATCCGGTCCTTGCCGACGAGCTTCGCGGAGAGGTCGTCGGCCTCGGAGAACGCCTTCCAGGCGAGGATCGAGCCCTTGTGGTTGCCGGTGTAGCGGCGGGTCGTCGCGGGCGAGGCGACATCGACCAGCTCGATGCGCCCGGCCACCTCCGGCCACTTCCGTTCCAGGAACTCCCGGACGAAGGCGGCGACTTCGCTCTTGCGGGCGCGGTAGGCACGGCGGTCGGCCGCGCGCAAGTCCGCCCAGTACCCGTAGTCGCTGAAGTACGTGCAGTGCACGACGGACCTGCCCTCGGGCGCGAAGCCGTCCGCGTAGCGGGAGCGGAGCTGCACGACGATGCTGGACTGGAGGCCGCCGGGCAGGCGCGCCGCGTCCTCCTCGTCGAGGAGGTACGTCGTGCTGTGCGCCTCGCCCTCGGGCAGGTCCCCCTCGACGCCGACGAAGGCCGAGACGACGGCGGGGAACAACGACCCCTCCTTCTCCAGCAGTTCCTCGTACAGCTTGTCGATCCTGGGGCTCGTGTACCGGCCGCCGAGCAGGCCCTTGATGGTGGTGTCCCCGTCGGCCGCGGAGATGACGTGCTCGGCGTAGAGCCTCTTCCCGCCGCGCAGTTCCACCCCGATCGCGCGGTCGTCCTCGACGAGGACGCGTTCGACACGGGCCCGGTAGCGGATCTCCCCGCCGAGCCCCGTGTACCGCTCCTCGACCGAGCGCGCGAGCCCGAGCGAACCGCCTTGCGGGAAGCCCGCGTTGCCGTGGTAGGCGCTCGCCATGTTGAAGAGGTACGGCAGGACGGGGAAGCCCTCGGGGTCCTGGAAGAAGATGTTGCGGAAGGCGGTCCGCAGCAGGGGGTCCTGGAACCTGTCGGCGAAGGCGTGCATCGGGGTCGCCGCGGTGCGCCAGAAGAGCCGGAAGGCGGGCAGGACGGTGCGCAGGGTGCGCAGCCGCTCGCCCCAGGTCTTCAGGGCGGGCGCGGTGAGGAAGGGGTACAGCTCGATCGAGAGGAAGCGCCGCAGGTCGCGGCAGTACGCGCGGATGTGCGGGGCGTCGGCAGGGGAAAGCTCCAGGAGGTGCGCTTCCAGCCGGTCCGGGTCGTTCCAGAAGACGACCTCGCGCCCGTCCGTGCCGACGACCTTGTTGAACAGCGCGAAGTTCGTCACCGACTTGCCGTCGAGCGCCCCGAGTTCGCGCCAGACCTGGTGCGCCTCGTTGCCCTCGGCGGTGCCGATGAGCCACTCGATGCAGTAGTCGAAGACGTACCCCTCGCGCGACCACGCGGTGCAGCAGCCGCCGGGCAGGACGTGCTTCTCCAGGACGAGCGTCCGCAGCCCGCTCATCCGCCCGTACGAGCCCGCCGCGAGCCCCGCGAGCCCGGCCCCGATCACGAGGACGCGGGGCGGGGTCCCGGGGGTGCGCTCGCGGGACTCCCAGTCGGTGGCGGGCGCCCCGCCCCGGACGCCCGGCACCCCGGCCGCCTCCGCCCCCACGGCCGACCCCGTTCCGGCCGCCTCCGCCCCCACGGCCGCGCCCGCCTCCGTCTCGGCCGCGCTCACGACGTCACCTCCGCGTCGAGCAGCCGCCGCACCAGCTCCGCGTTGCGCGGCAGGTGCTCCGCGTCGAGCATCTCGGCGTGCGTCCCGAAGCCGCACAGGACCCGGTGGCCCGCCGCCGATGACCCGTGCCAGGAGCCCGGCACCCCTTCCTCGTACAGGTCCGCCTTGTCCTCGTCCGTGAGCACGCTCACGGGTGCCGCGAGCGTCCCCGTGTTCGGTGTGCGCCCGCAGAAGCGCAGGTACTCGGCGGCGTGCTCCATGACCGCCGCCGTGACGATCTCCGAGCCGGTGTGCTGGTGGAGGTGGTGGCCGAGTTCGGTCTCGAACGCCTTCAGGACCTCGGGGCCGGGTTCGTACGCCTCCAGGGTGCGGCGCGAGTCGAGCACGACCACGTGAGCGACCTCCCGTCCGCGCGCCTCCAGTGCGCGCGCCACCTCGAAGGCGAGGTTGCCGCCGAGCGAGTACCCGAGCAGCGGCACCGGCCCCTCCGGCACGGCCGCCTCGACGAGATCCGCGTACCTGCTCACCTTGTCGTCGCCCGGGAGGTAGTTGAAGGCGATGAGCCGGTGGCCGGGCAGCGAGGCCGCGAGGCCCCGGTACACGAGCCCGTGGCCCCCGGCGGGCGGGAAGCAGAACAGCGGGCGCTCCGCCTCCGGGTTGAAGACGAGGTGCGGGACCTCGTCGGCCGTCGTGCCGGTGACGCGTTCCTCGACGGCGGCGGCCATCCCGTGCAGCGTCGTGACCTGGTAGAGACGGCTGACGGGCACGCCCACGCCGAACTCGGTGCGCAGGTGGTGCAGCAGCTCGATGAGCTTGATGGAGCTGCCGCCCGAGGCGAAGAAGTCGTCCGCGAGCCCGGCCCGTTCCAGTCCGAGCAACGCCTCCCAGTGCTTCGCCATGCTCACCTCGTAAAGGGTCACGGGCGGCTCGTACGCGGCCTGCGCGTCCTGTGCGCGCGGCGCCGGCAGCGCGCGCACATCCACCTTGCCGTGCGCGGTGAGCGGCAGCGCGGCGACCTCGGTGAGGTGCGCCGGTACGAGGTACGAGGGCAGCGCGTCCGCGAGCGCGCGGCGCAAAGCGGCGCGGCTCACCTCGGCGCCCGGCTCGGGCACGTACCAGGCGCACAGCGCGTCCTCGCCGCCCGTGCCGGGGCGGACCGCGACAACGGCGCGCGCGATGCCCGGCCGCGCGGCGAGGTGCGCCTCGATCTCACCCGTCTCGACGCGGTGTCCGCGCAGCTTGACCTGGCTGTCGGCGCGGCCGAGGAGGTGGAGGCGCCCGGCCGTGTCCCACCGCGCGAGGTCGCCCGTGCGGTAGAGCCGTTCGGCCCCGGCTCCCTGCAGCAGCTCGCGCTCCGTGAACCGTTCGGCGGTCAGCTCGGGCCGCCCCGCGTACCCGAGCGCGACGCCCTCGCCGCCGATCCACAGCTCGCCGGTGATCCCGGCGGGCAACGGGTTGTCGTGCGGGTCGAGGACGTGGAGCGTGGCGTGCGGGAGCGGGCGGCCGATGGGGACGGCGAGCCCGGGGTCGAGCCCGTCGGCCGGGCCCTCGAAGAAGGCGCTGTCGATCGTGGCCTCGGTGACGCCGTAGGAGTTCAGGACGCGGGTGCCCGGCCCCGCCAGTTCCCTGAGCCGTTCGTACTCGGCGACCTTCCACGTGTCGGAGCCGACGACGAGGAGCCGAAGGAAGTCGAGCCCCACGCCCTCGCGCACGCAGTGGTCCATGAGCCCGCGCACGAGGGCGGGCACGAACTCGGCGCAGTCCACGCGCTCCTCGCGCAGGACCTCGTAAAGGCGGGCGGTGTCCAGCAGCAGGTCGCGCCCGGCGAGGACGAGGGTCCCGCCGGAGCACAGGGCGCGCACGAGGTCGCCCGTGAAGACGTCGAACGACGGCTGCGCGCTCTGGAGGTGGACGCGCACCTCCTCGCCGAGGCGGTACTCGCGGTGCCAGGAGGCGTAGGCGGCGGCGAGGTTGCGGTGGGCGACCCGGACCGCCTTCGGCTCCCCGGTGGAGCCGGAGGTGTGGATGACGTAGGCGGGGGCGTCGAGGTCGTCGGCCGGTTCCCCCTCCGCGCGTGCCTCGGTGGCCGCGAGCGCGGTGACCGAGAGCCGCGGGCAGGGCAGCCCGTCCGCGGGCTCCGCCCCCGCCGCCGTGATCACCAGCGCGGCGCCCGCCCCCGTGAGCACCTTCGCGAGGCGCTCGGCGGGGAGCGCCGGGTCGAGCGGCAGATAGGCGCCCCCGGCCCGCAGCACTCCGAGCAGGTGGGCCACCAGCTCGGGCGACTTGGGCAGCGCGACCCCGACGACGGAGCCGTGGCCGACGCCGAGGGCCCGGAGCCGCGCGGCCACGTCCCCCGAAGCCGCCATGAGTTCCCCGTACGTCACGGAGGCGCCTCCCGGCACCCGTACCGCGACCGCCGGGGCGTTCTCGCGCGCCGCCCGCTCGAAGAGCCGGTGCACCGGGAGCGTGCCCGCCGTGAGCGCCCGGCGCCCGGCGCCGCTCGTCTCCCGTACCAGTTCCTCGCGTTCGCGCGCGGCGAGCAGGTCGAGCGAGGAGACGGGTGCCTCGGGCGCCGCGTGCGTGAGGCTGTCGAGCAGGTGGGTGTAGTGCGCGGCCATGCGGCGCACGGTGGCGGGGTCGAAGAGGTCGGTGTTGTACTTCAGGACGCAGTGGAAGCGCCCTTCCGCCTCTTCCTCGTACACGCTCAGCGTCAAGTCGAACTGGCCTTCTTCCTCCGGCAGTTCGATGTACTCCAGGCGGTAGCCGTACTGCTCCGTGGCGACCTTGTGGGTGAGGAGGATGAACATCGCCTGGAAGACGGCGGAGCGACTGGAGTCGTGCTGGAGGCCGAGTTCGTCGACGAGGAGCACGAAGGGGTACTCCTGGTGGTCGAGCCCGCCGAGCACCGTGTCGCGCACCTGGGCGAGCAGCGTTTCGACCCCCGGGTCGCCGGAGAGGTCCGCGTGCAGGGGCAGCGGGTTGACGAAGTACCCGTACACGGAGGAGAACTCCTGCCGGGTGCGGCCCGTCACGGGGCTGCCCACGACGAGGTCGTCCTGCCCGGACCAGCGGTGCAGGAGCACGTAGTACGTGGCGAGGAGCACCATGAACGGGGTGACGCCGTGCCGCTGCGCGAGGGTGTGCACGCGGGCGCTGAGCGCCTCGTCGAGCACGAAGAACTCCGAGGCCCCGTTGTGCGTCTGCACGGCCGGGCGCGGGCGGTCGGTGGGCAGGTCGAGGAGCGGGACCTCGGCGGGAAGGTGCGCGCGCCAGTAGTCGCGCATCCGGGCGGCCTCGGGCGAGGCGAGGAACTTGTTCTGCTGGTTGAGGAAGTCGACGTACCGCGCGGGCACGGGCGCGAGCGCCGGTTCGCGGCCCTCCTTCAGGGCCTCGTAGACTTCCAGCAGCTCTTCGATGAACGTGAAGGTCGACACCGCGTCCGAGACGATGTGGTGGACGGCCTTCATGATGATCCAGCGGTCGGGGCCGCGCCGGAAGAGCCGGAAGCGGAAGAGCGCGTCGTGCTCCAGGTCGTACCGCGCGCGGTACTCGTGGATGATCCGTTCCCTGATCTCCTCCCACTCCTGGCCCTCGACGTCGTACCAGTCGAGGTCGGGCTCGCGGCCGTCCCCGATGCGCTGCACGGGGCGGCCCTCGCGCAGGTGGAAGCCGGTGCGCAGCGCGGGGTGGCGGGCGACGAGCCTGCGCACCGCGGCGAACATCAGCTCGGGGTCGAGCACGGCCCGCACCTCGACGGCGCCGCCGATGTTGTAGGCGTGCCCGTCGGGGTTGAGCTGCTTGAGGAACCAGAGGGCCTTCTGGTTCTGGGTGAGCGGGAAGTCGCCGTCGTCGTCCCAGAGTTCGACGGTGGCGGTGCCTTCGGCGGAGTCGTCCCGCCCGAGGCGCTCGGTCAGCTCCTCGTACAGGCGCGTCGCCAGCTCGGCGACCGGTGTGTTGCTGAGCAGCGCGACGACGGGTGGCGCGACGCCCAGCTCGGCCTGCGAGCGGGCGCGCAGCTCCATCGCGAGGAGCGAGTCGAGGCCGAGGGCGCCGAGGCCGCCGGCGGGGTCGATCTCCTCGGGCGCGGCGCGGAGCACGGCGGCGACCAGGCGCGTGAAGCGCTCCGTGACGAGGGCGCGCCGCTCCTCGGGCCCGGCGGCGCGGAGGGCGGCGAGGAGGTCGCCCTCCTCGTCGGCCGCCCGGTCGCCCGCGGCGGCGGCGAGGTCCTGGACGAGGGCGGGCGGGGTGTCGTACCACGCGAGGAAGGTGCGCCAGTCGACGACGGTCGCGACGACGAGCTGGGCGACGTCCTGGCCGAGGACGCGTTCGAGGACGCTCATGCCCGCGTCGGGGCTCAGCGAGTTCATGCCCCGGCTGTGCAGGTAGTGCGCTTCGAGGCCCAGTTCCTCGATCATGCCGGTCGCCCAGGGGCCCCAGTCGAGCGCGAGCGCGGGCAGTCCGGCCGCGCGGCGGCGGTGCGCGAGCGCGTCGAGGAAGGCGTTGCCCGCCGCGTAGTTGGTCTGTCCCGCCGTCGTGAGGAGCGAGGCGACGGACGCGAAGAGCACGAAGTGCTCCAGGGGTTCGTCCCGCAGGTGCGTGTCGAGCAGGTACGCCCCGGTGGTCTTGGGGGCGTGGACGGTGTCGAAGGCTTCGCGGTCGATGTCGGCGAGGAGGGTGTCGCGGACCTGCCCCGCGAGGTGGAAGACGCCACGCAACGGGGGCGGGTCGCCCGCGCGGTACGTGGCGAGCCAGCCCGTGAAGGCGGCCTCGTCGGTGAGGTCGACGGGCGCGAGCACGACGCTCGCGCCGAGCGCCTCGATCTCCCTGACGAGCGCGATCGCCTGCCCGGCCCGGCTGTCCGGGTCGGTCGCGCGCCACGCGGCACGCGGTGGCAGCGGCGTCCGGCCCAGGAGCACGAGCCGCCGCGCGCCGCGCCGGACGAGGGTGCGGCACAGGAGCCGGCCGAGCGCGCCGAAGGCCCCGGTCACGAGGTACGTGCCGTCCGGGCGCAGGCGGGGCGGGAGGGGCCCGGTGAGCCGCTCCCCGGCGGGCCGCAGCCGCAGTGTGGCGCGGGTGGCGCCGCGCAGCCCGATCTCCTCCTCGTCGTCGGTGAGGAACTCGGCGAGCAGCGTCGCCGCCTCCTCGGCGGCGGGGGTCCTCGCCGGGTCGAGGTCGATCAGCTTCCCGCGGTGTCCCGCGAGTTCCTGGTGGCGCAGGACGCGCGTGACGCCCCAGGCGGGTGCCCCGAGCGGTGCCACGCCGTCCCCGTCCGCGACGGGCTGCGCCCCGCGCGTCACGACGTGCAGGCGGCAGGTGTCGCGGCGGGCGCGCAGCACGCGGGCGAGGGCGACGAGCGTCCACGCGCCGCGCGCGGTCGCCGTCGCGACCTCCGCGGCCGAGGACGCGGCCGGTGCCGGGTGCCCGAGGTTCCACAGATGCACGACCTCGCCGCGGAACGGCGCTCCCTCGCCGTCGAGTTCGGCGAAGAGCCGGTCCAGGTGCACGGGGTCCTCGGGGGTGAGGGTCACGTCCCCGGCCTCGTCCCGCGCGTACCGCGTCCCCGGCCGGACGAGACGGCAGCGGTCGCCCCGTTCCCGTACGAGCGCCGCGAAGGCGTCGGCGATCCCGGTGGTGTCGGCGAGGACGAGCCAGTCGCGGGGGCCCGGCGCACCGGCTTCCGGCAGCGCGTCGCGCTCCGGCAGGGGCACCCACTCCGGCAGCGCGAGCCACGAGTCCACGGTCGCGCGGGACACGGTCGTGGAGACCTGGTCGATGTCGGCGGCGCGGAAGCCGGTCACGCGCCCGAGTGCGGTGCCGTCCTCGGCGTCGTAGAGCGCGAGGTCGGCGAGCAGTTCCCGTCCGTCGTCGCGCGTCACCGTGCCGTGCACCCACAGCGCCCGGTCGCCGCTCGCGGCGAGGTCCAGCTCGCCGAGCGAGAGCGGGAGCCGGACCCCGGAGGCGGGGGGCCGCGCCGGGCCGCCGGGGATCTGCCGGGTGAGCAGCGCCTGGAAGCAGGCGTCGAGCAGGACGGGGTGCAGGTGGTGGTTCCCGGCGTCGGGGCCGAGGAGCCCGGCCGGGGGCCGCACCTTCGCGAGCACGTCGCCCTCGCCCGTCCACACCTCCTCGATGGCCTGGAAGGCGGGCCCGTAGTGGTAGCCGAGCGCCGCGAGCCCCGCGTAGCACGTCTCCGCGTCGAGACGGCGCTCCGTGCGCGCCCGCACCCCGGCGAGGTCCAGCGCCGGGCCGAGCGCGGCGGGCTGTCCCGAGCGCAGCACCCCCGCCGCGTGCACGACGGGCTCGGTGTCCGCGTCCCCGGGGGTCGCGATCGTGAACGCGGCCGTCTCGGGGTCGAGGCTGAACTGCACGGTGCGCGTGGCGTCCTCGGCGAGGAAGAGCGCCTTGCGCAGGTCGACACCCGCGAGGCGCACGCGCGGCGCGCCGGTCAGGGCCCGTACGGCCTGCGCGGCCATCTCCACGTACCCGGCGGCCGGGAAGACGGCGGTGCCCTGGATCTGGTGATCGGCGAGGTAGGGGAGCCGCTCGGTGTCGAGCGCGGACTCCCAGGTGGGCGCGGCGTGAGCGCTGCGGCGGCCGAGGAGCGGGTGGTCCAAGTGGCCGAGGCGCACCCGGGCGACGTTCGCGGGCTCGACCCAGTGCCGCTCCTCGCGCCACGGGTACGCGGGCAGCGGAACCGTCGTCCCGGTGGGCTGGAGCGCGTCCCAGTCGATGGGGCGGCCGAGGGTGTGCAGGGTCGCGAGCGAGACGGCGAAGCGCTCGGGCTCGTCCTCGGCACGGCGGATCGAGGGCACGGTGACGGCCTCGTGCCCGGCGGCCTCGGCGCACTCACGCAGCGAGTGGGCGAGCGCGGGGTGGGGGCCGACCTCCAGGAAGAGCCGGTGCCCGTCGCGGACGAGCCGGTCGACGGCGGAGCGGAAGTGGACGCGCTCGCGGACATTGCGCCACCAGTACGCGGCGTCGAGCCGCACCCCGTCCGCGTTCGCCTCCATGCCGGTCAGTTCCAGCGGGACGCGCGGCGCCCGCGGGTCCAGGAAGGCGAGCGCGTCGAGGAGTTCGTCCTTGATGGCGTCCATCTTGTGCGAGTGGTACGGGACTTCGACGGTCAGCGCCTTGGCGAAGACCTGCTCCCGCGTGAGGTGCGCGGCCAGTTCCTCCAGCGCGTCCGTGTCCCCCGCGAGGGTCACCGCGCCGGGGCTGTTCACGGCCGCGACGGCCACGCGCCCCCGGTACGCGCGCAGTGCGCGCTCCGCCTCCTCCTCGGGGAGTCCCACGGCGAGCATCCCGCCGGCCCCCGCGAGCTTGTGCTGGAGGCGGCTGCGGTGCACGGCGATCGCGCACGCCTCGTGCAGCGTGTAGACCCCGGCCTCGTGGAAGGCGGCGATCTCGCCCGTGCTGTGCCCGACGATCGCGTCGGGCCGCACGCCGTACGCGTGCCAGAGCCGGGAGAGCCCGTACTGGACGGCGAAGTTGGCGGGCTGGGCGAGCCATGTCTGCGCCATCCGCGAGGATGCGGCGTCCCGGCCCATCTCCTCCAGGAGCGACCAGCCCGCGAGCGCGTGGATCTCCCGGTCGCACTCCTCGACGGCGGCCCGGAAGACGGGCTCGCTCGCGAGGAGGCCCTGCCCCATGCCCCACCACTGGGGGCCCATCCCGGTGTAGACCCACACGAGCCGCCGGTCCTCGGGCTCCAGGCGCCGGTTCTCGACGACGCGCGGGTGCGGGGTCCCCGCCGTGTAGGCGTCGAGGGCCTCGCGCAGGGACGCGCGGGAGGAGTGGACGACGGCGAGCCGTGTCTCTAGGTGCTGCCTGCGGTGCGCGAGGGTGTGCCCGAGGTCGTCGAGCGCCACCTCCTGATCCAGCTCGGCCCGTACCTGCGCCGCCCGGCGCGCGAGCGCCTCGGGGTGCCGGGTGCTGAGCGGCAGCACCGTCCAGGGGCGCGCGGCGGCGGGCCCGGCGGGGGGACGGGCCGGGGCCTCCTCGATGATCAGGTGCGCGTTCGTGCCGCCGAAGCCGAAGGAGTTCACCCCGGCCCGCGCCGGTCCCTCGTGCGCGGGCCACGGCGTGGCGACGGCGGGGATCTCGTAGGGGAGGCTGTCGGCGTCGATCGCGGGGTTGAGCGTGTCGAGGTGCAGGTGGGGCGGGATGATTCCGTGCTCGACGGCGAGCGCGGTCTTGATGAGCCCGGCGATCCCGGCGGCCGACTCGGTGTGCCCGATGTTCGTCTTGACGGAGCCGACGTAGCAGGCGTCGCCGGGCCGGCGGCCCTCGGCGAGCACCCGCGCGAGCGCGTTCGCCTCGATCGGGTCGCCGACGGGCGTCGAGGTGCCGTGCGCCTCGACGTACTGGAGCTGACCGGGCGCGATCCCGGCCTCCGCGCAGACCTCCCGCACGAGGCGGGTCTGCGCCGCGCCGCTCGGCACGGTGATGCCGGGGGTGCGGCCGTCCTGGTTGACGCCGCTGCCCGTGAGCACGGCGTGGACGGGGTCGCCGTCGCGCAGCGCGTCCGAGAGCCGCTTGAGCGCGACGAGTCCGACGCCCTCGGCCCGCACGTACCCCTCGGCGCTCGCGTCGAAGGCGCGTGAACTGCCGCTCCGCGAAAGGAAGCCGCCCTTCGTCTCGGCGATCGTGTACTGCGGGGTCATGTGCAGCAGCACGCCGCCCGCGAGGGCGAGGTCCGTCTCGCCGCGCAGGAGCGCCTGGCGGGCGAGGTGCACGGTGACGAGCGAGGAGCTGCACGCCGTGTCGACGGTGAGGCTCGGGCCGCGGAAGTCGAAGACGTGCGAGATGCGGTTCGAGACCATCGTCATCATCGTGCCCGTCGCGGTGTGCGCGGCGAGGGTCTCGAAGCCGAGGTCGGCGAACTGGAGGATCTTGTAGTCGAGCGTGAACGCGCCGACGTAGACGGCCGTGTTGGAGCCGACGAGGTTCTCCGGGCGCTGTCCGCCGTCCTCCAGGGCCTCCCAGGCGACCTCCAGGAGCTTGCGCTGCTGGGGGTCCATGTGGTCGGCCTCGCGCCCGCTGATCCCGAAGAAGGCGGGCTCGAAGCGGTCGAAGCCGTCGATGTAGCCGCCGCGTCCGCCGGTGAGGCGGCCCGGCTTGTCGCGGTGGCGGCTGCCGAGCGTCGTCGTGTCGTAGCGGTCGGCGGGCGTGGGCGTCACGCAGTCCTTGCCGGTGATCAGGTTCTGCCAGTAGGCGCGGTGGTCGCCCGCGCCGCCGGGGAGCCGGCAGCCGATCCCGATGATCGCGATCTTCTCGCCGTCCGCGACCGGGGCGCGGGGCGGGGGCGGCGGGTCCTGGTCGGTGGCGGGGTGGTGGTGCGCGGGCTGCGGGGCGTCAGCGCGCGGGGCTCCCGTGGCCGGGGACTCGCTGTGGGCGGCGGCCATGTGGGCACACTCCTCGGGTTCGCGCGGCCTCCGGGAGCGGACCGGGGCGCGGCAAAGTCAGTGGTGGTACGGGGGAAGGGCAGAGGGAGTCGGGACGTCGGTACGGGGACGGACCGGGGCAGGGCGCGGGCGCGGGCCTCGCTCAGGCGCCCTGGTGGCCGTCCGTGGGGGCGACGGGAGCCTGCTCCTCCCGCGGGCGTGGGGAGCGCCGCACGGGGTGGAGGAGGCTGCCGAGGATGTCGCCGGTCCGCGGGAAGGAAGTGGGGTCGTGGAGCCCGATGGCGGCGGGCGTACGGCCCGGGTGCCAGGTGAAGCTGCCGAAGAGGTGGTCCCACACGGAGAGGTCGGAGCCGTAGTGCCCGGCCTCGGCGAGCCGCGTGCTGTGGTGCAGGCGGTGCTGCTCGGGGCTGGCCAGGACGTGGTTGAACGGGCCGATCCGGACGTCGATGTTGGCGTGGATGAAGTAGCCCTGGGCCGCGACGAAGAGTCCCGAGGCGAGCACGGAGTGGGCGGAGAAGCCGACGGCCGCGAGCAGGAGCTGCACGCAGCCCTGGGAGAAGACGATGTCGAGCACGTGGTTGACGCCGTTGTTCGCCACGTTGACCTTCGCCGGGACGTGGTGCACGCCGTGGAGCTTCCACAGGTGCCGGTTGGTGTGTCCGAGCCGGTGGGTGACGTAGCCGGCGAGGGAGCCGGCGAGGAGGGTGAGGGGCAGTTCGGCCCCGAGCGGCAGCACCGGGTGGCCGGTCGCGACGCGCGTCATGAGGGCCGTGACGAGGAACTGCGCGAAGGCGCTCGCGAGCATCGTGAGCACGAACCAGACGCCGTACCAGCGCCACTCGGCGGCGGTGGGCTGCCAGGCGCGCTCGTACGGGATGAGCCGCTCCAGGACCGTCAGGTAGACCACGACGGACAGGAGGAAGAACGGGCTCACCCGCTCCGGGTCCCAGTCCCCCGCGAGGGCCAGACCCGCGACGAGCACGGTGGCGACGAGCAGCACGGGATAGGCGAGGTAGCGCAGCAGCGCCCTGCCGGGCCCGGCCACGACGGATTCCCTTCTGCGCATCGCGCACCCCCCAGCGATCAGCGGCGCCCGGCCCGTCGAGGGCAGCGCGCAACCGTGACGAAAATCAAATGAATTCGGAAATGGATTCCGCAGCGGATTGAAGGAAGGTTTTCCGTTCCCGCGCCGCCCAAGCCCCACTTTCGGGCGAACCCCCGCGACGCAAGGTCGCACGGAAATCCCGCCGTGAGCCATTGAACAGGAGAGACGGCACCGCCCGATACCCGGGCCACTCAAAGGAGTTAAATAATAAGCTCATCAGACTTATAGGGCGCACGAAAAGAGGCAGGGGTCGCACGGAAGGGGGCACACCGCCGCCCCGTGACCCGGTACCGCGCGCCCCTCACCAGGCGGTCTGCCCCCGGACGCGAAAAAGCCTCCGGCCCGTGACGCGAACGCCACGGGCCGGAGGCCACAAAGGGAGTGGAGATGGCGGGAATCGAACCCGCGTCCAACGGTGCGGAAAGAGGGCTTCTCCGAGCGCAGTCCGCTGCGATTTTCTCGGCCCCGGAGATCACGCGGACAAGTCTCCGACGGGCTCAGTCACTGTTTGGTTTCCCTCTTACCCCCGTGACCGGGGTGAGAGGTTTAGTCCCCTAGCTGATGCCAGGATCCGGGTCGGGAACAGCCCCGGGCTGACACTCCGCGGAGTCTTCGCTAGCTGCTAATCAGGCAGCAAGGGCGAAGGCGGAGGAATCGCGCTTGGTATTGGCGATTATTTTTTGCGACATATGGTTTACGAGATCATTGCCGCTTCCTCGGCTCGCTTCCCCTGTTTCGACAGCCGCTGTCGAAACCGATCATCCCCTTGTGGTGTTGTCAAAGCCGTCGCCGCGAGGCTCCGGCCGCACACACCGCGAACGGTGCTTGCGCCATCGTACGGGAACAACGCCCTCACGTGCCAGCGCATTCCCGCCCGCGCGGAGCCGTCCCGCGAGCGCCGTGCGCCGCCCGGCGCACGGCCCTCTTCAGGCCGCCCGCTGCCTGCGCCGGGCCGCCGACATCGCGCGGTGCGCCTCGCGCGTGTCCTGCTTCTCGCGCAGCGTCTGGCGCTTGTCGTACTCGCGCTTGCCCTTCGCGAGCGCGATCTCGCACTTCGCGCGCCCGTCCTTGAAGTACAGGGCGAGCGGGATGATCGTGTGCCCCGTCTCCTGCGACTTCGCGTCGAGCTTCGCGATCTCCTCGGCGTGCAGCAGCAGCTTGCGCCGCCGCCGCGCGGAGTGGTTCGTCCACGTGCCCTGCGAGTACTCGGGGATGTGCACGTTGTGCAGCCACGCCTCACCGCCGTCGATCTGCACGAAGCCGTCCACGAGCGAGGCCCGCCCCTGCCGCAGCGACTTCACCTCCGTACCGGTGAGCACCATCCCGGCCTCGTAGGTGTCGATGATCGTGTAGTCGTGTCGCGCCTTCTTGTTCTGCGCGATCAGCTTGCGTCCTTTTTCCTTTGCCATGATCCCTCCATTTTCGCACTACGAGGGTGTGCCGAGGCCAGTCAATACCTCGCGGGCCCGCGCCTCCGCGGCTCCCGGAGCCGTGCTCACGTCGGGGGTGAGCCCCGCGCCCTCCACGCCGCGTCCCCCGGGGGTGCGCCACCGTCCCACGGTCAGTTCGGCCACGCTCCCGTCGGGGAGGGCGCGCGGCACCTGCACCGTTCCCTTGCCGAAGGTCGGCTCCCCGACGACGACCGCCCGCCCGCGGTCCTGGAGCGCCCCCGTCAGCACCTCGGCCGCGCTCGCCGTGCCGCCGTCCACGAGCACCACGAGGGGGCCCGTGCCCGCTCCGCCGCGTGGCGCCCCGAGCACGCGGCGTGAGCCGCCGTCCTCGTACGTCGCGACCTCGCCGCCGTCGAGGAAGGCGCCCGCCGCCCGTGCCGCCTCGGCGAGCAGCCCCCCGGGGTTGCCGCGCAGATCGAGCACGACGGGGGTACGGGGCGGCAGCGCGGCGACCGCCGCGCGCACGCGCTCCCCCGCGCCCCGTGTGAACGCCCGCACCCGCACCCGTGCGCCCCCGTCCCCGTACCGCTCGACGGACACGACGGCACCACCGCCGAGCCGCACCCGCGTGAGCACGAGCCGCCGCTCCGTCCCGTCCTCCCGTACGAGCCGCAGGGCGACCCGCGTCCCCGGCTCGCCCCGCAGCAGCCCCACCGTCCGTGTCACGGGCAGCCCCGCGACCTCCCTGCCGCCCACCGAGAGCAGCCGCTCCCCCGCCCGCACCCCGGCGCGCGCCGCGGGTGCGCCAGGGCGCACCCGCGAGACCCGGGGCGCGCCGTCCGCGTCGTGGGCCAGCGAGAGCCCCACGCCCGCGTAGGCGCCCGTCAGGCCCTCGCTCCACGCCGTGTACGCCGAGGGCCCGTAGACCGCGTCCCAGCGGTGCCCCGAGCGGCTCACGAGCGCCCGCGCGGCCTCGGTGCCCGAGCCTCCCCGCGCGAGCGCGGAGCGCACGGCGCCGTCGAGACGGGCGCCGGAGACGGCGGAGGCGCCTTCGGGGGCACGGGTCTGCGGGGGCTCGTACGACGGGAGCCACCCGCCGCGCAGCCCCGCCGCGAGCACGGCGGCGAGGAGCAGCGGCGCGGCGAGCGGGAAGCCCTGTCCGGCGCGGGGTCTCGGCACGCGGGGGCTCTCGGGCATGGCGGGGAGTCTAGTAACCCACCGGCCGCTCCGGGCCCGGTACCGGGAACGCCGCCCCGTCCCCCGCGCGGCGGCCCGGCCGCGCACGACGGGCGCCGCACGGCCGGTGACCGTGCGGCGCCCGTCGTGCGCGCGGTGGCCCGCTCAGACCTTCAGGTACTTGCGCAGCGCGAAGAACGCGGCGAGCGCGGGCATCACGATGCTCGTCGCGAGGACGAGCGGCAGCTTCGCGATGACCGGGCCCCAGCCGATGAACTCGATGAGGTTGAGCTTCGAGGAGAGGTCGAGGCCGCCGTCGATGATGAAGAACCGGCCGCCCACGAGCATCCCGCAGGCCACGATCCCGCCGATGAGCCCGGCGACCGCGGCCTCCATGATGAACGGCGCCTGGATGTAGAAGCCGGAGGCGCCGACGAGCCGCATGATCCCGGTCTCGCGGCGGCGGCTGAACGCCGAGACGCGCACGGTGTTCACGATCAGCATGAGCGCGACGACGAGCATCAGGGCCATGAGCGCGCGTGCCGCCCAGTTCATGCCGTCGAGCAGCCCGAAGAGGTTGTCGAGGATGCTCTTCTGGTCCTGGACCGACTGCACGCCCGCGCGGCCCTTGAAGGCCGTCGCGATGACCTCGTAGTCCTTCGGGTCCTTGAGCTTGACGCGGAAGGACTCCGGCATGAGGTCCGGGGTGAGCTGCGAGGCGATCGGCGAGCGGCTGAATTCCTTCTGGTACAGCTTGTACGCCTGGTCGGCCGTCTCGTGCGTGACCGTCTGGACGGCCGGCATCTTCTTGAGGTCGGTCTCGATCTGCTGGCGCTGCTCGGGGGTCACGGCCCCCTTGGCGCACGACGGGCTCTCGCCGACGTCGTTCTTGCCGCACAGGTAGACGGTCACGTTGACCTTGTCGTACCAGTAGCCCTTCATCGAGTCGACCTGGTCGCTCATGAGGAGCGAGGCACCGAAGAGGGCGAGGGAGAGGGCGACCGAGACGACGACCGCGAAGGTCATCGTGAGATTGCGCCGGAGACCGACCCCGATCTCCGACAGGACGAACTGGGCGCGCATGGCGTCCTTTCAGAACTCAAGGCGTCCGCGGGACGGCCGGCCCGCGGACGCCGGGTATCAGTGCTGGTAGCCGTAGACGCCGCGGGACTGGTCGCGGACGAGGCGGCCCTTCTCCAGTTCGATGACGCGCTTGCGCATCTGGTCGACGATCTGCTGGTCGTGCGTGGCCATGACGACGGTGGTGCCGGTCCGGTTGATCCGGTCGAGCAGCTTCATGATGCCGACCGAGGTCTGGGGGTCCAGGTTCCCTGTGGGCTCGTCGGCGATGAGGAGCTTGGGCCGGTTCACGAAGGCGCGGGCGATCGCGACGCGCTGCTGCTCACCACCGGACAGCTCGCCGGGCATCCGGTCCTCCTTGCCGCCGAGCCCGACGAGGTCGAGCACCTGCGGCACCGACTTGCGGATGTCGCCCTTCGACTTGCCGATGACCTCCTGCGCGAAGGCGACGTTCTGCGCGACCGTCTTGTTGGGCAGCAGGCGGAAGTCCTGGAAGACGTTGCCGAGCTGGCGGCGCATCTGCGGCACCTTCCAGTTCGACAGGCGTGAGAGATCCTTGCCGAGGACGTGGACCTGTCCGTGGCTCGCGCGCTCCTCGCGCAGGATCAGCCGCAGGAAGGTCGACTTCCCCGAGCCCGAGGACCCCACGAGGAAGACGAACTCGCCGCGCTCGACCTCGAGGGAGACATCCCTGAGTGCGGGCCGGCTCTGTTTGGGGTAGGTCTTGGAGACGTTGTCGAATCGGATCACGAGAACACCACGGATCGCCGGGAGCAGGTGAGCGTGACCATACGCGACCCCGGGGGCACCGCGCAGACACCGTCCCGGGGCCGTGCGCGGACGATCCTCCGTTCCGGGCACGATCGCGGGCAAAGCGGGCGCGAGGACGGCCCCGCCCGGCGCGACGGCCCGCGTACGGGCACGCGCGCCCGCGCCGCCGCGGCCGGGACCTGGCACAGTGGAGAGGTACGGCCCGGCCGGAAGGATGACGCGCATGACCTACGACCGACTGGTGTGCGCGCACTGCGCCGCTCCGGTGAGCGAGGGCCGCTGCCCGGTCTGCCGCGCGAGCCGTGAGCGCCTCAAGGAGACGCGGGGGCAGTCGCCCTTCTCCCAGCTCAGCCCGCCCACGCTGCTCGCCCTGCTGGTGGCGTGCGTGGCGGCGGTGGTGGTGGTCGCCGGGCGCTTCGCCTGAACGGCGTGGAGAGCGCGTGAAGAAAGAGCGGGGGCCGGGTGCGTGCGCACCCGGCCCCCGCTGTCCTTCGTCAGGCCGTGTCGCCCCCGCGCCCCGTGAGGCGGGGCAGGAAGCGGAAGCCGATGCCGCCCGCGATCATGGTCGCGGCACCGAGGACCAGGAAGGTCGTGTCGGCCGCGCCGGTCTCGGCGAGCTCGTCCTTCGGCGCCCCCTGCTCCACGGGCTGCTGCCCGAGGCTGTCGGGGCCGGCGCCGGTGGACCCGTTGCCGCCCCCGGCGGCGGGCGAGGACGCCCCGCCGGAGGGCTGGTCGCCCGGGTCACTGGGCTGCGTGCCCGGGTCGGAGGGCCCGGTGCTCGGGCCGGAGGGGTCGCTCGGGTCCGTGCCCGGGTCGGAGGGCTCCGTCCCCGGGTCGCTCGGGTCCGTGCCCGGGTCGGAGGGCTCGGTGCCCGGGTCGCTCGGCTCGGTGCCGGGGTCGCTCGGGTCGGTACCTGGGTCGCTCGGCTCGGTGCCGGGGTCGGACGGGTCCGTGCCCGGGTCGCTCGGCTCGCCGGTCGGGATCTCGGTGCCCGGGTCGGACGGGTCGTCTCCCGGGTCGGAGGGGTCCGTGCCCGGGTCGGTCGGGTCGGGCTCCTCGACCGCCGGGCCGTTGTCGCCGTTGAAGGTGACGGCGTGGGCGGCGCCCGCGGCCGAGAGGGAGGCCCCGGCCGCGATGGCGGCTCCGGCGGCGACCCGCGCCACGCGGACCCGCATTCTGTTCGTCATGAGCTAGCTACCCCCAGTAGCGATACGTACGTAGGTGGGACGACGCGGCGGGTCGCGCGGACAGGGGGCCTCCTGGATCGTGCCCCCGTGCGCACACGCCCCAGAAACGCGCATGCCATCCGCCACCCTCGCGGTCCGCCGCAGACACGTCAAGCGCCTTAAGAGCGCCTCGCCCGCCTTCGTACCGCTTTGCGCCTGTGAAGACTCCCGTAAGAAAAGGCTGCGGCAACTCCCCTCACGAAAAGGGAAGTTGCCGCAGGAAGATCAACGCTGGGCCGCGGGCCCGTCCCGGCCTCAGGCGCTCTGCTGCTCCTGCTGCTTGCGCCAGCGGATGCCGGCCTCCAGGAAGCCGTCGATCTCGCCGTTGAAGACGGCCTCGGGGTTGCCGACCTCGTACTCGGTACGGAGGTCCTTGACCATCTGGTAGGGGTGCAGGACGTAGGAGCGCATCTGGTTGCCCCAGGAGTTGCCGCCGTCGCCCTTGAGGGCGTTCATCTTCTCCTGCTCCTCCTGGCGGCGGCGTTCGAGCAGCTTCGCCTGGAGGACGTTCATCGCGGTCGCCTTGTTCTGGATCTGCGAGCGCTCGTTCTGGCAGGAGACGACGATGCCGGTGGGCAGGTGCGTCAGGCGCACGGCCGAGTCGGTCGTGTTGACGCCCTGACCGCCGGGGCCCGAGGAGCGGTACACGTCGACGCGCAGCTCGGACTCGTCGATCTCGATGTGGTCGGTCTGCTCGACCACGGGCAGCACCTCGACCCCCGCGAAGGAGGTCTGGCGGCGCCCCTGGTTGTCGAAGGGGGAGATGCGGACCAGGCGGTGGGTGCCCTGCTCGACGGAGAGGGTGCCGTAGGCGTACGGGACGTGCACGGCGAAGGTCGTGGACTTGATGCCCGCCTCTTCGGCGTAGGACGTCTCGTACAGCTCCGTCTTGTAGCCGAGGCGCTCGGCCCAGCGCAGGTACATGCGCTGGAGGCGCTCGGCGAAGTCGGAGGCGTCGACGCCCCCGGCCTCGGCGCGGATCGTGACGACGGCCTCGCGGGAGTCGTACTCGCCGGAGAGGAGGGTGCGTACCTCCATCTCGTCGAGCGCCTTGCGCACGGCGGCCAGCTCCTGCTCCGCCTCCTCCTGCGTGTCCGCGTCGCTCTCGTCGGCGGCCAGCTCGAAGAGCACGGCCAGGTCGTCGATGCGCCCGCGCAGGCCCTCGGCCTTGCGGACCTCGGCCTGGAGGTGGCTCAGCTTGCTGGTGATCTTCTGCGCCGCATCGGGGTCGTCCCACAGGGACGGAGCCGCTGCCTGCTCCTCCAGGGAAGCGATTTCCTCCCTCATCCTGTCGAGGTCCAGGACGGCCTCGATCGACTCCATGGTGGAGGAGAGGGACTTGAGCTCTTCGGATACATCGACGACTGCCACGTCCATCAGGGTAACCGGGCGGCGGGCGCTCGGGCGAAGCCCGCCCCTCCCGGAGGGGCGCGTGGCAGGCTGACGCGCATGACCGATTACGGGCACGACCTCCTCTTCGGCTCCTTCGTCACCCCTTCCTCGGCCCGGCCCGCCGAGGTCGTGGAGCTCGCCGTGGCCGGTGAGCGCGCGGGTCTCGACCTCGTGACCTTCCAGGACCACCCCTACCAGCCCGCGCTCCTCGACACGCAGGCCCTGCTGGCCTTCGTGGCGGCCCGCACCACGCGGGTGCGCCTCGCGGCGAACGTCACCAACCTGCCGCTGCGCCCGCCCGCCGTCCTCGCGCGTACCGCGGCGACGCTCGACCTGCTCAGCGGCGGACGCTTCGAGCTGGGCATCGGCGCGGGCGGCTTCCGCGACGCCGTCGTGGCGATGGGCGGCCGGGGCCTGCCGCCCGGGGAGTCGGTGGACGCGCTCGCCGAGGCGATCGGCCTGATCCGCGAGCTGTGGGACACCGGGGAGCGCGGTGGCGTGCGCCACAGAGGGACGTACTACACCGCCGACGGCGCCAAGCGCGGCCCGCGCCCGGCCCACGACATCGGCGTGTGGGTGGGCGCGTACGGCCCCCGGATGCTCGCCCTCACCGGGCGCCTCGCCACGGGCTGGCTTCCCTCGTACGACTACCTGAAGGGGGGCACGGCCGCCCTGCCCGCGATGAACGCCCGCATCGACGAGGCGGCACGGGAGGCGGGCCGGGACCCGCGCGAGATCCGCCGCTTCCTCAACATCATGAAGCCGGAGCAGGCGACCGCAAACTTCCTCACGGAGCTGGCCGTGGAGCACGGCATCAGCGGCTTCGTCGTGGGAGGGGACGACGAGGGCGCGATCAGGAGGCTGGGGGAAGAGGTGGCACCGGCGGTGCGGGCGAACGTCGGCCCCTCCGGCCCCTGAGGAGCCGGAGGGCGGGGTGGGCGCCCCGGAGGGGATGCCGCCCCGGGAGACGGGGTGAGCGACGCGGAAGGCGCTCACCCCGAGGTGACGGCAGCCGTTCCTGTCTGCTCGGCCCCGGAATCGCTGTCCTCGCCGCCCGCGACGAGCCACCCCGCCACGGCGAGGATCACCACCGCCAGCCCGGCCCCGACCCCGGTCCGCAGCCGCCTCCGCCGAAGCGCCGCCTCCCTGGCCCGTGCGGAGCCCGGCCGCGGCGCCCCCGGGGCACGCGGCACCCGTGCCGTCCCGTGGGCACCCCCGGACAGCTCGTCCACGCCCGGCACCCTCATGCTCGTGTGCGTGTCCCGGCCCGAGTCCTTGCCCGGGGCCGTCGGCACCAGCGACACCGCGCCGCGCGGCGCCGCGCCGGTCGCGGTCTCCTCACCCACCGCCTCGCCCGGCTCGGCCGGCTCCGGCTGCGGCTCGTCCACCTCCAGGGCCGGGAGCCCGTCGAGCAGCGGTGCCATCTCCCGCAGCCGCTCGGCGAGTTCGGACGCGCGCAGGCGCGAGGCCGGGGCCTTGGCGAGGCACTGGACGAGAAGCTGCCACAGCTCCTCGGGGATGCCGGGCAGCGGGACGACCGTCTCCGTCACGTGCCGCCGCAGGATCGCCCCGGGGTGGCCGCCGCCGAAGGGCGTGAAGCCGGCGAGGAGTTCGTACAGGACCGTCGCGAGCGCGTAGATGTCGACGGCGGCGCGCGGCGGCAGGCCCTCGACGATCTCGGGGGCGCAGTAGTCCGGCGTCCCGATGATCTTCGTGCTGCGGCCCGTGGGCGTGGAGCGGGGGCTGTCGATGAGCTTGGCGACGCCGAAGTCGGTGAGGAGCGCGGGGTGTTCGCCCGCGCGTCCTGGCGTGCCCGACATGTCGAGAAGGATGTTCTCGGGCTTGACGTCGCGGTGCACGACCCCGGCCTTGTGCGCGAAGGCGAGCGCGTCGGCGATGTCCGCGACGATCGCGGCCGCCGCGGCGGGGGCGAGGCGGTGGGCGGAGTCGATGCGCGTGCGCAGGTCGGTGCCGCGGACGGCGTCCATGACGAGCGCCAGGTCGTTGCCGTCCACGACGAGGTCGCGCACGGTGACGATGTGGGGGTGTTCGAGGCCGAGCAGCGCGGTGCGCTCCTGGACGAAGCGGCCGACGAGTTCCTGGTCCGCCGCGAGGTCCTCGCGGAGCAGTTTGATCGCGACGGGCCCCTCGGGTCCGTCGCCGAGCCACACACTCCCCGCGCTGCCCCG
Organism: Streptomyces sp. NRRL F-5630; assembly: GCF_000719475.1. Classification (GTDB taxonomy): domain Bacteria; phylum Actinomycetota; class Actinomycetes; order Streptomycetales; family Streptomycetaceae; genus Streptomyces. The sequence continues at coordinate 33,387 of NZ_JOGO01000023.1, read as the reverse complement.
CCCGAGGAGCTGGTGTGCGGTGTACCGGCTGCCGATCTTGCGTGCCAAAACTGCTCCGACAGGTCGGGCCCCGGCGCGGCCGGGGACGTGGCGTTGCGACGTTTGCAAAGTCGTGGCGATGCGACGATGCGCAAAGTTACGCGCGTCCTGGGGTCTTCCGTGCCCAGGATCGGCCTTCGCGCCACATCGGGACGGCGATCCGTCCGGTTTTATGGGGGTTCGGTGGCCGAAGACATCCGCCGATTGTCGACTTGTCGCCGCACTCGCCCTCCGCGCGACGCGTCGCCGAGCCGCGCGGCGGGCACTGCTGTGCCGCGCACGACGGGTGCTGCCGTGCCGCGCGACGGGTAAGGCCGAGCCGCGCGGCGCACGAGGGGGAGCGCCGCGCCGGGGCATCGCCCAGGGGGCGGCGGCCCGGCGCACGGCCCGCCGCTAGCCGTTCAGCTTCGAGAACCAGCCCGAGATCTCCTTGACCCAGCTGCCGAGCTGGTCCCAGTAGCCCTTGCCCGTGCCGATCCAGTCCTGGAGCGGGCTGACCTCCCACACGATCCAGCCGACCACGAAGAGGATCACCACGGTGAACAGGCAGCCCTTGAGGCAGCCGAGGCCCGGGATGCGCATCGGGTTGGCGCTGCGGCGGCGCGGCTCACGGGGCTCGCGCGGCGGTCGCGGCTCGCGGCGCGGCGGGGCCTCGGCGGGCGGCGGGGCCTGCCGGCGCGAGGCGGGCGGGGGCGCGTACTGCTGGGGCTGCTGTTGCGGGGGCTGCTGCTGGTACGGCTGCTGGTAGCCGCCCTGCCCGCCCTGCTGGTAGCCGCCCTGCCGGTACGCGGGGGGCTGCGGCGGGTCGTAGGGGCCCGGTTGCGGCGCGTAGCCGTACGGGCCGGGGCCTTGCTGCCGCGGGGGCTGCTGCCGGTGCGGGCGGCGGCGCAGGGGGTCCTCGTCCGGGCCGAGGTACTGGATCTGCGTCTGCTCGTTGCGGTCGCGCGCCGCCCTGAGCTGGTTCTCCCAGGGGTGCGGGGCGTCGGGGTCCGCGCCGGGCGGTACGGGGGGCATGACGGCGGTCGGGTCGGCCTCACCGGGACGGCCGCCCGGCCCCGTACCGGCGCCCTGCCCGGTCGTGGGGAGCACGGAGGTCGGCGCCGCCGGGTCGTGGCCGCCCTGCGGGAAGCCGTCGCGCGAGAGGACCTCGGTCGGGGCCGCGGCGCCCGGTGTCTCCGGTACGGGGGCCGGGTCCGGGTCGGGCGCGAGGAGGGCGTCGACGCCCTCGGCCGCCGCGATCTGCGCGGAGTTGGCGTGCACGCCGACGCCCTCGGCGACGACGCGGAGGGCACGGGCGAGGTTCTCGGCGCTCGGGCGGCGGTCCGGGTTCTTGCTGAGGCAGCGCTCGATAACCGTCCACAGCGGCTCGGGGACGCCCGACGGGCGGCGCGGCTCCTCGCTCAGGTGCCGGTGGAGGACTTCGAGCGCGGACTCGCCCTGGAAGGGCGGGCGGCCGGTGAGCAGCTCGTAGAGGAGGATGCCCGCGCCGTAGATGTCCACGGCGGAGGTCTGCGGGCGGCCCTCGGCGGCCTCCGGGGCGACGTAGGCGGGGGTGCCGACGAACTCCTGCGTGCGGGTGAGGCCGGGGGAGTCGGCGAGGCGCGCGATGCCGAAGTCCGTGAGGAGGGGGTGCAGGCCCCCGTCGGGGTCGTCCTTCAGGAGGACGTTCGCGGGCTTGAGGTCGCGGTGCACGACGCCGTCCGCGTGGCTCGCGACGAGCGCGTCCGCGATCTGCGCGGTGAGCAGGCTCGCGGCGACGGGGCTGAAGGGCCCGTTCTCGCGCAGGTAGCGGTGCAGATCCGGGCCCTCGACGAGGTCCATGACGAGCGCGAGCAGATCGCCCTCGACGACGAGGTCGCGCACGCGCACGATGTTCGGGTGGGTGAGCCGGAGCAGCACCGAGCGCTCGCGCAGGAAGCGCATCACGATGTCCGGATCGTTCGCCAGCTCCTCCTTGAGGACCTTGATGGCGACGGTCTCGCCCGGCTGCCCCTGTACGGCCGCCTCGGCGCCCGCCGGGACGGTCTGGCGCGCACGCCAGACGGTGCCCGTGGCGCCGCGTCCCAGCGGCTCCTCCAGGAGGTACTTGCTGCCTACCGGCCGCACGTCATGCGCTCCCTGATCATCCGGCTCGCCCGCATCCGGGCACCTCTGGGGGCACCGGGCCGGCCGCGTTCGGGGCGGCGGCCCCCGGGGCCGCCGCTTCGGACAGTTCCGCCCACTGTAGTGCGCCGAAACGGCCGGGCGGGGGTGCGCGAAGCCCCGGGACCGTCCCGTTCCTCCCCGGCGGCCCGCCGCCGGACCCTCGTCCTCCGGCCCGCGGAGCGAATGGTTCCGGCCGATCGACCCCGTCCGACATGGAACTTTTCCGACCGGAGCAGATCAATCAAGATCAATCGACGGCGATCGGCGGGCGGGTTGTCTCTGGCAAGTGCGAGGATGCGTGTCTGTACGTACAGGCCGAGTGCCCGTGCGCGACGGGGGCGGAAGCCCTTTCCCGGCGTGCGCGCGCGCAGAGGGGACGCGTGACCGGGATGCAGATTCGGCTCAGCCTCCTGGCACGGAGGGGTGCGGGACGCGACTGCGACGTCCTCGTCACCGCCCCGGCGGGCACCCAGCTCTCGGCGGTCGCCGCCGGGCTGAAGCAGGCGGCCCGCGCGGGCGAGACGACGTCCTCGTGGTGGGTGGACGGCACCCGCCTCGACCCGCACCGCGCGGTGCTCGGGGAGCCGCCGCTCGTGGACGGCGCGGTGCTCGCGCTCGGTGGCCCGGCCGGACCTGGCGGCGAGCCGGACCCGGCGGCACCGCAGCTCCAGGTCGTCTCGGGGCCCGACGCGGGCGGCGTGCACGTGCTGCACGGCGGCGAGGTGCGCATCGGCCGCTCCTCCGACGCCGACGTGACGCTCGACGACCCCGACGTCTCGCGCGCGCACTGCGCCGTCGTGCTCGGCCCAGGGGGCCGCGCGGAGGTCGCCGACCTCGGCTCGACCAACGGCACGACCATCGAGGGCCGCCCCGTCGGCCGCACCCCCCAGCCGCTCCCGCGCGGCGCCCTGCTGCGCGTCGGCGAGTCCGTCCTGCGCGTCGTGGCGGGCGGCACGCAGCCGCCGGTGGCGACGGTGCCGGACGGCGAGGGGCACGTACGGGTACGGGCGGGGGCGGACGACGCGGTGCGGACGGAGGCCGGGGCGGACGACGCGGTGCGGACGGAGGCCGGGACGAACGACGCGGCGCGGGCGGAGGCCGGGGCGCCCCGGAGCCGTACGCCCGAAGCACCTCGCGGCTCCGAGGGACGCCGTCCCTCCGATGGGCCGCGCTCCGCCACCCCCGGCGGTGCCGACGCGACCCACGCCGCCCAGGACCTGCGCGGACCGCGCGCGGCGGGCGAGGCGCGCGGCGCGCGGCAGGCGGGCGAGGCGCGGGACGCGCGGCAGGCGGGCGAGGCGCGGGACGCGCTGGGCGCACGCGACGCGCGGCCGCATCCCTCCGACGGCACCCCCGAGATGGACGCCCCCGCGCCCCAGGACCCGGCCGAGACGAGGACGGTGCGGCGCAAGGGCGGGCTCGGCCTGTGGGGACGGCGGCGCGGCGCCCGCCCGGACGAGACGGCGGCCACGACGGCGGGGCAGGCGCCCTCGCCGGGGCAGGCCCCGCCGAGCGGGCCCGGCGGCACCGCGCCGGAGGCCCCCCTTCCGCCCGTCCCCGCGCCCCGCCCCGCCCGCTCCCCCGAGGCGTGGCCCGATCCCGCCCTCCTCCTGCTCACCGCGCTGGGCCCTGGCCCGCGCCTGTGGGAGCGCGGCCCCGGTCACCCCGAGGCGCTGGCCTGCCGCGTCGGCACGAGCGAGCACCCGCGTCCCGAGGGCGGCGCGCTGCCCGTCCCGCTCACCGTCAGCCTCGCCGAGAGCGGCTCGCTCGGACTCGCGGGCCCGCGCGAACGCCTCTCCGGGCTCGCGCGCGCGGTCCTCGCGCAGTACGCGGCGCTGCACTCCCCCGACATCCTCGAAATCGTCCTGATCAGCACCGATCGCCACCAGCCGCTCAGCGAGCGCGTCGCGCGCTGGGGCTGGCTCGGCTGGCTGCCGCACGTACGCCCGACGCGCGGGCAGGAGTGCCGCGCGCTGCTCGCCTATGACAACGAGCAGGCCGCCGCGCGCTTCGCCGAGGTCCGCGGGCGCACGCCCGGCCAGTACGAGGGACTGCGGACGCTCGTCGTGCTCGACGGCGACCCGGGCACGCCCGCGCTGCGCGAGGCGGCGGCATGGTGCGCGAGCGCGGAGGGGCGCGCGGCGGGGGTGCACCTCGTGTGCCTCGCGGAGACGGCCGCGGCCTCTCCCGCCTCGCCGGTCGCCGAGACCTTCGAGGCGGCGTGCGCGCAGGTCGCGGCGTTCCGCGACTGCGGGGCCGTGGCGCTGCTCAGCGGCGACGTCGCGACGGCCGTGCACGTGCTGCGCACGGCGCGCGGGCGGCTCGCGGGGAACGGCACGACGGGCACCGTGGACGCGGTCTCGGCGGCGTGGGCGGAGCGCTTCGCACGGGCTCTCGCGCCGCTGCGCACGGACGCGGCGCAGGGCGCGCCCCGTACCGCCGCCACGGCGGCCCCGCTGCCCCAGGCGGTGCGGCTGCTCGACGAGCTGGGGCTCGCGCGGGCCACGCCCGCCTCGTTGCTCGCGCGGTGGGCGAGCGCGGCCGAGGAGGCGCCTGGGGGGCGCGTGCTCGGGGTGCTCGGCGCGGGGCCCGAGGGCCCCGCGCACGTGGACCTCGGCGGGGCCCAGGGTCCGCACCTGATCATCGAGGGCCCGGCGGGCAGCGGCCGTACGGAGCTGCTGCGGGCGCTCGCGGCCTCGCTGGCGGCGGGCGAGCGGCCGGACCGGCTCGGGCTCGTCCTCGTGGACGGCGCGGGGGCGCCGCCGGACGGCGCGGGGCTCGGGGTGTGCGCGGACCTGCCGCACGTGACGACGGTGCTGCGCGCCCAGGACCCGGTACGGATGCGGGAGTTCGCGCAGGCGCTGGCGGGCGAGCTGAAGCGGCGGGCACGGCTGCTCGACGGGGGCGACGCGACCTCGGGGGGCGGGGAACCGGTCGTACCGGCGCAGGGAGGGCTGGGGGACACGGCCTCGGGGCGGGTCCGGGCGCGCGGGACGGCGGGGACGGGCCCCCGCCCGGGACCCGCGGCGGGACCGGCCGGCGGTGGGGGTCCCGCGGGCGACGTCGGCGGTACGGGCGCGGGGCCGGGCGCCCCGCGAGCAGCGGCCGTGTCGGTGGCCGCGCGGACGAGCCGCGTACCGGAGCAGGGCGTACGCGCCCGGGTCATGTTCGACCAGGAACAGCCCCCGCACGGACCCTCCTACGAGCGGGAGCGCTCGCGGTACGGCGAGGAGCGGGCCGCGCACGGGCCGTTCGGGCGCCCGCGCGTCCCGTACGACCAGGAGGCGGACCAGCGCCCGGCACCGCACCCGGCGGACGCGACGGCCGCGAACTCCGCCGACCACTCGGAGGCCACGGTCCCCGGGCAGTCGCGCGGCGTGGAGACCGGCGACATCGAGACGGCCCCGAGCCGCACACTCCGCCTGCGCCCGCGCACGTCCTCAGCCGGGCGGAACCCGCTCCCGCGCCTCGTGGTCCTCGTGGACGACGTGGACGCGCTGCTCGACCCGCCGCTCGGTGCGACGGGCCGTCCGGCGGCCGGTTCGGTCGTCCGGGCGCTGGAGGCGGTGGTACGGGAGGGGGCGCGGCTCGGCGTCCACCTGATCGCCGCGGGCGCGCGCACGGAGAAGGCGTCGGCCTCCTACGTGGCGCGCGCGGCGGGGGTACGGGTCGTGCTCGACGCCCCGTCCCCGGCCCCGGAGGACCCGGCCCCGGGCCGCGGACGCCTGCTGACCCAGGACGGGGCGGCCCTCCCCTTCCAGGCGGGCCGCGTGACGGGCCGCATCCCGCGCACGGCCACGCTCCGCCCGACGGTCACCCCGCTGGAGTGGCCGAAAATGGGCGACGCTCCCGAACGCGCCCGCCCGGTCCGCGAGTTGGGCAACGGCCCGACAGACCTCGCCCTCCTGGCCAGCGCGCTGGACCGCGCGGCGAGGGCGGCGGAGGCAAGACCGCAGGAGCCGCTGCTGTAACCGCCCCCCGCCCCCTCCCCCTCACCTGCGGACGCGCCTCGTACCACGACGGGGACATCAGCCCGCCCCCCACGGGCCGCCAGCGGCACGGCGCCGCGCCCCATGGGATGGACAGACCGTTCTCCGCCCGGCTGTCAGGTGGCCTGGCCCGGTGTCGGGCCGGGCCGGGCCGGGCCGGGCCGGGCCGCCGAGGCGACCAGAGCGGCCGGTTCCCTCGGCCGCGTCCCCTCGTCACGACGACCGCACCGGTACGCGAGAGGGGCACAGGTCCTTCTCCCGGGGACGGACGCGGCCGGAACCCCGGCCACGCCGCCACCTTCGTCAGCTTCTCAGTCCCGCTCCGCCTCGATGGCCTCGAAGATGTCCGCGTCCGTCTCCCGCTGCCACTCAGGGAGTTCGGACCAATCGGCCACGTACCCGGGCTTGGGGTCGGTGAAGGCGCGATACATCTGGGCCGTCCAGCTGATCGCGACGAACCGGCTCTTCTGTTCCCGGCTCAGCTTGGCGGCCCCGCCCTCGCTGGCCTCGATCAGGTCCCGTACCTGCGCGTACACCGCTCCGGCCGCCGACCGCTCCCACTCCGGCATCTCGTCCCAGCCGCTCACGTATCCCGGCTTCGGCTCCCCCGGAAAGTGCCGCCGCACCCCTGCGATCCATGCCGCGCGAAACCGCCGCCCGCCCTCGGTGTCCGACATGAAGGTTCCTCTCTTGTCCTCACGTGTGCAGCGAGTCGATCCGCTCGCTGAGTTCCAGAACCCTGCGGTCATGGCCGAACTCGGTGAGCTGGGCTCTCAAGTCCCCGACTCTACGGACGGCGTATCCGGAGGACGACGCCTGAGCAAGGCGTACGGCCTCTCCGCCGTACGCCAGCACTTGCTCGGGGTCCCGCCGCTTCACCCCGATGGACGCCAGGTCCGTGAGCACCGCTCCCCTGCGCCGGTAGGACAGTCCCGTGGCCAGGGCATGATCAAGGGCCTCTCTCAGGGCACTTGCGGCCAGATCGAGCCGCGCGAGGCGCAGGTACATCGAGACCGGACCAGTGATGCGCCCGGCCGCTTCGGCCCGTAGGCGCCGCCGCTCCTTGTCCGGCCGTGCGCACCGCGCGGGGCGTGCCTTGCCCGGGTGGCCCGTTCCGGGTCACAGCACGATCACAAAGGGCCGCGTCCGCGCAGGTCGTGACCTCCCACCCCCTTGCTTCCCGCGAGCGGGCGGGCGTAGATGTGCGGGAGGGGGGAAGAGGCCCCCTCCCGGCAACCACCGGGACACGATTCGTAGTTGAAGCGAGACGGAAGAGAACGGGGCGATGATGCACGCACCTCTTCGGGATGCACGGAGCCGGGCGCCACGCAAGGGCCGGGGGCGGCGCTCGCGCCGGCTGGCGCTCATGGCCGTCGCGGCCGGGACCGCCGTGGCGCTGACCGCCTGCGGCAGCGACGGGGACGGCGGGAAGGACAAGGGGGACGACGCGAAGAAGCCGTCCGCCTCCGCCGAACAGTCCTCCTCCGGCGTCCGGTTGCCCAAGCTCGACGGGCAGACCGTGAAGATCGCCGCCGTCTGGAGCGGGGCCGAGCGGGACGCCTTCGAGAAGGTGCTCGCCGACTTCGGGAAGCGGACCGGGGCGAAGACGGAGTACGTCGCCGCGCAGGACCCGGTCATCGGCTTCCTGGAGTCGAAGATCGCCGGTGGTGGTCAGCCGGACGTGGCCATGCTGCCGCAGGTCGGCGCGATCCAGCAGGCCGTGGAGCGCAAGTGGGCGAAGCCCCTGGGGCCCGAGGCGCAGGCCGAGCTGAAGAAGAACTACGGGCAGGGCTGGCAGGATCTCGGCGCGGTCGACGGCAAGCAGTACGGCGTCTACTTCAAGGCCGCGAACAAGTCCCTCGTCTGGTACAACACCGCCGTCTTCGACAACGCGGGCGCCGAAGTCCCCACCTCGTGGGCCGACTTCCTGAAGACCGCGCAGACCGTCGCCGACTCCGGCGTCACGCCCGTCTCCGTCGCGGGCGCGGACGGCTGGACGCTCACGGACTGGTTCGAGAACATCTACCTCTCGCAGGCGGGCCCGGAGAAGTACGACAAGCTCGCGCGGCACGAGATCAAGTGGACCGACCCCTCCGTGAAGCAGGCGCTCACGACGCTCGGCCAGCTCTTCGGCAAGCCCGACCTGCTCGCGGGCGGCGCGAAGGGCGCGCTCGCCACCGAGTTCCCCGCCTCGGTCACGCAGACCTTCACGGGCGGCGACCAGCCGAAGGCCGGAATGGTCTTCGAGGCGGACTTCGTCGGCATCAACATCGCCGAGACGGACGCGAAGATCGGCACCGACGCGAAGGTCTTCCCCTTCCCTGCTGTGGGCGGCGGGCAGGCTCCGGCGGTGGTCGGGGGTGACGCGGCCGTGGCGCTCAAGGACTCCGAGGGCGCGCAGGCGCTGCTCACGTACCTCGCCTCGCCCGAGGCCGCCGCGATCTGGGCGAAGACCGGCGGGTTCATCTCGCCGAACAAGGCGCTCGACACGTCCGCGTATCCGAACGCCGTGCAGCGCGGCATCGCCGAGGCGCTGCTCAAGGCCGGGGACGACATCCGCTACGACATGTCGGACCAGATGCCGCAGTCCTTCGGCGGCTCGCCCAACAAGGGCGAGTGGAAGGCGCTCCAGGACTTCCTCGCGAAGCCGAAGGACGTCACCGCGGTCCAGCAGCGGCTGGAGCGGGACGCGGCCAAGGCGTACAAGGACTGACGGGATGGCCACCGAAGCGGCGGGGGGTGCCGGTCCCGTACCGGTGCCCCCCGCGTCCCCCGGCGGGAGCGTGCCCGCGCCCCGTACCGCCCCCGACGGCCCCGGGAACCGGGGCCCCCAGTCCGTCACCCGCACGCGTCGTTCGCTCGCCTTCCTCTTCCTGCTCCCCGCGCTCGTCCTGCTCGGCGCGCTCGTCCTCTACCCGATCGTGTGGAACGTCGTCCGGAGTCTCTTCGACTCCTCGGGGGACGACTTCGTCGGCCTCGGGAACTACGGCGAGATGTTCTCGGACCCGAACATCAGGACGGCGATCAAGAACAACGCGATCTGGCTCGTCGTGGCGCCGACCGTCGCGACGGCGCTCGGGCTCGTGCTCGCCGTCCTCACCGAACGCATCAAGTGGGGAACGGCGTTCAAGCTGCTCGTCTTCATGCCGATGGCGATCTCGATGCTCGCCTCGGGGATCATCTTCCGGCTCGTGTACGAGCAGGACCCCGACCGGGGCGTCGCGAACGCGGTCGCCGTGACCGTGCACGACACCTTCGCGGAGTCCTCCGCCTTCCCGAAGGCCCATCCGCGCCCCCGCTCGGCGCTGGAGGCGGTCAAGGGCGGGGCGTTCTTGACGAAGGAGCCGGTACGGGCCGGAACGAACGTTCTCCTCCCCCTCGTCGGTGTCGCCCCCGACGTCATGCCCGACAGCGCGAAGCCCGCCGCCGTGCCCGCTCCCGGCAAGGACGGGGAGATCACGGGCACGGTCTGGCAGGACTTCACGAAGGGCGGGGGCGGCACGCTCGACAAGGTGGACCCGAAGGAACTCGGTTACCCGGGGATGCGGGTCGAGGCCGTGAAGGACGGCAAGGTGGTCGCCTCCGCGAAGGCCGGCGCCGACGGCCGCTTCACACTCCCCGCGGAGGCGGACGGCGCCCGTCTCCGGCTCCCGGCCGACAACTTCCGCGAGCCGTACGGCGGCATCAACTGGCTCGGTCCCTCGCTCGTCACGTGGTCGGTCATCGGCGCGTACGTGTGGATGTGGGCCGGGTTCGCGATGGTGCTCATCGGGGCGGGACTCGCGGGCCTGCCGCGCGAACTCCTCGAAGCGGCACGGGTCGACGGGGCCGGAGAGTGGCAGGTCTTCCGCCGGATCACCGTACCGCTGCTCGCGCCCGTGCTCGGCGTCGTGCTCGTCACGCTCATGATCAACGTGCTGAAGATCTTCGACCTCGTCTACGTGATCCCGCCGGGCTCGGCGCGCGACGACGCGAACGTCCTCGCCGTCGAGCTGTACAACACGGCCTTCGTGGACGGGGACGCGGGCGTGGCGAGCGCCATCTCGATCTTCCTGTTCATCCTGGTGGTGCCGGTGATGCTGCTCAACATCCGCAGGCTGCGCAGGGAACGCAAGGAGGAACGCCGATGACCGCCGCCGTACCCGGGACGGTCCCGGAACCCACGAGCACCGCTACCGGCAGGCGCCCCGGCAAGGGCGAGTCGTTCGCCGCCCGCGCCACGCGCCTCGCGGCGGGCGGTGTGCTGCGGATCTTCCTGCTCGCCGTCGCCGTGTTCTGGCTCGTGCCGACGATCGGGCTTCTGATCTCCTCGCTCCGCTCGCCGTCCGACATCGCGAACGACGGCTGGTGGAAGGTCCTCACGAGCCCGGCCCAGCTCACGGTCGAGAACTACGGCAACCTGCTCGACAACAGCGCGATCACGCACAGCCTGTGGTCGACGGTGCTCATCACCGTGCCGTCCACGCTCCTCGTCGTGGTGATCGGCTCGCTCGCCGGATACGCCTTCGCCTGGATGGACTTCCCGGGCCGGGACGGCTGGTTCCTGCTCGTGGTGGGGCTGTTGGTCGTGCCCGTGCAGGTCGCGCTGCTGCCGGTGTCCGAACTCTTCGGCTGGATAGGGATCTTCGAGTCCACGATCGGCGTGATCCTTTTCCACGTCGCCTTCGGACTGCCCTTCGCGGTCTTCCTGCTGCGGAACTTCTTCGCGGAGATCCCGCGCGAACTCCTCGAAGCTGCGCGGCTCGACGGCGCGGGCGAACTCCGCCTGTTCACCCGCGTCGTGATGCCGCTCGCGGGCCCGGCGATCGCCTCGCTCGGCATCTTCCAGTTCCTGTGGGTGTGGAACGACATGCTCATCGCGCTGATCTTCGCGGACTCCGGCAGCCCGCCGATCACGGTCGCGCTCCAGCAGCAGGTACGGCAGTTCGGCAACAACGTGGACATCCTCGCCCCGGGCGCCTTCCTGTCGATGCTCATCCCGCTCGTCGTCTTCTTCGCCTTCCAGCGGCAGTTCGTATCGGGGGTGATGGCGGGAGCGGTCAAGTAGGCGGCCAGGGGCCGCTGTTCCTCGTACGCGCCGACCGGGGCGCCCGAGGAACAGCGGCCCCTGCCACGTGCGCGGAGCACGCCTCCGGCGGGAACGGGTCCGCGGCGCCGCACGGGAGCGGGTCCGGGCTGCCGCACGGGAGCGGGTCCGTGTTCCCCTGTGAGTCAGTCCGCGTTCCCTCCAGGGGGCGCGTCCGCGTTCCCTGCGACGTTCATGGTGTCGGCCCCCTGGTGCCGACGTGGACGTGTGCGCAGTTGGGGCAGGCGCGTGGGAACCAGGCGCGGGCGGTGCGGGTGGCGGGGCGTGCGCCGAGGTCGATGTCGCTGATGCCGGGGTCGAGTGGCGTTTCGCACCACACGCAGGCGCGGCCTCGTCGCTGCTCGTCGGTGAGCGTTTCCACGGCGGGCAGGGCGACCTTGCCGGTGGGCACGCTCACCGTGCTGTTGCCCTGGCCGGGCCGAACGCGGCGCCGAGCGGTGCTGCGGGCGTGAGCTGCCCGCTTCCGTCCGGCGGGAGAAGCCACAACCGTCGGCTGCCGATGCCCTCGTGCGGGCTGTCGAGTGCCCAGCCGCGTGGGTGGACGGTAAGCCGACGGAGGTCGGCGAGGTCGTCCGCCTCCTCGGCCGGAACGAGCCACCGGGCGAGCGGTTCACGAACGGAGGCGAGGACGGGCCCGGGCGCGCCCGTGGGGCGGATGGCGCACATGGCGTCGATGCTGGGACAGAGCGGCGCTTGAGCGACCCGCCGGGCGCCGGTGGAGGGGACGGGTACGAGCCGGTCGTCGTGCGTCCATGTGCGGAGTGCTTGCTGTGGGTTCGCCACGGTGTGCGTGAGCCAGCGACACCCGATCTCACCCAGGATGATCATCATGACACGGACCGTAGACGCGGGCGCGAATCAGGGGCCCGCGTGATTCTCCGTGATTCTTCCGCTCGGCCGGGGGATGCGCGGGGATTCGCTCAGTGCACGTCCACGCCGGCCCGCGCCCGGCTGATGAGCCGGTGAGCGTGGGCCCCGTACACGGCCGCCGAGGCGAGCGCGTCCCACACGCGGCGGTAGAGGGTGACGCTTTCGCTGTCGTCGAGCCACAACTCCGCGTGCCAGTCCTCGGCGATGGCGAGGCGGTCGTCGTACAGCCAGAAGCCGTTGGCGGGCGGGATGCGTACCTGTGCGCCGAAGGGGATGATGCCGAGGCGTACCGTGTCCAGGCCGATCACGCCGCCGAGGCGGTCCAGTTGCGCGGCGAGGACGTGCGGGGCGCACACACCCGCGTGCAGCGCGGCCTCCCACATGAGGATGTGGAACACCCGCCCTTGCCCGTACAGGAGATCCTGACGGCGGATGCGGGCGCGCACGGCGTCGTCCACATCGCGCACGGACTGGTGAAGGTCCTGGTAGCGGTGGAAGACCGCGCGGGCGTAGTCGGGAGTCTGGAGCATCCCTACGACCATCGAACTCGACCACGCGCGCAAGACGGTGGAGCGCTCGTACTCGACGGTGAGCGTGTCCTGCACCGGGCGGTGCCCGGCCCGCAGTTGGCGGCGCCACGAGCGGATGTGCGACTCCAGGCCCGTGAGACGCGCGCACAACTCCCCGGCCGCCTCCGGATGCCCCGTCGCCTCCGCCCACGCCCGCAAGTCCTCAGCGGTGGCGGACTGACGGCCCGTCTCCAGTTTCGACACCTTCGACTGCGGCCAGCCCAGCCGGGCGGCCAGGTCCCGGCCGGTGACCCCGGCACGCAGCTCACGAAGGCGCGCACCGAGGGAGACCCGGCCCTGCTGGTAATCGGTGGTCACACGCCGAAGGTAGCGCCCGCCTGGTCGAAGGGCACGGCGAAGTGCTCGGCCGCCTCGCGTACCTGCGCGTACCGCACGACCTCCACCGGGTTCGTGATCAGCTCGACGCCCGTCATGGCGTCCTCCGCGTCGAAGTGGAGCAGTGCGACGACGCGGCCGTCGAACAGCCAGAAGTCTTCCGCCGGGAGGTCCAGTTCCTCGGCACGCGAGCGGGGCAGCACATGGATGCGCTCGCCGACAGCGGTGTTGCGGCGCGCGTTGTCGAGCAGGTAGCGCTGACCCTCGGTCGCGGGCTCGTCCAGGACACGCACCCGCTCGAAGCGCTTGCCGAGCGCCGCCTGCTCACGCCGGTTCACGCACCACGGGTCGTCCAGGTCCCAGCTCACGCGGCCTTCCGCGACGAACTGCGCGTAGGTGTCGGTGGCCTCGTCCTCCGCGTACCGGCGGCGAGTCTCCAGTCGCCACGCCGAATGCTTGACCTTGGCGAACATCCCGCCGAATTCCTCGAGGCTGATCCACCGCGGCACGTGTACGGGCTCCTTCGGGCCGAAGTTCGCCAGCAACTCCCGCGGTACCGTCACCGCTCCCTCGGCCGGCGTCAGGTTGTCGAGCTGGTCCAGCTCTCCCGGGTCGGTCACCCGGTCGCCCTGGACCACGTACCGATCCGTGCCCGGCACCTCGTACAGCGTCGGGCACCCGTCGTTGCCGGAGTTCGTACCCACCTTGCGCAGACGACGCGACATGCTTCCCCCTCGGGGCCGTGTGGATGATGCCGGGACCGTAACCCCCGAAGGAATCACCCACCAGAGCACCTGGGCGCTGCCCCCGGACACCTCTGTCAGGCCGCTGAGATGGCTGCGTCTTCGGCGTTCGCGATCGAAAGACTCCGGATAGCGGGTCGAGGTTTCGAAAGCGGCAACTCGCCGCTTCAGGGCGCTTGTTGGTCTCCAGCAAAGGGTGCGTCCCGGACATCTCCCGCGTCCCCCTCGTCCAGGGGTTGCCAGGCCGGGCCCGAGGGGCTGGGGCGGACGTGGCCGAAGACGACGTCGGCGAAGTGGACGCCGAAGCCGAGTGTGGCGGGCTCCCGCAGTTCGGCCACGAGGCGGCGCCGGTGCTCGGCGGCAGCGGCGGGATCGTCGTCCCAGACGCACCTCCACTCGGGGTGGTCCACCTGGATCGGCAGGTGCAGCGAGTCGCCGAAGGCGATCAGGCGGTGCCCGCCGCCGGTGATCACGAACTCGGTGTGCCCGGCGGTGTGCCCCGGGGCGAACCTGGCCCGGACGCCGGGGAAGATCTCCTCCCCGTCGGCCACCGTGCGGACCTGCGGCGCGAGCGCGGTGAGGGTCTCCTGCTGCCCGGCCTTCGGCCTCCGGTACCGCGCCCACTCCGGCTCGGCGACCAGGTACGCGGCGTCGGTGAAGGCGGGCCGGTCGGCACCGGGGGCGATGTGGGCGGCCCAGCCGACGTGATCGGGGTGCAGGTGGCTGAAGGCCACCGCCTCGATCCGGTCCGGGCGGCGGCCCAGCGCGGCGAGGTTGTCCAGGAGCGCGCCCCCGTGCGCGGGCCCGTTCGGCGTCGCCGGATCGGCGGGCAGGGCGTACGGGCCGAGACCCGCGTCGATCAGCAGCGCGCGGTCGCCGTGCTCGATCAGGAGGCTGCCGACGCTCGCCACCACGTAGCCCGAGGCGTCCAGGTACTCGGGGTGCTCCGCCCAGGTCCGCTCCGTGGTGTCCGGCAACCACGCGCCCGGCCGCCCCAGCAGCACCCCGTCCGGGACATACGACACCCTCGTCGCGCCCAGCCGCAGCGAGCGGCCCGTCGCGGGCCGCCGCAGTCGCTCGTCCGGGTAGGCCGATGCATCCGCCATGTCTCCCGCCCCCTCTCCGTCCGTCGCACCTCGCGTTCGCCCTCTGCGAGCATCGTCGCTCACGCGCTCCGGCACCCGGGTCCGCCACGAGCCATCGCCGCCCCTCCCCCGGCCACAGGTCCCGCACGCCGCAGCTCACGCGCGTGGGCAGCGCGGGCCTCCCCCGGCCCCCATACTTCGTATTGACCAATTAGTACGCTTTCAGGTGGTTTGCGCCCCGCCTGCGTGGGACGGATCTCCTGTCCGGCCCGTACGGGCGCCGTCCCCCGAGAGGAACCCCGCTCACCGTGGATTCCACCGACGCCCGGGCCCCGCACACCCCCGTCCCGCCCCCCTCGCCGCCCCGTGTCCACCGCCGCCGCAATCCGCCGGGTGCCACCGCGACCCGCGCGCTCGGCCGCTGGCGGCCGACGCCCTTCTTCGTCTTCGGCGGCCTCTTCTGGATCGGCGTCAGCCTCCTCGCGCTCTCGGTGCAGGCGTGCTGCGACCTCGGGCAGCACGCGGCGGTCGTCGAGCGGCTGCGCGCGAGCCTGCTGCACCCGCGCCACCCGGCGGCGGACCTGCCGGGCGCTGGCAGCCCGTACTACTCGCCGTACGCGCTCGCCGAAGGGGTGCTCGCCCGGCTCTTCGGGCTGAGCGGCTGGGAGACGGTGCGGCTCGCCGCGCCCGTGAACCTGCTCGTGGTCCTGCTCGGGCTCAACGCCTTCGTGAAGCGGTTCACCGCGAGCCGCTGGGCCTCGACGGTCGCCCTCGCGCTGATGGTGACGCTCTGGGGCACGGAACCGCTCGTGTGGAGCGGCTTCGCCGGGCTCGTCTCGCTCCCCGTCGTGGCCGGGTACCCGAGCACCTTCGCGCTCGGCCTCGCCCTCCTGACCTGGGCGTACGCGGCACAGCTGACCGATCCCGAGCGCGCGGACCCGCCCTCGCGGTGGGCACGGGGCGGGCTCGGGGCGCTGTGCGGGGTGCTGCTGCTCGTGCACCCGGTCAGCGGGGTGGCCGGGGTGCTGGGGACGGCGGTGCTGGTACTCGCACGGGTACGGGGCGAGAGCGGGACGCCCGTGCCGGAGGCGTCACCGGAGCCCGCGCGGGGCGTGGCCGAGGAGCCCGTACGGACAGGGGCCGGAGGGCCCGCGCGCCGTACCCCGAGCACCCGCTCCGGCGCCCCCGCCCGGCTCCGCGCCCCCGCCCGGCTCCGCGCCCGCACCACGCTCCGCGCCTGGGCCGCCTGGTGGCCCGTCCCGCTCGGCGCCGTCCTGGCCGCGCTCGCCTGGCTGCCCTGGTTCGACGTCCTCGCGCTCGGCGCCGGCTCCGGCGTGCTCGATCCCCCGCACGCCGCGCTCTACACCGGCCTCCTCGGGCACTTCTGGCTCCTCGGCCTCGTCGCGCTCCCCGCCTTCGCCTTGCGCCTGCGCCGCGACCCGCGCGACGCGCTCGCGTGGATGTGCGCGGCGTGCGTCGCCGTCGCCGGGTACGCCTGGGCGTCGGGGCACTTCACGTACGGGCGGGTCCTCGGCCTCGCCGTGCTGCCCGCGCAGGTCGCGGTGGCCGTGGAGGTGACGCGGGCCGGGCGGGGGCGCGCGCTCAAGGGGCTCGCGGTCGTGGCGGCGGCGGGCACCGGCTTCGCCTTCGCGCAGTCCGGCGCCGTCCTGCCCGAGAAGTGGACCCCGCCGCAGACGCGGCGGCTGCCCGACTGGCCCTCGTACGCGTGGGCGGCCTCGTCGGTCCGTCCGGGCGAGCCGGTCCTGACCGACCAGCGCGAGGGGGTGCGGAGCCTGCCGGGCTTCGGGATCGACACGGTCGCGCCCGTCTGGCCGGACCCCGCGCTGCCCGAGAAGGAGCGGCGGGCGCGGTGGCGGGCGACGCACCGCTACCTGTCCGGCAGGGCGGGCGCGGCGGAGCGCGCGGAGATCGCGCGGCGGTACGACATCCGGTGGCTGCTGCTCTCGCGGTGGCAGCGCGTCCCGAAGGAGGCGAAGGTGCTGGACTTCAGCCGCGAGACGGGCGAGGTACTCGCCAGACTCCCCGACCGGAAGGGGGGCGCGCGATGACGGCCGCCGGAGGAGTCACCGTCGTCGTGATCGGCTACAACGACGCCGCCCACCTCGCCGACGCCGTCAACTCGGCGTGCGCGCAGGGGGACGTGGTCCGCGAGGTGATCGCCGTGGACGACTGCTCGACGGACGGCAGCCCCCGTCTGCTCGCCCGCATGGCCGCGCGCGAGCCGCGCCTGCGCGTCGTGCGGCGCACGGTCAACAGCGGCGGCTGCGGAACCCCGCGCAACGAGGGCCTGGCACACGCGACCTCGCCGTACGTCCTCTTCCTGGACAGCGACGACGTGCTCCCGGCCGGCGCCGTGCGGGCCCTCCTGCGCGCGGCGCAGGCGCACGACGCGGACGTGGCGGGCGGTCTGTGCGTGCGGCGCGAGCTGCCGGGCGGGCGTGAACTCCCGTGGCAGCGCGAGCTGTACGCCAAGGAGCGCACGCTCGACGAGCCGGCCGCGCTCCCCCGGGTCGCCGCCGACACGCTGTGCGTGAACAAGCTGTACCGCACGGACTTCCTGCGCGCCCACGCGATCCGCTTCCCGCCGGGGCGCTACCTCTACGAGGACTTCGTCTTCACGGCGCGGGTCCTCGCGGCGCGCCCGCGTATGGCGCTCGTACCGGACCGGGTCTACCTCTGGCACGTACGGCGCGACAGGCGCCGTCGTTCGCTCTCCCTCGACAGGGACGGGGTCGAGAACTGGCGCGCGCGGGTGCGGGCGCACCGGCAGGCGGTGGCCGAGCTGTCGGGGCAGCCGCGTCTCGTCCGGGCGGCGCGCGCCGGTTTCCTCGATCGCGGACTGCGCATGTACGTACGGGAGTTGCCGCGCCACGATCCCGCGTACCAGCAGGCGTGGTGGAAGCTGGCGCGCGCGTACCTGACGGCGTTCGCGCCGGGGGACATCGCCGCGGCGGTCGCTCCGGCGCGCACGGCGGCGGGGGTGGTGCGGAACGCGGCGACGCCGCGCGACCTGGGCCGCCTGCGGGACCTGGTGTCCAAGCCGTCGCGCCTCCTGCCGCCGTACGCGCGCGACGCGGACGGCGCCCCGGTGTGGGCCGCCGACCTGCCCGGCGTCTCGCTGGCCCGCCTGGAGCACACCCCGATGGACCGCCTGCCGCTCACGGTGGACGCGATCCTCAAGCCGTCGGCGCGGGGCAGCCGGCTGCGGCTGCGCCTGCACGAGCTGTACGGGCGCGTCGAGGAGGCGGGGCCGGTCGCGGTCCAGGCGGCGCTGGTCCACCGCGACACGGGCCGTGTCGTGCAGCGCCGCAGCGCGAGCCTGGCCCCCGGACCGGCTCCGGGGACCTGGACGGCGTCGCTGCGCCTGCGCCTGACGGAGCTGGAGGCGGGCACGTGGGACGTGTGGCTGATGCTCGCCTTCGCGGACGGCACCACGCGCACCACCCGGCCGCGCGCCCTCTCCTCGCTGGGCCACCTCCGCCGCACCGCCATCCCGAGCCGCCGCCACGGCCTCGTCCTGGTGCACCCCTACGCCACGCACTCCGCCGCGCTGGCGCTGCGCGTCGCGCCGGGGGCGCGCGGGATGGGGGACGTGGTGCGGCGGAAGGTGGAGCGGTGGGTGGGGACGGGGTGAGGGGCGCGGGGGCGGACTCGCGGGCGCTCGGGGGAGGGCTCGGTGGTGTGTGCTGGGGGGCGGGGAGTTTTCGGGGGCGGAGGCGTGGCGAAGCTGTTCGCGGCAGGGGGACAGCCTTCCGACCAGTCAGAGGAGCGCCTCATGGGCCGTATGTCTTCGTTCGCCGTCTCCGCCGTCGCCCTGAGCGTGGCGGCGCTCGGCGCGGTCCCCGCGGCTGCCGCCGCACCCCGGCAGAGCCCCGCGGCCTACAGCTGCACCGCCGGGTACTTCTGCATCTACACCGGCTGGAACGGCACCGGGACCCGGTGCCAGTGGTCCCAGTCGAAGCTCGCCAACACCGCCGACAACTGCTCGTTCATCCAGCGTGGTACACCCGTCCGCTCGCTCTACAACCGCACCGGCCACCGCGTCCAGTACTACACCCAGACCAACTACAAGCACCGCGTCGGCTCCACACCGAAGAACGGCAAGGGCAACCTCCAGGGCAACTACCAGATCCGGTCCTTCAAGCCGCAGTAAGCGGTAGGGACGGCGGGGCGGGGAGCACTCCCCGCCCCGCTCCGGCACGGGCGGCGGGTTCGGTCGGCCCGTGCCGGAGGGAGATCACCCGCGACGCCCGCCCGGTACGGCCGCTGCCCGCGTCGCGCCCCCGGCCGCACGGCACCCACCCGCATGAGCACCGCCCGCCCCCGCCCGCCCGGCGGCGCTTCGGCTCTGGCGGCGCCCCTCGCCTCCGGTGGCGTGGTGCTCACGCGCTCCGCAGGCCCGCCGCGACCGCCTTCGCCAGGGCGGCGGGGTAGCCGCGCTTCGTCCTGGTGCGGACGACGAGGACGCGCCAGTACAGCGGGCCCGTGATCAGGTCGAGGGCGAGGTCGCGGTCCAGGGCCGCGCGGATCTCCCCGCGCGCCGCCGCCGCGTCGAGGACGCCCTGGGCCACACTGCGCTGTGCCTCGCGCAGGGCCTTCTCCAGGGCCTCCTGGAGGTCCGTGTTGCGGGCCGCCTCGGCGAAGAGGTCGGGGACGATCTGGGAGGCCGCGGGGTGGCGCAGGGCGCGCGAGGCGACCTCGTAGAGGAGGTGCAGGTCCGTTTCGAGCGACCCCGTGTCGGGCGCGGGCAGTCCCTGGAGGGCTATCTCGGAGACCAGGTCGAGCACGAGGTGCAGCTTCGAGCGCCAGCGGCGGTAGACGGCCGTCTTGCCGACGCCCGCGCGGCGCGCCACGCCCTCGATCGACATGCGCCCGTAGCCGACGGCGGCGAGTTCGGCGAAGACGGCGGCGCGGATCGCCTCGGTGACGTCCTCGCGCAGCACTGCGGCACCGGCGGGGGCGCGCCGTGCCTTGCCGGTGGAGGCCGTCCCGGCGCCGGCCGGGCCCGCGGTGCCGTCCCCGGCAGCCGTGCCGCCCCCGGGAGCCGCGTCCGCCCCGCCCGTTTCCCCGCTGTCTTCCTTCGCGCCACTCGCCATGTCCCTCAGCATAGGCGGGGCACGACGAAACGGTTGCGTTGCGACGTCTTACCGGCCTAGGCTGCGCAACGACGATACGGTTGCGTTCCAACGTAACGGCGTACCTACGACGTACCGACGTCCCCAGCGAAGGCGGCGCGTGTGAGCCAGGTTCTCGATCCCCTCCCCCCACGGCAGGACCCCGCGCGGGGCGCCGCACCGGCTCCCGCGGACACCGGCGGCCCCGACGCGGGCCTGAGCGGCGCCGAGCTCGCCGCCCGCTACGGCCTCTCGGTCAGCGGCGCGCGGCCCCCGCTCACGCGGTACGTGCGGCAGCTCTGGGGCAGGCGGCACTTCATCCTCGCCTTCTCGACCGCGAAGCTGACCGCCCAGTACAGCCAGGCGAAGCTCGGCCAGCTCTGGCAGGTCATGACGCCGCTCCTCAACGCGGGCGTCTACCTGCTGATCTTCGGCCTGCTGCTCGGCACCAGCCGGGGCGTGCCGGACTTCGTGCCGTTCCTCGTCACCGGCGTCTTCATCTTCACGTTCACGCAGTCGTGCGCCATGGCGGGGACCCGCGCGATCTCCGGCAACCTCGGCCTCGTCCGCGCACTGCACTTCCCGCGCGCCTCGCTGCCGATCTCGTTCGCGCTCCAGCAGCTCCAGCAGCTCCTGTACTCGATGATCGCGCTCGTCGTGATCCTCTTCGCCTTCGGCGTGTGGCCGCGGCCGTCGTGGCTGCTCGTGGTGCCCGCGCTGCTGCTCCAGTTCGTCTTCAACACGGGGCTCGCGCTGATCCTGGCGCGCGTCGGCGCCAAGACGCCGGACGTCGCGCAGCTCATGCCGTTCATCACGCGGACCTGGATGTACACCTCCGGCGTGATGTTCAGCCTCCCCCACATGCTCGCCAAGCACGACCTGCCGAGCTGGGTGCACACCGTCATGCAGTGCAACCCCACGGCCGTCTTCATCGATCTCATGCGCTTCGCGCTCATCGACAGCTTCCACTCCGACCAGCTCCCGCCCCACGTGTGGGCCATCGCCCTCGGCTGGGCGCTGCTGAGCGGCGTCGGCGGCTTCGTCTACTTCTGGAAGGCCGAGGAGAGGTACGGACGTGGCTGAGACCCGTACGGAGAAGACCCCCGCATCCGCCCCGGGCCAGACGCCCGCCGGAAGCCCCGCGCCCGCAGGGAGCCCCGCCGCCGGAACCGCACCCGCGACCGGCGCCCGCCGCCCCACCGTCATCGCCGAGAACGTCGACATCGTCTACCGCGTCCACGGGGTCAGGGGCGGGCGCGGCTCCGCGACCGCCGCGCTGAACCGGCTGGTCCGGCGCCAGGGACCGGGCGGGCGGCGGGTGCACGCGGTGCGGAACGTGTCGTTCACGGCGTGGCGCGGCGAGGCGATCGGGCTCATCGGGAGCAACGGCTCCGGGAAGTCCACCCTGCTCAAGGCCATCGCCGGGCTGCTGCCCGTCGAGTCGGGCCGGATCTACACGGACGGGCAGCCCTCGCTCCTCGGCGTCAACGCGGCGCTCATGAACGACCTCACGGGCGAGCGGAACATCGAGCTGGGCGGCCTCGCGATGGGCATGAGCCGCGCGGAGGTGCGCGAACGCGCGCCGCAGATCGTCGAGTTCTCGGGCATCAACGAGAAGGGGGACTTCGCGAGCCTGCCCATGCGCACGTACTCCTCCGGGATGTCGGCGCGGCTGCGGTTCTCGATCGCGGCCGTGAAGGACCACGACGTGCTCCTCGTCGACGAGGCGCTCGCGACGGGCGACGCGAGCTTCCGCAAGCGCTCCGAGGCGCGGATCAGGCAGCTGCGCGAGCAGGCGGGGACGGTGTTCCTCGTGAGCCACAGCAACAAGTCGATCCGCGACACGTGCGAGCGGGCGCTGTGGCTGGAGCACGGGGAACTGCGGATGGACGGGCCGACGGCCGAGGTCCTGCGGGAGTACGAGAAGTTCTCGGCCCGCTGACGCCCGGCGGCCCGGGGGCCCCGGGGCGGCGGGGCGGGGCGGCACGCCGACGACGCGCTGGGGCCGCACTGGGGCCGCCGAACCGCAGCCCCCTGGCCCGCCCGGATTTCCCCGCCCGGGACTCGGTGTACCCGCCACGGGCCCCCGCCCTCGCGCCACCCGAACAGCCCACACCACAGGAAAACACCCCCTTCCGGACGCACACTGACGAGTGCCGAGGGAAAGGGGCCCCACCGTGCCGCCACGTGTCACCGTCATCGTTCACGGACCCGACGTCCGGGGTTCCTTCGCCGAGTGTCTGGCAGGGGTGCTGCGCCAGCTCCCCCCGCCCGGGCACGGCGAGAGCGGTGCGCGCGGCGAGCGGGGCGAACCCGCGGGACAGGGCGGGCACACGGGGCACGGGCGCGACGCGGGCGGCGCCGCCGACGCCGAGGTCGTCGTCGTGCCGACGGACGCGGAGGCGCGTGAGGCGACCGCGCGGGCGGTGGCGCGGGACGGGCGCCTCCTCGTCGTCGAGGTGCCCGAGGGGACGTCCGAGGCGGAGGCGCGCGTCGCGGGGGCGCGGCGGGCCGGTGGCGAGTGGCTCCAGTTCGTCGCGGGCGGGGACCGGCTCCCGGCGGGGAGCCTGCGCGCGCTGACCGGCGCGATCCAGCTCTGCTCGGTCCCGGCGGGCCGCCACCGCGCCGAGGTGATCCTCCTCAACCACACGCGCTCGACGTGGTCGACCGAGGGCATCCCCTCCCCCGACGGCCCCCTCCTGGACAAGGCGGGCCACAGCCCACTCCCGCTCGTGACGTTCCCCGGCCTGCTCCGCCTCGCCCCGCTGCTCGGCACGCGCCTCGTGCGCGCCTCGTTCTGGCGGACGCACCAGGAGGTGCTCACGGCGGGGAACGCGCTGTACACGGCGTACGCGCTGCTGCTCCTCGCCGACCGCGTCGCGTGCAGCGACCAGATCGCGCTCGACGCGCGCACCCAGCGCGCCGTGACGCTCCCGCCCCCGGCCGCGAGCGGCCCCGAGGGCCGCGTCGAGCCGTACGTGGCCGCGTACCGGCTCCTGGAGCCGAGCCCCGCCACCGAGCCGCTGCGCCGCACGCTCTACGACCTCATGACCGAGGACTGGCTGCACGTCATCGCGCGCGAACAGCGGGGCGAAAACCGCGCGTTCTTCTCCGCGGCGGCCGAGGCCGCCCGCGCCTGCAAGCCGGAGGGGCACCGGGCGCCGGAGGGCGTCGACGGGGTGCGCCAGAAGCTGCTCGAAGCGGGCTCGTACGAGCGGTACGTGCGGCTCGCCGAGTTCAACGACCGCCGCAGGCACTGGCGGGCGCTGGCGCGGAAGCAGAAGAGCGCGCTCGGCAGGAAGGTCCGCGCGCACCGGGGCCGCGCCGCCCGCAAGGCACCGCTCGACCCGGAACTCGCCGTCTTCACCGCCTACTGGAACAGGGGTGTGACCTGCAACCCGGGCGCGATCGCCGCGAAGCTCGCCGAGATCGCCCCGCACATCAAGCCGGTGTGGGTGAGCGGCCGGGCGCGGGTGCCGCTGCTCCCGCCGGGGACGGATCACGTCGTGCCGGGCACGCCCCGCTACCAGGAGGCGATGGGCCGCGCCACCTACCTCGTCAACAACGTCAACTTCCCCACGAGCTGGGAGAAGCGGCCCGGACAGCTCCACCTCCAGACCCACCACGGCACCCCGCTCAAGCGCATGGGCCTGGACCAGATGCCCTACCCGGCCGCCGCCCACGGGCTGGACTTCCGGCAGTTGCTGCGCCGCGTCGACAAGTGGGACTACAGCCTCACCTCGAACCGCCACTCGACCCTCATGTGGCGCCACGCCTACCCCTCCGGGTACACCGAGCTGGAGCACGGCTACCCGCGCAACGACATCTACTACACGGCCGGTCCCGAGCTGGTGCGCGCCGTGCGGACACGGCTCGGCATCGCGCCCGGCACGCGGGCCGTGCTCTACGCGCCGACGCACCGCGACTACGAGAGCGAGTGGCACCCCCGGCTCGACCTCGCGCTGCTCGCCGAACGCCTGGGCCCCGAAACGGTGTTGCTCGTGCGCGGGCACTACTTCTACTCCTCCGCCCCGAGCGAGCTGGCCGGACTGCGCGCGACCCGCCGGGTGCTCGACGTCTCCGCCTACGAGCCGGTGGAGGAACTGGCACTGGCGGCCGACGCGCTCGTCACGGACTACTCCTCCCTCATGTTCGACTACGCGCACCTGGACCGCCCGATCGTGATCTACGCCGACGACTGGGAGGTCTACCAGGCCACGCGGGGCGTCTACTTCGACCTCCTGGAGCGCCCCCCGGGCGCGGTCGCGCGCACCGAGGACGAACTCGCCGAGATCCTCGCGGGCGACGCGTGGCGCGACCCCGCCGCGCGGGCGGCGCGCACGGCCTTCCGGGAGCGGTTCTGCGCCTTCGACGACGGGCGTGCCGCCGAACGCGTCGTCCGGCACGTGTTCCTGGGCACCCCGGACGCCGAACTCCCCCCCGTGCTCCCGCTCTCGGAACGCACCCCCGCCCCCACGCCCGAGGAGGCCGTGTCCGCATGACCGCGACTCCGACGACCGACCAGAAGAACTCCCCCGCCGGAGCGGCGGCACCGGCGACCCCGCCGCCGCCCGACGTCACCGTCGTGGTCATCGCCTACAACGACGCCGACCGCCTCCCGCGCGCCGTGCGCAGCGTCCTCGCGCAGACCCATCAGGCCCTCGAAGTCGTCATCAGCGACGACCACTCCACCGACGCGACCCCCGAGGTCGCGCGCTCCCTCGCCGCCGCCGACCCTCGCGTGCGCCACCTGCGCCTGCCCGAGAACAGCGGCGGGTGCAGCGTCCCGCGCAACCGCGCGCTCGACGTCACGAAGGCCCCGTACGTGATGTTCCTCGACAGCGACGACGAACTCCCGCCCGACGCCGTGGCGAACCTGCTGGCCGCGCACCGCGCGCGCGAGGTCGACTTCGTGATGGGCGCGGTGCGCAGGGTCCGGGTCGACACGGGCAGGACCTCGCTGTGGATGCCCCACCTGGTGACGGAACGGCGCACGGTCGAGGGCATCGGCCAGGAGCCGGAACTCCTCTTCGAGCCGCTGGCGACGTCGAAGATGTACGCGCGTGCCTTCCTCGACCGGGCCCGGCTCCGCTTCCCCGAGGGCGTCCATTACGAGGACCAGCTCTTCTCCGCGCAGGCGTACTGCCTCGCGCGTGCCTTCACGGTCATCCCGGACCCGGTGTACGTGTGGTACATCGAGCCGTACGCGGCCACGGAGAGCGCGTCGATCTCCAACCAGCGCGACCGCCTGGAGAACGTCGCCGACCGCGTTCACGTCCACCGGCTCATCGACGCGTTCCTGGAGGAGAGCGGGCACCGCGCGCTCCGCCCGGAGAAGGACTACAAGTTCCTCAAGCACGACTTCCGGATGTACGCGGGCGATCTGCCCCGCCGCGACCCGGAGTGGCTCGCGGCCTTCGCCGCTCTCGTCACGCCGTACCTGGACACGCTCGCCCCCGAGGCGTACGCGCGGCTGCCACGCACCGAGCGCGTCGTCCTGCGGCTCGTCAGGGACGGGCGCTTCGAGGAGGCCCGGCGCGCCGCGCGCGGCCTCGGCCTGCCCGTCGGGCCCCGGCAGGTGAGCCACGACGAGGACGGGCACGTCTACTGGGGCGAGGCGCTGCCCGGCTCGCGGGAGGCGCGCACCGAGCTGGACCTGAGCGAGGAGGGCGTCGAGGCGGGCCCGCTCTCTGCGGCGCTCTTCCGCCACGAGGTACGGGACCTGGAGACGGGCCCCGGCACGGCGCTGCGGTTCACGGTGCGCACCTACGACCCGCTCCTGCGGCTCCCGGTCGGCCCGCAGGTCGCGCGGCTCGCGGTGGCGCCCGGCGGCAGGCGGTACGAGGTCGCCTTCCGCATCGACCCGGTGCTCCCCGGTGTCTTCGAGGGCCGGGTGCGCTTCGACCCGGGGCAGGCGCCGCTGCCCGTACGGGGCTTCGACGGCGTGCGCCACCCGGTGGTCGAGCTGCGGCAGGGGCGGGGCCGCCACACCGCGCCGCTCCTGGGCCCGCTCGACTTCCCCCCGGTCTCCTCGCGCCCCCGCGCCCTCGGCGGCACCGTCGAGCACGTGGTGACGGTCTCGCCCGAGGCGGCGGGCGCGGCGCGGATCGAGGTCCGCTGGCGCCCGGCGGGCCCCACGGCGAAGCTCGGCCCCCTCGCGGGCCGCCTCAGCCGGTCGGTGGTGTCCAGGGCGGCGAAGGTGATCCGCGGCGCCTTGCGCTGACAGGGGAACGGCCGAGGGCGGCCTCTTCGCGAGAGACCGCCCTCGGCCGGGTCCTGCGGGACTGCCTCACCCGTGCGCGCGCAGCAGCGTGCGCATCGTCCGCATGGCCACCGACAGGTTCGCCAGGTCGAAGCTGTCGCTCCCCTGGATCTCCTCCAGCGTCGCCCGCGCACGCGTCAGGATCGGCGCGTTCTTCCCCGCCCACACCTCGAAGCGCCGCTCCGGGCTGTCGCCCGGCTCGCCCGCCGCGAGGATGTCCTGCGTGAGGCCCGCGTGGGCCGCGTACAGGTCCTCGCGGATCGAGGCGCGTGCCATGGACTGCCAGCGGTCCGCGCGCGGCAGCTCGATGATGCGGTCCATGAGCTGGGTGACCCCGAGCCGGTCGGCGACGTCGTAGAAGACCTCGGCGACGGCGAGCGGCTCGTTGCCCGTGCGCCCGGCGACGGCGACGATGTCGAGCGCGGGGAAGACCGAGGAGAAGCCCGCGACGCGCGCGGCGAGTTCCTCGGGCACGCCCTCGCCGGTCAGCTCCTTGAGGATCGACCCGTACCACTCCGCTTCGGCGCCGCGCAGCAGTTCGGGCAGGCGCGCCCACACCGCGCGCACGTCGTCGCGGAACACCTCGACGGTCTGGGCGAGCTGGAGCGGCTGCGGCCGGTTGTTGAGCAGCCAGCGCGTGCCGCGCTCGACGAGCCGGCGGCAGTGCAGCCGGATGCGCGTCAGGACCGCGGCGGGCACCTCGTTGTCGAGCCGCTCGACCGCGTCCCACACGGCGCCGAGGCCGAAGATCTCGCGCGCGACGAGCTGCGCCCGCACGATCTCCTCCAGCGAGGCCCCGGTCTCCTCGCGCAGGCGGTGCAGGAAGGAGATCCCGCCGGAGTTCACGGTGTCGTTGACGAGGACGGTCGTGATGATCTCGCGGTGCAGCGCGTGCGTCTCGATCTGCTCCGCGTACTGCTCGCGGACCTCCTCGGGGAAGTACGCGAAGAGCAGCCCCCGCAGGTGCGGGTCGTCGGGCAGCGAGGTGCCGATGAGTTCCTGCGCCGCGGTGATCTTCGTGTAGGCGAGGAGCACGGCCAGCTCCGGCTGGGCGAGCCCGCGGCCGGAGTTGAGCAGCTCGCGCACCTGCCGGTCGCCGGGCAGGAACTCCAGCGCCCGGTCCAGGTGGCCGTCCTTGACGAGGCGGCGCATGAGGCGCTGGTGGGCGTGGAGCAGGCTCGGCGCCTCGGCCTCGGCGTTGGCCAGTGCCACGTTCTGCGCGTAGTTGTTCCGCAGCACGAGCCGGCCGACCTCCTCGGTCATGCTCGCGAGGAGTTCGTTGCGCTGCTTGACGGTCATGTCGCCGCTCTGGACGACCGCGTTGAGCAGGATCTTGATGTTCACCTCGTGGTCGGAGGTGTCCACACCGGCGCTGTTGTCGATCGCGTCGGTGTTGATCTTGCCGCCACCGCCGCCGTTGCCGAGCCGTGCGAACTCGATGCGGCCGAGCTGCGTGAGTCCGAGGTTGCCGCCCTCGCCGACGACCTGCGCCCGCACGTCGGCGCCGTTGACGCGGATCGCGTCGTTCGCCTTGTCGCCGACCTCCGCGTCCGTCTCGGTGCTCGCCTTGACGTACGTGCCGATGCCGCCGTTCCACAGCAGGTCCACGGGGGCCCGCAGGATGGCCCGCATCAGCTCGGCGGGGGTGAGCTTGGAGACGCCGTCGTCAATGCCGAGCGCGCGCCGGATGTGCGCGTTGAGGGGGATCGACTTGGCGGTACGGGGGAAGACGCCGCCGCCCGTGGAGAGCAGTTGCGTGTCGTAGTCGGCCCAGGACGAGCGGGGCAGCTCGAAGAGGCGGCGGCGCTCGGCGTAGGAGGTCGCGGCGTCGGGCTCGGGGTCGATGAAGATGTGGCGGTGGTCGAAGGCGGCGACGAGGCGGATGTGCTCGGAGAGCAGCATCCCGTTGCCGAAGACGTCGCCGGACATGTCGCCGACGCCGACGACGCGGAAGTCCTCGGTCTGGGTGTCGTGGCCCAGCTCGCGGAAGTGCCGCTTGACGGACTCCCAGGCGCCGCGCGCCGTGATGCCCATGCCCTTGTGGTCGTACCCGGCCGAGCCGCCGGAGGCGAAGGCGTCGCCGAGCCAGAAGCCGTAGGACTCGGCGACGCCGTTGGCGATGTCCGAGAAGGTCGCGGTGCCCTTGTCGGCCGCGACGACGAGGTACGTGTCGTCCCCGTCGTGCCGCACGACGCGCTCCGGCGGGACGACCTTGCCGCCGACGAGGTTGTCGGTGATGTCGAGGAGCGCCGAGATGAAGGTCTTGTACGCGGCGACGCCCTCGGCCATCCACGCGTCGCGGTCCTGCGCCGGGTCGGGCAGTTGCTTGGCGACGAAGCCGCCCTTGGCGCCGACGGGCACGATGACGGTGTTCTTGACCATCTGCGCCTTGACGAGCCCGAGGATCTCCGTACGGAAGTCCTCGCGCCGGTCCGACCAGCGCAGACCGCCGCGCGCGACCTTCCCGAAGCGCAGGTGCACGCCCTCGACGCGGGGCGAGTACACCCAGATCTCGTAGGCGGGACGCGGGGCGGGCAGGTCGGGGATGGCCTGCGGGTCGAACTTCATCGACACGTAGGCGTGCGGCTCCCCGCTCGCCTCCTTGCGCTGGAAGTAGTTCGTCCTCAGCGTCGCCTTGATGACGGTGAGGAAGCTGCGCAGGATGCGGTCCTCGTCGAGCGAGGCGACCGAGTCGAGCGCGCCGTCCAGCTCTTCGAGCAGCCCGTCCGTCAGCTCGGTCCCCGCGCTGCGCCGCTCGGGCGACAGGCGCGCCTCGAAGAGCGAGACGAGCAGGCGGGTCGTGTGGATGTTGGTGCGGAGGGTGTCCTCCATGTAGTCCTGGCTGAACTTCGCGCCCGCCTGCCGCAGGTACTTGGCGTACGCGCGCAGCACCATCGCCTGCCGCCAGGTGAGCCCGGCGCCGAGGACGAGGGCGTTGAAGCCGTCGTTCTCCGCCTTGCCGCTCCACACCGCGCCGAACGCCTGCTGGAAGCGCTCGCGCGCGTTCTCGCCGATCGGCTCGCTGCTGCCCTCGGGCATCCGCAGGCCGAAGTCGTAGATCCAGGCCGTCGTGCGGTCCGCGCAGCGCAGCTCGTAGGGGCGCTCGTCGACGACCTCGACGCCGAGGCGGGTCAGCACGGGGAGCACCGAGGAGAGCGAGATCTCGCCGCCGAGCCGGTAGATCTTGAAGCGCTTCTGGCGCGGGGCGGCGCCGAGCGGCTCGTAGAGCGAGAGGGCGGAGTCCTCCGCGCCCTGCCCGCCGCGCAGCCCCTCCAGGTGGGCGAGGTCGGCGACGGCCGCGCGCGGCGAGTGGTCGGCCTTGTAGCCCTCGGGGAAGGCGTGCCCGTACGTACGCAGCAGCTCGGCGGCGCGTTCCTCGCCGAACTCCTCGCGCAGGGCCTCGCCGAAGCCGTCGTGCCACGAGCGCGTCGCGTCGATGAGCCGCTGTTCGATGCGCGCGGCCTCGCCATCGCTGAGGTCGGGGACCTCGGTGCCGGGCGCGACACGGACGACGAAGTGCAGCCTGGACAGGACGGATTCGGTGTTCCAGGCGGTGAAGTCGACCGTCTCGCCGCCCAGTTCCTCCTTGAGGATGTCGATGATCCGCAGCCGCACCTCGGTCGTGTAGAGGTCGCGGGGCAGGTAGACGAGCGCGGAGTAGTAGCGCCCGTAGACGTCCTTGCGCAGGTAGAGCCGCAGGCGGCGGCGCTCCTGGAGGTAGAGCACGGAGGTGACGACGGGGAGGAGTTCCTCCGGGGTCGTCTGGAACAGCTCGTCGCGCGGGTACGTCTCCAGGATCTGGAGCAGGTCGCGGCCGTCGTGGCTGTTCGGGGTGACCCCGGCGGCGCGCAGGACCTCGTCGACCTTGCGGCGGACGACGGGGACGCGCTTGACGGACTCGGTGTAGGCGGCCGAGGAGAAGAGGCCCAGGAAGCGGCGCTCGCCGACGACCTCGCCGTTCTCGTCGAACTTCTTGACGCCCACGTAGTCGAGGTAGCTGCGGCGGTGGACCGTCGCGCGGCTGTTCGCCTTGGTGAGGACGAGGAGCGTGTGCTCGCGGGCCTTCGCGCGCGCGTCGGCGGGCAGGCGGCCGAAGCTCGGGCTGACGGGGTGTTCCTCGGTCGTGTCGTGGTGCGGGTCGGCGCGCAGGATGCCGAGGCCGGTGCCGGGCACGGGGGCGAGGGCGTCGTCGGCGACGAGGTCGTACTCGCGGTAGCCGAGGAAGGTGAAG
Organism: Streptomyces sp. NRRL F-5630; assembly: GCF_000719475.1. Taxonomy (GTDB): domain Bacteria; phylum Actinomycetota; class Actinomycetes; order Streptomycetales; family Streptomycetaceae; genus Streptomyces. The sequence continues at coordinate 2,897 of NZ_JOGO01000023.1, read as the reverse complement.
TGGTCGGCGGAGAGCCAGCGGAGCAGTTCGCGGGCCTCCTGGACCTCCTGGTCCCTGAGCCCGGCGGCGGCGGGGCCCTTGGGGAACTCCTCGGGGAGTTCGTCGGCGACGCGCAGCGCGGAGTCGCGCATCTTGTCCCAGTCCTCGACGGCCTCGCGGACGTCGGAGAGGACCCGGAGCAGGTCGCTGGTGATCTGTTCGAGGTCGGCGCGGTCGCTCTCGCGATCGATCTCGACGTGGATCCACGACTCGGTGAGCCGGTCGTGCGCGGCTTCGGCGGGCGGCTCGGGGAAGACCTCGATGAGCTTGCCGGCCAGGTCGCGGCGGACCGTGAGCTGGGGGTGCACGACGGCGTGGATGCCGCGGCCCTGCCGGGACAGCTCGTTGGTCACGGAGTCCACGAGGAAGGGCATGTCGTCGGTGACGACCTCGACCACCGAGTGCGGGGACGACCAGCCGTTCTCGTCGACGGTCGGGGTGTGCACCCGCACCTTCGCCGTGCCCTGCGGACGCTCGGCCGCGAGCTTGAGGTGGGCCATCGCCGCGCCGTAGAGGTCGTCGGGCTCACGGCCCTCGACATCCTCGGGGGCGGTGTGCCGGTAGTAGCGCTGGAGGTAGGGGAGAACACGGGCGCTCTCGAAACCGGGGGCCCCCGGCGAGATGCCGGCCGGAACGGAGATCGGCGGGTGGCCGCCCGTCGTCGGGTTCTCAGCGAGTCGGGCCGCCCGTTCGAGCAGCTCGTCCTTGGCGTCGTCCAGCTTGGTCCGCATGATCCTCTGGCTCCTGTCGCGCGCCGTTGCGTGACGTAGAAGGAAGGTGGCGGCGGCACGTTCCTGCGGTGCCGCCTCTGCCGGTATCCGGGCCGTCGGCGGCCGGAGCGGCCACCTCCGGCTGCGCGCGGTAGCCGCGCGGTCGTTCAGCGGCGCCCGGGGCACGGAGTGCGTGCGCCGGACGAAGGGTGGGGGCCTCGATGCCCGCACGGCCTATCGCGCTGATCACGGACCCAGGCTAACGCCCCCCGCCGGGCCCGCGTCATGAGCCGTATGTGTACAAATCACGGCCGTGGACTTTGACGGTACGCACAGCGCGCCGCATCTGCCTTGTCACGTAAGGACACTGGCATCGCCCACGCCTCATCAGGGCCCCGACCAGGGCGTCCCGTGAATTTGCGCGCTTCTTACCGGGGCGACACACAAGGCCGCCGAGTGTGACGCGATAGACATGCGCCCGGGGCGCGCCGACGGGCGCCGCAGGCCGGCCGAGCCGCCCCGCCGTTCCCGCCGCGCACGGCCCCCTCTCAGGCCCCCGCCGCCAGCGCGACCGCCTCCGCGAGCGAGTCGGCCACCGGGAAGCCCGTGCGGGCCAGGCTCGCGCGGCTGTGGGAGCCGCCGGTGTAGAGGACCGCGCGGGCTCCGGCGGCGCGGGCCGCGTACCCGTCGTCCGCCGCGTCGCCGATGACGACGGTGCGGGCGGGGGCGACCTCCCCGGAGAGCGCCGCCAAGTGCCGTACGAGGTGCTCGGCCTTGCTCCCGCCGGAGGGCCCGGTCCGCCCCTGGACCCGTACGAAACGGTCCGCGATGCCGAAGCCCTTGACGAGCGGGACGAGGTCCTCGTGCCCGTGCATACTCAGGAGCGACTGGCTGCGGCCGGAGCCGAGCCACCCGTCGAGCACGTCCACGGCCCCGGCCGTGAGCCCGCACCGCGCGCTCTCGCGGGCGTAGTGGCGCTGGAACGTACCGTCCATCAGCAGCCATTCCTCGGGCGTGGGCGCGCGCCCCATCAACGCCTCGTAGAACTCCGTGACCGGCACGCGGTACAGCTCGCGGAAGCTCTCCAGCGTGAGCGAGCGCAGTCCCGGGATGCGGAGTTCGGCGAAGGCCGCGTTGGTGGCGCCGAGCACGGCGTCCATGTCGTGGAACAGCGTGCCGTTCCAGTCCCACACGAGGTGCTGGGCCGATGGCGCGACGCCCACTCAGCGCTCCTCGGCGGTCGGGGCGAGGAGGTACGGGATCTCCTGCGTCGCGAACCACAGCAACTCGTGGTCCTCGGCCCCGTCCACGACGAACTGCGCGTCCGCGTCGCCCTGGTCGGCCGCGCCGAGCGCCTCCGCCGCCGCGGTCACGTCCTTGACGGCCTCCTCGCCGTCCGCGTGCACGGCGGCGGCCTTCGCGAGCCGGAAGGGGCCCGCGAGCCGCACCTCGCCGACGGAGGCCGGGTCCATCCCGTGGTCGGGGTCGGGGCGGGCCGCGCTGTCCGCCACGTCGATCGCGAGCACGACCCGGCGCCGGGCCTCGGCGGGATCGACGGCGAGGAGGCGCAGCGAGGCGGCGGCGGCGCGGCTGAGCGCCGCGTACTCCAGCTCCTCGATGTCGTCGGACACGTACCACTCGCGCAGCGCGGGCGTCACGGCATACGCCACCACGGACTCCGCCCCCAGCTCGCCCCTCTCATGGGCTCGCGCGAGCGCACTGAGAGTCAGCGGGACGTACACACGCATGGCAACCGCATCCTTTCGCCGGTCCGGCAAGGATACGTGCGGCGCGCGGGACTCACCCGGATCGGTGAACCCGCGAGCGACCCCACCGCACACGCACAGTGACGGGTCGCAGCGCGGAACTCCCCAACTCTCCCGCTACCAACCAGTAACAACCTTGCGTTTCCCGGAGAGAGGTGCCACCGATGCCCACGACCGAGAGTGACGATTCCCCGCGCGTCCCCGCCCAGCGCCGCCGGCGACGCGGAGCCACCCGCGGCCCCTCGGGCCCGGCGGGGCCCGGGCGCGGGTTGTGCTCGGTATCCACGGGGCGGAAAGGGCGGCCCCCCCCGGCCCCCGGGGGGCCGGGCGCCCCCCCCCCGGGGGCCGGGCGGCCCGGGGGGCCGCCGCCGCGAGCCCGTCC
>NZ_JOGO01000022.1 GCF_000719475.1 Streptomyces sp. NRRL F-5630 | reverse complement strand
GGCGGAGGACGGGCGCTCCCGGGGGCGGGCGGGCCGGGACGAGTGGTGGCGGGGCGGGTCCCGGCGGCAGCGGGCGGGAAAGAATGATGCCCGCGCGGCTCCCCAGCCGCGCGGGCATCTGTTGCCGTCCGCCGCACCCCCGTCCCCACGGGGTTTCACGGGCATTGATGTCCCCGCCCGGACCGCTCTTCCGGGCCCGTGACGCTAACCGCGCGTCACGGCATCATGCCCACGGACGACGCCTGGAGGACCACTGCGTCCCAGCCGCCGAAGACGACCACGAGCAGGGCTGCCAGGGGAAGGACGATGGCGGCGGCCACCAGGGGGTGGCGGCGCGCGGGGCGCGTGCGGGCACGGGGTGCTTCGGGCACGGTCGTGGCCATCGGTCCTTCTCCTGCCGAAGGTGTCGGTCGAGGGAGCGACGGGGGCGTGACCTCGGGGGGATGGGTGGCGCTCCCGTCGCTGTGCCTCCATCCTCGCCCCCTGGACAGAGGGGGGTCGTCATGCCCTCGTACCGAATGCCTGGCCTCCCCCAGGAGGACGGCGGAAGGGTCCCCTACTCCCCTGGGTGGAGATCGTCTGGGGGACTCCCCTGAGGACCGTGATGTGGGTCACGGGTGGAAGGGGTGGTTCCGGAGGGTCGGACTGGGCGGAGGCCGTTCGCCGGGCGGGTGGGACGGCGCTCCCGCGGCACCCGGTGGCAGTCGCCGTGGCCGGTGAAAGAGCCCGCAGCCTGCGGGAATTGGCCGAAGAAGGGGGTGCGGCCGGGCGGGTGAAGGACCGTCATGGTGAGCGTCTTTCACCCGCGCGTCCCGCGAAGACAATCGTTCGGTCACGGAGGGCGCGGCCTCAGCGCGCACCGGCGTGGGGAAACGTAAGCTGTGGCTCGTCAGTAGTAACGGGCAGCGGGGATGGACATGACGATGATGCGGCTCCGGCGCGAGGACCCGCGTGTCGTCGGCTCGTTCAGGCTTCACCGGCGACTCGGCGCGGGCGGGATGGGCGTCGTCTACCTGGGCTCCGACCGCAAGGGCCAGCGCGTCGCGCTGAAGGTCATCCGCCCGGATCTGGCGGAGGACCAGGAGTTCCGCTCGCGTTTCGCCCGTGAGGTCTCGGCGGCCCGGCGTATTCGCGGAGGCTGTACGGCACGGCTCGTGGCGGCGGACCTGGAGGCCGAGCGGCCCTGGTTCGCCACGCAGTACGTACCGGGCCCCTCCTTGCACGACAAGGTGGCCGAGGAGGGCCCGCTGACGGCCGCCGAGGTGGCGTCCGTGGGCGCCGCGCTCTCGGAGGGGCTCGTCGCGGTGCACGAGGCGGGGGTCGTGCACCGGGACCTCAAGCCGTCCAACATCCTGCTCTCCCCCAAGGGCCCCCGCATCATCGACTTCGGGATCGCCTGGGCGACCGGGGCGAGCACCCTCACGCACGTCGGAACGGCGGTCGGCTCCCCCGGCTTCCTCGCGCCCGAGCAGGTGCGCGGTGCGGCCGTCACCCCCGCGACGGACGTCTTCGCGCTCGGCGCGACGCTCTCCTACGCGGCGACCGGCGACTCCCCCTTCGGGCAGGGCAGCTCGGAGGTCATGCTCTACCGCGTCGTGCACGAGGAGGCGCACCTGCGCGGCGTCCCCGACGCGCTCGCGCCCCTCGTGCGGGCCTGCCTCGCGAAGGACCCCGAGGAGCGTCCCAGCACACTCCAGCTCTCGCTGCGGCTCAAGGAGATCGCCGCGCGCGAGACGCAGCACCCCGGCAGCACGCGCGGTGCGGGACAGCGCGAGGTGATCGAGCGGCCCACGGGACGGCTCGCCGAGCAGTACGCCGAGCAGGCGACGCAGCAGCGCCCGGTGACCCCGGCGCCCCGCGGGCGGCGGCGGCCGGAGGCGGCCCCGGCGCAAGCCCAGCCGCGCGGCGAGCGTCCCGCGCCGACGCGGGACGGGCGGCCCCGCTCGGCCGGTACGGGCGGGGGGCGCGGCGCGCGGCGTCCCGGCCCCGGTACGCAGGGCGGCGGCCCCGAGACCCGTCCGTCCGGCGCCGAGCGGAGCCCCGTCGCGGGCCGCCCATCGCGCGCCCCCGGCGGGCAGCAACGGCGCACCGGCAGCGGCCGGGCGGGCGGTGCGAGCCGCCCCGGCACCCGTACGGGGGCGGGCCGCCGCCCCGCCAACCCCCGCCTGCTGCGGCAGCGGCTCGTGGTGTTCTTCGTCGTGACGCTGATCGTGGCGCTCGGGATCATGCTGGTGCAGGGGCTGACCTGAGGGGAGCCGCTCCGGTGCTCGCGGGAGGGATGGCCTTCCCGCGAGAACTCCTCACGGGCGCCGCCCCGCGCCCGTTCCTCAGCCGCCGGAGGGGGCGAGTGCGTCGCCGTCCCCCGCTCGCGTCGCGTAGAAGACCACCGCTGTCGCCGCCGCGACGTTCAGGGAGTCGATGCCCGCCCGCATCGGGATGCGCACGTGCACGTCGGCGGCGTCGAGCGCCGCCGGGGTGAGCCCCGGGCCCTCGCTGCCGAAGAGGAGGGCGAGGCGGGGGTCCTGGCGGGCGACGAGGGCGTCGAGGGTCAGGGAGCGGTCCGAGAGGCAGAACGCGGCGAGGGTGAATTCGGCCCGCTTGATCGTGTCCGCGTCCTTGGGCCAGTTCTCCAGCCGTGCGTACGGGAGGGAGAAGACGGCGCCCATCGAGACCTTCACGGCCCGGCGGTAGAGGGGGTCGGCGCAGCGCGGGGTGAGGAGCGCGGCGTCGACCCCGAGGGCCGCCGCGTTGCGGAAGGCGGCGCCGAGGTTCGCGTGGTCGACGAGGTCCTCGAAGACGGCGACGCGCCGCGCGTCCGCGAGGACGGTCTCGGGCGCGGGCAGCGGGGTGCGGTGGAGCGAGGCGAGGGCGCCGCGGTGGACGTGGTAGCCGGTGACCCGCTCGGCCGTCTCGGGGCTCACGAGGTAGACGGGCGCCTCGCTCGCGTCGATCACGTCGGCCAGGGAGGCCAGCCACTTCTCCGTGAGCAGCATCGAGCGCATCCCGTGCCCGGCGTCCAGCGCGCGGCGCACGACCTTCTCGCCCTCCGCGATGAAGAGCCCCTCCTCCGGTTCGCGGCGGCGGCGCAACTGGACGTCGGTGAGCGAGGTGTAGTCGCGGAGCCGGGGGTCCGCCGGGTCGTCGACGCGTTCGGGTACTGCCACGGTGTGCCGCCTCGGGTCGTGCGTACGGAAGAGGTGTGCGGGGCCGCCGGTCAGGCGTCCAGGGCGGCGACGGCGCCGACGACGATGACGGCCGGGGGGCGTACGTCGTGCGCGCGGGCCGTCTCGGCCGCCGTCGCCAGGCGCGCGTCGACGCGGCGCTGGGCGGCCGTGGTGCCCTCCTGGACGAGCGCGACCGGGGTCTCGGGGTCGCGGCCGTGCCGCACGAGGGCCTCGGCTATCGCGCCGAGCTTGTCGACCCCCATGAGGATCACGAGCGTGCCGCGCAGCCGGGCGAGCGCCTGCCAGTCCACCAGCGAACGCGGGTCGTCGGGTGCGACGTGTCCGCTGACCACGGTGAACTCGTGCGCGACACCCCGGTGCGTCACGGGGATGCCGACGGCGGCGGGCACGCTGACCGCGCTGGAGATCCCGGGGACGACGGTGCAGGGGATACCGGCCTCGGCGAGCGCCTGCGCCTCCTCCATGCCGCGTCCGAAGACGAAGGGGTCGCCGCCCTTGAGGCGGACTACGGACTTCCCCGCCTTGGCGTGCGCGATGAGCGCCTCGTTGATCGCCTCCTGCGCCATCGCGCGCCCGTACGGGATCTTCGCCGCGTCGATGACCTCGACGTGCGGTGGGAGTTCGGCGAGGAGGTCGCGGGGACCCAGCCGGTCGGCGACGACCACGTCGGCCTCGGCGAGAAGGCGGCGTCCCCGCACCGTGATGAGGTCGGGGTCCCCGGGACCGCCGCCCACGAGGGCGACCCTCGGGGTCTCGCCGTTCCCCTGTCGCGGCACGGCGACGCGGCCCTCGTCGAGCGCATGCACGAGGGAGTCCCGCACGGCGGCGGTGCGGCGCGGGTCGCGCTCGGCGGGCTCGGTGGTGAGGACGGCGACGGTGACGCCCGCGCTGTGCCCGGTCGCGGGTGTCCAGGCGCTCGCGGCGTCGGCGTCGTCGCTGCGGACGCACCACACGCGGCGCTCCTCGGCCTCGGCGGACGCGGCGGTGTTGGCCTCCGCGTCGTCGGTCGCGACGATCGCGTACCAGGCGCCTTCCAGATCACCCGCGCGGTAGCGGCGGCGCTCCCAGCGGATCTCCCCCGCCGTGGCCATCGCCTCGACGGACGCGGTCACCGTGGGCGAGACGAGGAGCACGTCGGCGCCCGCGGTGAGGAGGGCGGGGAGCCTGCGCTGGGCCACCTGGCCGCCGCCGAGGACGACGACCTTGCGGCCCGCGAGGCGGAGTCCCGCGGGGTAGGCGGGGTGGCTGGCGGCGGAGGGCATGGCGGAGCGGCTCCTTGCGGGGCGGGGGGAGGGGCGGTGCGGCGTTGCTCCGCGAGGGCGAGTTTACGGGGTGGGGCCGGGGCGGTCCGGAGCCGTCCTCGAAGGCGGCTCCGGACCGGAGGGCTACTTCTCCGTGACTCCCGCAGAGTCGAAGGTGGCCACCTCGTGCATGGCGCGGGCCGCGCTCTGGACGAGCGGGAGGGCGAGGAGGGCGCCCGTGCCTTCGCCGAGGCGGAGGTCGAGGTCGACGAGGGGGCGCAGGCCGAGGCTGTTGAGTGCCGCGACGTGGCCCGGTTCGGCGCTGCGGTGGCCCGCGATGCACGCGGCCAGGACCTCGGGGGCGATCGCGCGGGCGACGAGGGCCGCCGCTCCCGCGCTCACGCCGTCGAGGACGACCGGGGTGCGCAGCGAGGCGCCGCCGAGGAGGAGACCCGCCATGGCCGCGTGTTCGAGCCCGCCGACGGCGGCGAGCACGCCGATGGGGTCGGCGGGGTCGGGGCGGTGCAGGTCGAGCGCGCGGCGGATGACGTCGACCTTGTGGGCGTGCATCTCGTCGTTGATGCCGGTGCCGCGCCCGGTGACCTCGGCAGGGTCGGTGCCGGTGAAGACGGAGATGAGCGCGGCCGACGCGGTCGTGTTCGCGATGCCCATCTCGCCGGTCAGGAGCGCCTTGTTGCCGGCCGCGACGAGGTCGCGGGCGGTCTCGATGCCGACCTCGATCGCGGCGGTGACGTCCTCGCGGCTGAGCGCGGGGCCCATCGTCATGTCCGCCGTGCCCGCCCGCACCTTGCGCGGCAGCAGCCCGGGGGTGGCCGGCAGTTCGGCCGCGACGCCGACGTCCACGACGCACACCTCGGCGCCGACCTGCTTCGCGAAGGCGTTGCAGACCGCTCCGCCGCCGAGGAAGTTGGCGACCATCTGCGCGGTCACCTCCTGCGGCCACGCGGTGACGCCCTGGGCGTGCACCCCGTGGTCGCCCGCGAAGATCGCGACGGCGGCCGGTTCGGGGATGGGCGGCGGCGAGACCCGCGAGAGGCCGCTGAGCTGCGCGGAGATGATCTCCAGCATCCCGAGCGCCCCCGGCGGCTTCGTCATCCGCTTCTGCCGCTCCCATGCCTCGCCGAGTGCCTTCGCGTCGAGCGGGCGGATGCGCCGCACGGTCTCGGTGAGCAGGTCGGCGGGTTCGGCGCCCGGCAGCACGCGGCGGCCGTACGTCTCCTCGTGGACGACCCAGGAGAGCGGGCGCCGCTTGGACCACCCGGCCTGCATCAGCTCGGGCTCCGCGGGGAACTCGTCGACGTACCCGACGCACAGGTACGCCACGACCTCCAGGTGCTCGGGCAGGCCGAGCACGCGCACCATCTCGCGCTCGTCGAAGAAGCTGACCCAGCCCACGCCGAGTCCCTCGGCACGCGCGGCGAGCCACAGGTTCTCGACGGCGAGCGCGGAGGAGTACGGGGCCATCTGCGGCTGCGTGTGGCGGCCGAGGGTGTGCCTGCCGCCGCGCGTCGGGTCGGCGGTGACGACGATGTTGACGGGGGTGTCGAGGATCGCCTCGATCTTCAGCTCGCGGAACTGCTTCGCGCGGCCCTTGGGGAGCGAGGCGGCGTACGCGTCGCGCTGCTTCTCGGCCAGCTCGTGCATCGCGCGCCGGGTCTCCTCGGAGCGGATGACGACGAAGTCCCAGGGCTGCGAGTGGCCGACGCTCGGCGCGGTGTGCGCCGCCTCCAGGACGCGGATCAGCACCTCGGGCGGGATCGGGTCGGAGCGGAAGCCGTTGCGGATGTCGCGCCGCTCGCGCATGACGCGCAGCACGGCCTCGCGCTCGGCCTCGTCGTACCCGGGCGCGGGCGGCCCGGCGGGGGCCTCCGGCGGTACGGGGGCGGAGGCGGTCTCGCTCGCGGCGGGGGCCGCGGCCGGGGTGTCGCTCGCGGGGGCCGCGGCCACGGGGGCGGCGTCGGCGGGCGCGGCCTCGGGCGTGGCGGCCTCAGGCGTTGCCGCCTCGGGCGCTGCGGCCTCGGGTGTTCTGGTCTCCGGCGTCGTGGTTCTGCCGGACGGGCCCTGCTCGTCCTGGGCGACCTCGGGCACGTCCTCCGGGTCCTGCTCGCCGACGGCCCCGGCGGGGCTCGGCCACTGCGCGGCTCCGACGGGGGTACCCGGGAGCTGGGGCAGCGGGGCGGGCGGGGTCACGACGGGGGCGGCGGCAGCCTCCTCGGCGGCGGACTCCACCACGGGCGGTTCGGGGAGCGCGGCGGCGGGCTCCTCCGGAGCGGCGGCGGGCTGCTCGGCGACGGTCTGCTCGGCCGGGACGGGCTGCTCAGCCGTCTCGGGCGCGTCGGCGGCGGGCTGCTCGTCGGGCGCGGGCGCGTCGGAGGGCGCGGGTTCCTCTGCGGGCGCGGATTCGTCTGCGGGCGCAACCTCGGAGGGCGCGGCTGCCTCGTCCGATACCGACGGCTCCTCGGAGGCGACGGGCCCCGCCTGCTGGGCGGGGATCGTCACGACCGGCTCGGGCGCGGCGGGGGCGGTGGCGGGCGCGGCGACCGCCCCGGCAGGCGCGGCCTCCGAGGCGTCGGCCGCAGGGTCGGTCTCAGGCGCAGGCTCGGCGGCGGGCGCGGCGGCAGGCCCCTCCGCCTCGGCGGCCTCCTCGGCGGCGACGGCGGCCTCCTCGGCGACGGCAGCCGCCTCCGGCGCGGCCACCGCTTCCGCCTCGGCGTCCGGCACCGGTTCCGCGACGGCCTCGGGCTCGGCTGCCTCGTCCGGCTCGGCAACCCGCTCCGGCTCCCCGGCCTGCGCCACCTCGGTCAGCGTCGCCTCGGCGGGGGCCGCCTCCGGCTCCGTGGCGGGCGCGGCCTGCCCGGGGGCGTCCGGCTCCGTGGCGGGCGCGGCCTGCCCGGGGGCCTCCGGCTCCGTGGCGGGCGCGGGCTCGGCGGCGGGCTGCCACCCCGACGCGTCCGGTGCGACCGGCGCCGGGGCCGGGGGTTGTGCCGGGACGGTCGTCCACCCCGTACCGCTGTGCGTCGTCGCGTACTCCGGTCGCGGGGCGGCGGGGCCCCGGTCGGCCAGGGTACGGACCGGGCTGTTGCGCGGGTCGGGCAGCGCGGGGCCCATGTGGAGCGGGCGCCGCTGCGGGGCCTGGGCGCGGGCGGGCGCCGCGGCCGTGGTGCGGACCGCCGAGAGGTCGACGGCGCCGCTGTCGCGGCCGTCGGTCTCGTGCGGTTCGGGCACGTGGGGCGGCGCGGGGGCGGCGTCGACGGCCGGGGCCTCCCCCGCCTGGCCCTCCGCCACCGGGGCCGCGTCGACCGGGCCTTGGGCGGTCCGGTCCTCCGCAGCGATCTCTTCAGCGGCAGGCGCATCGACGGTCTGGAGCGGAGGCTCGGGGGCGGGCACGGGCTCGGGAGCGGGCGCCGCGAAAGCCTCCGGCCCGGCGAAGCCCTCGGCCCCGGCGTATCCCTGCCCGTCCTGCTCCCGCGTCACCGCGACAGCGTCCTGATCCGGCTGCTCCAGCGGGGCGACGGGCGCGGCGACCGGGACGGGCGGCACCGGCGCGGGCTGCGGCAGCGGTGCGACGGGCACGGTCTGCGGTGCGGGGGCGGCCTCGGCGACGGGCGGGTGGTGGCCGCCGACGGCCTCCGCGCCGGGCAGTCCGGCCCCGTGACCGCCCGGTGCGCTCTGCTCCGTGGCCTGGCCCTGGTAGACCACCTGCACCGGCTGGGCGAGTACGGGCTGCGCCTCGGTCCAGGCGCCCTGCGCGCCCGGCATGAAGAGGAGGTCGTCGTCCTCGGCCGGAGCTGCGGCGTACCCCTGGTACGGGTACGGGCCCGGCTGTGCCGCAGCCTGCGGCTGCCCCTCGGCCGGGCCCTTGCCGGTGTCCGTCATGCGTACCCCTCGCCCACGTGTCAGCTGTTTCGCTTGTCTCCGGTCGTACCGGCTTCCCGTGCCTTCCGGGACCTGCCGACCGCGGCCGGGTCCTTCCGTTGCTCACCGGCAGGCCGTCCGGCCTCCCACGAGGAGCAACGAGCGCACGCGCCCTGCGGCACGATGCGGGCAGAACCCTGCCGTCCCGGGGCATTCTCCCGGTCCCGGCGCGCTGATGGCGGCCACTTTCCGCCACAGTCGGCTGTGGACTGCGCCACGTCGGCGCGCGCCCGCCCCGCAGAACCCCGGATCACGGGGCGGACCTGGGGTTTACGGGCCGGTTCGGGGTGCCGGGGGCAGCTCGTAAAGCTGTACGACGATCGGCCAGCCTACCCCGCTTGCTGTGGCCACTGGTTCACGGGGCGCGATCGGGGCGGTGGGCGGAAAGGAGAAACACGACGGTACGTTCGGTTTCGGTCCACTCCCCCACATCGAGGGCGACGGACTGGAGCAGCGCGCACTCGACGGCGTAGCCGTGCTCGGCCAGGGTGCGGCCGAGGAGTTCGGCCTCGTCGCGGGTCCCGGCGTGGGTGACGATCGCGGCCGGGCGGCGGTCGGCGACGGCCGAGACGACCGGTGCGCCGCCGCCCCCGACCCGTACGACGTCGGGTTCGGGGAGGTCCTCGAGTATGTGCGGCGCGCTGCCGTGGAGGACCTGCACCCGCACGCCGAAGCGGCGGGCCGAGGCGGTGGTGCGGGCGCAGGCGTCCGGGTCCGCGTCGACGGCGAGCACGGCGGCCCCGAAGCGGGCGGCCTCGGCGGCGAAGGCGCCGGTCCCCGAGCCGATGTCCCACACCAGGTCGCCGGTGCGGGGCCCGAGGCGGGCGAGCTGGGCGGCGCGCAGTTCGCGGGCCTCGCCCTCCAGCGCCGCCTCCGCCCCGTACTCGCGCGCCGGGAGCGCCCAGCCGCGGACGGGGCCCGCCGGGTCGCGACCCGCGATCCAGCCGTTGTCGGTGCCGCCCGTCGTCGCGGTGCCGCCGATGACGATGACGACGTTGGGGTCGCGCCAGGCGTGGTCGGCGGCGCGGTCGGAGGTGACGACGGTGATGCGTTCGCGCGCGGTGCCGAGTTCCTCGCAGATCACGAAGGTGCGGTGCACGCCTTCGAGGAGCAGGCCGAGTTCGGCGGGTCCCGCGCCCGGCGAGGTGAGGACCGCGACCTTGGGATGGGCGCGGCAGACGTTCACGGCGCGGCGCAGGGTGCGCGGGTGGGCGACGACGATCTCGGCGTCCTCCCAGGGCATCCCGGCGCGGGCGAAGGCCGAGGCGACGGCGGAGACGGCGGGCACGACCTCGACCTCCAGGCCGTGTTCGCCCGCGCGCAGGGCGCGGACGACGCCGAAGAAGCCGGGGTCGCCGTCGGCGAGGACGACGGCACTGCCCCGGTGCAGGGCGATGCGGCGGGCCGCGAGGTGCACGCTGCCGAGCCGGACGCGCTCGGCGTGCTCGGGCACTTCGGGAAGCGCGAGGTGGTGGGCAGCCCCGGCCACGAGCGTCGCCGCGCCGAGCGCGGAGCGGGCCGCCTCGGTCAACGGCGAACCGTCCCAGCCGATCACCGTGACCCGGTCGGCCATCTTCGTGAGTCTCCTGTGGGTGTGCGCGGAGGCGGAGGCCCGGTGAGCGTGCGGGGCCGTACGGGCAGGGTGAGCGTACCGGTCGCACGCGTGTCCGGGCAGAGGCGGCTCCGGGTGGTCCCACCGAGGGGGCGGCGGGAGACCGTCGGGCGCGTATCCCCGTGGTGCCGCTGTCAGTTCCAGTCGGCGTAGGCGCGGACCGGGCCGTGCTCGGTGCGGGTCTCCTCGTGCACGGCGGGGGTCTCGATGTCGTCGTCGAGGTCCTCGGGGAGCAGGCTCCAGACGATGAGGTCGGTGCGGTTGCGGCGCAGGACGCCGGTGTGGTCGCGGCTCCTGGCTATCCAGGCGCCGCGCAGTACGCCCTCGCTGACGCAGCCGATGCGCTGCGCGACCTGCTGCGCGGCGGTGTTGTCGGCGGCCGTGCGCAGCTCGACGCGGGCGAAGCCCCGGCGGGTGAAGAGCCACTGCGCGACCGCGAGCGCCGCCTCGGCCGCGTATCCCTCGCCGCGTGCCCAGGAAGCGGTGACGCAGGAGAGTTCGGTGGCGCGCAGGTCCCAGTCGGTGCGGCTGAGCCGGACGGCGCCGACGAGGCGCTGGGTGAGGAACTCGGTGACGGCGAGGACGAGTCCTTCGCCGCCGAGCCGCGCTCCGGGGGCGCGGTGGGCGATCCAGTCGCGGGCGTGGGCGCGGGTGAAGGGGTGCGGGAAGGTGGTCCAGGCGGCGACGGGCTCGTCGTTCATCATGTCGGCCAGGGCGGCGGCGTCATCGGCTTCGAAGGGGCGCAGGACCAGCCGCTCGGTGCTGAGGGAGACATCGGGGAAGAGGGAAGTCATGTGCGCCGCTCCGTGATGGTCGGGCCTGGTCGGTGTCTTCGGCGGCCCGCGGGGCCGCTGTGCCGGATGGTCCAGCATGCAGCATGGGGGCCGGGGGGCGCACCACCGGGGCACGCGAAGGCCCCGGCGCACCCGAGGCGTTCTCGGGCGGCCGGGGCCGGGGCCGCGGGGCGAGGTCCGGCCGGGTCAGAAGGCCGGGATCACCGAGCCCTTGTAGGTGTCCTCGATGAACTTCCTGACCTCGGGCGAGTGGAGGAGCTTGGCGAGCTTCTTCACGCGCGGGTCGTTCTCCTTGCCGTCCTTGACGACGAGGAGGTTCGCGTACGGATTGTCCTTGGCCTTCTCCAGGACGAGGGCGTCCTTCGCGGGCTTGAGGCCGGTCTCGACCGCGTAGTTGCCGTTGATGACGGCGGCGTCGACGTCGTCGAGGGAGCGCGGGACCTGCGCGGCCTCCAGCTCCTTGAAGGAGAGGTGCTTCGGGTTCTTCGCGATGTCCGAGGGGGTCGCGTCGTCGCCGGCGCCGGACTTGAGCGTGAGGAGCCCGTTGCTCTCCAGGAGCTTGAGGGCGCGGGCCTCGTTGGTCGCGTCGTTGGGGAGCGCGACGGTGGCGCCCTTCTTCAGCTCGTCGAGGCTCTTGACCTTGTGCGAGTAGGCGCCGAGCGGTTCCAGGTGCACGGCGGTCACGGGGACGAGGTCGGTGCCGTTCTTCTTGTTGAAGTCGTCGAGGTACGGCTTGTGCTGGAAGAAGTTGGCGTCGACGGAGCCGTCCTGCGTCGCGGTGTTGGGGGTCACGTAGTCGGTGACCTCCTTGACCTTGAGCGTGAGCCCTTCCTTCGCGGCCAGGTGGTCCTGGACGTACTTCAGGATGTCCGCGTGCGGGGTGGGGCTCGCGGCGACGACGAGCGCCTTGTCGCTGTCGCCCGAGCCGCTCTTGGCGGAGTCGTCGTCGGAGCCGCAGGCGGCGAGGCCGAGGCCGAGGGCGCCCGCGAGGGCGACGGCGGTGGCGGTACGGGTGGTACGGCGGGTGTGGTTACGCACGAAAAGTGCCTTTCTCGGTGGTGCTGCTCCCGGCGGGTGCGGGGAGGTGGTGCGGTGGTGGTCTGTGGCCCGTAGCCCGGGCGGGCGGGCCCACGCGGAGTGCGCTCGGGCGGGGCCGGGATGGTGCGGGGGCCCGGGGTGGCTCAGGCGGCGTCGGCGGTGTCGCGTACCTCCGCCGCTTTCGCGGGGGTACGGGGCCGCAGGAGGCGCAGCGCGGGGGCGGGTCCGCGGCGGCCGCCGCGGTCGTGGAGCGCGCGGGCCGCGAAGTCGCCGAGGAACTGGATGACGGAGATGACGACGGCGAGGATCGCGACGGTCACCCACATCAGCCCGGTCTCGAAGCGCTGGAAGCCCTCGCGGATCGCGATGTCGCCGAGGCCGCCCGCGCCCACCGTGCCGGCCATCGCGGAGTAGCCGATGAGCGTCACGATCGTCGTGGTGGCGCTGGAGACGAGCGAGGGCAGCGACTCGGGCACCAGGACCTTGCGGACGACGGCCCATGTCGTGCCACCCATCGACTGCACGGCCTCGACGAGTCCGTGGTCGACCTCGCGTACGGCGGTCTCGACGAGGCGCGCGTAGAAGGGGATGGCGCCGATCGCGAGCGGCACGATCGCGGCCTCGCGGCCGATCGTGGTACCGGTGAGCCAGCGCGTGAAGCCCATGAGCGCGACCATGAGGATGATGAACGGCATCGAGCGGGCGATGTTGACGAGTTGCCCGAGCACCTTCGAGAGCACGGCGTTCTGGAGCAGTCCGCCGCGCGCGGTCAGCACGAGCAGGACGCCGATGGGCAGTCCGGCGGCGACGGCGATGAGCGTCGACCAGCCGACCATGTAGAGGGTGTCCCAGCTCGCCTGGCTGAGCAGCGGCCGCATCTCGGACCAGGTCATCGGTTCGCCCCCTGCTTCTCGGTCGTCCCGGACGTCGCGGGCCGCCCGGCCTTCTCCGGCGTTGCGCCCCCGGCTTCGGGGCCTTCGCCCTTCTCCGGGGACGTGCCCCCGGCCCCGGGCCGCCCGGCCTTCTCCGGCGACGTGCCCCCGGCTTCGGGCCGTACGGCCTCGACCTGGAGCCCCTGTTTGCGCAGGAAGCCGATGGGCACGACGTTCTCCTCGTACCGTCCGGGCAGTTCGATGCGCATCCGGCCGACCTGGCGGCCCGCGACGGTGTCCATCGCGGCGCCGAGTATCGAGATGTCGATGTTGTACGTACGGGAGAGCTGCGAGATCACCGGGCGGCTCGCCGAGTCGCCGTGGAAGGTGACGTCGATGACGGTGCGCGCGGGGCCGCTGCGCTCGCCGCTCACCGGGAAGAGCGCGGCTGCGAGGGCGGAGTGCGGCGTGGCGAGGAGTTCGTCGAGCGTCCCCGACTCGGTGACGCGGCCCTTCTCCATGAGCGCGGCCGAGTCGCAGACGGTCTTGACGACGTCCATCTCGTGCGTGATGAGGAGGACGGTGAGGCCGAGTTCGCGGTTGAGGGAGCGCAGGAGCGCGAGGACCGAACGGGTCGTCTCGGGGTCGAGGGCGCTGGTCGCCTCGTCGGAGAGGAGGACCTTCGGGTCACCGGCGAGGGCGCGGGCGATGCCGACGCGCTGCTTCTGGCCGCCGGAGAGCTGGGCGGGGTAGGCGTTCGCCTTGTCGCCGAGGCCCACGAGTTCGAGCAGTTCGCCCGCCTTCGTGGCCCGCGCGCGGCGGCTGTGCCCGAGGATTTCGAGCGGCAGCTCGACGTTGTCCCGCACCGTGCGCGAGGACAGCAGGTTGAAGTGCTGGAAGACCATGCCGATGCGGCTGCGCGCGGCACGCAGTTCGCGGCTCGCGCGACCGCCGCGGCCCTGGAGCGCGGTGAGGTCCTGGCCGTCGACGAGGACGGTGCCCGAGGTCGGGCGCTCCAGCATGTTGACGCAGCGGATGAGGGAGGACTTCCCGGCGCCGCTCTGGCCGATGACGCCGAAGACCTCCCCCTCGCGTACGTGCAGGTCGACGCCGTCGAGCGCGGTGAGGTCACGGCCGCCCGACCGGTAGACCTTGGTGAGGTCCTGGGTGGTGATCACGGGGGTGTCCCTGGGATGTCGAGTGCGCGGCGGGGTTCACCGGCACGGGAAGTGCCGTGCGCGGGGCACGGTGCTGAGGGGAAACCTTCGCGCCGCTTCCGGGTCCGGGCAGTCCGGGGCCGTGGGGCGGCGGGGATTCAGGTCCGGGCAGGCGCGGCACGCACCCGGGTCAGGGGTACGGCTTCGCGGTGGTGCTGCCGGTCTCGCTTCGGGGCGCGAGGCGGGGACCCTCAGGAGGCACACATTCGACACATGCGGCGAGCACCGGGCGTCTGGTTCGCCTCGGTCGCGGGGATGCGTGCGCTCGTCGTGGTCATGACGGCAGTTAACCAGACGAGTGGAGCGCACCCCTCCACTCGTCCGCATCACGGACACCTACCGCCCAGTACCCGGACGCGCCCGCACGCGCCGGTCAGCGGTCACGGTTTTCAGAAAACAGCTTCTGACCTGCGTTGACACCGCCGTAAGGCCGGGCACGAGGGTGTCCTCGGTCGGCTCGGCGCGGGCGTACGTTGTGGTCAATGCCACGCTCCGGCACCGACCGGCCGGGGGCGAAGGGCAGGCCCGTGGGGGCGTCCTCGCAGACGGAGAGCCTGGGCGCGGGGGCGCGGGACGGCGTGCGCCGGGCAACGGGCCGCGCGCGGGTGGGGCGAGGGGGATGAGGGACGAGGGCACGGATCGTCGGGCAGCCGTGGCGGGAAAGGCCCGTCCTGCGGCCGGTCCCGGAGGCGGGCCGCTTTTCGGGCGGAATGGGGGCCGTACTAGGGTCTGCCGCATGTTCGATGCCCTGACGATCGCGACCGCCGTCGCCGCGCTCGCGCTCGCCGCCTGGTGCGGGCACGCCTTCGCCAAGGACCAGTCGACGAAGGACTGGCACTTCATGGGGATGGCGGTCGTCTCGCTGCTCGCGCTCGCGCAGCTCGTCATCGGCATCGTCCGGCTCACGCGCGGCGAGGAACCTGACCAGGGGACGGTGATCTTCGTGGCCTACCTCGTGGGGGCCGCGCTGTGCGTCCCGCTGGCCGGGTTCATGTCGCTCACCGAGCGCAGCAAGTGGGGCTCGATGACGGTGCTGGCCGGTGGCGTCGTCCTCGCGGTTCTCGAAGTCCGGCTCTACGACATCTGGGGTGGCTGAGCGATGGAGCGCGAAACGACACGCGAGCCGGTGGCGGCGGGACGGACCAGGCTCATCAGCGGTCCGGGCATCCTGCTCCTGTGGGTCTACGGGGTCATGGTGGTCGGCGCGCTCTCGCGCTCCGTCTACCAGTTGAGCACCGAGTTCGACCGCGCCCCGCTCGCCTACGTGCTCTCGGCCGTCGCGGGTGTCGTGTACTGCTTCATCACGTGGAGCCTCGTACGCGGCGGCGAGGGCGCGCGCACGGCGGCGCGGATCTGCTGCGCGATCGAGCTTCTCGGCGTGCTCGTCGTGGGCACGTGGACGCTCGTCGACGGCGACTCGTTCCCGGACTCGACGGTGTGGTCCGACTACGGCATGGGCTACCTCTTCATCCCGGTGATCCTGCCCGTCAGCGCCCTGCTGTGGCTGCGCCGCTCGCGCGTGGAGGCGCTGGACGCGAAGACGGCGGCGGGGACGGCCGCCTGAGCGGGTCCGGCGGGGCGCCGGTTCCTTCGCCGGTCCCTTCACCGCTCCGGCCCGAGCGCGGCCGCGTTCGGCGCGCTCCTTTCCCCAGCCGGGCGAGGGCGAGTCGACGAGGTCGCGGGAGGACGTGCCCGGCGGGCCACGCCTCGGCGTCGTCGGCGCCCGGAACGCGCGCCGCGCTGGAACGGGCACCCGTGCGGCACAGGGGGTACCGGCTGCGCGGGGCAGGTCGCGGCGAGCGGCCCGCCCCGTCCCTCACACCCCGGCCGGTTGCCTGCCCGCGACCGTCTCCTTGGTGAGCGTCACCATGCTGAGGCGCTCGCTGACCTGTTCGGTGCCGACGGGCGCGTAGCCGTACTTGCGGTACAGGCGCACGTTGCTGCGGTGCCCCGTGAAGAGCTGGAAGCGGCGGGCGCGGCCCTCGGCGCGCAGCGCGTTCTCCACGGCGACCAGGAGCCGGCCGCCGAGCCCGTGCCGCTGCAACCGGGGATGCACGACGAGTTTGCCGATGTGGGCGATCCCGTCCTCGTCGACCGCGCCCCGTACCGAGCCCACGACCTCGTCGCCGAGGCGCGCGACGAGCACGTGCGCGGAGCGCAGCTCGGCACGCAGGCTCTCCAGGCTCTGGGTCAGGGGTTCGATGCCCCAGTCCCCGTACCGCTCCGCCTCGCTCTGGAAGCAGAGGTACTGGAGCTTCAGGATCTGCTCGGCGTCCTCTTCGGCCGCCGCAGAGATGGTCACGCTCGCGCCCATGTGTGCACGCCTCCCGCTCACCTGTTCACCGGTGTGTCTCCCGCAGGATTCCCCATCCCGCACCCCCTGTGAAACCTGGCCGACGGCTTCGAGGGCGGGAACGGGCCTGTGCGCCCGCCGGTCCGAGCAGTCTTCCCAAGCAGTTCAGGCAGTGTGAGCGCCTCGGGCCGAGGCTCCCCTGTGACATTCCCAACTCCGCCGCGATCTCGCGGTAGGTGAGATCGCGGGGCGAGAGCAGGGCCCGGACGAGGACCTGGCAGCGGCCCGGGAGCCGGCCCGCCGCTTCCCGTACGGAGCGCAGGAGTTCGGCGTCGATGTGCTGCTGCTCGGGGCCGGGGCGCGGGTCGGCGGGCTCGGGGACGCGGCGGTGCCGCTCCCGTGCGGCGTCGGCCTCGCCCAGCGGAGTTCCCGCCGCCCGTGCCTCGGCCTGTACGGCGGTGCGCAGCCAGGCGGCCGGGTCGGCGGGCGGCGGCGCGCCCCGCAGCCGCTCCAGGAGCCGGACCCACAGGGACTGCTCGAGATCGGCCGGATCAAGCTGGTGCGCGAGCGCCTCGGCGCGGGCCGCGGCGCGGACGAGGGGATGCCAGTGGTCGTACGGGGGCGGTGTGGTCTCCATGCCTGGCGGGACCGCGTGCGCGCGCGGAAGGTTCCGCGAGCGGCGGCGGCTCACCCGGAGGTATGCCGCCGCGCTCCCGTGCTGACGCCCCCCGCCGTCAGCGGCCCTTCTTCGCCAGGTAGCTCTCGCGGGCGAGGAGCGCGGTGTCCCCGTTGTCCGAGAAGAGTCCGTCGATCCCGGTCGCGTAGTACGTCTCGAAGAGCCGGAGGGCGTCCCCGTACGCGTTCGGGTCGCTCCCGACGCGGTAGTCCACGGGCAGGAAGGTGTTTTCGTTGCGGACGGTGTACGGGTGCAGCCGCAGCCCCTGGGCGTGGGCGTCGCGCACGAGGCTCGTGGGCCTGCCGAGGGTGCCGTCCGCCTCGCGGGGGATGACGAGGCTCAGGTCGGGGCCGATGCCCTCGGCGAAGGACGCGATCCACTTCAGCCCGGCGGGGGTCACGAGGTCGTCGGTGGTGCGCGGGTCGCCGGTGGCCTCGAAGTCGTACGGCTTGGTGCCGGCCGTCGAGAGCAGCACGATGCCGGGGGTCCGCACGAGCTTCTTGAGGCGCTGGATGCTCGTCGGCTCGAAGGACTGGAGGATGAGCGCGGAGGAGTCGCGGGTGTCGCGCCCGTACCTGCGCAGCAGGCGCGCGAGGCGCTCTTCGAGGCCGAGCCCGATGCCGCGGAAGTAAGTGGGGTGCTTCGTCTCGACGTACAGCCAGATCTTCCGGCCGCGCGCCCGGCCCTCCCGCTCGGCCCACTCCAGGACCTCTTCGAAGGTCGGCACCTCCCAGCGGCCGTTGTACAGGGTGTTGTGCTGGCGGGTGGCGGGGATGCGCTCGACGGCGCGGAGCGTCTTCAGCTCGGCGAGCGTGAAGTCCTCGGTGAACCAGCCGGTGAGCTTCGCGCCGTCGACGGTCTTCGTCGTTTTGCGCGCGGCGAACTCGGGGTGCTGGGCGACATCGGTGGTCTGCGTGATGTCGTTCTCGTGCCGGCACACGAGGTGGCCGTCCTTCGTGGGGACGAGGTCCTGCTCGATGATGTGGACGCCCATGTCAAGGGCGAGCCGGTAGGAGCCGAAGGTGTGCTCGGGGCGGTAGCCGGAGGTGCCGCGGTGGCCGATGACCGTCACCTCGGGCAGGTCGCGCAGTGCGCCGCCGCCCCGCCCCCTGCCCTCGCTCGCCGCCGCGGTGCCCGGCAGTCCCACGACGGCCGCGCCCGCGCCGAGGGCCGCGGCGCCGAGCAGGGCGCGGCGTGCGGTGCCCGTGCGGGGAGCGGGCTCCTTGGCTGCCTGATCCGTCATGGGGTCCTCCTGCGCTCGTGGACGTGCGGGTACGGGAACGGGGCCCGCCGTCACGAGGGGTCCGTCCCGTGACGGGCGGGGCGCCCGGTGAAGCGGTGCCGATGCTAGGCGCGGGGCCTCGCGCGAGGGGAGAACCCGTGCCGAACGGCGGGTGAAAACCGGCCCCCCGGCGCGGGCTCCTCGTCGCCCGCGGGTCAACTCCGCGTATCACCGCGGTGAACCCCGGTGTGCGCGGCCGGCCGACGCGCGAGTATCGTCCTCACCTGCGGGCCCCGCAGGTCCGCTGTCGTCCCTGACTGCTCCGGAGGGTCAGTTGTCCCGCTTCGCGTTCCTGAAGGCCGTCCTCGGTCCTGTCATGCGCCTGTGGTTCCGGCCGCAGCTGGAAGGCGTCGAGCGCATCCCGGGCGAGGGACCGGTGATCCTGGCCGGGAACCACCTCACCTTCATCGACTCGCTGATCCTTCCGGTCGTCTGCGACCGGCAGGTGATGTTCATCGGCAAGGACGAGTACGTCACGGGCAAGGGCATCAAGGGCCGGGTCATGGCCTGGTTCTTCACGGGTGTCGGGATGATCCCCGTGGACCGCGACGGGGCCAACGGCGGGGTCGCCGCGCTCATGACGGGGCGCCGCGTCCTGGAGGAGGGCCGGATGTTCGGCATCTACCCGGAGGGCACCCGCTCCCCCGACGGCCGTCTGTACCGGGGCCGTACCGGCATCGCGCGCCTGACCCTGATGACGGGCGCGCCCGTCGTCCCCTTCGCGATGATCGGCACCGACAAGCTCCAGCCGGGCGGCAAGGGCCTGCCCCGCCCCGGCAAGGTGACGGTCCGCTTCGGCGAGCCCATGGAGTTCTCGCGCTACGAGGGCATGGACCGCGACCGCTACGTGCTCCGCGCGGTGACGGACTCGGTCATGACCGAGGTCATGCGGCTCTCGGGCCAGGAGTACGTGGACATGTACGCCACCAAGGCGAAGGCGGCCTGAGACCGCCCGGCCACGGGGAGCCGTTCGGCACCGGGCCTCCCGCCAGGACCGTATCGCCAGGCGTCCTCCCGCCGGGAAGCCGTACTCCGTACTCCGCACCGCTGTAAACCATGCCGTCGAGGTGCCCCTTGCGGGCACGTCAACGTCGCTTGCGCCGCGTCACCCCCGTATACGGCGACCGTCGAGAAGTCCCGCTGCCACGGCGAGGACGCGCCCGCCCCGGCAGGTCGGGCGCCGAGGGCTTGGGGCGCGGAGGGCCTGTGGCGCCGAAGCTCCGGGCCTCCGAGGCTCCGAGGCTCCGCGAACGAGTGCGGCGACCGGTCGCACAGGGCCCCGCGAAGCGCGCCGCTCCGGTAACGGGTGCCGCGCAGCCGCCACTTGACACGCGGAAGCCCGCGCGGGCCCGCCCACCCCCCCGGCCGTGTCCGCAAGGTCCTGCCCCGCACCCCGGCGCCCAAGACCTCCCGGGACCACACACCTAGCGCGGCGCCGGTGCCGCGCTCTCGGGTATCGCCGCGTCGCCCTCCTCGTCCGTCACATCGAGCCGCTGGCCCTTGAGCAGGAACCAGGCCGCGACGGCTGTGCCGAGCAGGACGACCGCGCCGCCGACCGCCGCGTAGTGCAGTCCCGTCACGAAGGAGTCGTTCGCCGCGTCGAGCATGCGCGCGGCGAGGGGCGCGGGGAGCCGGTGGGCGGCTTCGGCCGCTCCGCCGAGTGATTCGTGCGCGGCGGCGGAGACCGGGCCCGGGACGCCGGGCGGGGTGGCGAAGTCCCGGTAGACACCGTTGACCACGGAACCGAGCAGCGCGATACCGAGGGCCGCGCCCAGTTCGTACGCGGTCTCCGAGACCGCCGACGCGGACCCGGCCTTCTCCTTGGGCACGGCGGAGAGGATCACGTCGGCCGTGACGGTGAAGGAGAAACCGGCGCCGAGGCCGACGACGAGGAGCACGCCGCCGAGCAGCGGATAGCCCGTGTGCTCGCCGATGAAGACGACGGCGGCGAGCGCGACGCCGATCGCGGCGAGCCCGCCCGAGACGACGAGCCGCACCGAGAAGCGCCGCGCGACGAGCCCCGCGACGAGCCCCGCGCCCACCGCGCCGATCGCGGAGGGGAGTTCGGCGAGTCCGGCCGCCAAGGGGGTCCGCCCCTGGACGAGTTGCAGGAACTGCGAGAGGAAGAAGACGAGCCCGGAGAGGCCGAGCACGGTGAGGAGGTCGGCGACGACGGCTGCGCTGAACCCCCGGTTGCGGAAGAGCCGCATGTTCAGGAGCGGCTTGGGCAGCGTGAGCTGGCGCCGCACGAACCACACGAGGAGGAACAGCCCGCCGAGTCCCGCGCCGAGTGTGAGCCCGGTGACCTCGCCCGCCGCCAGTTCCTTCACCGCGTACACGAGCCCGAACATCCCGGCGAGCGAGAGCCCCACGCTGGGCAGGTCCCAGGGGCCGGGGGCCGGGTCCTTCGACTCGGGCAGGAGCTTGGCGCCGACGAGCACGAGGAGCGCCATGACGGGCAGGTTGATGAGGAAGACCGAGCCCCACCAGAAGTGTTCGAGGAGGAAGCCGCCGACGATCGGGCCGAGCGCCATCCCGGCCGACGAGGCCGCGCCCCAGGCGCCGATCGCGAAGCTGCGCTCGCGCGGGTCGGGGAAGATGTTGCGGATCAGCGCCAGCGTGGACGGCATGAGGGTCGCCCCGGCGACACCGAGCAGGGCGCGCGCGAGGATGAGGATCTCGGGCGAGCCCGCGTAGGCGTTGAGGACCGAGATCCCGCCGAAGGCGACCGCGCCGAGGAGCAGCAGGCGCTTGCGGCCGATGCGGTCGCCGAGCCCGCCCATCGAGACGAGCAGCCCGGCGATGACGAAGGAGTAGACGTCGCCGATCCACAGGAGCTGCGTGCCCGAGGGGCGCAGGTCCTCGCTGATGTAAGGGGTCGCGAGGCCGAGCACGGTCGCGTCGACCGCGATGAGCAGCACCGCGAGGACGAGGACGCCGAGGGCGAGCCAGCGCGCGAGGGGGCGCTGGGCGGGGGCGGGGGCGGGGGACGTGGTCATGGTCACGGGGTCCTCCTCAGTACCCCGCCGAGCAGCAGCTCGGACACGTTGCGCGGGAAGTCCTGGGCGGCGACGCGGCCGTCGACGACGCACCAGCCGCAGGCCCCTATGAGGGCGTAGAGCGCCTCGGTGAGCCAGGTCGGGCTGAGGTCGATGCGGAACTCGCCGGTGCGCTGGCCGCGGGTGAACAGAGCGGTGAAGCGGCTGTCGAGCCGGGCCCAGCCCTCGTCGATCTCCTCGCCCTCGAAGAGCTGTGCCTCGGTGGTGAGGAAGGAGAGCAGCGGGGCGGGGCCCTGCAGACCGGCGACGAGCCTGCGCAGCGCGTCCACGGCGGGCCCCTCGTCGATCCGCGCGTCGGCCACGGCGGCCTCGCACTCGCGGATGCCCAGCTCCTCCAGGGCCCGTACGAGGGCGTCGCGCCCGGCGAAAAGCCGGTGCAGCGTGGCCCGGCTGACCCCGGCGGCGCGCGCCACCTCGTCCATCGTGGAGCCGGAGCGGCGCACGAGAAGCGTGGCGGCGGAGCGCAGCACTTGATCGCGGTCGACAGTCATGCGGTCCACCCTAGCAAAATGAGACATGAACGTCTCATAAGCATCGGACCCGTCTCACCCGAATCAGTGACGTCTCGCGATGCGGACACACGTCCAGCATGCGGAAGCCGCCGACCGGCCGCACGTTGCGGTCACAATGGACCCCACCGATCCCCGGGACGCCCTGTGACACCGTTCCTCTTCCTCGACGTAGATGGTCCGCTCAACCCCTTCGCGGCACCCCGCCGCCTGCCCGGCTACCGGACCCGCCAGGTCCGCCCGACGGGCTGGGCCTGGACCGAGCCCCTGGAACTGCGCCTCAACCCGGCGCACGGCGAGCGGCTGCGCGCCCTCGCCGGACGGTACGAGCTGGTGTGGGCCTCGACGTGGGAGGCCGAGGCGAACACGTACGTGGCGCCCGTGCTGGGGCTGCCCGCGCTCCCCTACGTGCACTGGCCGGCGCGGACGGCCGGCCCGGACGGCACCTTCTGGAAGCTGCGCGAGGTGCTGGCCCACGCCGCGGGACGCCCCTTCGCCTGGGTCGACGACGAGCTGGGGCCGCGCGACCGCGCGTGGGTGGACGCCCACTACCCGGCCGCGACCGCGCTCCTGCGGATCGACCCGGCGCGCGGGCTCACCGAGGACGACTTCCTCGCCCTTGAGGAGTGGAGGGAAAGCGTGTGACCTCCCGGGCCCGGACGCCTCCTCGCCCCGCGCACGCCGCGCCCCGCCCACCCCCGTTGCCCATCGCCGCCCGGGTGCGCCGTCGGGCGCGCCCCCTGCGCCCCGCAAGGGCGACGTATGCCGTTACGAGCCGGGGCGAACAGGTGACGGTACGGTCACGGCGCCCACGCCCGGGCGCCTCGCTGCGTCATTCTCGACGCACTGTCCGGCGCGGCGTGACGTGACGGCGGATGCACTCGTTACTCCATGCGAGTGAGTGAAGGGCGGGGTTCGAGTGAACACGTGTTGCGGCGGCACCGGCGGCGGGGGAGTGCGACCCGGGTACGACAGGACGGAGTTGCGGCCGTGATGACCGAACGAGTGGTGTTGGAACGCTTCCCCGCGGGCGGGCCGCGGGGCTCCTGGCCCGCCGAGGAATTCGCCCGTCAGCGACGCCGCGAGGGCACGGCCGCCGAGGTCGTCATGGACCTCGACGAGGACGCCTTCCTCGTCATCGTCCGCGCCCGCTCGGCCTTGGAGTGACCCAGGCCGCGCCCGAGTGAGCCTCTCGCGCGGGGGGTCCGCACGACGCGAGCGCAGCAGTGGGAACGCCGGGCCCGAGCGACGCGCCCCACGCCTAGGCGAGCCCGCTCGGCACGGAGAGGGGAAGAGCCGCGGCCCTCAAGACAGGGATGCCACCGGTACGGGGGGCGCCCCAAGGATCGGTACGGGGCGCCCCGCACCGGACAGACGCATACGCGGCAGAGTCGGTCAGTCCTCGGTCGGCGCCGAGCGCGACCACGGGGGGAGGGTGTCGGTGAGGCGGCACAGTGTCACGTAGAGGGGGATCGGCGGGGTGTACGGCGCCTTGCCGGCCGGCTGGTGGACGAGCCGGGGCTCCCTGCGGGCGTCCGGTACGAGCGCGCCGGCCGCGTAGTGCACGGGGGCGGGCCACTCCAGGGCCACGTCCGACCCGGAGGGCACGATCCACCACCAGCGCCCGCCGTCCGCGTACACGCAGCCCATCCGGGGCAGTCGTCCCATCACCCGGCGGGCCAGCGCCTCCGGCACGCCCACCGCGTCCACGCCCATCGACGTGGTCATTCCGCTCGGCACCGTCAGACGCACCAGTGGTGTTCGCGCCGCTCTGCGGGGGGACCTGCCCCGGCTGAGCGAGGCGAGCGTGTCGAGGCTCAGCGAGCCTGCCGTCCACGTGTGCATTCAGCGTGCCTCTTCCCACGACAACTCGGCCCACACGACCAGGCCGGAACCCTGTTCCGCCTCTTGCGTCCCCCAGGACAGGCTCATGGCGGAGACCAGGAAGAGGCCGCGCCCGTGCTCGTCATGCGGGTCCTGCCGGGGACTCGCGGGCTGTCTCCCGCACTGCCCCTCGTCGCGCACCGCTATCCGCAGGCGCACCCCGTCCGCCGCACCGCTCGCCCGCTTGAGGGGACCGAGGGCCTGTCGTGGGCCCCGTTCCTGCGGCTCCACCTCGCGCAGCTCGCACACGATGTGCCGGCTGCCCGTGTGGACAAGGGCGTTGGTGACGAGTTCCGAGACGATCAGGGTCGCCGCCTCGCACGTCTCCTCGGGCGCCGACCAGCCGTCGAGCTGCGCGCGGGTGAGCCGCCGGGCCTGGGCGGCGGAGCCCGGGTGAGCGGCGAGTTCGAAGCTCGCACAACGCTCACCGGTCTGGGGGGTGATTAACGGAGCGGACGGAATCACGTGTGCCACTATCTCCCCGGCGCGAACACTTGGCAAGGGTCACTCTGAAAAATGCAGAGTGCAGTGTGCTGGGGTTGCGGCGCATGGCACACTGCTCGGGAACTGTTCGCGAAGGGGAGGTCGACGTGAGCGAACCGAGGTCCGCGCCGACCGTGGGCCAGGTGGTGTTGGGGCGGCGGCTCCAGGACCTGCGCGAGCACGCGGGCTTCAGTCGTGAACAGGCGGCCAGGGTCTTGCGCGTCGCACCGGCCACGGTCCGGCGCATGGAGACGGCGGAGGTCGCGCTGAGGATTCCGTACCTCCAGCTCCTCCTCCAGTCGTACGGGGCGTCGCCGGAGGAGATCGAAACCTTCGTCACGCTCGCCGAGGACGCCAACAAGCCGGGCTGGTGGCAGCGTTACCACGGTGTGCTGCCCAACTGGTTCAGCATGCACGTGAGTCTGGAGGGGGCCGCGAGCCTCATCCGCAACTACGAACCGCACTTCGTGCCGGGCCTGCTCCAGACCGAGGAGTACGCGCGGGCCGTCATGCGGGCCGGTTCGCTCGGGCGCAGCGAGCCGGAGGAGATAGAGCGTCACGTCGACCTGCGACTGAGACGCCAGAAGCTCCTCGTACGCGAGGACGCGCCACGCCTGTGGTACGTCGTGGACGAAACGGTGGTGCGCCGTCCGGCGGGGGACGCGGCGGTCATGCGCCGGCAGATCGACCACCTGCTCGACGTCACCGCGCTGCCCAACGTGACCCTCCAGATCGCCGAGTTCAGTGCCGGGCCCCACCCCGGCACCTTCGGTCCCTTCGTGCTCTTCCGCTTCCCCATGCCCGAACTTCCGGACATGGTCTTCGTGGAGTACCTGACCGGCGCCGTCTACCTCGACAGCCGGCCGGAAGTCGCCACGTATCTGGAGGTCATGGACCACATGGCGGCACATGCCGCCACTGCACAACGCACAAAGGAGATCCTGAGGGATGTCCGCAAGGAGCTGTGAATGGACCGCGTCCGGATATACAACGGCATGCCCGCCGCCCAACTCGGCGACGCGGGGTGGCGCAAGCCGTGGAGCGGCGGCAACGGGGGGAACTGCGTCGAGGCGATGAAACTCGACGACGGCAGGATCGCTTTCCGCCAGTCCTCCGATCCAGAAGGGCCCGCCCTCATCTACACCCCGGCGGAGATCACCGCCTTCATCCAGGGAGCCAAGGCCGGACAGGCCGACTTCCTTCTCTCCTGATCTCCTCCGTTTCCCCTTCTCCGATCTCCTCCGCACCCGGGGCCTTGTCCCGGGTAGCTTCTCCGGGGGCGTGCCACAGCGCGCCCCCGTCTTTCGTCTCGGCCCCCGGCAGTGCGGCCCCGGTCGCCAGGCTCGCCGCCTCTCCGCCGCCACGACCCCGGCCGTGAGTCCCGCCGCCTCTCCGGCGGCGCGATCCCGGCTCGTGGAGCCCCGCCGCCTCACCGGCAGCGCGATCCCCGCCAGTGGGCCCACGCCGCCCCCGGCCGCGCCCCGCGCCCGTGAACCCCCGCCGCCTGCGTCACCATGGACCCGTGCGATTCGAAGCGATCACCTGGGAACGCCTGACCGAGGACCTCACCGAGCGACTGCTCGCGCTCACTCCCGCTGACGGCGGCGCCCATGTCCGGGTGGCACTCGACGGTGCTCCCGCCGCCCGCCCCGAGGCTCTCGCCGAACGGCTCGCCGAAGCGCTGCGCGCGGCGGGCCGGCCCGCGCTGCCCCTCGCCACGAGCGGCTTCCTGCGCCCCGCCTCGCTCCGCTTCGAGCACGGCCACCACGACCCCGACAGCTACCTCGCCGGCTGGTTCGACACCCCGGCCCTGTGGCGGGAGGTCTTCGCCCCGCTCGACCCGGGTGGGAGCGGCCGCGTCCTGCCCGACCTGTGGGACCCCGTCACCGACCGCGCGACCCGCACCCCGTACGTCATCCTGCCGCCCGGCGGCTTCCTCCTCCTCCACGGCCCCTTCCTCTTCGGTCACTGGTTCCCCTTCGACCTCGGTGTCCATCTCTCCCTCACCGAGGCGGCACTGCGCCGCCGCACCCCCGAGGAGGAGCACTGGACCCTCCCCGCCTTCGCCCGCTACGAAGCCGAGCAGACCCCCCTCGACGTGGCCGACCTCGTCGTCCGCACGGACGACCCCCGCCACCCGGCCCGCCGCGTCCCCCAGGACTGACGGCCCCCAGACGCCCACGCGTCCCCAGGACTGCCCGGAGCGATCTCCCCACGGCCTCCGCGCGCCACGCCCCCGGACGCCCCGCCTCCGCATCCCGTCGGGCGGCCCGGACCCCCGGCTCCCCCCTCCCAGGCCCCGCCACTCAGAACAAGGGCTGCGGCAGCACCCCCTCCAGCGCCAGCAACTGCCGCTTCGTCTCCACGCCGCCTCCGAAGCCCCCGATCCCGCCGTCCCGCTCCACCACCCGGTGACAGGCCACGAAGAGCGGGAGCGGATTGGCCCCCATCGCCAGACCCACGGCCTGCGCCGCGCCGGGCTGCCCGACCCTGCGCGCCAGCTCCCCGTATCCGACGACCGCCCCGAACGGCACCTCCGCCGCCAGGACCCGCAGCACCTCGCGCTGAAAACCGGTGACGAGCGACCAGTCCAGCCGCTGCGCGCCGAGCTCGCCGTCCCCCGCGAAGTACCTGCCCAGCGCCTCGCCCGCCGCCTCCACCGCGACCGCCCCCGTCGTGGCGTCCTCCGGGCCGCCGAGACGGGCGGCGAGCGCCTCCCGCTCCCCGGCCGCCGTCCGCGCGTGCGCGTGGAAGGCGACCCGGACCAGACCGGCGGCCGTCGCCGCCAGGAGGAGCGGCCCGATCGGGCTCTCCACCACCACCGACGTCCAGCCCCGGGGACCTTCCGGGGCGCCGGCGCGCTCCGGAAGGGGGCCCTGGGTCCCGGACGCCGCGGACGTGTCACTGTTCATGCGCACACCGTACGGCCGCCCACTGACAAGACCCCCGCCACCACGGCTGACCAGGTGTTTCCCTGGTCAGCCGCCGCCGGTGCCCGTCAGTCGCCCAGCGCGTCGCGCACGACGTCGGGGGCGTTGCTGATGATGCCGTCCACGCCCTTGTCCGCCGCCGCCACCGTGTCGTCCGGGGTGTCGACGGTCCAGGTGAAGACCTCCAGTGGCTTGTCGTGCGGGCCCTTCAGCGCGTGCGCCGCCGCGACCCAGTCCGCACCGATCGTCGTGTGCGAGGGATTGATCTGATCGGCGAAGCGGGCGTACTCGGGCAGCCGCGCCTGCGTCGGCGTGCCGAGGAAACCGGTCTTCACGTCGGGCCGCTGCTTGTGCACCTCCTTGACGCTCTTCGCGTCGAAGCTCTGCACCACCAGGCGGTGCCGCACGTGCCCGCGGTCGAGCCAGCCGCTGTTCCGCAGCTGGGCCAGGGTCTCGGCTTCGATGCCCGGGTAGAGATCGGGGCTCTTCAGCTCCAGGATCAGGTTCTGGTGGGTGTGGGTGATCTCGTCCAGGTACTCCTTCAGGGTCGGGATGCGCGTACCGGCGAAGGAAGGGTCGTACCAGGCCCCCGCGTCGAGCCGCGCGATCTCCGCCGCGGTGAAGTCGCGCACGTTCCACGGCGCGCGGTCGGGGAAGACCTGCTCCACGTCGGTCGTACGGGTGAGGGTCGTGTCGTGCAGGACGATCAGTTCGCCGTCCTTGGTGCGCTGGACATCGTTCTCCACCCAGCGGAACCCGAGCTCGGCCGCCTTCTCGACGGAGGGCAGGGTGTTCTCGGGCGCGTAGGCGGGCGCGCCGCGGTGTCCCACGACGGTGATTCCGGCGGGGCTGTGGGCGTTGTCGGCTGCCGTGGCGGTCGCGGCGGGGAGGCCCACGAGGACTCCGCTGCCGAGGATCGCGACGGTCACTGCTGTTGCGGCTCGTGCGGACAAGAAGGCTCCTGGGGTGAGCGGGATCACTGACAGTAGGAGGGTGACCGCTGCGGGGTGCGCGCAGACAGATGCGCGATGGCCACACCCCGAACGGAGCGCGACCGGTCGGACGCACCCCGGGGCGGCTCCCGCGCGCCGCCGAGGAAAGCCCAGGTCAGGGAGGTATGGGCGCATACGAGAGCGCAGAGGGCGTACAGGGCGCGCGGTCACCGCCCGTACCGCACCGCACGGCGGCCCCCGCGGCGCGGGGACCCCGGGTCACCGGGGCACGGCCGGAATCGAACGGCGCGCCGCCCACGCCGGGGGCGCGCGCTCCCCGCCCGCGCGCGGTCCGGCCCTTCCCCGCGCGGCTCGGGCCAGTTCCCCGGCGCGGTGTCCCCCGTTCGGCGGGCCGCTTGTCAGTGGTCGGTCGTACCGTGGAGGACATGCGGCCCGTAACTCAGATCGAACGCACGGTGGCGCCTTTCGAGGTCGTCAGCCCGTACTCGCCCAGCGGTGACCAGCCCACCGCCATCGCCGAGCTGGAGAAGCGCGTCAAGGGCGGGGAGAAGGACGTCGTCCTGCTCGGCGCGACCGGCACCGGCAAGTCGGCGACCACCGCGTGGATGATCGAGCGGCTCCAGCGCCCGACCCTCGTCATGGCGCCCAACAAGACCCTCGCGGCCCAGCTCGCCAACGAGTTCCGCGAGCTGCTCCCGAACAACGCGGTCGAGTACTTCGTCTCGTACTACGACTACTACCAGCCGGAGGCGTACGTCCCGCAGTCGGACACCTACATCGAGAAGGACTCCTCGATCAACGAGGAGGTGGAGCGGCTGCGGCACTCGGCGACGAACTCGCTGCTCACCCGCAGGGACGTCGTGGTCGTCGCCTCCGTCTCCTGCATCTACGGTCTCGGTACGCCGCAGGAGTACGTGGACCGCATGGTCCCCCTCAAGGTCGGTGACGAGGTGGACCGCGACGAGCTGCTGCGCCGCTTCGTCGACATCCAGTACACGCGCAACGACGTCGCCTTCACGCGCGGCACTTTCCGCGTGCGCGGCGACACGATCGAGATCTTCCCGGTGTACGAGGAGCTCGCCGTCCGCATCGAGATGTTCGGCGACGAGATCGAGGCCCTCTCCCTGCTCCACCCGCTCACCGGCGAGGTCATCAGCGACGACCAGCAGGTGTACGTCTTCCCGGCCTCGCACTACATCGCGGGTCCCGAGCGCATGGAACGGGCGATCAGCGGCATCGAGAAGGAGCTGGAAGGACGGCTCGCCGAGCTGGAGAATCAGGGCAAGCTCCTGGAGGCGCAGCGGCTGCGGATGCGGACGACGTATGACATCGAGATGCTCCGCCAGATCGGCACCTGTTCCGGCGTGGAGAACTACTCGATGCACTTCGACGACCGCGAGCCCGGCTCGCCGCCGAACACCCTGCTCGACTACTTCCCCGAGGACTTCCTCCTCGTCATCGACGAGTCCCACGTCACCGTCCCGCAGATCGGTGCGATGTACGAGGGCGACGCCTCCCGCAAGCGCACGCTCGTCGACCACGGCTTCCGCCTCCCCTCCGCGCTGGACAACCGGCCGTTGAAGTGGGAGGAGTTCCAGAAGCGCATCGGCCAGGCGGTGTACCTCTCCGCGACGCCGGGGAACTACGAGCTGTCCCGCTCGGACGGCTTCGTGGAGCAGATCATCCGCCCGACCGGCCTCGTCGACCCCGAGATCGTCGTCAAGCCCACCGAGGGCCAGATCGACGACCTCGTCCACGAGATCCGCGAGCGCACCGAGAGGGACGAGCGCGTCCTCGTCACGACGCTCACCAAGAAGATGGCCGAGGACCTCACCGACTACTTCCTCGAACTCGGCATCAACGTCCGCTACCTGCACAGCGACGTCGACACGCTGCGGCGCGTCGAGTTGCTGCGCGAGCTGCGGGCCGGGGAGTACGACGTCCTCGTCGGCATCAACCTGCTCCGCGAGGGCCTCGACCTCCCCGAGGTCTCCCTCGTCGCGATCCTCGACGCCGACAAGGAGGGCTTCCTGCGCTCGGGGACCTCGCTCATCCAGACCATCGGACGCGCCGCCCGCAACGTCTCCGGGCAGGTCCACATGTACGCGGACAAGATCACGCCCGCGATGGAACGGGCCATCGACGAGACCAACCGGCGCCGCGCCAAGCAGATCGCGTACAACACCGAGCGCGGTATCGACCCGCAGCCGCTGCGTAAGAAGATCAACGACATCGTCGCCTCGATCGCGCGCGAGGAGGTGGACACCGACTCGCTGCTCGGTACGGGGTACCGGCAGGGCAAGGAGGGCAAGGCCGCCAAGACGCCCGTGCCCGCGCTCGGCGGCAAGGCGACGGCCGACACGGGCAAGGCGGCGAAGGGCAAGGGCAAGAAGGGCAAGGCCGCGAGCGTGCCGACCGACCAGCCGGGTGCCGCTCTCGCCCAGCAGATCGAGGAGATGACAGACCGGATGCGGGCCGCCGCCGCCGACCTCCAGTTCGAGGTGGCCGCCCGGCTGCGCGACGAGGTCTCCGAAATGAAGAAGGAACTGCGGCAGATGAAGGAGGCGGGGGTCGCCTGAGGGATACGGGGCTGCGGGGCCACGACGGGCGAGGGCGTGCCGCCCGTAGGCGCCCCCTCGGGCGTCCGCAGCTCCGAGGGGGCGCCGCCGGGCGGTTCCGTTCCTCGCTGACCGCCGCCGAACCGCGTCCCTCGGGCGGATGATCCGGGCCCTGTGGCTGACCGGGTCATCCGCCCGGGTCACACGGTCCGCCTCCGTGTCCCGGGACGGCCACAATCCGTCGTGCGGGGGCTGCGCCGGGGCCCGCCGTCGTGCGAGGGTCGTGGGGGCGCTCTACGGGGGAGCGCTCTGTGACGCAGCTCGGAAGGTGGGGACACATGACGGTCAACTTGGCCAAGGGACAGGGCATCAGCCTGGAGAAGGGTGACGGAGGAGCGCTGACGGCGGTCCGGATGGGGCTCGGCTGGCAGGCCGCGCCCCGCAAGAAGGGACTGCTCGGGTCGCTCATGCGGCCCCGGGAGATCGACCTGGACGCCTCCGCCGTGCTCTTCAGCGGGAAGAGGTCCGTCGACGTCGTCTTTTTCCAGCACCTGACGAGCAACGACGGCTCGATCCGGCACACCGGGGACAACCTCGTCGGGGGAGCGGGGCAGGGGGACGACGACGAATCGATCCTCGTGGACCTCCAGCGGGTGCCCGCCGAGATCGACCAGATCGTCTTCACGGTGAATTCCTTCACCGGCCAGACCTTCCAGGAGGTCCAGAACGCCTTCTGCCGGCTCGTCGACGAGACGACGGGGCAGGAGCTGGCCCGGCACACCCTGGCGGGCGGCGGCCCGTACACCGCGCAGATCATGGCGAAGGTGCACCGCGCCAACGGCGGCTGGCGGATGACCGCGCTCGGCACGCCCGCCCAGGGCCGCACCTTCCAGGACCTCGTCCCGGCGATCCTGCCGCTGCTCTGAGAGCCCGGCGCCGCGAGCGCGCGCACCCGGTAGCCCCGGCGCCGCGAGCGCGCGCACCCGGAAGCCTAGGCGCCGCGAACGAGCGCACACGGAAGCCCCGGCGCCGCGAGCGTGTACATCCGGAAGCTCCGGTGGCGCGAACGCGTGAATCCGGGAGCCCCTCGCCGAGGGGCTCCCGGAGCGGGAAGCCCCTGCCGCGCGTGCGGGGGAGCGGCGAGGGAACAGGCGGGGGGCCGGCTTTTCAGTACCGCCTCCCACCTGCACCTTTTGGATTCCCTTTACCTAAGCCTTTACATCTCTTGGGTATCCCCGTACCTTGTGAAGAGCGGAGGGGAGTACTCCTCAAGCGGCGTACCCGTCAATACGGACCGTTCAGGTCCCGGGGCGTCGGCCACGCGCCCGAGCGGCTGTGGTGGAAGAGACCTCCGGCAGCGACGAGCTGATCGAATGCCGTGACGTACTGCCGGAGGCGCAGTGAACATCTCTCTCACCGTGTGGCTGATCACGATCGTGGCCCTGCTGGCCATGATCGCGGTCGACTTCCTGATCGGACGCAAACCCCACGAGGTCTCCCTCAAGGAGGCCGGGATCTGGACGGTCGTCTGGATCGCTCTCGCCTGTCTCTTCGGCATCGGGCTGCTCGTCTTCGCCGGGGGTAGCCAAGGCAGCGAGTTCTTCGCCGGGTTCATCACCGAGAAATCGCTCAGCGTCGACAATCTCTTCGTCTTCGTGCTGATCATGGCGAAGTTCGCGGTTCCGGCGAAGTTCCAGCAGCGGGTGCTCCTCGTCGGCGTGCTCATCGCGCTGGTCCTGCGGACCCTCTTCATCCTCGCGGGCGCCGCGATGATCGAGAACTTCTCGTGGATCTTCTACCTCTTCGGCGCCTTCCTCCTCTACACCGCCTGGAAGCTCATCAAGGAGGCGCGCGAGGAGGACGAGACCGAGGAGGAGTTCGAGGAGAACAAGCTCCTCAAGTCCCTGGAGACCCGCTTCGGCGTCGCCGACAGGTACCACGGCACGAAGCTGTTCGTCCGGCAGCACGGCAAGCGGATCATGACGCCGATGCTCGTCGTGATCCTCGCCATCGGCACGACCGACATCC
Organism: Streptomyces sp. NRRL F-5630; assembly: GCF_000719475.1. Taxonomy (GTDB): domain Bacteria; phylum Actinomycetota; class Actinomycetes; order Streptomycetales; family Streptomycetaceae; genus Streptomyces. Next base: position 54,764 of record NZ_JOGO01000022.1, on the reverse strand, counting down.
TCTTCGCCCTCGACTCCATCCCGGCGATCTTCGGGCTCACCCAGGACCCGTACATCGTCTTCACGGCGAACGCCTTCGCGCTGATGGGGCTGCGCCAGCTGTACTTCCTCATCGGCGGACTCCTGAAGAAGCTCGTCCACCTCAGCTACGGCCTGTCGATCATCCTCGGCTTCATCGGGGTCAAGCTCGTGCTCCACGCCCTCCACGAGAGCGGTGTGCACGTCCCGGAGATCCCGACGAGCGTCTCGCTCGGCGTCATCGTCGCCGTCCTCGCGGTCACGACCGTCACGAGCCTGCTCGCCACGCGCAGGCAGCGCGAGGCCGACAAGGCCGCAGGGACCGGTGCGGAGCACGCGGCGGTGGGCGCGAGGGCCGAGCGGCACGAGCACACAGACGCGGCCCAGCCGTCCAGGGACGGGGACGACGGGGCCGGACCGAGGCGCTGACCGTACGCGGCACGCCTCGCGCGTGGTCCTCGCCCGCCATGGGGACGGGCGGGGACCACGCTTCTTCACACCCGGGGCCGGCGTGATAGACCTCGGTCCAGCGTCAGCCCCGGACCGGAGGACCACCCCCCATGCGGCACACCTTCACGACCGCCCCGCTCATGGTGCTCAACGGGCCCAACCTGAACCTCCTCGGCAAGCGGCAGCCCGAGGTGTACGGCACCGACACGCTCGCCGACGTCGAGGCGCTGTGCGCCCGTACCGCCGAGAAGCTGGGGGGCCGCACGGACGCCCGGCAGAGCAACCACGAGGGCCAGCTCGTCGACTGGGTGCACGAGGCGCGCGAGCACCACTGCGGGATCGTGATCAACCCCGCCGCGTACTCGCACACCTCCGTGGCCCTCCTGGACGCGCTCCAGGCGTGCGAGGAGCTCCCCGTCGTCGAGGTCCACCTCTCGAACATCCATCAGCGCGAGCCGTTCCGGCACCACTCCTACGTCTCGCTGCGCGCCGACGCCGTCATCGCAGGCTGCGGCCTTCAGGGGTACGGCTTCGCCGTCGAGCGGGTCGCGGCGCTGCTGGGCTGAGCACCGCCGGTAGGGGCGCCTCCCCGTCCCCTACGGGCAGTAGCGCGCGCCGGGCGGCACCCGTGCCTCCGCCCGTAGACGTCACCGGCCCCGCCCGCCGGTTGTCACCAGCCCCGCGCCCGCCACTCCCCGAGGTGGGGGCGCTCGGCGCCGAGCGAGGTGTCGTCCCCGTGGCCCGGGTAGACCCAGGTCTCGTCCGGCAGGGGCGCGAAGAGGCGCTCCTCCACATCGGTGATGAGCTGCTGGAAGGCCGCCGCGTCGCCGCGCGTGTTGCCGACCCCGCCGGGGAAGAGCGAATCCCCCGTGAAGAGGTGCGGGGCGCCCTCCGGGTCGTCGTAGACGAGCGCGACCGAGCCGGGCGTGTGGCCCCGCACGTGCCGTACCCCCAGCTCCACGCGGCCGACCCGCACCACGTCCCCGTCGTCGAGCGGGGCGTCCGTGGGCACGGGGATGCCCGGCACGTCCTCGCGCCCGGCGCAGGTCAGCGCCCCGGTGGCCGCGACGACCTCCGCGAGCGCCTGCCAGTGGTCGGGGTGCTGGTGCGTCGTGACGACCGTGCGCAGCCCGTCGGGGCCGATGAGCCGGAGGAGGGTCCGCGGCTCCGCCGCCGCGTCGATCAGCAACTGCTCGCCCGTCTCCCGGCAGCGCAGCAGGTAGGCGTTGTTCTCCATGGGGCCGACGGCGATTTTGGAGATGATCAGCTCGCCCAGTTCGTGCGCCTCGGCGGGCCCGCCCACCCGCACCTTTCCGCTGTACGTCATGCGGCCCACCCTAGGGCCTGTCTTCCGTCTCGCCTCTGCCCCGCGCGACGCCCGGTACGCGCTCTCGCCGCACCGGCCGAAATCCGAAGTACAGACCCCATGGCGTCCCACCGACAGCCACCGGGAGCGCCCGTGACGGCGGTGTCCCGCGCGCCGTTGTGACGGTGGGCACAGCCCGCGCCGTCGCGAGCGCGGCCCCCGCCGGGGCGCCCTCCGTCAAGCCTTGTCCGCTGCCCCGACTCGTACGAGTGAAGAAGCCCGGAGGCGGCCCAGAATCGAAAGTGCGTGCTATACGCTCGGAGGTGCGGTCACGAGGCATGCTGGAGGGGACGACCGGGACGGGGTGACGAGCCCCGTGGAAGCCGCGTGGAATCAGCACGGTTCCGCCGGTGTTCCCGACAGGGACGGTGGCGGCGCCCTCGCGCAGCGTCCCGTCCCCGTGACAGTCCATCGCCGAGGCGGCGCGCGCGGGCCGGACCGGAAGGTCCCGTACGTGAGCACAGACCCGTCCGTGCCCGATGGCCCAGACATTTTCCGAAGCGGGGTGCGCCCGGCTTCACCGATCAGAAAGGTGCGGACCGGCGTGGCCGACCGTCTCATCGTCCGTGGAGCACGCGAGCACAATCTGCGGAACGTCTCGCTCGACCTCCCCCGGGACTCCCTGATCGTCTTCACGGGACTCTCCGGCTCGGGCAAGTCATCCCTCGCGTTCGACACGATCTTCGCCGAGGGGCAGCGGCGTTACGTGGAGTCCCTCTCCTCGTACGCCCGGCAGTTCCTCGGCCAGATGGACAAGCCGGACGTCGACTTCATCGAGGGGCTCTCGCCGGCCGTCTCGATCGACCAGAAGTCCACCTCGCGCAACCCGCGCTCCACGGTCGGCACCATCACCGAGGTCTACGACTACCTCCGCCTGCTCTTCGCGCGCATCGGCAAGCCGCACTGCCCCGAGTGCGGTCGCCCCATCGCGCGCCAGTCGCCGCAGCAGATCGTCGACAAGGTCCTCGGCCTGCCCGAGGGAAGCCGCTTCCAGGTCCTCTCGCCGCTCGTGCGCGAGCGCAAGGGCGAGTTCGTCGATCTCTTCGCCGATCTCCAGACCAAGGGCTACAGCCGCGCCCGCGTGGACGGCGAGACCATCCAGCTCAGCGAGCCGCCCCAGCTCAAGAAGCAGGAGAAGCACACGATCGAGGTGGTCGTGGACCGCCTCACCGTGAAGGAGAGCGCCAAGCGCCGCCTTACCGACTCGGTCGAGACCGCCCTCGGTCTCTCCGGCGGCATGATCGTGCTCGACTTCGTCGACCTCGACGCCGACGACCCCGAGCGCGAGCGGATGTACTCGGAGCACCTGTACTGCCCGTACGACGACCTCTCCTTCGAGGAGCTGGAGCCCCGCTCCTTCTCCTTTAACTCGCCCTTCGGCGCCTGCCCCGAGTGCACCGGCATCGGCACCCGCATGGAGGTCGATCCCGAGCTGATCGTCCCCGACGAGGACAAGTCCCTCGACGAGGGCGCCCTCCACCCCTGGTCGCACGGGCACAGCAAGGAGTACTTCGGCCGCCTCGTCGGCGCGCTCGCCGACGCCCTCGGCTTCCGCACCGACATCCCCTGGGCCGGACTGCCGCAGCGCGCCAAGAAGGCGCTGCTGCACGGCCACCGCACCCGCATCGAGGTCAGCTACCGCAACAGGTACGGCCGCCAGCGCACCTACACCACCGCCTTCGAGGGCGCCGTGCCCTTCGTCAAGCGACGCCACTCCGAGGCGGAGAGCGACACGAGCAGGGAGCGCTTCGAGGGCTACATGCGCGAGGTGCCCTGCCCGAGCTGCCACGGCACGCGGCTCAAGCCGATCGTGCTCGCGGTCACCGTCATGGGGAAGTCCATCGCCGAGGTCTCCGCGATGTCCATCACCGACTGCGCGGACTTCCTCGCCGAACTGCGGCTCGACGGGCGGGACAAGAAGATCGCCGAGCGGGTGCTCAAGGAGGTCAACGAACGGCTGCGCTTCCTCGTCGACGTCGGCCTCGACTACCTCTCGCTCAACCGGGCGGCGGGCACGCTCTCCGGCGGCGAGGCGCAGCGCATCCGGCTCGCGACGCAGATCGGCTCCGGACTCGTCGGCGTCCTCTACGTACTCGACGAGCCCTCCATCGGGCTGCACCAGCGCGACAACCACCGGCTCATCGAGACCCTCGTGCGCCTGCGCGACATGGGCAACACGCTCATCGTCGTCGAGCACGACGAGGACACCATCAAGGTCGCCGACTGGGTCGTCGACATCGGCCCGGGCGCCGGAGAGCACGGCGGCAAGGTCGTGCACAGCGGGGAACTCCCCGGCCTGCTCAGCAACAAGGAGTCGCTGACCGGGCAGTACCTCTCCGGGCGGCGTGCCATCGCCGTCCCCGAGGCGCGGCGTCCCGCCGACCCGAAGCGGAAGCTCACCGTCTTCGGCGCGAAGGAGAACAACCTCCGCGACATCGACGTCTCCTTCCCGCTCGGTGTCCTCACGGCCGTCACGGGGGTCTCCGGCTCCGGCAAGTCCACCCTCGTCAACGACATCCTCTACACGCACCTGGCCAGGGAACTGAACGGCGCCCGTTCGGTCCCCGGGCGCCACACCCGGGTCACCGGCGACGACCTGGTCGACAAGGTCGTGCACGTCGACCAGTCGCCCATCGGCCGCACCCCCCGCTCCAACCCCGCCACGTACACGGGTGTCTTCGACCACGTCCGCAAGCTCTTCGCCGAGACGACCGAGGCGAAGGTGCGCGGTTACCTGCCGGGCCGCTTCTCCTTCAACGTCAAGGGCGGCCGGTGCGAGAACTGCTCCGGTGACGGCACGATCAAGATCGAGATGAACTTCCTCCCGGACGTCTACGTGCCGTGCGAGGTCTGCCACGGCGCCCGGTACAACCGGGAGACCCTGGAGGTCCACTACAAGGGCAAGTCCATCGCCGAGGTCCTGGACATGCCGATCGAGGAGGCGATGGACTTCTTCGAGGCCGTCCCCGCGATCGCGCGCCACCTGCGCACGCTCAACGACGTCGGCCTCGGCTACGTCCGGCTCGGGCAGTCCGCGCCGACCCTCTCCGGCGGCGAGGCGCAGCGCGTCAAGCTGGCGAGCGAACTCCAGAAGCGCTCCACGGGCTCCACGGTCTACGTCCTCGACGAACCGACCACGGGGCTGCACTTCGAGGACATCAGCAAGCTGATCAAGGTGCTGTCCGGACTGGTCGAGAAGGGCAACACGGTGATCGTCATCGAGCACAACCTCGATGTGATCAAGACTGCGGACTGGGTCGTCGACATGGGTCCCGAGGGCGGCAACGGCGGGGGCATGGTCGTCGCCGAAGGCAGCCCCGAGGAGATCGCCGAGGAGCCCGAGAGCCACACGGGCCGCTTCCTGAAGGAGGTGCTCGGTACCCCGGCGGCCGGCGCGCCCGCGCGCAAGGCGGCCCCGCGCAAGCGGGCCGCGAGCAAGACGGCCGGGCAGATCGTCACGGGCCAGGGCGCCGCGCGCAAGGCGGCGGCCCCGCGCGCGACGAAGGCGGCCAAGACGGCCAAGTCCGCGACGGCGAAGCGGGCGACGGCGAAGGACTGAGGCCCTCGTCGAAGGAGGAAGGCTGCTCCGAAAGCGGGGTGGGAACGGCACACGCGGTATGTGCTCTCCCCACCCCGCTCTCCCATCGGCCCCGGGCGCTCGCGCGCGGGAAAACGCGTCAGTCGAGGCCGAGTTCGCGGGCGTAGGGGGGCTGGGCGCCCGCCCGGGAGCAGGTGAGGGCGGCGGCGCGGGCCGCGAAGCCCAGCACGTCCCGCCAGCCCTCCTCACCGAGCGTCGCCACCGCGTCGCCACGCAGCGCGCCGAGCGCGGCGAGGCGGTGCAGCAGCGCCGCGTTCACGGTGTCTCCCGCCCCGATCGTGTCCACGACCTCGACAGGCACCCCCGGCACGGAAAACCGCTCACCCTTACGGGTGGTGACGTGCAGGCCCTCCCCGCCCCGCGTCACCACGACGGCGGCCGGACCCGCCGCCGCCCACCCCGCCACGTCGTCCCCCAGCCATGCGGCGTCCTCCTCGGAGAGCTTCAGCAGATCGACGTACGGGAGCCAGTCGAGGAAGCGGGCCCGGTAGGCGTCGGGGTCGGGGATGAGCCCGGCCCGGATGTTCGGGTCGAGCAGCGTGAAGACCCCCGCCCGCGACTGCCGCCGCAACAGCTCCTCGTACGCGCTCGCGCCCGGCTCCAGAACGAGCGAACAGGTCCCGAAGGAGATCGCCCGCACTCCCTCGGGCAGCGTCTCCGGCACACTGAAGAGCCGGTCGGCCGTGCCCTCCGCGTAGAAGGTGTAGCCCGCCGAACCCTGCGCGCTGAGCGTCGCCACCGCGAGCGTCGTGGGTTCGGGGCCGCGCTGCACGGGAGCGGTGTCGACGCCGGCCGTGCGCAGCCCTTCGAGCAGGGCCGTGCCGAAGCCGTCCGTCGACAGGCGCGAGCAGAAGGCGACCTCGTCGCCGAGCCTGCCGAGCGCGACCGCGGTGTTGTACGGACCACCGCCGGGACAGGGCACCAGCGGGGCCAGCGGCCCCTCTTCCGCGGGCCCCGAGGGGCGCGGCACGAGGTCGATCAGGGCCTCTCCAGCGACGAGGAACACAGGAAATCCTTTCGCCCGGGACGATGCCGGGGGAGGGAGGTGCGAACGGGCCGCACCGAGTTTTCCACAGCACCAGGTGACTCGTCCGATGATCAACCCGGGTTCTCCACAGGCGGAGCCGGGGCCGCCCGGAGTGTCACAGTGCGCAAGTAGGGTGTGTGACATGGCCGATCCGTCCAGCTACCGACCCGCCCCGGGACAGATCCCGGACTCGCCGGGCGTCTACCGATTCCGCGACGAGCACCGCAGGGTGATCTACGTCGGGAAGGCCAAAAGCCTGCGCCAACGCCTGGCGAACTACTTCCAGGACCTGGCCAACCTCCACCCGCGCACCCGCACGATGGTCACGACCGCGGCCTCGGTGGAGTGGACGGTGGTCTCCACGGAGGTCGAGGCGCTCCAGCTGGAGTACTCCTGGATCAAGGAGTACGACCCCCGGTTCAACGTCAAGTACCGCGACGACAAGAGCTATCCCTACCTCGCCGTCACGATGAACGAGGAGTTCCCGCGCGCGCAGGTCATGCGCGGCGCCAAGCGCAAGGGCGTGCGGTACTTCGGTCCCTACGGGCACGCGTGGGCCATCCGCGACACGGTCGACCTGCTCCTGCGCGTCTTCCCCGTACGCACCTGCTCCGCCGGGGTGTTCAGGAACGCGGCCCGCACCGGACGCCCCTGCCTCCTCGGCTACATCGACAAGTGCTCGGCCCCCTGTGTCGGCCGCGTCTCGCCCGAGGACCACCGCGCTCTCGCCGAGGACTTCTGCCACTTCATGGCCGGTCACACCGGCACCTATCTGCGCCGCCTCGAAGAGCGCATGACCGAGGCCGCCGAGGACATGGAGTACGAGCGCGCCGCGCGGCTCCGCGACGACATCGGCGCCCTCACCCGCGCCATGGAGAAGAGCGCCGTCGTCCTCGCGGACGCCACCGACGCCGACCTCATCGCGCTCGCCCAGGACGAGCTGGAGGCCGCCGTGCAGATCTTCCACGTGCGCGGCGGGCGCGTGCGGGGGCAGCGCGGCTGGGTCACCGACAAGGTCGAGGCCGTCACCACGGGCGACCTCGTCGAGCACGCGCTCCAGCAGCTCTACGGCGAGGAGCGCGGCGACGCCGTGCCGAAGGAGGTCCTGGTCCCGGCGCTGCCCGATCCGGTGCAGCCCGTGCAGGAATGGCTCAGCGAGCGGCGCGGGGCACAGGTCTCGCTGCGCGTGCCCCAGCGCGGCGACAAGCGCGCCCTGATGGAGACCGTCGAGCGCAACGCGCGGCAGTCCCTCGCCCTGCACAAGACCAAGCGCGCCTCCGACCTCACGACCCGCTCCCGTGCCCTGGAGGAGATCGCCGCCGCGCTCGACCTCGACGGCGTTCCGCTGCGGATCGAGTGCTACGACATCTCGCATCTCCAGGGCGATGACGTGGTCGCCTCGATGGTCGTCTTCGAGGACGGGCTCGCCCGCAAGAGTGAGTACCGGCGCTTCCAGATCAAGGGCTTCCAGGGCCAGGACGACGTGCGCTCCATGCACGAGGTCATCACCCGCCGCTTCCGCAGGTACCTCGCCGAGCGGGAGAAGACGGGGGAGTGGACGGCGGAGGAACTGGACGGCCCGGTGGAGCCCGGCGGGCTCGACGAGGACGGGCGTCCCAAGCGCTTCGCCTACCCGCCGCAGCTCCTCGTCGTCGACGGCGGACAGCCGCAGGTCGCCGCGGCGCGCCGGGCCCTCGACGAACTCGGCATCGACGACGTCGCGGTCTGCGGGCTCGCCAAGCGCCTGGAGGAGGTCTGGGTCCCCGGCGAGGAGGACCCCGTCGTCCTCCCGCGCAGCAGTGAGGGCCTCTACCTGCTCCAGCGCGTCCGCGACGAGGCGCACCGCTTCGCCATCACCTACCAGCGCAGCAAGCGCGCCAAGCGGTTCCGGGCCGGCCCCCTCGACGAGGTCCCCGGCCTTGGCCAGGCCCGCAAGCAGGCGCTGCTCAAGCACTTCGGTTCGGTGAGGAAACTGCGGGCCGCGACGATCGAGCAGATCTGCGAAGTCCCCGGCATAGGCCGCAAGACCGCCGAGACGATCCTCGCCACCTTCGCCCGCAGCGAGCCGGGCGCCCCCGCGGTCAACATGACGACGGGCGAGATCCTGGACGACGGCTCCGAAGACGTCACGAGCGAACAGCCCGGTCCGGACGACGAGGACGCGGCGGGGAACGACGACAAGGCGGCGACGGAACACGCGGAGCCGTCGGACGACGAGGCGGGGGACGCGGCAGGCGGGACGGCCCCGGCCGTCGACCACGAACCGGCGGAACCAAGGGAGCCGGAACAACCGCGGGGCCCGGGGCGTACGGACGGCGCACCGCGCGGGGCCGGGGAGTACGGACCTGCCGACGCGGCCGGGAGCGGCGGTGAGCGCGAGCCGGGGACGGACGCGGCCGAGCCGGGGGAGCGGCCGGGGCCGGAGGAGCCGACCGGTGGCGCCATGCCGGAGGAGCGCCCCGGGACGGCGGACGACGGGACCGCCCCTGGCGGGACGCCCGAGACGGGGAGTACGGGGCCGGAAGGCTCCGGAGCCGGCCTCGGCGCACAGAACAGCCTTGCGTCGGGTGACGAGAGCTTCACGCACCGTGAGCGAGGGGGAGAGGGAGCGCGGGAGACCGCTCCGGAGGGCGGCTTCGCGTCGCGGGAGACGCCAGGGCGTTCGACGTGGGAGGCTTCGGCGAGCACGATGGAGTACGGAACTTCTCCGGGAGGACCCGGCGACGAGGACGTCTCCGCGGGCCCCGGCGCCCCCGCGGACCGGAACGGGCCCGCCCCGGAGCACGGCTCCCCGGGCGACCGGCCCGCGACAGAGGCGACGGAGCACCCGCACCCCGCCCCTGACCAGGGCGGACACCCGGACGGCACAGGCGAAGGCACCCCTGGCCCGTCCTCCGGTGAGCGGCGGGACGACGCGGACGACGACGGCCGTACGACGGACGGGGGCAGAACAGATGCAGCAGGAAGAACGGGACGGAGCGCGACAGGTGAGCACGGCCACGAGCAGTGAACCGGGGAAGGCGGAGGAGACCCCGATCCCCGAGCTGGTGATCATCTCCGGCATGTCCGGGGCGGGCCGCAGCACCGCCGCCAAGTGCCTGGAGGACCTCGGCTGGTTCGTCGTCGACAACCTGCCACCCGCGCTCATCCCGACCATGGTCGAACTCGGCGCCCGCTCCCAGGGGAACGTCGCCAGGATCGCCGTGGTCGTGGACGTCCGGGGCAGACGTTTCTTCGACAACCTCCGCGAATCGCTCGCCGACCTGGAGAGCAAGCACGTCACGCGGCGCATCGTCTTCCTGGAGTCCTCCGACGACGCCCTCGTGCGCCGGTTCGAATCGGTGCGCCGCCCCCACCCGCTCCAGGGCGACGGCCGCATCGTCGACGGCATCGCCGCCGAGCGCGACCTCCTGCGCGAACTCCGGGGCGACGCCGATCTCGTCATCGACACGTCGAGCCTCAACGTCCACGAGCTACGCGCGAAGATGGACGCCCAGTTCGCCGGCGAGGAAGAGCCCGAACTGCGCGCCACGGTCATGTCGTTCGGCTTCAAGTACGGGCTTCCGGTCGACGCGGACCTCGTCGTGGACATGCGCTTCCTGCCCAACCCGCACTGGGTCCCCGAGCTGCGCCCGTTCACCGGGCTCAGCGAAGAGGTGTCGAACTACGTCCTCAGCCAGCCCGGCGCCAAGGAATTCCTCGACCGCTACACCGAGTTGCTCCAGCTCGTCGCCGCGGGCTACCGGCGCGAGGGCAAGCGGTACGTGACCATCGCCGTCGGGTGCACCGGCGGCAAGCACCGGTCCGTCGCGATGGCCGAGAAGCTCGCCTCCCGGCTCGTCTCCGAAGGAGTGGAGACCGTGGTCGTCCATCGGGACATGGGCCGCGAATGAACCCACGCCCGCGCCGCGTCCGCCGCCTGCGCCGACAGGAGGGCGGTCCCGCGCCCCGCCCCCGGCGCCGCGGCACCCAGCCGAAAGTGGTCGCGCTCGGCGGCGGCATGGGACTCTCCGCCTCCCTCGCCGCGCTGCGCCGTATCACGGGCGAGCTGACCGCGGTCGTCACGGTCGCCGACGACGGCGGCTCCAGCGGTCGCCTGCGCGACGAACTCGGCGTGCTGCCCCCCGGCGACCTGCGCAAGGCGCTCGCCGCGCTGTGCGGGGACGACGACTGGGGGCAGACCTGGTCGCGGGTGATCCAGCACCGCTTCGCGAGCCAGGGCGAACTGCACGGCCACGCCGTCGGCAACCTCCTCATCGTCGCGCTGTGGGAACAGCTCGGCGACCACGTCGCCGCCCTCGACCTCGTCGGCACCCTGCTCGGTGCCCACGGCCGGGTGCTCCCGATGTCCGCCGTGCCGCTCGAACTCCAGGCCCTGGTACGGGGGCACGATCCCGCGCGGGCCGAGGAGGTCCAGCTGGTGCGCGGTCAGGCGACGGTGGCGCTCACGCCCGGCGAGGTGCAGTCCGTGCACGTCGTCCCCACCGACCCGCCCGCCGTGCCCGAGGCGGTCGAAGCGGTGCTCGACGCGGACTGGGTCGTGGTCGGTCCCGGGTCCTGGTTCTCCTCCGTGATCCCGCACCTGCTCGTGCCCGAACTCCTCGACGCGCTCACCAGGACCAGGGCCAGACGGGTGCTCTCGCTCAACCTCGTTCCGCAACCGGGAGAAACCGAGGGCTTCTCCCCGCAGCGTCATTTGGAGGTTTTGGCCCGACACGCACCTAAACTCACCTTCGACGTGGTGCTGGCCGACGAGGCAGCCGTACCTGACCGCGCCTCGCTCGCCGAGGCCGCAGAGCGGTTCGACGCAACGGTGGAGCTGGCCCCGGTCGCCCGGCCCGACGGCGTTCCGCGGCATGACCCGGAGCTGCTGGCAGCCGCGTACGACCGTATTTTTCGGATGCATGGAAGGATCGGCCCATGGCGATGACGGCGGCGGTCAAGGATGAAATCTCGCGGCTCCCCGTGACCCGGACCTGCTGCCGGAAGGCGGAGGTCTCGGCTGTCCTGCGCTTCGCCGGCGGGCTGCACCTGGTGAGCGGGCGCATCGTGATCGAGGCGGAGCTCGACACGGGCATCGCGGCCCGGCGGCTGCGCAAGGACATCCTGGAGATCTTCGGGCACGCCTCGGACCTCGTGGTGATGGCGCCGTCCGGACTGCGGCGCAGCTCCCGTTATGTCGTCCGGGTGGTCAGCGGCGGCGACCAGCTCGCGCGGCAGACCGGCCTCGTGGACGGCCGGGGGCGCCCCATCCGGGGCCTGCCGCCGCAGGTCGTCTCGGGGGCCACGTGCGACGCGGAGGCCGCGTGGCGGGGGGCCTTCCTCGCGCGCGGCTCGCTCACGGAGCCGGGCCGTTCCTCGTCCCTCGAGGTCACCTGCCCCGGTCCCGAGGCGGCGCTCGCGCTCGTCGGCTCCGCGCGGCGGCTCCAGATCGCGGCGAAGGCGCGCGAGGTGCGGGGCTCGGACAAGGTCGTCGTACGGGACGGGGACGCCATCGGCGCGCTGCTCACCCGCCTCGGGGCGCACGAATCGGTGCTCGCCTGGGAGGAGCGCAGGCTGCGCCGCGAGGTGCGGGCCACGGCGAACCGGCTCGCCAACTTCGACGACGCCAACCTGCGCCGCTCCGCCCGCGCGGCGGTCGCCGCGGGAGCGCGCGTCGGACGGGCCCTGGAGATCCTCGGCGAGGAGGTGCCCGAGCACCTCGCGGCGGCGGGCCGGCTCCGCATGGAGCACAAGCAGGCGAGCCTCGAAGAACTCGGCGCGCTCGCGGACCCGCCGCTCACGAAGGACGCCGTCGCGGGCCGCATCCGCCGGCTCCTCGCGATGGCCGACAAGCGCGCGACCGATCTCGGGATTCCCGGCACGGAGTCGTCGCTGACGGAGGAACTGGCCGACAGCATCGCGGGCTGAAGCGATGGCGGCCCGTCACCACGCGCGGCGGACAAGCTCTGCGAGCCGTCCCGCGCTGGGCGTGTGACGCGCCATCACCGGGCTAGTGGCGCATCGGCGCCGGGCATGTGGCGCCGCCTCACCGGGCCCGGTTCGCCTGAGGCCGCATACGCCCCCGTCGTCGCGCGGCGGAGCCCGGGTCTGCTCACCGGTCTCCTCGACCGGTCCGGCCGCGCCCCGGTCCCACGCCGTCCCGCTGCGAGCGCCCCGGTCCCCGCGTCGTCCCGCGGCGAGCGCGCGGGGACGAGGGGCGGACCGGGGGCGCGCGTACCGGGGGCCAGCGCCTCCCGGCACGTACGCACCCGGAGCCGGCACCTCGGGGCGCGTACGTACGAGGAGCCGGTATCCGGGCGGACGCTCAGGCGTTCCAGCCCCCGTACGGCACGGTGATCAGCTCCATGGCGTGGCCCGAGGGGTCCATGAAGTACACGCCGCGACCACCGTCGTTGTGGTTGATCGTGCCGGGCCGCCGCTTGTGGGGGTCGGCGTAGTGCGTGATGCCGCGCCGCGTGATCCGCTCGTACGCCGCCGTGAACTCCTCATCGGAGACCAGGAAGGCGTAGTGCTGCGGGGTGATCCGGTCCGCCGGGATCGCGGCGAAGTCCAGGGTGACGCCGTTGCTCAGGGCGACGGCGACGAAGGGGCCCCACTCGGCGGTGATCTCCAGGCCGAGCAGGCCGGCGAAGAACTCCGCGGACTCCCGGTTGTACCGGGAGTGGACGATGGTGTGGTTGAGGGCGACAGACAAGGGATGCCTCCGAGGGCGATTCCCGACACCTCCATGCCTCACCCTGCCGGTGACCGGCACGCGATGTCGTCGTAGACCGTAGCCGTGGTCCCGCGCCGCGGCAATGCGGTCGCTCCCGGCTTAAAGCGGACTCCTGACGGTAATCCGTCCGGATGACCCGGCTCTTGCTCCCGCCGGAAATTCGCTGTGCGGGTGCGAGCGGTATTCCAGAAGAGTTCCGTGCTCATTTCCGTATCAGTGGCGCTCCTTTGTGCGCACGAACGAGCGGGAAGCGGAACGAGTGAGCGCAACGTGTTCGGAATTCGGTCACGGGTCCGTTCCTGGAACTCGGAGGCCCGGCATCGGCGCAGGTCGGAAGGGGTGGTGGCGGGAAGGGAATGGCGAGGTTCCGCTTCTTCGGGCGGGACGCAGGTGGCCTGTTCCGCACGTGGCGGGGAATGAGCGGAGGGGGAAGGGTGGCGCGTTACCCGCGGGTAGAAGGCGTCCCGCTCCCCGAGCCATGCTCAATGTCACCCGGCAGGCCCATGCGAGGTAGGGTCGGAGGCGGTCGGGGACATCCCATACAACTCGCCGGCGTCGAAAACCGGCGTACCAACGAGGAGATCGGTTCGTGACGATCCGCGTAGGCATCAACGGCTTCGGCCGCATCGGGCGCAACTACTTCCGCGCGCTGCTCGCGCAGGGTGCGGACATCGAGGTCGTGGCTGTCAACGACCTCGGTGACACCGCGACCACCGCCCACCTGCTCAAGTACGACACGATGCTCGGCACCCTGGGCGAAGAGGTCTCGCACACCGCCGACACCATCACCGTGGGTGCGCGCACCATCAAGGTGCTCTCCGAGCGCAACCCGCAGGACATCCCGTGGGGCGACCTGGGCGTCGACATCGTCATCGAGTCGACCGGCATCTTCACGAAGAAGGCCGACGCCGAGAAGCACATCGCGGGCGGCGCGAAGAAGGTCCTGATCTCGGCCCCGGCCAAGGACGAGGACATCACGATCGTGATGGGCGTCAACGAGGCGCAGTACGACCCGGCGCAGCACAACGTCATCTCGAACGCCTCCTGCACCACCAACTGTGTGGCTCCGATGGCGAAGGTTCTCGACGAGAACTTCGGCATCAAGAAGGGCCTGATGACGACGGTCCACGCGTACACCAACGACCAGCGCATCCTTGACTTCCCGCACAAGGACCTGCGTCGTGCCCGTGCCGCCGCCGAGAACATCATCCCGACCACGACGGGTGCCGCGAAGGCCACCGCGCTGGTCCTCCCGCAGCTCAAGGGCAAGCTCGACGGCATCGCGATGCGCGTGCCGGTCCCGGTCGGCTCGGTCACCGACCTCGTCGTGACCCTCGACCGCGAGGTCACGAAGGACGAGGTCAACGCCGCGTTCGAGAAGGCCGCGCAGGAGGGCCCGCTCGCCGGTCGCCTCGTCTACACCGCCGACCCGATCGTCTCCTCGGACATCGTCGGCACCCCCGCCTCCTGCACCTTCGACTCGGAGCTGACCATGGCCGAGGGCAACCAGGTGAAGATCATCGGCTGGTACGACAACGAGTGGGGCTACTCGAACCGCCTCGTGGACCTCACGGTCTTCGTCGGCGAGAAGCTCTGAGCCGACGAGCAGTACTGATCGCGGGCCGCTGAGGCACCTCGATGCGGACAGGGTCCGGGCGGCGCGACTCGCGCGGCACGGGCCCTGTCCCCGTGCGGGGACCACGGCACCGGGCCCCGCGTCCCGCCGACGGGCCGGAGCCGCCCCGTACGCGCCGCGCCACCGCACAGGCGACGCGGCGGTCCCGGGCCGGGGACCGTCCCGCCCGGCGGCGCGGCGGGGCCCCGCACCTGTGCCGGAGAGAGGGCCAGCACCCCTGCCCGAGCGTCGCCCCCACACCCGTGCCCGAGCGAGGCGCGGGCCCGTAGCGCGACGGGGCGCCGCCCCCGCGCAGTCCGTGCGGCCGGTGCGCCGCCCCCGCGCAGTCCGTGCGGCCGGTGCGCCGCCTCGTACTGTGCCGCCCCGCACCGCGGCGCCCGGAAAGGCGTCCGGTGTCGCTCGTCCGGGGGACCGGGCGGCACGGCGCGGGCGGCGGCGCCCTACGCTGCCTCTCGCGGCCGGCCCCGCCGCCCCGCCCGCCACCGTCGGCGCGCCCTCCGCCACCGCCAGCCAGCCAAGGAGTCTGCAAGTCCCATGAAGACGATCGACGAACTCATCTCGCAGGGAGTGTCCGGCAAGCGGGTCTTCGTCCGCGCCGACCTCAACGTGCCCCTCGCGGACGGTGTCATCACCGACGACGGCCGTATCCGCGCCGTCCTGCCGACCCTCACCGCGCTCGTCGAAGCCGGTGCCAAGGTCGTCGTCGCCTCGCACCTCGGCCGTCCCAAGGGCGAGCCGGACCCCGCCTTCTCGCTGCTGCCCGCCGCCGAGCGCATCGGTGAACTGCTCGGCCGTCCCGTCGCCTTCGCGCAGGACACCGTGGGTCCCGCCGCGCACGAGGCCGTCGACGGCCTGGAGCCCGGTCAGCTCGCCGTCATCGAGAACCTGCGCTTCAACCCCGGCGAGACGAGCAAGGACGACGCCGAGCGCGGCGACTTCGCCGAACGGCTCTCGCACCTCGCGGACGTCTACGTCGGCGACGGCTTCGGCGCCGTGCACCGCAAGCACGCCTCGGTCTACGACCTGCCGAAACTCCTGCCGCACTACGCGGGTTACCTCATCGCCACCGAGGTCGGCGTCCTGAAGAAGCTCACCGAGGACGTCCAGCGCCCCTACGCCGTCGTCCTCGGCGGCGCGAAGGTCTCCGACAAGCTCGGCGTCATCGACCACCTCCTGGAGCGCGCCGACCGCATCCTCGTCGGGGGCGGCATGGTCTTCACCTTCCTCGCCGCCAAGGGCCACGAGGTCGGTGCCTCGCTCCTCCAGGAGGACCAGATCCCGGTCGTCCAGGAGTACCTGAAGCGCGCCGCCGAGAAGGGCGTCGAGTTCGTGCTCCCGAGCGACGTCGTCGTCGCGCGCAGCTTCCCCGACCTGAAGGCCAAGGCGCCCACCGCGCACGAGACGGTCGCCGCCGACGCCATCCCGGGCGACGGCATCGGTCTCGACATCGGCCCCGAGAGCCAGGCGCTCTACGCCGCCAAGCTCTCCGACGCGCGGACCGTCTTCTGGAACGGCCCGATGGGCGTCTTCGAACACCCCGACTTCGCCGCCGGTACCCGCGCCGTCGCCCAGGCGCTCGTCGACAGCGAGGGCTTCACCGTGGTCGGGGGCGGCGACTCGGCCGCCGCCGTCCGTATCCTCGGCTTCGACGAAAGCGCTTTCAGCCACATCTCGACCGGCGGTGGCGCGAGCCTCGAATATCTTGAGGGCGCAAGCCTGCCCGGCCTCGCCGCACTGGAGGACTGAACACCCGTGACCACCCGCACTCCGCTGATGGCGGGCAACTGGAAGATGAACCTCAATCACCTCGAGGCCATCGCGCACGTCCAGAAGCTCGCCTTCGCCCTCTCCGACAAGGACTACGAGACCGTCGAGGTCGCGGTCCTCGCGCCCTTCACCGACCTGCGCTCCGTGCAGACCTTGGTCGACGGCGACAAGCTGAAGATCAAATACGGCGCCCAGGACGTCTCCGCGCACGACTCGGGCGCGTACACCGGCGAGATCTCCGGTGCCATGCTCGCCAAGCTCAAGTGCGCCTACGTCGCCATCGGGCACTCCGAGCGGCGCCAGTACCACCACGAGACCGACGAACTCGTCAACGCCAAGATCAAGGCCGCCTACAAGCACGGCCTGACCCCCATCCTCTGCGTGGGCGAGGAGGAGTCGGTCCGCGAGGCCGGGGAGCACGTCGCGCACACCCTCGGCCAGGTCGAGGCCGCCCTCAAGGACCTGCCCGCCGAGCAGGCCGCCACGATCGTCGTCGCCTACGAGCCCGTGTGGGCCATCGGCACCGGCAAGGTCTGCGGTCCCGATGACGCGCAGGAGGTGTGCGGGGCGATCCGCGGCAAGCTCGCCGAGCTGTACGACCAGGAGCTCGCCGACGCCGTGCGCATCCAGTACGGCGGCTCGGTCAAGGCGGCCAACGTCGCCGAGATCATGGCGCGCCCCGACATCGACGGCGCCCTCATCGGCGGTGCCTCGCTCGACACCGACGAGTTCGTCAAGATCGTCCGCTTCGGCGAGCAGTGAGGGCCCGCCCCGCCGCCCCTCGGACCGCGGCCGTGAGCTGCGGTGAGTAGGCGCCGGGGCGGATCACCAGTACCCTGACGGGGGCCGGACCGCGTCCGCGCGGCGCACCGGCCCCCGTCCTCCGCCAAGAGACGGCTCCGCCCCGGCGGGGACCTCTCCGAGAAGTTCGCTGAAAGTAGGGTCAAGCCGTGGTTATGGGGTTCTCGATCGCCCTGATCGTCTTCAGCCTGCTGCTGATGCTGCTCGTGCTGATGCACAAGGGCAAGGGCGGTGGCCTCTCCGACATGTTCGGCGGCGGCATGCAGTCCTCGGTCGGCGGTTCCTCGGTCGCCGAGCGCAACCTCGACCGGATCACCATCGTGCTCGGGTTGTGCTGGTTCGCCTGCATCGTCGTGCTCGGGCTGCTGATGAAGTTCGACAGCTGAGAGACGAAGTACACCCTCCGGGGAGTGAGCGCTACGTGACCGGTACGGCGTCGAAGGACGCGGCCTATCATGGTGACTCGCGCCCCGGGTGGGTGTAACTCCCTTCCGGGGGTGCGCGTTGGGCCTTGTACGTACACCTCGTACGTGCACGAGGCGCCCGCGGCGGAGCGTGTGACCCGGTGACGGGTGCGGCGCCCCGCGGCACCATCACGCAGGGAGTTACGACCGTGGCAAGTGGCAACGCGATCCGGGGCAGCCGGGTCGGGGCGGGCCCGATGGGTGAGGCCGAGCGCGGCGAGTCGGCCCCGCGCCTGCGCATCTCCTTCTGGTGCGCCAACGGGCACGAGACACAGCCGAGTTTCGCGAGCGACGCGCAGGTCCCCGACACGTGGGACTGCCCCCGCTGCGGTTTCCCGGCGGGGCAGGACCAGGAGAATCCTCCGGACCCGCCGCGCAACGAGCCGTACAAGACCCACCTCGCGTACGTACGCGAACGGCGCAGCGACGCGGACGGCGAGGCGATCCTCGCGGAGGCGCTGGCGAAGTTGCGCGGCGAGATCTGAGGCGGAACGCGGGCGACCGGACGCGGGGAAGCGGGCCGGGGCGGAACGGACGACGACGGCCGGGCACTCCCAGGTGCCCGGCCGTTCCCGTACCCGGGGCCGGGCCTTCGCTGTTTCCGCAGGTCAGGGCGATTGTCAGTGGTGCCCGTTACGGTCTGCGACAGACGAGAGGCCGTGCGTACCGTGGCGCGCGGCCCGGGAGCGGACGGGGGCCGGTGCCGTGGCGGAGACGAGGGTGGGGGGAGCGCGCGAGAGCGCGCCCGCCTGGCGGGGCGGGTTCGGGCGGTTGTGGGGCGCGGCGGCCGTGTCGTCGTTCGGGGACGCCGTACGGGCCGCCGCGCTTCCCCTGCTCGCCACGACACTCACGCGCGATCCGCTGCTCATCGCGGCCGTCTCCGCCTGCGGATACCTGCCGTGGCTGCTCTTCGGGCTGCTCGGCGGGGCGCTCGCCGACCGGCTCGACCAGCGGCGCGCGATGGTCGCCGTGGATCTCGTACGGGGCGTGCTCGTCGCGGCCTTCGCGGTCGTCGTCGCGACGGGGCACGCCTCGATCGGGCTGCTCCTCGTCCTCGCCTTCGCGCTCACGAGTATGGAGACCCTCTTCGACAACGCCGCCACCGCCCTCCTGCCCGCGCTCGTCCCCCCGGAACAACTGGGGCGCGCGAACAGCCGGTTGATGACCGGGCAGCAGCTCGTCAAGACCGTCGTCGGACTCCCGGCCGCGCCCCTGCTCCTCGCCGGAGGCGCCGCGCTGCCCTTCGCCACCGACGCGGCGAGCTACCTCCTCGCCGCCGCGCTCGTCGCCCCGCTGCGCCGCGTCCTGCCCGGACGGCCCCCGAGACCGGCCGGCTCGACGCTGCGCGCCGAGATCGGCGAGGGGCTGCGCACACTCGCCAGGGACCGGGTGCTGCGCGGTCTCTGCGCCGCCACGACGCTCTGCAACGTCGGCGTGGCCTCGCTCGTGGCGACCCTCGTCCTGGTGAGCGGTCGCCATCTGCGCCTCGACGACAGCGGGTACGCCCTGCTCCTCACCGCGTACGGGGTCGGGGGCATCGGCGGCGGCCTGTTCGCCACGCGGCTCGCGCGCCGCCTCGGCCAGGCCCGCGCCGTGCTCCTCGCGGGCACCGGGCAGATCCTGTGCCTCCTCGTCCTCGGCCTCGCTCCCGGCGGGCTCGTGGCCGGGGCCGCCTTCGCCGTCTTCGGCTGCCTCGGCATGGTGTGGAACGTCAGCTCGCGCACCCTCATGCAGCGCGCCGTGCGACGGGAACTGCTCGGCCGGGTCTCCGCCGCCTTCCGCACGTGCGCCGTCGCCGGGGCACCGCTCGGCGCGCTCCTCGGCGGGGCCGCCGTGCGCGGGTGGGGACCGGGGGCCCCGCCCTACCTCGCCGCCGCGTTCTTCGTGCTCGCCGTCCTCGCCCTGCTCCCCGCCGTGCGGAGGGTGGGGGAGGGGCCGGCCGGGGAATCAGCGGACGGCTCGCCGTTGCTGACGAAGAAGGACACCGCCGTTGCCGGGGTACCCGCATCGCGCGGTGGCCAAGACGCCCCTGGCGACACCTGATCGTTTAGGTTGGGGCCGGCGGGGCGGTACGTACGGACGAGAGAAGGCAGAAGTCCCTGATGAACGCGGAAAGCCGGACCCGGCTCAACCAGACGCCCGAGTGGAACGCTCTCGGCAAGCACCGGGAAGCCCTCGGCGAGGTGCGGTTGCGGGAGCTGTTCGACGCCGATCCCGAGCGGGCCTCGCGGTACCGCCTGACGGCCGGTGACCTGTATCTGGACTACTCCAAGCACCTCGTGACGGACGAGACCCTCGACCTGCTGCGTCAGCTCGCGCGGGCCACGGGCGTCGAGAAGCTGCGGGACGCCATGTTCCGGGGCGAGAAGATCAACACGACCGAGGACCGCGCGGTGCTGCACACCGCGCTGCGCGCCCCGCGCGACGCCGTGATCGAGGTCGACGGCGAGAACGTCGTGCCCGCCGTGCACGCCGTGCTCGACAAGATGGCCGCCTTCGCGGAACAGGTCCGCTCCGGGGCCTGGACCGGGCACACGGGCAAGCGCATCAAGAACGTCGTCAACATCGGCATCGGCGGCTCCGACCTCGGTCCCGCGATGGCCCACGAGGTCCTGCGCCCCTACACGGACCGCTCGCTGACCGTCCGCTTCGTCTCCAACGTGGACGGCGCCGACCTGCACGAGGCCGTGCAGGGCCTCGACGCGGCCGAGACGCTCTTCATCATCGCCTCGAAGACGTTCACGACGATCGAGACGATCACCAACGCGACCTCCGCGCGCTCCTGGCTCCTCGACGCGCTCGGCGCCGGGCAGGAAGCCGTCGCGAAGCACTTCGTCGCCCTCTCGACCAACGGCGAGAAGGTCGCGGACTTCGGCATCGACACGGCCAACATGTTCGAGTTCTGGGACTGGGTCGGCGGGCGGTACTCCTACGACTCCGCGATCGGCCTCTCGCTCATGATCGCGATCGGCCCGGACCGCTTCCGCGAGATGCTCGACGGCTTCCACCAGATCGACGAGCACTTCCGCACCGCCCCGATCGAGGAGAACGCGCCCTTCCTCCTCGGCCTGCTCGGCATCTGGTACGGGAACTTCCACGACGCGCAGTCGCACGCCGTGCTCCCGTACTCGCACTACCTCTCGAAGTTCACCGCCTACCTCCAGCAGCTCGACATGGAGTCCAACGGCAAGTCGGTGGACCGCGAGGGCCGTCCGGTGCAGTGGCAGACCGGCCCCGTCGTCTGGGGCACCCCGGGCACCAACGGGCAGCACGCCTACTACCAGCTCATCCACCAGGGCACGAAGCTCATCCCGGCCGACTTCATCGGCTTCGCGCGGCCCGTGGACGAGCTGGAGCCGCAGCTCGCGGAGCAGCACGACCTGCTCATGGCGAACTTCTTCGCGCAGACGCAGGCGCTCGCCTTCGGCAAGACCGCCGAGGAGGTACGGGCCGAGGGCGTCGCCGACGACCTCGTCCCGCACAAGACCTTCCGGGGCAACCACCCGACCACGACCGTGCTCGCCCCCGAGCTGAGCCCCTCCGTGCTCGGGCAGCTCATCGCGCTCTACGAGCACAAGGTGTTCGTGCAGGGTGCCGTGTGGGACATCGACTCCTTCGACCAGTGGGGCGTCGAGCTGGGCAAGGTCCTCGCCAAGCGCGTCGAGCCCGCCCTCACCGAGGGGGCCGAGGTCCCGGGGCTCGACGCCTCGACGAAGACGCTCGTCGCGAAGTACCGGGAGCTGCGCGGGCGCTGAGCGACCGCCTGTGTGCCGACACGCCGGGGCGGCTGCCCGCACGGGTGCCCCGGCGTCTGGCCGGGCGCGTCGGCGAGGACCGCCTCAGCTCCGTAGCCGCGAAGCAGCGGGTCCGCGCCGCACTGCTGACGCGTCTGGCCGAGGCCGCGGGCGTGCCCGGCCGGGCCTCCGCGAAGGACGAGGTGCGCGAGACGCTCGCGCGCTTCAGCGGGGGCTCGTCGGCGCCGCGCCGCTACCGCGCCGAGCACCGGGTGCTGACGCGCGAGCGGGACGGTGGTGGGTACGGCCTGGGCGAGGCGGAAACGCGCGCGGCGCACCGGCGGCGGCGTCCGGGCTCGCCCGCCCCCGGGGACGGTGCCCCCGCTGACCGACGAGCAGGTGGCCCCGGGCCCGCGTACGCCGAAGGCCCGCGCCGGTGTCCGGGGCGGGCCTTCGATGGTGCGGATGGCTCAGGCCACGTCCCTCGGGTACAGCTCGGGCGGCAGCTTGGACGCCGCGTCCGTGTCGAGGAGCCACAGGGTGCGGCGGGTGCCGTAGGCGCCCGCCGCGGGGGCCTGGAGCTCGCCCGTCCCCGAGAGGGCGATGCGGACCGCCTCGGCCTTGTCCTCGCCCGCAGCCAGGAGCCAGACCTCGCGGGCCGCGCGGATCGCGGGGAGGGTCAGCGAGAGGCGGGTCGGCGGGGGCTTCGGGGCGCCGTGGACCGCGATGACCGAGCGGTCCCGCTCGCGCACGCCGGGCTGCTCGGGGAAGAGCGAGGCCACGTGCGTGTCCGGGCCGACGCCGAGCAGGAGCACGTCGAAGGCCGGGACGGCGCCGTGCGAGCCGGCGCGCGAGGCCGCGTCGGCGAGTTCGGCCGCGTAGACCTGGGCCGCCGCGTCCGGCTCGTACGGGCCGTCCGAGGCGGGCATCTCGTGGACCTGGCCCGGGTCGAGCGGCACCCGCGCGAGCAGCGCCTCGCGCGCCTGCGTCGCGTTGCGCTCGGGGTCGCCGTCGGGCAGGTAGCGCTCGTCGCTCCACCAGATCTCCAGGCGGCCCCAGTCGATCGCGTCACGCCCCGGCTCCTCGGCGAGGGCCTCGAGCAGCCCGTTGCCGTTGCGGCCTCCCGTGAGGGCGACCGAGGCGCTGCCGCGCTCGGCCTGGGCCTCGACGATCAGGGTGACCAGCCGTGCGGCGGCCGCCGCGGCCATCTCGGTCTTGTCCTGGTGGACGACGAGTTCGGGCGTGGTGCTCATGACGTGGTCGCCTTCCTCGCGGAAGCGGTGGACTTGGCGGACTTGCGCGCCGCCGTCTTCTTCGCCGCCCCCGTGCGGGCCTCGGTGCCGCCCTGCGGCGTCCCCGTCCCCGTCTCGGCCGTCTCGGCCGCCTCCGCCGCCGCCTCCTGGGGCGTCGGCGCGGTCTGTGCCCCGGCCGGCTCGTCGAGCCGGTCGACGCCGAACTTCAGCGCCGCGGCGTAGGTGTCGTCCGGGTCGAGCCTGCGCAGCTCCTCGGCGATCAGCTCCGCCGTCTCGCGGCGCTTGAGCGCCACCGCGCGGTCCGGCTGGCCCTCGACGGACAGCGTCGCGAGCGAGCCGTCGTTGCGGTCGAGCACGACCGGTCCGCAGTCCGACTCCATGTGCACCGAGGTGAGCCCGGGGCCCTCCGAGGCGGTGCGCTTGACGGGGACGGCGAGGCGGTGGCCGAGCCACATCGCGAGGAGTTCCACGCTCGGGTTGTACTCCTCGCCCTGGACCTCGACCGAGGTGACCTCGCAGGCCACCTGGTCGAGCGCCGCCGCGAGCATCGAGCGCCACGGCGTGATCCGCGTCCAGGCCAGGTCGGTGTCCCCCGGCGTGTACGTCTCGGCGCGGGCCTTCAGCTCGTGGATGGGCTGCTCGGCCGCGTAGGAGTCGGTGACCCTGCGCTGCGCGAGGGCGCCCAGCGGGTCCTTCGCCGGGTTCTCCGGCGCGTTGACCGGCCACCACACGACGACGGGCGCGTCCGGGAGCAGCAGCGGGAGCACGACGGACTGGGCGTGGTCGCCCACCTCGCCGTACAGCCGCAGCATGACCGTCTCGCCGGTGCCGTTGCCGGTGTCGCCACCGAGCTGGACCTCGGCGTCGAGGCGGGTCGTGGCGCGATCGCGGGGGCCCCGGGAGACGCGCTTGATGACGACGAGGATGCGCGAGGGGTGCTCGCGCGAGGCGTCGTGCGCGGCGCGCAGCGCGTCGTAGGCGTTCTCCTCGTCGGTGACGATGACGAGGGTGAGCACCATGCCGACGGTGGGCGCGCCGAGCGAGCGGCGGCCCTGGACGAGCGCCTTGTTGATCTTGCTGGACGTGGTGTCCGTGAGATCGATCTTCATGGCCGCCTCCAGCTCCGTCCGTCGCGTCGGAGCATGTCGTCCGCCTCGGTGGGGCCCCAGGTACCCGAGGGGTACTGGGCGGGCCTGCCGTGGCGGTTCCAGTGCTCCTCGATGGGGTCGAGGATCTTCCAGGACAGCTCGACCTCCTCCGTGCGCGGGAAGAGGTTCGCGTCGCCGAGGAGGACGTCGAGGATGAGCCGCTCGTACGCCTCGGGGCTCGACTCGGTGAAGGACTCGCCGTAGGCGAAGTCCATCGACACGTCCCGTACCTCCATCGAGGTGCCGGGGACCTTCGAGCCGAAGCGCACCGTCACGCCCTCGTCCGGCTGCACGCGGATGACCAGGGCGTTCTGCCCCAGCTCCTCCGTGGCGGTCTGGTCGAAGGGGGAGTGCGGGGCGCGCTGGAAGACGATCGCGATCTCGGTGACGCGGCGGCCGAGCCGCTTGCCGGTGCGCAGGTAGAACGGCACCCCGGCCCAGCGCCGGTTGTCGACGCCGAGCTTGATCGCCGCGTAGGTGTCGGTCTTCGACTTGGGGTCGATGCCGTCCTCTTCGAGGTAGCCCACGGCCCGTTCGCCGCCCTGCCAGCCCGCCGCGTACTGGCCGCGCACGGTGTCGCGGCCGAGGTCGGCCGGGAGGCGCACGGCGCGCAGCACCTTCGTCTTCTCCGCGACGAGCGCGTCGGCGTCGAAGGAGGCGGGCTCCTCCATGGCGGTGAGCGCCATGAGCTGGAGCAGGTGGTTCTGGATGACGTCGCGGGCGGCGCCGATGCCGTCGTAGTAGCCGGCGCGACCCCCGATGCCGATGTCCTCGGCCATCGTGATCTGCACGTGGTCGACGTACGAGCGGTTCCAGATCGGCTCGAACATCTGGTTGGCGAAGCGGAGCGCCAGGATGTTCTGGACGGTCTCCTTGCCGAGGTAGTGGTCGATGCGGAAGACCTGGTCGGGGTCGAAGACCTCGTGGACGATCGCGTTCAGCTCCTTGGCCGAGGCGAGGTCGTGCCCGAAGGGCTTCTCGATGACCGCGCGCCGCCAGGCGCCCTCGGGGGCGTCGGCGAGGCCGTGCTTCTTGAGCTGCTGGACGACGTCGGGGAAGAACTTCGGCGGCACCGAGAGGTAGAAGGCGAAGTTGCCGCCCGTGCCCTGCGCCTTGTCGAGTTCGTCGATCGTGGCCTTGAGGGTCTCGAACGCCTGGTCGTCGTCGAAGGCGCCCTGGACGAAGCGCATCCCCTGGAAGAGCTGCTGCCAGACCTCCTCGCGGAACGGCGTGCGGGCGTGCTCCTTCACCGCGTCGTGCACGACCTGGGCGAAGTCCTCGTCCTCCCAGTCGCGGCGCGCGAAGCCGATGAGGGAGAAGCCCGGCGGCAGCAGGCCGCGGTTGGCCAGGTCGTAGACGGCGGGCATCAGCTTCTTGCGCGAGAGGTCCCCCGTGACGCCGAAGATGACCAGGCCCGACGGCCCCGCGATACGCGGGAGCCGTCGGTCCGCGGCGTCACGGAGCGGGTTGGCTCCGTGCTGAGCGGTCAAGGTGATCAGCCCTCCGAGGGGGCGAGGCGCTTGAGCTCCGCCTCGGTCGACTTGAGCAGGTCGTTCCAGGAGACCTCGAACTTGTCGACGCCTTCCCTCTCCAGGAGCTCCACGACCTCGTCGTACGAGATGCCGAACGTGGCGAGCCCGTCGATGACGGCCTGCGCCTCCTCGTACGACCCGGCGATTGTGTTCCCGGTGATCTCGCCGTGGTCGCCCACGGCCTCCAGGGTCGCCTCCGGCATGGTGTTCACCGTGTTCGGCGCGACGAGCGCGTCGACGTACAGCGTGTCGGGCAGCGAGGGGTCCTTGACGCCGGTCGAGGCCCACAGCGGACGCTGCTTGTTCGCGTGCGCCTTGTCGAGGGCGGCCCAGCGCTCGGAGGAGAAGACCTCCTCGTACGCCTGGTAGGCGAGACGCGCGTTGGCGACGGCGGCCTTGCCCTTGGCGGCCTTGGCCTCGTCGGTGCCGATCGCGTCGAGGCGCTTGTCGATCTCGGTGTCGACGCGCGACACGAAGAAGGAGGCCACCGAGTGGATCTCGGAGAGGTCGAGCCCCGCGGCCTTCGCCTTCTCCAGGCCCGCCAGGTAGGCGTCCATCACGAGGCGGTAGCGCTCCAGGGAGAAGATCAGCGTCACGTTGACGCTGATGCCCCGGCCGATGGTCTCGGTGATCGCCGGCAGGCCGGCCTCGGTCGCCGGGATCTTGATGAAGGTGTTGGGGCGGTCGACCAGCCACGCGAGCTGCTTGGCCTCGGCGACCGTGGCCCGGGTGTTGTGGGCGAGCCGCGGGTCCACCTCGATCGAGACCCGGCCGTCGGTGCCGCCGCTCGCGTCGAAGACGGGGCGCAGCACGTCGGCGGCGTCACGGACGTCGGCGGTGGTGATCATGCGGATCGCCTCCTCCACCGTGACGCGGCGCGCGGCGAGGTCGGTGACCTGGGTGTCGTAGCCGTCGCCCTGCGAGATCGCCTTCTGGAAGATCGACGGGTTGGTCGTGACCCCGACGACGTGCCGGTCGTCGATCAGCTCGCTCAGGTTGCCGGACGTGATGCGCTTGCGCGACAGGTCGTCCAGCCAGATCGCGACGCCTTCGTCGGAGAGGCGCTTGAGTGCGTCTGTCATGGGAATTGCATCTCCTTAGAGTGTCTGTTCGCGTCAGCGCCGGGCGGCGTCGAGGGATTCCCGCGCGGCGGCGGCGACCGCCTCGCCGGTGAAGCCGTACTCGCGGAAGAGCAGCTTGCCGTCCGCCGAGGCACCGAAGTGCTCCAGCGAGACGATGCGGCCCGCGTCGCCCACGAAGCGGTGCCAGGTCAGGCCGATACCGGCCTCGACCGCGACCCGCGCCGTGACGGCGGCCGGCAGCACCGACTCCCGGTACCCCGCGTCCTGCTCCTCGAACCACTCGACCGAGGGCATCGACACGACGCGCGCGGCG
Source organism: Streptomyces sp. NRRL F-5630 (assembly GCF_000719475.1). Taxonomy (GTDB): domain Bacteria; phylum Actinomycetota; class Actinomycetes; order Streptomycetales; family Streptomycetaceae; genus Streptomyces. Next base: position 27,858 of record NZ_JOGO01000022.1, on the reverse strand, counting down.
ACCCCCTGGGCGCGGAGCAGTTCCCGCGCCTCGACGGCGAGCTGGACCTCGGAGCCGGTGCCGATGAGGACGACGTCCGGAGTGACCGTCCGCCCCTCGGCGTCCTCGGCGTCGAGCAGCACGTAGCCGCCCTTCGCCGCGTCCTCGTTCGGCGCGTACGTGGGCACGCCCTGGCGGGTGAGGATCAGCGCGTGCGGGTGGCCCTCGCCGTACACCTTCGTGTAGCGGCGCAGGATCTCCCGCCAGGCGAGGGCGGTCTCGTTCGCGTCGGCCGGACGGACCACGTGGAGGCCCGGGATGGCGCGCAGCGAGGCGACGTGCTCGACCGGCTGGTGGGTCGGGCCGTCCTCGCCGAGGCCGATCGAGTCGTGCGTGAAGACGTAGGTGACCGGCAGCGTCATGAGCGCGGACAGGCGGACCGCGTTGCGCATGTAGTCGGAGAACGTCAGGAACGTTCCGCCGAAGGCGCGCGTGTTGCCGTGCAGCGTGATGCCGTTCAGCTCGGCGGCCATCGCGTGCTCGCGGATGCCGAAGTGCACCGTGCGGCCGTACGGGTCGGCCTCGGGGAGCGGGTTGCCCTCGGGGAGGAACGACGACGTCTTGTCGATCGTCGTGTTGTTCGAGCCCGCGAGGTCGGCGGAGCCGCCCCACAGCTCGGGGATCACCGGGCCGAGCGCCTGGAGGACCTTGCCGGAGGCGGCGCGCGTGGCGAGCGAGGTGCCGGTCTCGAAGACGGGGAGGTGCTCCTCCCAGCCCTCGGGCAGCTCGGTCGCGGCGACGCGGTCGAAGCGCGCGGCGTGCTCGGGGTGGGCGGCACGCCAGTCGGCGAAGCTCTTCTCCCACTCCGCGCGCTGCGCCTTGCCGCGCTCCAGGGCCCGGCGCGTGTGCGCGAGGACCTCGTCCGCGACGTCGAAGTGCTTCTCGGGGTCGAAGCCGAGCACGCGCTTCGTCGCGGCGACCTCCTCCTCGCCGAGCGCCGAGCCGTGCGCGGCCTCGGTGTTCTGCGCGTGGGGCGCCGGCCAGGCGATGATCGAGCGCATCGCGATGAAGGAGGGGCGCTCCGTCTCGGCCTTCGCCGCCTGGATCGCGGCGTAGAGCGCGGCCGGGTCCAGGTCGCCGTCGGCCTTCGGCTCGACGCGCTGCACGTGCCAGCCGTACGCCTCGTACCGCTTGGTGGTCTCCTCGGAGACCGCAGTCTCGGTGTCGCCCTCGATCGAGATGTGGTTGTCGTCCCACAGCAGGATCAGGTTGCCGAGCTTCTGGTGCCCGGCGAGCGAGGACGCCTCGGCGGAGATGCCCTCCTGGAGGCAGCCGTCCCCGGCGATCGCGTAGATGTGGTGGTCGAACGGGGAGGTGCCCCGCGGCGCCTCGGGGTCGAAGAGCCCCCGCTCGTAGCGCGCGGCCATCGCCATGCCCACGGCGTTGGCGACGCCCTGGCCGAGCGGTCCGGTCGTCGTCTCGACGCCCTTGGTGTGCCCGTACTCCGGGTGCCCGGGGGTCTTCGAGCCCCAGGTGCGGAAGGCCTCCAGGTCCGCGAGCTCCAGGCCGAAACCGGCCAGGTAGAGCTGCGTGTAGAGCGTGAGCGAGGAATGTCCCGCGGACAGCACGAATCGGTCGCGCCCGGTCCAGTCCGGGTCGGACGGGTCGTGCCGCATCACCTTCTGGAAGAGGGTGTACGCGGCCGGGGCCAGGCTCATCGCCGTACCGGGATGGCCGTTGCCGACCTTCTGCACGGCGTCCGCGGCCAGTACACGCGCGGTGTCTACGGCCCGCTGATCCAGTTCGGTCCACTCGAAATCTGTGGTGGTCGGCTTGGTGCTCACCCTGAGTCAGGGCTCCTCTCCACATGTCGAATGCCGGTGACTTTGCGTACACCGGACGGCGTCGAGCCTACCCCTGGAAACGTCCGCGTCTCCGCGCCTGATTCCCAGGGTGCCGAAGACGGGCCCGTTCCGCCTCCCGAAGGCCCACAACCCTTGTCCCGCCTGCCCGGAAAGCCTCCGTGGCACACCGCGACATCTGTGCCGGAGCACGCTCATTCCAGCGCCCGCACGTGCGCCCCCGCGCTCATCCGCGCCGGGCCTCGCGGAGCGCGACCGAGCGTCACCGAAGGGGCCGCTCCGTACGCGTGCGGACGGTGCGGCGGGACCCGTTCCCCGCCGCCGGGGGAGCCCGCTCGCACACGCGCGCGGGGCGCCCAACACGAGCGACCCCCGCGAAGGGGCGAAGAGAGGGGCCGTCTAGAGTGGCGTGGTACGCGTGAGCCCCCCTTTCCGGCGCCAATCCGGACACTCTTGTGGGCTCGCTTGAGAAAAGTCTCTGTCAGGGGTGTGCGTGACGGCCGTTGAATCCCGTCCAGCGGGAGCGCTCGGGACGAGCACGGGCCGGCGGCCGACCGGGGCCCGGCTCAAGGGCTTCGTGGCGCTGACCAAACCGCGGATCATCGAGTTGCTGCTCATCACGACCGTCCCGGTCATGTTCCTCGCGGAACAGGGTGTGCCCGATCTGTGGCTCGTCTTCGTGACGTGCTTGGGCGGCTACCTCTCCGCGGGCGGCGCCAACGCGCTCAACATGTGGTACGACCGCGACATCGATGCCCTGATGGACCGGACCTCGCAGCGCCCCCTGGTCACGGGGCTCATCTCGCCGCGCGAGGGCCTCGCCTTCGGCCTCGGCCTCGCGGTGGTCTCCACGCTGTGGTTCGGCCTCCTCGTCAACTGGCTCTCGGCCGCCCTCTCGCTCGGCGCGGTCCTCCTGTACGTCGTCGGCTACACGATGATCCTCAAGCGCCGCACCGCGCAGAACATCGTGTGGGGCGGGATCGCGGGCTGCATGCCGGTCCTCATCGGCTGGTCCGCCGTGACGAACTCGGTCTCCTGGGCCGCCGTCATCCTCTTCCTCGTCATCTTCTTCTGGACGCCGCCGCACTACTGGCCGCTGTCGATGCGGGTCAAGGACGACTACGCCCGCGTCAACGTGCCGATGCTCCCGGTCATCGCGGGGAACAAGGTCGTCGCCCGGCAGATCGTGCTCTACAGCTGGGTCATGGTCGGGGTCTCGCTCCTGCTCACGGTGCTCGGCTACACCGGCTGGTTCTACACGGTCGTCGCCCTCCTGTCCGGCGGCTACTGGCTGTGGGAGGCACACGGGCTCCTCCACCGCGCCAAGGGCGAGATCACGGGCGCGAAGCTCAAGGAGATGCGCCTCTTCCACTGGTCGATCACGTACGTGTCGATCCTCTTCGTCGCCGTCGCGATCGACCCGTTCCTGCGCTGAACCCGCGCGCGTACGGCGGTACGCGCCACGGTGCCTCGGCCCCGTCGTCCTCCTCCGGACGGCGGGGCCTCTTGTCATACCGGGGCCTACTCGTGGGTAGCATGCCTGGCATGGCAGACAACACCGAGCAGAGCGCCGAGCCCACCGCCGCCGGGAGTCCCGCGAGTCCCGCGAGCGCCGCCGACAAGCGGCGGGCCGCGCGCCGGGAGCGCAGGGCCGCGAGGCTCGCCAAGCAGATCGGCGCCTTCGCCCGCCGCCACGGCGGTGCCGAGGGGCAGCTCGCCTACGTCGGGCAGCGCGGCACCCGCATCGTCCTCGTCGGCGAGGACGGGGGCTGGGGCGACCTCTTCGCGCACGACGCGGCGGTCGCGCGGGACGCGGTCGGGCGGGCCGGGATCACCCTGCACGACGCCTTCGACGGGGACCTGGCGGCGAAGGTGCGGACGGGACCGTACGAATGGAAGCGGATGGCGGGAATCCAGGTCGGCGGCTGAGCCCGTCCGCGAGAAGGCCACCTCCCGGGCTCCCGGACTCCGCCCCGGACCCCCGCTCCCCGCGCGCCCGAGGGGCTGGGCGTCGGCCGGGTTCGCGGGGCGGCTGAAAACCACGTGTCCGGCGACACCCGCGGAGCCCGCGCCGCGTTAGACCCCGAGACGGCCGCTCCGGACAGTCCGGGGGGCAGGACGTGGCCGGGGGCCCGGATGATCGAAACGCCGCCGCTGGTGGACCAGTACTGCCAGGGTGTCCGCCGTGAGGAGCTGGGCCTCGGGACGTTCGAGGCCCTGCTCGGTCCCGGGGGCGGGGCGCCCGCCGCAGGGACCACCTTCTTCGACACGCAGACGGGCTTCGCGCTGCGCCGCTGGTGCCCGCCGCTGCTCGGCCTCGCCCCGCACAGCCCGCCCGCCCACTACCTCGCCAGGCGCAGGGAGTTGGGGGCGCTGGAGACGGAGCGGCGCCTGCTGCGCGGCAGCGGCACGGATACGTACCTCGTGGACACCGGGCCGCCCCTGGGCCTCACCCCGCCGGGCGAGCTCGCGGCGACCGCCGACGCGCGCGCCCGCGAGATCGTGCGGCTCGAACAGCTCGCCGAGCAGACCGCCGACACCTCGGGCAGCGTCGCGTCCTTCCTGCGCCACCTCGCCGAGTCCGTGCACGGCGCCGCCGCGACCGCCGTCGCCTTCGCCTCCGTGACCCCGCCCCTGCGCCGCGTCCCGCTGCTCCCCGAGCCGCCCTCTCCCGCCGAGGTGGGGGCCGCGGCGGGCGCCTGGCTCGCCGCCCGGCAGCGCCCGCCCGGCAGCGCGGGCCCCCTCGACGCGGCGGGGCCGCCTCCGCTGCTCGGGGCGCACCTGCTGTGGCTCGCGCTCTCCTCGGGCCGGCCGCTCCAGCTCCACACCGGCGAGGCTCCGCCCGAACCGGGCGCGCTCGCCGCCTTCGCCGCCGCCACGGCCGGGCTCGGCACCCCGCTCGTCCTGCTCCCCGGCTACCCCTACCACCGTCCCGCCGCCCGCCTCGCGGGCCTGCACGCGCACGTCCACGTGGACCTGGGACCCGCGCTCAGCGGCACGGGGGCACGGGCCGCCGGGCTCCTCGCGGAGTTCCTGGAACTCGCGCCCTTCGGGAAGCTCCTCTACTCCAGCGGCGCGCGCGGTCTGCCCGAACTCCACGTCGTCGCGGCCCGGCAGTTCCGTGAGGCGCTGGGGCGCGTACTCGGGGCGTGGGTCGTCGAAGGCGCGTGGAGCGCCCGCGACGGGGAACGGGTCGCGGGGCTGCTCGCGGCGGGGAACGCCCGGCGGGTCTACGGACTGGAGGAGTGACCAGGCCCTACGCCGCCGTCAGCTGCGAGGTGCCCGTCGTGTCCTGGCGCGGCAGCGGCTCGCCGCCCGGCTCTTCGAGGGGGCGTTCGCGCAGGGCGAGGAGGACGCGCAGAGCGCCGATCCAGACCAGCGTCGAGCCCAGCATGTGGGCGCCGACGAGCAGTTCGGGCAGGTCCGTGAGGTACTGCACGTAGCCGATGGCGCCCTGGGCCATGAGGACCAGGAAGAGGACGCCCGTCTTGGCGCGCGGCCCCGCGGGCGCGTCGACCGCCTTCAAGACGCCCCACAGGGCGGCCGTCAGCAGGCACGTGGCCCAGGCGAGGGCCGCGTGGACGCGGGCGGTGCCCGTCCAGCCGCCGAGCCACTCCAGGGACATGCGCGGCACGTCCTTGGAGTCGCCCGCGTGCGGACCGGTCCCCGTGACGAGGGTGCCCACCGCGATGAGGAGCGCCGTCACGACGACGAGGACCCACGCGAGGCGGACGACCTTGGGCCCGGCGAGCGGGCGCGGAGCCGCGTCGCCCTCGCGGCTGCGCTGCCACATGAGCGCGGCGATCGCGATGAGCGCCGAGGAGAGCAGGAAGTGCGCGGCGACCGTGTACGGGTTGAGGCCGACGAGCACGACGATCCCGCCGAGGACCGCGTTGCCCATCACGAGCCAGAACTGCGCCCAGCCGAGCCGCGTGAGCGCGCGGCGGCGCGGCTTCGCCGCGCGCGCGGCGATGATCGCCCAGCCGACGGCGGCGCACAGCACGTAAGTCAGCATCCGGTTGCCGAACTCGATGACCCCGTGGACCCCCATCTCGCGGGTCGTCGTGAGCGAGGTGTCCGTGCACCGCGGCCAGGTCGGGCAGCCGAGCCCGGACCCGGTGAGCCGCACCGCGCCGCCGGTCACGACGATGACCACGGTCATCATCAGGGCGAGCAGCGCGGCCCGCTCCACGGTCCGCCGGCGCGGCGTGTAGCGGGCGGCGATGAAGGCGAGCGGATTGCGCGCGGCCTCGGCGAGGTGCGCGGCGGTCATTTTCGGCACGGCGCTCATGCTAGGCGGTCGCTTGTGCACGGATTCACGTGGGTCGCGTCCCGGGTGGCCCGGTACGTCCTCCCGCGCCCGTCAGCAGGTCCGCGAGGGCGGTGGCGTTGGGGCGCGCGTCGCCGTACGTGAAGACGATCCGCCGGGCGCGCGGCAGGTCGTCGGGCCCGGCGGGCCAGCCGAGGCACACGACGAGCGCGTCCGGGTGGGCGTCGAGGAGCGCGTCGAGCGCCTTCGCCTGCTCGGGGTCGGCGTGCGGGGTGGCGACGAGGACGACGTCGGCGGCGTCCGGCAGCGTCGGCCCGCCCGCCGCCTCCTCGGTGACGCGTCCCTCGGTCGCCGCCCCGCGCGCGAAGACCGTCGCGAGCGTCGAGCCGGGCAGCCGGGCGAGGAGCGTGTCGGCGACGTGGTCGCCGAGCCAGCCGCTCGCGATGTTGCGGCGGCGGCGCGCGTCCACGAGGCGCACGGGGCCGCGCAGGGAGCCCGCGACCTCGCCGCGCACGCTCAGCGCCAGACGCGCGGCGGTCGCGCTCGCCTCGTGGCCCGCGGCGAGCACCGCCTCGTCCACCGGGGCGGTGCGGCGCCGGGCGCTCCACGCCGCCAGGTCCCGCACCCGCGCGGCCGCCTCCTCCAGGCGGGCGCGGGGCAGGCGCCCGTCCGCGACGGCCGCGAGGACCGCGTCGAGCGCCGTGCGGAAGTCGCGCTCCCCGTCGTCGCTGTCGGCGGCGTCACCGCCGAGCGGCATCCCCGGGTTCCCGAGGCAGACGAGGTCGACACCGGCCGCGAGCGTGCGGACGACGCCCTCGGCGAAGCCGACGGTGCGGCTGATGGCGCGCATGTCAATCGCGTCCGAGACGACGACCCCGGTGAAGCCGAGGTCCTCGCGCAGCAGGCGCAGGAGGGCCGGGCTCAGGGTCGCGGGCACGTCGTCGAGGGCGGGGAAGACGATGTGCGCGGTCATGACCGCCTTCGCGCCCGCGGCGACGGCGGCGGCGAAGGGGACGAGTTCACGGGTGCGCAGGGTCTCGGGGCTCACGTCGACGACCGCGAGTCCCGCGTGCGTGTCGGTCCTCGTGTCGCCGTGGCCCGGGTAGTGCTTGGCGCACGCGGCGACGCCCTCGGCCTGCGCGCCCTCGACGAACGCGGCGACGTGCCGCCCCACGAGGTGCGGGTCCGCGCCGTAGGAGCGCACGCCGATGACGGGGTTGGCCGGGTCGGCGTTGACGTCGGCGACGGGGCCGAGGACGAGGTCGGCGCCGTACGCCCGTACCTCCTGCGCGATCGACCGCGCGACGGCGGCGGTCAGCGCGGGGTCGTCGGCGTGCCCGAGGCTCGCGGCCCCGGCGTGCGGGGAGCCCTCGGCGACGTGCAGGCGCGTGACGGCGCCGCCCTCCTCGTCGAGGGCGATGAGCACGTCCCCGGCCGCGTGCAGGCGCGCCGCGAGCGCGGCCGTCTCCGCGCGGCCCGTGATGTTGTGCCCGAACCAGCAGACCGAGCCGAGGCCCTCGCCGATCGCGGTGAGCAGCCACGCGGGCGGCCCGCTCCTCCCCGTCCCGCCGAAGCCCGGCATGAGGACGGTGTGCGCGAGGCGGCGCACCGCCTGGTCGGCCCGGGTCACTTCACCGCTCCGGAGACGAGGCCGGAGGTCAGCCGGCGCTGGGCGAGCACGAAGACGACCATGACCGGGATCGTCACGAGCGTGGACGCGGCCATGAGGCCGCCCCAGTCGTTGGTGTTCTTGCCGAGGAACTGCTCCAGGCCCACCCCCACGGTCATCCTGTTCTCGTCCGACATGAAGGTCAGCGCGAAGGTGAACTCCTCCCACGCCATGACGAAGGCGAAGGCGCTCGTCGCGATGAGCCCCGGGGTCACGAGCGGCAGCAGCACGGAGCGGAACATCCGCCACCACGAGGCGCCGTCCACGTACGCGGCCTCCTCGACCTCGACCGGGACCGCCGCGACGAAGCCGCGCAGGTTCCAGATCGCGAAGGGCAGCGAGAAGGCGGTGTAGACGATCGCGAGCCCGAGGAGCGAGTTGAGCATCTGGAGGTCCTTCATCTGAAGGAACAGCGGGATGACCAGGGCCTCGGCGGGGAGCATCTGCACGACGAGGATCAGGACCATGATCGTCGTGCGCATCCGGAAGCGGAAGCGGGCCATCGCGACCGCGCCGAGCAGCGCGAGCAGGCCCGAGGCGACGACCGTGATGAGCGTGACGAGCGCCGAGTTCAGCATGAACGTGCCGAAACCGCCGTCGCCCAGGGCCTCCGTGAAGTGCGTGAAGGTGAAATGGGTCGGGAAGAGGCTGTCGGTGCCGGAGCTCGCACGGCCGTTGAGGGCCGTCGAGAGCATGAACCAGACGGGGAAGAGGGTGAAGACCAGCAGGGCGGCGACCGCCACGTACTTGCCGGTCTTCGCCCAGCCGCGCCCCGGGGCCTTCGCCCCGGCGGGACCGGCTGTCTTCGGGGGCCGCGGGACGGCGAGCTGAGCGCTCATCGCAGCTCATCCTCCTTGAACAGCATCCGCAGGTACACCGCGGTGATCAGCAGCAGGACAGCGGTGAGCAGGACGGCGATCGCCGCGCCGAGCCCGTACTCGTTCTGGGTGATGGCCTTCATGTACGACCACACGCCGAGGTTGAGGATCTCCGGGTTGGTCCCGGAGCCGCCCGGCATGAGGTAGATCTGCGTGAAGACCTTGAAGTCCCAGATGGTGGAGAGGATCGTCACGACGGCGAAGGCCGGGCGCAGCACCGGGAAGGTGATGTGCCAGAAGCGCTGCCACGCGCTCGCCCCGTCGAGCCGCCCCGCCTCGTGCAGCTCCGGCGGCACCGTGGTGAGCGCGGCGAAGAGCGTGATGGCGATGAAGGGGAAGCCGTGGTGGATGACGTTCAGCTCGGCGATCCCGTAGAACGAGAGCCGCTCGGTGAACCAGTTGAAGCCGTCCGGGCCGAGGATGCCGACGTCCTGGAGGACGCGCCGGACGAGGCCCGAGTCCGGGTCGAAGATCCACACCCACACGTAGGTCCCGGTGACGGCGGGCATCGCCCAGGCGACGAGCGAGGAGCCGATGACGACGGCGCGCAGCCGGGGGCCGAGGTTCTGCAGCAGCAGCGCGACGAGCGTGCCGAGGACGATCGTGCCGAGCACCGCGAAGACGGCGAAGAGGACGGTGTTGGGCAGGACCGTCTTCCACAGGTACGAACCGCCGAGGACCTCGCGGTAGTTGTCGAACCCGACGAAGCGGGGCTTGCCGGAGATGATCTCCTTGAGCCCGTACGTCTGGAAGGACAGGTAGACGACCCGGATGATCGGGTAGAGCAGCAGGATCGCGATGACGAGGAGCGGCGCGGCGAGCAGCAGCCAGGGGCGCAGCCGCTTCACCAGTTGCGGCCTGCGCGGCGCGGGCGGGCGCGCGCCCGGCAGCTCCGCCGCGGGGGCGGGCTGGGCCGGACGCGCGCCCGAGAGGGCGACGTTCCCCACGTCACTTCTCCTGGAGCGTCTTGGTGACGGAGTCGGACGCGGTCTTGGCGGCCTTGTCGACCGAGGTGCCGGTCAGGATCGACTGGACCATCTGCGGGATGGTCTTGTTGCCCTCGACGGTGCCCCAGCCCGGGGCGCTCGGCGGGGTCTTGCCGGCCTTGAGCATCGTCTCGGCGAAGGGCTTGACGAGCGGGTCGGTGCTCTCGGCGAAGGGCTTGAGCGCCGAGTCGGTGCTCGGGAAGTAGCCCGCCTGGTCGGCCCAGTCCTTGGCGAGCTTGCTCGTCGTCATCATGTTGACGAACTGCCAGGCGAGGTCCTGGTTCTTGCTCGTCTTGAGGATGGCGAGGTTGGAGCCGCCGAGGACGGCCGGGTTGATGCCGCCGTCCTTGCCGGGGATCGGGAAGGCGCCGATCTTGTCCTTGAGTGAGGGGTCGCCCGCGATCGCCGTCTTCGGGGTCCAGTTGCCCTGGATCACCATGGCCGACTTGCCCTTGACGAAGGAGTCGAGGACGTCGGTCTCGCGCCAGGTGGTGGCGCCGACGCTGGAGGACTTGTCCTTGAGCGCGAGGCCCGTGTAGAAGTCCAGGCCCGCCTTCGACTCCTTCGAGTCGAGGCCGCCGGTCCACTTGCCGCCCTGCTCGGTGGCCAGTTCGCCGCCCGCGCCCCACACGAAGGGGACCGTCGCGTACGCCGCGTCGCCCGCGATGGGCAGCGGCATGAGCTTCGGCTCCTCCTTCTTCAGCGTCTTGACGGTCTGCTCCAGCTCGTCCCAGTTCTTCGGGACCGACAGCTTGTGCTTCTCGAAGACGTCCTTGCGGTAGACGATGGCCCGCACGCCCGCGTACCAGCCGACGCCGTACTGCTTGCCGTCGTAGGTGGCCGATTCCTTGAGCGCCGGAACGAGGTCCTTGCCGAGGCCGGACTTGTCGAGCTTCGCGGTGACGTCGGTGAGACCGCCGGCCGCGGCGAACTCGGGGGTCCACGTCGTGCCGATCTCGGACACGTCGGGGCCGTCGCCGGAGGCGAAGGCGCGGACCAGGCGGTCGTGGGCGTCGGCCCACTGGATCTCCTGGACCTTGAGGCTCGCGCCCGTGCGCTTCTTGAACTCCTTCTTCGCGGCGGCGTAGAAGGTCGAGGCGTCCGGGTTGGTGCCCTTCATGACCCACCAGGTCAGCGTCTTGCCGCCCTTCGAGTCCGAGGAGGAGCCACCGGAACTTCCGTCGTTCCCGCAGGCGGTCAGCACCAGGGCGGAGGCGGCGAGGGCGGCGACGCCTGCCGTGCGTATGAGTCTCATCGAGGTGTGTCTCCCTTGACGCGGCGAGAGGGCGGGCTCTGGCGGAAGCCGGTGAGGACGGGTCTGCCACGGGCACGGGGAAGTCCCCCGAAACCGGGCGTGCCCGGGGGCTGCCCCCTCGAACGACCGCATATGAGCTGCGGTGATGCGCCAAGTATGGAGAGGGGTAACGAGCGCGTCAATAAGTAACAGTCGATGTGATGCGAGCGTTAGTTTTTGACATGGAGGCGGTTACGCTGACCCCCACAGCCACCAGGAGGAATCCATGAGCGAACGGCCCCGGCACGCCCCGGAGTCCGCCGAGCAGGCGGGGCGGGCGGCGGACGTACTGGTACGTATCCGGGCGGCCGTGCCGACGCTCCAGCCCGCCGAACAGCGCGTCGCCGCCGCGGTCCTGGACGATCCCGCCGCCGCCGCGCGCATGTCGTCGACGCACCTCGCGGGCCAGGCGCACACCTCCGTCACGACCGTCATGCGCTTCTGCCGTGCCATCGGGCTGCGCAACTACCCCCAGCTGCGGATCGCGCTCGCCTCGGCCGCCGCGCGCGAGGACGTGCGCAAGAAGGACTCGCAGTGGGCGACGAAGGGGGACATCAGCGAGGAGGACTCGCTCGCCCAAGTCGTCGACAAGATCATCTACAACGAGTCGGGGACCTTGGAGGACACCAGGGCCCAGCTCGATCTCGACGTCCTCGGGCGGGCCGTGGACGCGGTGGCGCGGGCGCGGCGCATCGACATCTTCGGGCTCGGGGCGAGCGGTTTCGTCGGCGGGGACCTCCACCAGAAGCTGCACCGCATCGGGCACATGGCCTTCGTCTGGACGGACGGCCACGCGGCGCTGACCGCGAGCGCGCTGCTCGGCGAGGAGGACGTGGCGATCGGGATCTCGCACACGGGCTCCACCGTCGACACCCTGGAGCCCCTGCAGGCGGCGGGGGAGCGGGGGGCGACGACGATCGCGCTGACGAACTTCGCGCGCTCGCCGATGGCCGAGTGCGCGGACCTGGTGCTCACGACGGCGGTGCGCGAGATGCCCTTCCGGTCGGGGGCGACCGCCTCCCGGATAGCGCAACTGGCCGTGGTGGACTGCCTTTTCGTGGGAGTGGCGCAGAAGTCGTACGCGGAATCGACGGCGGCGCTGGCGCGGACGTACGGCGCCGTGAGGCATCTGCGCGGCCGGTAGCGCGGCGTCGCGCCGGGGGCTGATGAGGCGCTGTCCCCGAACCCCCGCTCCGCGGACGCCGGAGGGGCTGTTCTTCGGTACAGGTGGTGGGAGAGAACTGATGATTGTTGTCGGGTTGATGTCCGGGACGTCCATGGACGGGCTCGATGTCGCCGTCGCCGAGCTGAGCCTGGGGGAGGACGGGACCCTCACTCTCGTGCCGCTCGCCGCCGAGGAGCATCCCTGGTCCCCCGGGATGCGCGCGCGGTTGCTCGCCGTCCTGCCCCCGGCGCGCGTCTCCCTCGGGGACGTGTGCGAGCTGGACACGCTCGTCGGGCGGGAGAGCGCCGCCGTCGTCCGCGATGTCGTGCGGCGGTACGGGGGCGACCTCGTCGGCTCGCACGGGCAGACCGTCTTCCACTGGGTGGACCCGGAGGGCCGGGCGCGCGGGACGCTGCAACTCGGGCAGCCCGCGTGGATCGCCGAGGAGACCGGGCTGCCCGTGGTCTCCGACATCCGCGCCCGGGACATCGCCGCCGGTGGGCAGGGGGCGCCGCTCGCGAGCACGCTCGACGCGCTGTGGCTCGCCGCCGCGCCCGGGACGAGGCGCGTGGCGCTCAACCTGGGCGGCATCGCCAACGTCACCGTGGTCGGGGCCCCGGGCGAACCGGTGACCGCCTTCGACACCGGCCCGGCGAACTGCCTGCTCGACGCGGCGGCCGCGCGCCTGAGCGGGGGACGGCTCGCGAGTGACCTCGACGGCCGCATGGCGCGCGCGGGCGCGGTCCGCGCGGATCTGCTCGGCCGCCTGCGCGAGGAGCCGTACTACCGCCTTGCCGCGCCGAAGTCGACCGGGCGCGAACTCTTCACGACGGAGTACGTGGCGGGACGGCTCGCCGGGCTGCCCGAGGTGGCCCCCGAGGACCTGATGGCGACGCTCACGGAACTCACCGCGGTGACGGTCGCCGACGCGGTGCGCCCGTACGCGCCGAGCGAGGTGGTCGCCTCGGGCGGCGGCGTGCGCAACCCGGCCCTGCTGGACCGGCTCCGGGCGCACCTGGCGCCCGCGACGCTGACCACGAGCGACACGTACGGGCTGCCCGCCGGGGACAAGGAGGCGTACCTCATGACGCTCCTCGCCTTCCTGAGCTGGCACCAGATCCCGGGCGTCGCCCCCGGCGCGACCGGCTCCGCCGCCCCGCGCGTCCTCGGCCGCCTCTCACCCGGAACGGGCCCGCTGCGCCTGCCGGAGCCGGGGAGGGCACCGAAGCGGCTGGTGGTCGTCCCGGCCGGGTGAGGGCCGCGGGCGGCGATGCGCGCGGGGGCGTCCGTCGCGGAGGCAGACCCCGCGGAGCCGGGGTCAGACGAGCACGGCGGCCCGGGGGGAGACGCGCCCCGAGGCCCGCCGCTCCCGCGAGACCGGCAGGAACCGGCCCCGAGGCCCGCCGCTCGGCGAGCGGCCCCGGCGCCGTCCCTCACTCCCAGCGGAAGAAGCGTCCCGCCGCTCCCAGCCCGAGCACGGTCCACACCGCCAGCACGAGCAGGTCCTTCACCGGCACTCCCGCGCCGTGCCGGAGAACTTCGCGCAGGCCGTCCGAGAGGGCCGCGATCGGGAGGAGTTCGAGGACGGAGCGGACCGCGTCGGGGAACTTGTCGAGGGGCACGATCACGCCGCCCGCGACGAGCAGCAGCAGGAAGACCAGGTTCGCCGCCGCGAGCGTCACCTCGGCCTTCAGGGTGCCCGCCATCAGCAGGCCGAGGCCCGAGAAGGCCGCCGTGCCGAGGAGCAGGAGCAGCACGACCCAGACCGGGTTGCCGTGCGGGGACCAGCCGAGCGCGAAGGCGATGACGGTCAGGAGCACGACCTGGAGGACCTCGGTGACCAGGACCGACAGGGTCTTCGCCGTCATGAGGGCCCAGCGCGGCAGCGGCGAGGCGCCGAGGCGCTTGAGCACCCCGTACCTGCGCTCGAAGCCCGTCGCGATCGCCTGGCCCGTGAAGGCCGTGGACATGACCGCGAGGGCGAGGACCCCCGGCGCGAGGAAGTCGACGCGCTCGCCGTCGCCCGTGTCCACGACATCGACGGCGGAGAAGAGCACGAGCAGCAGCGCCGGGATGATCACGGTGAGCAGCAGTTGTTCGCCGTTGCGCAGGAGCATCCTCGTCTCCAGCGCCGCCTGCGCCGCGATCATCCGCCCGACGGGAGCGGCGCCCGGCCGCGGTGCGTACGTACCGGCGCTCATGCGCGCAGCTCCTTACCGGTCAGTTCGAGGAAGACGTCCTCCAGCGTGTGCCGCTCCACGGCGATGCCCTCCGGCATGACGCCGTTCTGCGCGCACCACGAGGTGACGGTCGCGAGGAACCGCGGGTCCACGGCGCCCCCGACGCGGTACGTGCCGGGCGCCGTCTCGGCCGCCTCGCTGCCCGGCGGCAGCGCCTTGACCAGCGAGGACATGTCGAGTCCCGGCCGTCCGGTGAAGCGCAGCGTGTTCTCGGCGCCGCTCCGGCACAGCTCCTCGGGGCTGCCGTGCGCGACGACCTTGCCCCTGTCGACGATCGCGACCTCGTCCGAGAGCTGCTCGGCCTCCTCCATGTGGTGCGTCGTGAGGATCACCGAGACGCCGTCGGCGCGCAGCTCGCGGACCAGGTCCCACGTCGCGTGGCGGGCCTGCGGGTCCAGCCCGGCGGTCGGCTCGTCGAGGAAGACCAGCTCGGGGCGTCCCACGACGGCCATGGCGAGCGCGAGGCGCTGCTGCTGGCCGCCGGAGAGGCGCCGGTAACTCGTCCGGCCGCACGAGGCGAGACCGAGGCGCTCGATGAGCGCGGGGACGTCGAGCGGCCGCGCGTGCAGCTTCGCCATGTGGCGCAGCATCTCCTCGGCCCGCGCTCCCGAGTAGACGCCGCCCGACTGGAGCATCACGCCGACGCGGGGACGCAACCGGGCCGCGTCCGCGAGCGGGTCGAGCCCGAGGACACGCACCCGGCCCGCGTCGGGGCGCCGGTAGCCCTCGCACGTCTCGATCGTCGTGGTCTTGCCCGCCCCGTTGGGCCCGAGCACGGCGGTGACGCCGGGGGCCGCGACGAGATCCAGCCCGTCCACGGCCGTCTTCGTCCCGTACCGCTTCACCAGTCCCTCGATCCGGAGTACGGGGGCCGCCGGCTCGGGTCCTGACGACGGGCGGGGGATGCCCGGCTGGTCACTGCGCATGGGCGAAGTCTAGAAAGCCGCGGCACGGGAGCGGCGCGCGGGGCCACGCCCGAGCGAAACGGGCAAAGCGGGTGCGGCGTGCTCCCTTCGTGCCCGACGGGGCCTCCGGGGCCGCGAGGGGACGGCCTGCGACGGCATACCCTTGCTGAGCTGCGCTTTTCCGCTCACCCGGGACGCGTACGCACCTCTAATGAGGTCACCCTAAGTGACTGAGGCCACCCCGGGCCCCTGACCAGCTCGCTTGTCCGCGCCCGAGGAATTACGCAACAATGGCGTTGTGAAATACGAGGGTGAGGTCTCCGAGGCCGCGACCGGCGAGCGCTCCACGCGCAACCGCGTCGTGCGCTCGATCCTGCACCACGGCCCCTCCACCGTCGCCGAGCTGGCCGAACGCCTCGGGCTCACCCAGGCCGCCGTCCGCCGGCACCTCGACGCCCTCCTCGCCGACACCGTCGTCGAGGCCCGCGCCCGCCGGGTCTACGGAGCCCGCGGCCGGGGCCGCCCCGCCAAGGTCTTCGCACTCACCGACTGCGGCCGCGACGCCCTCGACCAGTCCTACGACCAGCTCGCCACCGAGGCGCTGCGCTTCATCGCCGCGCAGGGCGGCGAGAGCGCCATCGCCGCCTTCGCCCGCTCCCGTATCGAGGCCCAGTGCGAGGGGTACCGGGACGAGATCGAGGCCGCCGAGCCCGCCGAGCGGGCCCAGGTCCTCGCCAGGGCGCTGAGCGCCGACGGGTACGCTGCCACGGCGCGCGAGGCGCCCGGCCAGGGCCAGGGCGAGCAGCTCTGCCAGCACCACTGCCCGGTGGCGCACGTGGCGGAGCGGTTCCCGCAGCTGTGCGAGGCGGAGACCGAGTACTTCTCGCGGCTCCTCGGCACGCATGTGCAGCGGCTCGCCACCATCGCCCACGGGGACGGGGTCTGCACGACCTTCATCCCGCGCGGCAAGGCGCCCCCCGGACCCGGGGAGCCCCCGCTCCCCGCGCGGCCCGAGGACACCACCACGACCACCCACACATCAGCAAGCACGGCCGGGAGGAACCCCGCATGACTCTCCCCACGGAGACTGCCCACCCCGAACTGGAGGGCCTGGGTAAGTACGAGTACGGCTGGGCCGACTCCGACGTCGCGGGCGCGAGTGCCCGGCGTGGCCTGAACGAGGACGTCGTCCGGGACATCTCCGCGAAGAAGAACGAGCCGGAGTGGATGACCAAGCTCCGCCTCAAGGGCCTGAAGCTCTTCGAGAAGAAGCCCATGCCGAACTGGGGCTCCGACCTCTCCGGCATCGACTTCGACAACATCAAGTACTTCGTGCGCTCCACGGAGAAGCAGGCGGAGTCCTGGGAGGACCTGCCCGAGGACATCAAGAACACGTACGACAAGCTCGGCATCCCCGAGGCGGAGAAGCAGCGCCTCGTCGCGGGTGTCGCCGCGCAGTACGAGTCCGAGGTCGTCTACCACCAGATCCGCGAGGACCTGGAGGAGCAGGGCGTCATCTTCCTCGACACCGACACCGCGCTCAAGGAGCACCCGGACCTCTTCAAGGAGTACTTCGGGACCGTCATCCCCGTCGGTGACAACAAGTTCGCCTCGCTCAACTCGGCCGTGTGGTCGGGCGGCTCCTTCATCTACGTGCCGAAGGGCGTGCACGTAGAGATCCCGCTCCAGGCCTACTTCCGGATCAACACCGAGAACATGGGCCAGTTCGAGCGGACGCTGATCATCGTCGACGAGGACGCCTACGTCCACTACGTCGAGGGCTGCACCGCGCCGATCTACAAGTCGGACTCGCTGCACTCCGCGGTCGTCGAGATCGTCGTGAAGAAGGGCGCCCGCTGCCGCTACACGACGATCCAGAACTGGTCGAACAACGTCTACAACCTCGTCACCAAGCGTGCCGTGGCCTACGAGGGCGCGACCATGGAGTGGGTCGACGGCAACATCGGCTCCAAGGTGACGATGAAGTACCCGGCCGTCTACCTCATGGGCGAGCACGCCAAGGGCGAGACGCTGTCCATCGCCTTCGCGGGCGAGGGCCAGCACCAGGACGCGGGGGCCAAGATGGTCCACATGGCACCCCACACCTCCTCGAACATCGTCTCCAAGTCGGTGGCGCGCGGCGGTGGCCGCACCTCCTACCGCGGTCTCATCGAGGTCGGCGAGGGCGCCCAGGGGTCGAAGTCGAACGTGCTGTGCGACGCGCTGCTCGTCGACACCATCTCCCGCTCCGACACCTACCCCTACGTGGACGTCCGCGAGGACGACGTGTCCATGGGCCACGAGGCGACCGTCTCCAAGGTCTCCGACGACCAGCTCTTCTACCTCATGAGCCGCGGACTCACCGAGTTCGAGGCCATGGCGATGATCGTGCGCGGCTTCGTCGAGCCGATCGCCAAGGAGCTGCCCATGGAGTACGCGCTCGAACTCAACCGGCTGATCGAGCTCCAGATGGAGGGCGCGGTCGGCTGACGCCGGCCCCCGTCCGGGGCACGGTACGGGTACGGGCCCGCGGGTCACGCACCGCCCGGCCCGGCCCGTACCGCCCCGGACCCCTTCCCCGTTCCCCCCATCCCCTGATCGCAGGAAGAGAGCACAACGACAGCCATGGCTGAGAGCATTCCGGTGGGTTCCACCACCGCCGGCCAGATCGCGGTGGCCGCGGAGTCGACCGTCGCCACCCGGATGAGCGCCCCGCCGTCCTTCGACGTGGCGGACTTCCCGGTGCCGCACGGCCGCGAGGAGGAGTGGCGCTTCACGCCGCTCGCGCGGCTGCGCGGCCTCCACGACGGCACCGCGAAGGCGGACGGCCGCGTGGAGATCGAGGTGAGCCTGCCCGCCGGGGTCACCCAGGAGACCGTGGACCGCGAGGACCCGCGCGTCGGCAAGGGCGGCACCCCCGTCGACCGCGTCGCCGCGCAGGCGTACAGCGCCTTCGAGAAGGCCAACGTCATCACGGTCCCCAAGGAGGCCCGCCCCGCCGAGCCGATCCGGATCGCGGTGCGCGGCCACGGTGGCGTCGCCTACGGCCACCAGGTCATCGAGCTGGGCGCCTTCGCCGAGGCCGTCGTCGTCCTCGACCACACCGGGGACGCGGTCCTCGCCGCCAACGTCGACTACCTCCTCGGCGACGGCGCGAAGCTCACCGTCGTCTCCGTGCAGGACTGGGGCACCGAGACCGTCCACGTCGGCCAGCACAACGCGCTGATCGGCCGCGACGCCTCCTTCAAGTCCGTCGTCGTCACCTTCGGCGGCGACCTCGTGCGCCTGCACCCCCGCGTGAGCTACACCGCCCCCGGCGGCGAGGCCGAACTGCTCGGCCTCTACTTCACCGACAAGGGCCAGCACCACGAGCACCGCCTCTTCGTCGACCACAACGCCCCGCACTGCACCTCGAACGTGAGCTACAAGGGCGCGCTCCAGGGCGAGGGCGCGCACGCCGTGTGGATCGGCGACGTCCTCATCGAGGCCGCCGCCGAGGGCACCGACACCTACGAGATGAACCGCAACCTCGTCCTCACCGACGGGGCGCGCGTCGACTCGGTGCCGAACCTGGAGATCGAGACCGGCGAGATCGTCGGCGCCGGGCACGCCTCCACCACCGGGCGCTTCGACGACGAGCAGCTCTTCTACCTCATGGCCCGCGGCATCGCCGAGGAGGACGCCCGCCGGCTCGTCGTGCGCGGCTTCTTCGCCGAACTCGTCCAGCGGATCGGGCTGCCCGACGTCGAGGAGCGCCTCCTCGCGAAGATCGGCGAGGAGCTGGAAGGAGCGGTCGGATGACCGCCTTCCAGCGCGCCTGCGGCCTCGCCGAACTCGACGAGGACACCCCGAAGCGCGTCGAGATCGACGGCACCCCCGTCGCCGTCGTCCGCACCGGGGGCGAGGTGTTCGCGATCAACGACATCTGCTCGCACGCGAACGTCTCGCTCTCCGAGGGCGAGGTCGAGGACTGCCAGATCGAGTGCTGGCTGCACGGCTCGGCCTTCGACCTGCGCACCGGGAAGCCCTCCGGACTGCCCGCGACGCGACCCGTCCCCGTATACCCCGTACAGATCGATGGGGACGACGTGCTCGTCTCCCTCTCCCAGGAGTCCTGAAGCACCCATGGCTACGCTTGAAATCCGCGACCTGCACGTCACCGTCGAGGCGGACAACGCCACGAAGGAGATCCTCAAGGGCGTCGACCTGACCGTGAGGCGGGGCGAGACGCACGCCATCATGGGCCCCAACGGCTCCGGCAAGTCCACGCTCGCCTACTCGCTCGCCGGGCACCCCAAGTACACGATCACGGGCGGCACCGTGACGCTCGACGGCGAGGACGTCCTGGAGATGACCGTCGACGAGCGCGCCCGCGCCGGCGTGTTCCTCGCCATGCAGTACCCGGTCGAGGTCCCCGGCGTCTCCGTCTCCAACTTCCTGCGCACCTCGGCGACCGCCGTGCGCGGCGAGGCCCCCAAGCTGCGCACCTGGGTGAAGGAGGTCAAGGAGGCCATGGAGCGCCTCCAGATGGACCCCGCCTTCGCCGAGCGCAACGTCAACGAGGGCTTCTCCGGCGGTGAGAAGAAGCGCCACGAGATCCTCCAGCTCGAACTGCTCAAGCCGAAGATCGCGATCCTGGACGAGACCGACTCCGGGCTCGACGTCGACGCGCTGCGCATCGTCTCCGAGGGCGTCAACCGCGTCCGCGAGTCCGGCGAGGTCGGCACCCTGCTGATCACGCACTACACGCGCATCCTGCGCTACATCAAGCCCGACTTCGTCCACGTCTTCGTCAACGGCCGCGTCGCCGAGTCCGGTGGCCCCGAGCTCGCCGACAAGCTGGAGAACGAGGGCTACGAGTCCTACGTGAAGGGTGGCGTATCCGCGTGACTGACCCCCACAAGGGGCTGACCGGTCTGCTCGACACCGAGGCGATCCGCAAGGACTTCCCGATCCTCGACCGCCGGGTCCACGACGGCAAGCCCCTCGTGTACCTCGACAACGCGGCCACCTCGCAGACGCCGCGCCAGGTCATCGACACCCTCAGTACGTACTACGAGCGGTACAACGCCAATGTCCACCGCGGCGTGCACGTGCTCGCCGAGGAGGCCACGGAGCTCTACGAGGGCGCGCGGGACAAGGTCGCGGAGTTCGTCAACGCGCCGAGCCGCGACGAGGTGATCTTCACGAAGAACGCCTCGGAGTCGCTCAACCTCGTCGCGAACATGCTCGGCTGGGCCGACGAGCCCTACCGCGTCGACCGCGAGACCGAGATCGTCATCACGGAGATGGAGCACCACTCCAACATCGTGCCGTGGCAGCTGCTCGCGCAGCGCACCGGCGCGAAGCTGAAGTGGTTCGGCCTCGACCCCGCCGACGGCACCCTCGACCTGTCGAACATCGAGGAGGTCATCACCGAGAAGACGAAGATCGTCTCCTTCGTGCTGGTCTCCAACATCCTCGGCACGCACAACCCGGTCGAGCAGATCGTGCGCCGCGCCCACGAGGTCGGCGCGCTCGTGCTCATCGACGCCTCGCAGGCCGCGCCGCACATGCCGCTCGACGTGCAGGCGCTCCAGGCGGACTTCGTCGCCTTCACCGGGCACAAGATGTGCGGTCCGACCGGTATCGGCGTGCTGTGGGGCCGGCAGGAACTCCTGGAGGACCTGCCGCCCTTCCTCGGCGGCGGCGAGATGATCGAGACCGTCTCGATGCACTCCTCGACGTACGCGCCCGCCCCGCACAAGTTCGAAGCGGGCACCCCGCCGATCGCGCAGGCCGTCGGGCTCGGCGCGGCGGTGGACTACCTCACGTCGATCGGCATGGAGAAGATCGCCGCGCACGAGAAGGCGATCACCGAGTACGCGGTGCGCCGCCTCATGGAGGTCCCGGACCTGCGCGTCATCGGCCCGACCACGGCCGAGGAGCGCGGCTCCGCGATCTCCTTCACGCTCGGCGACATCCACCCGCACGACGTGGGGCAGGTGCTCGACGAGCAGGGGATCGCGGTCCGGGTCGGGCACCACTGCGCCCGCCCCGTGTG
Organism: Streptomyces sp. NRRL F-5630; assembly: GCF_000719475.1. GTDB lineage: Bacteria > Actinomycetota > Actinomycetes > Streptomycetales > Streptomycetaceae > Streptomyces. The sequence goes on along the minus strand of NZ_JOGO01000022.1, from coordinate 6,567 downwards.
CCTCAGGTACGGAATTCCCGCGACCACGCGCGCGTCTTTCTATCTGTACTCCACGCCCGCCGAGGTCGACGCCCTGGTGGACGGCCTGGAGCACGTCCGCAACTTCTTCGGATGAGGGACGAGAGCCGGTGAAGCTGGATTCGATGTACCAGGACGTCATCCTGGACCACTACAAGCACCCGCACGGGCGGGGCCTGCGTCCGGGCGACGCGGAGGTGCACCACGTCAACCCGACGTGCGGCGACGAGATCACGCTGCGCGTCAGGTACGAGGGCTCCCGGATCGCCGACGTGAGCTACGAGGGCCAGGGCTGTTCGATCAGCCAGGCCAGCGCCTCCGTCCTCAACGACCTCCTGGTCGGCAAGGACGTCGAGGAGGCGCAGCGCATCCAGGGCACCTTCCTGGAGCTCATGCAGTCCAAGGGCAGGATCGAGCCCGACGACGCGATGGAGGAGGTGCTGGAGGACGCGGTGGCCTTCGCCGGGGTCTCCAAGTACCCCGCGCGCGTCAAGTGCGCGCTCCTGAGCTGGATGGCCTGGAAGGACGCGACCGCGCAGGCGCTGGGCGACACCGAGGCGCCCGCGTCCGCTGAGCCCGTTGAGAGGAAGACGGCATGAGCGAGAACGAGACGGCGACGCTGAGCCCCGCCTCCGAGGAGGAGGTCCGCGAGGCCCTCATGGACGTCGTCGACCCCGAGCTGGGGATCGACGTGGTCAACCTGGGCCTCATCTACGGGCTGCACATCGACGAGTCCAACGTCGCCACCGTGGACATGACGCTGACCTCGGCGGCCTGCCCGCTCACCGACGTCATCGAGGACCAGGCCAGGTCCGCGACCGAGGGCATCGTGAGCGAGCTGCGCATCAACTGGGTGTGGATGCCGCCGTGGGGACCGGACAAGATCACGGACGACGGGCGCGAGCAGCTGCGCGCGCTGGGCTTCAACGTCTGAGCCACCGGACCCGGCAGGACCTCCGGGCGAAAGGGCCTCCGCCGTGCGCGGGGGCCCTTTCGCATGCCCGCCCGCAGCCTTGTGTACGCCCGTACGCAACGATGTGTACCCTCGTACACATGGGATACCTGCTGCTGGCCGGGGCGATCCTGTGCGAGGTCGCCGCCACCACCGCCATGAAGTACAGCGAGGGCTTCACCCGGCTGTGGCCCTCCCTCCTGACCGCGGGCGGCTACATCGTCTGCTTCGCCCTGTTCGCGCGGGCCCTCAAAACCCTTGAGGTGGGCACCGCCTACGCCATCTGGGCCGGGGCGGGCACCGCGCTGATCGCGCTCATCGGCATGGTGTTCCTCGGCGAGTCCGTGACCCCCGCCCGGCTCGCGGGGACAGCCCTCGTCATCGGCGGGGTCGTCCTGCTCAACCTGGGAGGGGCCCACTGATGGCGGCCGTGCGGCGCTACGACCCCGACCGCAGGCAGCGGATCATCGACGCGGCGATCCGCGTCGTCGGCCGCTCCGGGATCGCCGGGCTCTCGCACCGCACCGCCGCCGCCGAGGCCGGGGTCCCGCTCGGCTCGACCACGTACCACTTCGCGACGCTCGACGACCTGCTCGTGGCCGCGCTGCGCCAGGCCAACGAGAACTTCGCGCGGCTCGTCCGCGAGCGGGGCGCCCTCGAGGCCCCGCCGGAGGGGCTCGCCGCGGCCCTTGCCGGGGCGATGGGGGCGTGGCTCTCGGCTGACCGGGCGCGCGCCGAGCTGGAGTGCGAGCTGTACCTCGCCGCCGTGCGCAAACCGGCCCTGCGCCCGGTCGCCGCGGAGTGGAGCCGCGCCCTGGAGGAACCCCTCGCGGCGCGCACCGACCCGGCGACGGCCCGCGCCGTCGCGGCGCTCATGGACGGGCTGTGCCTCCAGGTGCTGCTCACGGACAGCCCGTACGACGAGGACTACGCGCGGGAGATGCTGGGACGGGTGCTGGGGGAGTGAGGGCCGGCCGCCGACGGCGCGGTGTCCTCGGCGGCCGGTCGGCGTGACCGCCCGCCGGGGCCGGTGGACCGCCGCTGCGGACACGACCTAGGCTCCCGCCCGCTCCCGGACCGCCGTGAGCGCCGCCCGCACGCTCGCCACCACGTCCGGGACCGGGTACCAGACCTCCTGGACGACCCGCTCCCTGTCCACGAGCAGGGTCAGCCGCTTGAGGCGCCGGGTACCGGAGGTGCTGAAGACCGGCAGCCGCAGTGCCGCGGCGAGTTCGCCCGCCGCGTCCGACAGGAGCGGGAAGGGGAGGCGCTCCTTGGCCGCGAAGGCGCGCTGCTCGTCGGGGCGTTGCGTCGAGACGCCCCGCACCGCCGTGCCCTGGGCCACGAAGGCCGGCCACTCGTCGCGGTACGTGCACGATTCGAGCGTGCAGCCGCGCGCGCCCGGGATCTCCGCCCAGCCCGGCGGGTACGCGGCGGGGTCGGCGAAGGCCGCCGGGAAGAAGTAGAGGACGGTGAACTCCGCGTCGTCCGCGACCGGATCGAGCGGTGTGCCCGTCGCGTCGGGCAGCAGCAACCGGGGCACCACCGCCCCGCGCAGCCCGTGCACTCGCTCCGCCTCGCGCGATTCCCTGTCCGCCATCGCCCTCGTCTCCCCCTCGCCGAGCACCCAGGCATCGCCCCAGTCCTGGAGCGCGAGCAGCACGGGCAGCAGCGCGCGCCCGCGCGCCGTGAGCCGGTATTCGTGGCGCGGCGGGCGCTCCTGGTACGGGACCTTCTCCAGGACCCCCGCGCCGGTCAGCAGGCGCAGCCGTTCGGCGAGCACCTTGCGCGAGAGGCCGAGCCCCGCGCGCAGGTCCTCGAAGCGGTGCGCGCCGCGCGCCACATCCCGTACCAGGAGCAGCGTCCACGCGTCGCCGACGACGCCGAGCGCCTGCGCCATCGCGCAGTTCTCGTCCTCGGGACCACCCCGTACCGGCACGAGCACCCACCTCCCCACCTGCTGAGTTCCTTTGGGGAACGTACCACGGGGCCGGGAGGGCGCGCGGGCCGTGAGACCGGTTGGCCTCGTGGGCGGCCCGACCGTTAGGTTGCCCTCATGACCGACACGACTGCTCCTCGCGCCACCGGCGCCGTCGCCGCCGGGCTCGCGACCCTCGCGAGCGACGGTTCCGTACTCGACACCTGGTTCCCGGCGCCCGAACTGAGCGCGGACCCGGGCCCGGCGGGGACCGAGCGCCTCGACGCCGAGCGCGCCGCCGCCCTCCTCGGCCAGGACGTGGCCGGCGCTCTCGGCGCGGACCCGGTGCGCGACACGACGACCGTCGCCGTCCGCACGGTCATCTCCTCGCTCGACGACAAGCCGCTCGACACGCACGACGTCTACCTGCGGCTGCACCTGCTCTCGCACCGCCTCGTCAAGCCGCACGGCCAGAACCTCGACGGCATGTTCGGCCTGCTCCCGAACGTCGCCTGGACCTCGCTGGGCCCGGTCGCGGTGCCCGCGCTGGAGGCGGTCCGGCTGCGGGCCCGCGCGGCGGGCAAGCACCTCGCGGTCACCTCGGTGGACAAGTTCCCGCGCATGACCGACTACGTCGCACCCGCCGGGGTCCGCATCGGCGACGCGGACCGGGTCCGCCTCGGCGCGCACCTCGCCGCGGGCACGACCGTCATGCACGAGGGCTTCGTCAACTTCAACGCGGGCACGCTCGGCACCTCGATGGTCGAGGGCCGTATCTCGGCGGGCGTCGTCATCGGCGACGGCTCCGACATCGGCGGCGGCGCCTCCACGATGGGCACCCTCTCGGGCGGCGGCAGCGTCCGCATCACGGTCGGCGAGCACTGCCTCATCGGCGCCGAGGCGGGCATCGGCATCGCGCTCGGCGACCACTGCGTCGTCGAGGCGGGCCTCTACCTGACCGCGGGCACCCGTGTGACCCTCCCGGACGGCGAAATCGTCAAGGCCCGCGAGCTCTCCGGCTCCTCGCACATCCTCTTCCGCCGCAACTCGGTCACGGGCGCGGTCGAGGCCCGTCCGAACAACGCCGTGTGGGGCGGCCTGAACGACATCCTGCACGCGCACAACTGACGGCCCCCGCGCCCTCGGCGCCGCCCACGGGGTCCCCCGGGGGCGGCGGTGCCGCGTTCCGGGGCTCGCGGGGTGCGTGCTTTCCCGTGCGCGGGCGGGCCGGGCGGGGGAGCATGACCGCATGACAGGAAAAGCGCCGGGGAAGGCGCGCTATTCGATCGCCTCGAAGGACTCGTTTCTCTCCCTCGCCTCCGAGGGCTCCGTGCTGTCGATCGGCTCGGTCGGCTCGGTCCTGTCGATCGGCTCGGTGGGTTCCGTGCTCTCGGCCGGGTCCGTGGGGTCGGCGCTCAGCGCGCTGTCGTTCGGCTCCGCGCTCTCGGCCTGCTCGGGACTCTCGGTGCTCTCGGCGGGTTCGTTCGGCTCGCTGCGGACGAACGGGGCCGTGTTCAACCGGCGGGCGGGTGCCGCTGTCGCCGCGCTCGCGGTGTCGGGGTTCCTCGCCGTGCGGACACGGCGGTGACCGGAGGGGGTACGGGGCGTCCCGCGCCCGTACCCCCTGTGCCTCTCACGGCCTGAAGCGCAGCAACTGGGGGTCGTGGTCGCTGTTCTGCTGGGCGAACTCGGCGTTGATGTGGACGCTGTCGTAGCGGAAGGACGTGATGCCCTTGCTCACCAGGATCTGGTCGAGGACCTGGCTGTTGCCCTGGTAGACGTAGGTGTAGCGCTCGTCGGCCGGAAGCCGCTCGATGCCGGAGCGCAGGACCTTGCCCTTCGTCAGGATCTTCGTCGTCTCGGAGAACTCGAAGTCGTTGAGGTCCCCGAGGACGACGACGCGGGCCTTCTTGTCGAGCGCCGTGAGCTGGCGGACGAAGGCGTTGACCGAGGCGGCCTGCGCGTGGCGCTGCGTCTCGGAGCCGCGTACGGGAGGCTGCCGCGCCGCCGTCAGAGGCTGGTCGCCGCCCTTGGAGTTGAAGTGGTTGGCGACGACGAAGACGGTCTCGCCGCGGAAGACGAACTCGCCCGCGAGCGGCTTGCGGCTGTCCTCCCACGCCGGGTTCGCCGGGTCCACGCGGCCCGGTGAGGTGGCGAGCGCCGGGGCCCCGTCGCGCTCCACGACGGCCGTCGCCGTCGCCGCGTCGCCGCCCGGGCGGTCGGTGAAGGAGACGCGGTCCGGGTTGTAGAGGAAGACCTGCCGGATGTTGCCGCCCGGCTCGCCGCCGTCCTCGCCGTTCCGCGGGTCGATGCCGCGCCACGCGTAGCGCGGTCCGCCCGCCGCCACGATCGCGTCGGTGAACTTCTTCAGGGTCTGCTCCGCCGAGACCGTCCCGTCGTCCTTCGGGCCGTTGTCGTCCTGCACCTCCTCGATCGAGACGATGTCGGGCGAGGCGAGGTGCGTGACGACGCCGTCGGCGAGCGCGTCGAACTTCTCTCGCGGGTCGGTGGGGTCGAGGTTCTCGACGTTGTACGTGGCGACGGACAGCTCGTCGTCACGGCCCGGTTTCGCGGACTCCCGGACGAGACCGCCGTCCTGGACCTTCCCGATCGTCCTGGCCGCGATCGTGTAGCCGCCGTACTGGTTGAAGTCCATGGGGCCCTCGGTCGTGCCCGCGAGGGTGTCGCCGACGTTCGCGACGGGGAAGGGCTGCTGGGCGGCGGGCGCGAGCTGCTGGATCTGGAGGCGCCCGCCGTTCTGCGCGGCGTAGCCGCCGTACCGCGTCCCGCCGCGCTCCGTCGCGTTCTCGCGGGGCTTCACCGTGACCCACAGCTCCGCGTACGGATCGGTCGCGCCGACGACGCGCGAGGAACCGATGCGGACGTTCATGCCCTCCAGGGACTCGTAGTAGTCCGTGGCGAACTTCGTGGGGCGCAGCGTGAGGCCGTTGACGTAACCGTCGTCGCTCGCCTTGCCCTGGGGAGTGAAGGTGCCGGGCACGGTCCCGGCCGAGATCGCGACGGGTGCGGGGACCTCGTTGCCCGAGGAGACGACGGTGACGGCCGGCTTCTCGATCTCGGTGACGGACTGGTTGCCCGAGGCGGCGCCGCCCGGCACGTACTCGACGACGGTGCCGTCCACCCGTACCGCGTCCCCCACCGCGACCTTCGGCGCGGAGGAGGTGAAGACGAAGACGCCCTCGCTCGTCGCCGGGTTGTCGTCCGGTTTCGTCTCCTGGAACCAGAAGCCGCGGGAGCCGTTCACGCGCACGCCCGTCACGACGCCGCTCACGCCGGTGACGTGCTGCCCCGCGTAGGGCGAGACGCGGGTCGTGCCCTGGAGGGTGTGGATGCTCGGGCCGTCGGTGGGAGCGGCCGACGCGGGGGCGGTGAGCAGCATGCCGGCCGCCAGCGCGGTCGCGGTGGCGGAGGCCACGGTGAGCGCCGTGTGACGGCGGAAGGGAACGGGCATGGGGCGCGACTCCAGGTCTGAGGGCGGCCTTCGGGGGAAAACCGTGAGGGCGGATGCGTACCGCGGGGTTCTACGCGCGTCAATGTCCTTCCTGGGCCGGGGAGTTGTCAAGGTCGCGCCGGTGGCGCGCGGGCGAAGCGGAGATGAAGGCCGAGGGGCGCGTACGGGGGCGGGCTGGGGGTGCGGCGAGGGGGCGCGGCGAGGGCG
>NZ_JOGO01000021.1 GCF_000719475.1 Streptomyces sp. NRRL F-5630 | reverse complement strand
CCCGCCCCCGCACCGCCCCACCCGCACCCCGCGACCCAGCCGCCACGCCGCCCCGCCGACCCGGACGGACCCCTTACGTGTACGCACTCTTCTTCCGCCTCTTCTTCCGGCGCATGGACCCCGAACGCGCCCACCACCTCGCCTTCCGCTGGATCCGCCTCGCCGCCCGCGTCCCGGTCCTGCGCACCCTCGCCGCCGCCGTCCTCGACCCGCACCCGGAGAGCCTGCGCACCGAGGCCCTCGGCCTGCGCCTGCACAGCCCCTTCGGCCTCGCCGCGGGCTTCGACAAGAACGCCGTCGGCATCGACGGCATGGCGATGCTCGGCTTCGACCACGTCGAGATCGGCACCGTCACCGCCGAACCCCAGCCCGGGAACCCGCGCACGCGCCTCTTCCGCCTCGTCGCCGACCGCGCCGTCATCAACCGCATGGGCTTCAACAACGAGGGCTCCGCCGCCGTCGCCGCCCGCCTCGCGGCACGCCGACCCGTCCTGCGCACGACGGTCGGCGTCAACATCGGCAAGACGAAGCTCGTCCCCGAGGCGGAGGCCGTCGCCGACTACGTCGCCTCCACCCGCCGCCTCGCCACGCACGCCGACTACCTCGTCGTCAACGTCTCCTCGCCCAACACCCCGGGGCTGCGCGACCTCCAGGCCACCGAGGCGCTGCGCCCGCTGCTCCGCGCGGTGCGCGCCGAGGCCGACCGCGCGGTACCTCACCGCCGCGTACCGCTCCTCGTCAAGATCGCCCCCGACCTCGCGGACGAGGACATCGACGCCGTCGCCGACCTCGCCGTCGAACTCGGCCTGGACGGCATCATCGCGACCAACACCACGATCGCCCGCGAGGGCCTCGGCCTGCGTTCCGCGCCCGCCCTCGTCCAGGAGACCGGCGGCCTGTCGGGCGCGCCGGTCAAGGCCCGCTCCCTCGACGTCCTGCGGCGCCTGTACGCGCGCGTCGGCGACCGCCTCGTGCTGATCGGCGTCGGCGGCGTCGACACGGCCGACGACGCCTGGGAACGCGTCCTCGCCGGGGCGACCCTCGTCCAGGGCTACACCGCGTTCCTCTACCGGGGTCCCTTCTGGGCCCGGGGCATCAAGAAGGGCCTCGCGGCGCGCCTCGCCGCCAGCCCGTACGCCACGCTCGCCGAAGCGGTGGGCGCCGACACCCGGAAGGCCCGCGCATGAGCACCCCCGAGCCCTTCGGCGCGCGCCTGCGCCACGCCATGGACACCCGCGGCGCCCTGTGCGCGGGCATCGACCCGCACGCGGCACTCCTGCGCGAGTGGGGCCTCGACGACGACATCGCCGGGCTGGAGCGCTTCACGCACACCGTCGTCGAGGCCCTCGCCGAGCGCGTCGCCGTGCTCAAGCCGCAGTCCGCCTTCTTCGAGCGCTTCGGCTCGCGCGGCCTCGCCGTGCTCGAACGCGCCGTCGCCGACGCGCGCGCCGCCGGTGCCCTCGTCCTGCTCGACGCCAAGCGCGGCGACATCGGCTCGACAATGGCGGCCTACGCGGCGACCTACCTCGACCCGGCCTCGCCGCTCTTCTCGGACGCCGTCACCGTCTCGCCCTACCTCGGCTACGGCTCGCTGCGCCCCGCGCTCGACGCGGCGGCCACCTCGGGGGCCGGTGTCTTCGTCCTCGCGCTCACCTCCAACCCCGAGGGCGCCGAGGTGCAGGCCGCGCGCGCGGCGGACGGCCGCAGCCTCGCGCAGGTGATGCTCGACCACCTCGCCGCCGAGAACGCCGGGGCGAGCCCGCTCGGCTCCTACGGCGCGGTCGTCGGCGCGACCCTCGGCCGCACGGAGGCGGACCTCGCGATCAACGGGCCGCTCCTCGCCCCCGGCATCGGCGCCCAGGGCGCGACCCCCGCCGACCTCCCCGCGCTCTTCGGGGAGCAGACGCGCAACGTCGTCCCGAGCGTGAGCCGGGGCATTCTGAGCGCGGGGCCCTCGGTGGCCGGTCTGCGCGAGGCGGCGGAACGGCTGACCGACGAGATCCGGACAGCCCTCGCCTGAGACCGGGGCAGGGAGACGGGGCACGAGGCCGGGGAGGGTGGCGTGCGGCTCGCGGGGCGGAGGAGGGCGCACGCCTTCGTGGCGCGGAGGGTGAGGCGCGCGGCCTCCCGCCACGCGCCCTCCGCGCCCCGCGACTTCGGCGTCGAAGCCGCGGATCACGTCGCCGGGGCCCCGGATCGCGTCGCCGAGGCCCCGCACCGTGGTGCGCGCGCCAGGAAATCTCGGCCCCGCACCCCGAAAAGTGGCATGTTTTGCCCTAAATATCCCCGCCAACCTCAGCTGACCTGGACTTTTCCGCTGTTCTCGCTGACTCGGGCCCTCTGTGCCGCTAGTCTCCGTCGAGAGCGGACGTGCGCTGATCCCGGTTCGCCCGCTCACCCGGTGGAGAGCCGCCCGCGGTCGCACCGGTCCGTATCCGACAAGTTCGACATCCGAGGTGACGTAGGCGTGGCTCTTCCGCCCCTTACCCCTGAACAGCGCGCAGCCGCGCTCGAAAAGGCCGCCGCGGCTCGCCGGGAGCGGGCCGAGGTCAAGAACCGGCTCAAGCACTCCGGTGCCTCCCTCCACGAGGTCATCAAGCAGGGCCAGGAGAACGACGTCATCGGCAAGATGAAGGTCTCCGCCCTCCTCGAGTCGCTTCCCGGCGTCGGCAAGGTCCGCGCCAACCAGATCATGGAGCGTCTCGGCATCTCCAAGAGCCGTCGCGTGCGGGGTCTCGGCTCCAACCAGATCGCCTCTCTGGAGCGCGAGTTCGGCAGCACCGCGGCCTGAGAGCGGTGAGGTGCCGGGGGTCTCGGCCCCCGGCACCCCGGCACCGCCGTCCCCGGCAGCCGGCCGGGGCTGGAATAATCGCTTCATGGCTGCTTCAACCCCGGGGACGTCCCCCGCAGTGCCCCCGGACGCTCGTCCACGGCTGACCGTGCTCTCAGGACCCTCCGGGGTCGGCAAGAGCACGGTCGTCGCGCACCTGCGCAAGGAACACCCCGAGATCTGGCTCTCCGTCTCGGCCACGACCCGCAGGCCCCGCCCCGGGGAGCAGCACGGGGTGCATTACTTCTTCGTCTCGGACGAGGAGTTCGACAAGCTCGTCGCCAACGGTGAGCTGCTCGAATGGGCCGAGTTCGCGGGCAACCGCTACGGCACGCCGCGTGCCGCCGTCACCGAGCGCCTGGAGCGCGGCGAACCGGTCCTCCTGGAGATCGACCTCCAGGGCGCCCGCCTCGTGCGCGCCTCCATGCCCGAGGCCCGGCTCGTCTTCCTCGCCCCGCCGAGCTGGGAGGAACTCGTGCGCCGCCTCACCGGGCGCGGCACCGAGGAGCCCGAGGTCATCGAGCGCCGGCTGGCCGCCGCCCGTGTCGAGCTCGCGGCGGAATCGGAGTTCGACGTGACCCTCGTCAACACGGCGGTCGAGGACGTCTCCCGCGAGCTGCTAGCCTTGACATCCGTCTCATGATTTCTTTTTCCCCCGTCGGAAGGCAGAGCGTGTCCTCTTCCATCACCACGCCCGAGGGCATCATCAACCCGCCGATCGACGAGCTGCTCGAAGCCACGGACTCGAAGTACAGCCTCGTGATCTACGCGGCCAAGCGTGCTCGCCAGATCAACGCGTACTACTCCCAGCTCGGCGAGGGCCTGCTGGAGTACGTCGGCCCGCTCGTGGACACCCACGTCCACGAGAAGCCGCTCTCGATCGCTCTCCGCGAGATCAACGCGGGCCTGCTCACCTCCGAGGCCACGGAGAACCCGGTCCAGTGAGCCCCCGGCCGCCCGGCGCGACCGGTCGGCCTCCACCACGGGCCCGGCAGCACCGCTGCCGGGCCCGTGGTGTGTGATGGACCAGAGTGATCAGGCGGCGCGCACACCCCGTCGCGCCGTGATCAGGTGGTGCGCCCGCGGAACGCGTACCCGACCGAGCCGGGAGTGAGCGGTGACGAAGCCGAAGGTCGTGCTGGGCGTGAGCGGCGGGATCGCCGCGTACAAGGCCTGCGAGCTGCTGCGGCGGCTCACCGAGAGCGGCCACGAGGTACGGGTCGTACCGACCGAGGCGGCCCTGCACTTCGTCGGCGCCGCCACCTGGGCGGCGCTGTCCGGGCAGCCGGTGAGCACCGAGGTCTGGGAGAGCGTCCACGAGGTCCCGCACGTCCGCCTCGGCCAGGAGGCCGACCTCGTGGTCGTCGCGCCCGCCACGACCGACCTGCTCGCCAAGGCCGCCCACGGTCTCGCCGACGACCTCCTCACCAACACCCTCCTCACCGCCCGCTGCCCCGTCGTCCTCGCCCCCGCGATGCACACCGAGATGTGGGAGCACGCGGCGACCCAGGAGAACGTCGCCACCCTGCGCCGCCGCGGCGTCCACGTCATCGAGCCCGCCTCCGGCCGCCTCACGGGCGCCGACACCGGCAAGGGGCGCTTCCCCGACCCGGCCGAGATCTTCGCGTACTGCCGCCAGGTCCTCGCCCGCCCCGACGCGCCGCGGGACCTCGGCGGACGGCATGTCCTCGTGAGCGCGGGCGGGACCCGCGAGGCCCTCGATCCCGTCCGCTTCCTCGGCAACCGCTCCTCGGGCAAACAGGGGTACGCCCTCGCGCGGGCCGCGGCGGCGCGCGGCGCCCGCGTCACGCTCGTCGCCGCGAACACCGCGCTCGCGGCTCCCGCGGGCGTCGACGTCGTCCCCGTGTCGAGCACCGCCGAACTGCGCGAGGCGCTGCTCGCGGCCGCCCCCGAGGCGGACGCCGTCGTGATGGCCGCCGCCGTCGCCGATTTCCGGCCCGCCACATACGCCCCCGGGAAGATCAAGAAGAAGGACGGCGCCGAGCCCGAGCCGCTCGCGCTCGTCCGCAACCCCGATATCCTCGCCGAGCTCTCCGCGCACCGCGCCCGCGCGGGTCAGGTCGTCGTCGGCTTCGCCGCCGAGACCGACGACGTCCTCGCGCACGGCCGCGCCAAGCTCGCCCGGAAGGGCTGCGACCTGCTCGTCGTCAACGAGGTCGGCGAGACGAAGACCTTCGGCGCCGAGTCCAGCGAGGCCGTCGTCCTCGGCGCCGACGGCAGCGAGACCCCAGTGCCGTACGGGCCGAAGGAGGGCCTCGCGCACACGGTGTGGGACCTCGTCGCCGCACGCCTGGGCTAAGGGGACGCGGGTCCCGCCTCCCGGTCGTCGTCTCGCGGGCGGGCGACAGGGACGCGCCGAATGCGGCGCGGCCTCTGGCGCCTCGCGTGGCCCCCGGCCGACAATGCCTCCGACAGACACGGTGCCGCAGATCACAGCGCTCCCGAAAGGCGAGACACCCCGACCGATGGCACCGCGTGACCGATAAACTGGCGGGGAACCGTCCCGGGTGCAGCTCCCGGACGGTTCACCCATGATCAGCCAGCAGCCGCTGCAACCCCAGGGAGCGTTGTGTCCCGTCGCCTGTTCACCTCGGAGTCCGTCACCGAGGGGCACCCCGACAAGATCGCTGACCAGATCAGCGACACCATTCTGGACGCCTTGCTGCGCGAGGACCCCACCTCGCGCGTCGCCGTCGAGACCCTCATCACCACCGGTCTCGTGCACGTGGCGGGGGAGGTGACCACCAAGGCGTACGCCCCGATCGCCCAGCTCGTGCGCGAGAAGATCCTGGAGATCGGCTACGACTCCTCGAAGAAGGGCTTCGACGGCGCCTCCTGCGGGGTCTCGGTCTCCATCGGCTCGCAGTCGCCCGACATCGCGCAGGGCGTCGACACCGCCTACGAGAGCCGGGTCGAGGCCGCCGACGCCGTCGACGAGCTGGACCGGCAGGGCGCCGGGGACCAGGGCCTCATGTTCGGCTACGCCTGCGACGAGACCCCCGGCCTCATGCCGCTCCCCATCCACCTGGCCCACCGCCTCTCGCGGCGGCTCTCCGAGGTGCGCAAGAACGGGACCATCCCCTACCTGCGCCCCGACGGCAAGACCCAGGTCACCATCGAGTACGACGGCGACAAGGCCCTCCGCCTCGACACCGTCGTCGTCTCCTCGCAGCACGCCTCCGACATCGACCTCGACCAGCTCCTCACCCCGGACATCCGCGAGTTCGTCGTGGAGCCCGAGCTGAAGGCGCTCCTCGACGACGGCATCAAGCTGGAGACCGAGGGCTACCGCCTCCTCGTCAACCCGACCGGGCGCTTCGAGATCGGCGGCCCGATGGGCGACGCCGGACTCACCGGGCGCAAGATCATCATCGACACGTACGGCGGCATGGCCCGCCACGGCGGCGGCGCCTTCTCCGGCAAGGACCCGTCCAAGGTGGACCGCTCGGCCGCCTACGCGATGCGCTGGGTCGCGAAGAACGTCGTCGCCGCCGGTCTCGCCGCGCGCTGCGAGGTCCAGGTCGCCTACGCGATCGGCAAGGCCGAGCCCGTCGGTCTCTTCGTCGAGACCTTCGGCACCGCCAAGACCGAGGTCGACAAGATCGAGCACGCCATCACCGAGGTCTTCGACCTCCGCCCGGCCGCGATCATCCGCGACCTCGACCTGCTCCGCCCGATCTACTCCAAGACCGCCGCCTACGGCCACTTCGGCCGCCCGGAGCCGGAGTTCACCTGGGAGCGGACGGACCGCGTGGATGCGCTGCGCAAGGCCGCGGGCCTGTAGGCGCCCGCCCGGCACGCCGTACGCGGCCCGGACCCCACGCTGCGGCGTGCGGCCCGGGCCGCCGGCCTTTTCCGGGGGCGGCCCGCGCTCCCGGACGCGGCGCCCGCCTGTCCGAGGCGTCTGGTACATCTGAAGGCGTGAGCAGCGACGATCAGGCGAACGGGGCCGAACAACTGGCCCTGATCCGGGAGAGCGTGCGCAAGGCGCGGCCACCGAAGGCCAAGCCGCGCACGTGGCGGGGGGCCGCGACGGCGGAACACCTCCCGGTCGCCCGCGTGCTCGTGAACAAGGGCGTCGTCCACCTCGACCGCACCTGGGACTACGCCGTGCCCGCCGAACTGGACGCGCAGGCGCAGCCGGGGGTACGAGTGCGCGTGCGCTTCGGGGCCGGCAAGGGGCAGGTGCGGGGCGGGCGCAGAGAGGGCGGGGGGCTCATCGACGGCTACCTCATCGAGCGCGTCGCCGTCTCCGACTACCAGGGCCCGCTCGCCGCGCTCGCCCAGGTCGTCTCACCAGAGCCGGTCCTGTCCCCGCCGCTCCTCTCCCTGGCCCGCCAGGTCGCCGAGCGGTACGCGGGCAGCCTCGCGGACGTGCTCCAGCTCGCCGTCCCGCCGCGCCTCGCGAAGGCCGAGACCCCCGCCTTCCCCGAGCCGCCGCCCCCGCCGCCCGCTCCCGCCCCGGACAGCTGGGAGCGCTATCCGCAGGGGCCCGGCTTCCTCCAGGCCCTCGCGGCGGGGGAGTCGCCGCGCGCCGTGTGGACCGCGCTGCCCGGACCCCAGTGGGCCGACGAGCTCGCCCGCGCCGTCGCGGCGACCCTCGCCTCGGGGCGCGGCGCCCTCGTCGTCCTCCCCGACGGCCGCAGCACGGCGCGCCTCGACACCGCCCTCGGCCGGCTCCTCGGCCCCGGGCAGCACGCCGTGCTCACCGCCGACACCGGGCCCGAGGAGCGCTACCGCTCCTGGCTGGCCGTCCACCGCGGTGCCGTCCGCGCCGCGATCGGCACGCGCGCCGCGATGTTCGCCCCCGTCCGCGACCTCGGGCTCGTCGCCGTGTGGGAGGACGGCGACAGCAGCCACAGCGAGATCCACCAGCCCTACCCGCACGCCCGCGAAGTCCTCGTGCTCCGCGCGACCCGCGAGGCAGGGGCGGAGGGGCCCGCGGCGCCCGCCTTCCTGCTCGGCTCCGTGGGCTGCACCGTCGAGGCCGCGCAGCTCGTACGCGGCGGCTGGGCGCACCCGCTCGCCGCCTCCCGCGACACGACCCGCGCCCTCGCCCCGCGCGTGCGCACCATCGGCGACACCGAGGTGGCCCGCGACCCCGCCGCACGCGCGGCCCGGCTGCCCTCGCTCGCCTGGGAGACCGCGCGCGCCGGGCTGCGCCACGGCCCGGTCCTCGTCCAGGTGCCCCGGCGCGGCTACGCGCCGCGGCTCGCCTGCGACCGCTGCCGCGAGCCCGCCCGCTGCCGGGAGTGCTCCGGTCCCCTGGAGGCCCCCGACGCGGAGCGGCTCACGTGCGGCTGGTGCGGGCGCACCGAGACCGGCTGGCGCTGCGAGGCGTGCGGCGGGAACCGGCTGCGCGCGCGGGTCGTCGGCGCGCGCCGTACCGCCGAGGAACTGGGGCGCGCCTTCCCCGACGTCCCGGTGCGCACCTCGGGGCGCGAGCAGGTCCTCGACACCGTGCCGGGCACTCCCGCGCTCGTCGTCTCGACGCCGGGCGCCGAGCCCGTCGCGGACGGCGGGTACGCCGCCGCGCTGCTCCTCGACGGCTGGGCCCAGCTCGCGCGGCCCGATCTGCGCGCGGAGGAGGAGGCACTGCGCCGCTGGCTGGACGCGGCCGCGCTGGTGCGGGGACAGGGCGCGGGCGGGACCGTCGTGGTCGTCGCCGAGCCGACCCTGCGGCCCGTGCAGGCCCTCGTCCGCTGGGACCCCGTGGGGCACGCGCTGCGGGAGCTGGAGGAGCGGGCCGAACGACGCTTCCCGCCCGTTTCGCGCATGGCGGCCGTCGCGGGGCCCCCCGCCGTCGTCTCCGCCTTCCTCGCCGAGGCCGAACTGCCCCCCGAGGCCGAGATCCTGGGCCCCGTACCGCTTCCCGTCACCCCACCGGGCCGGCCGCGGCGGCCGGGCGGGCCCCCTCCGGGGGAGCAGTGGAACCGCGCGCTCGTCCGGGTCCCGCTCGGCGGCGGCACCCGCCTCGCGCAAGCCCTCAAGGCCGCTCGCGCGGCCCGCCTCGCGCGGCGGGACACGGGGGCGGAGCAGCTCCTCGTACGGATCGACCCGCCGGACATCGGCTGAGCCGGGACCGGCCGCGTCCCGCACCCGGGCGGTCGGCGCCGGCCGCCCCAGGCACTGACTGAGCCCCTTCCCCCGGACCGGGTGAAGGGGCTCAGCGTGCGAAGGAGGCGCCTTATGCGTGGCGCGGGCCGGGGAGCGCCTTCTGGCGCGGCTCCTCGCGCACGTCCTGGCGCGACGCCGTCGGCTGCGTCGGCATGGCACGGGCGGCGGGCACGGTGGGCGTCACCGCGCGCTCCGGCACGGCGGCGGCGTCCCGCTCGGGGCGCTCCTCGGCCGGGGCCGGAGCCGGGGTGGCCCGGCGCGTCCCGTACCTGCGGTGCACGGCCTGCTTCGTCACCCCGAGCGCCGAACCCACCGCGTCCCAGGAGAAGCCGAGCGAGCGGTCGAAGTCGACGGCGGCGGTCACGAGGCTCTCGACGCTGTCCCGCAGCTCCTGCGCGAGCCGCACGGTCGGGGCGGGAGCGCGCCCGTAGACGACGAAACCGGTGGAGGGTCCCGTGCGGCGCGGGCGGTAGACGTTGCCGAGCTGGGCGGTGAGCGTGCGGAGCGCGTCCACCTGCCTGCGGACCCGCTCGATGTCCCGTACCAACAGGTGCAGGCTGGCCCGTGCCTGGGCGTCGTGGGTGGCGTGGTCGGCCATGTGCAAGCCTCTCGAACCGGCGTTGACGGGCCCGCGGGCCCGCATCGGACTGTGAGAAAAGGACTGCTGAGACTGAGGGGACGCCGCCCTGGGCGGGTCGTTGCGTCCGCCCACGGTCAACGCTGCTTTGACAACGCGCCGCGCCGGAAGGGGTCACGGGGGAGGGCGTGGGGCGGTACCGCGCGCGCTCCCCGCTAACCACGAGTGCGCGGGGAATGGCGGGCGTTTCGTCAGGAACCGCGGGACCCGCGGTGAGTACGGGGCGAGCGCCCGCGAGCGACAGCCGCGCCGGTGCCACCGGACGCCCGCCTGGCCGCCCTGCGGGCGACGAGGCGAGATTGAAGCCAGGCCCTAGGATGGGGGCTCTTGTCGGGCCGGGGTGTGAGGGAAGTTCAGGATTCATGAGGCTTGTGTTCGCAGGGACGCCGGAGGTCGCCGTACCCGCGCTCGACGCGCTGATCGCATCGGAGCGCCACGAGGTGGTGGCCGTCGTGACCCGCCCCGACGCGCCCGCGGGACGCGGGCGGCGGCTCGTGGCGAGCCCCGTCGCGCAGCGCGCCGAGGAGGCGGGGATCGAGATCCTGCGGCCGGCGAAGCCGCGCGAGGAGTCCTTCCTCGACCGGCTGCGCGAGATCGCGCCCGACTGCTGCCCCGTCGTCGCCTACGGGGCCCTGCTGCCCCGCGTCGCGCTCGACGTGCCGGCGCACGGCTGGGTCAACCTGCACTTCTCGCTCCTGCCCGCCTGGCGCGGCGCCGCGCCCGTGCAGCACGCCGTGCTCGCGGGCGACGAGATCACCGGGGCCTCCACCTTCCTCATCGAGGAGGGGCTGGACTCGGGGCCCGTCTACGGCACCGTGACCGAGACCGTGCGCCCCACCGACACGAGCGGCGACCTCCTGACGCGCCTCGCCTTCGCGGGCTCCGGGCTCCTCGCCGCGACGATGGACGGCATCGAGGACGGCAGCCTCAAGCCCGTGCCGCAGCCCGCCGACGGCGTCTCGCTCGCCCCCAAGCTCACCGTCGAGGACGCCCGCGTCGACTGGACGGCGCCCGCGCTGCGCGTGGACCGCGTCGTGCGCGCCTGCACCCCCGCCCCGGGGCCCTGGACCCTCTTCCGCGGCGAACGCCTCAAGCTCGTCTCGCTCACGCCCGCCCCCGAGGTCCCGCCCCTCGCGCCCGGTGAGATCCGCGCGGGCAAGAACAGCGTCCACGTCGGCACGGGCTCGCACCCCGTGGAGCTGGGCTGGGTCCAGCCCCAGGGCAAGAAGCCGATGCGTGCCGCGGACTGGGCGCGGGGCGTCCGGCCCGCGGTGGGGGAGACGCTGGGAGGCTGACGGCCTTTCCCTTGCGGCCGTCTTGGGGGTGCGGCCTTGTGAGGCTGCCCCCGTCCCCCTCGGCAGCCGCCGGAGGGGCGGGAGGTGGGTGGCCCGGCGGGGCGGCCCGTACCCTGGGCGCAGCCGTCCCGCGTTCGGGCGGCCTCTTCCCGGGCGGGCCCGCAGCGGCCGCGCCGCAGCACGCAGTGGAGCACGCACCTTTGAACGACCAGCCTTCCCGGGCCGCCGCCGGTCCCGACAGCAGTCCGCGCCGGGGCAAGGGGCGCCCGCACCGGGCGCCGCGCAAGGACCCCGTCCGCGTCCTCGCCTTCGACGCCCTGCGCGCCGTCGACGAGCGCGACGCCTACGCCAACCTCGTCCTGCCCGCCCTCCTGCGCGAAGCCCGCGAGAAGGGCGGCTTCGACGCCCGGGACGCGGCGCTCGCCACCGAACTCGTCTACGGGACCCTGCGCGGGCGCGGCACGTACGACGCGATCATCGCCGCGTGCGTGGACCGCCCCCTGCGCGAGGTCGACCCGCCCGTGCTGGACGTGCTCAGCCTCGGCGCCCACCAGCTCCTCGGCACCCGCATCCCCACCCACGCCGCCGTCTCGGCCACGGTCGAGCTGGCCCGCGTCGTCCTCGGCGACGGCCGCTCGCGCTTCGTCAACGCCGTCCTGCGCCGCATCGCGCGCAACGACCTCGACGCCTGGCTCGCCGAGGTCGCCCCGCCCTTCGAGGACGACCCCGAGGAGCACCTCTCCGTCGTCCACTCGCACCCCCGCTGGGTCGTCTCCGCGCTGTGGGACTCGCTCGGCGGCCCGCGCGGCGGCATCGAGGACCTCCTCACCGCCGACAACGAGCGCCCCGAGGTCACGCTCGTCGCCCGCCCGGGGCGTACCGACGCCGAGGCGCTGCTCGACTCGCTCGGCGAGGAGCGCGCCCTCCCGGGGCGCTGGTCCCCGTACGCCGTCCGCCTCACCGAGGGCGGCGAGCCGGGCGCCGTGCCCGCCGTGCGCGACGGCGAGGCCGGGGTCCAGGACGAGGGCAGCCAGCTCGTCGCCCTCGCCCTGGCCAAAGCCCCCGTAGAAGGCCGCGACGCCCTGTGGCTCGACGCCTGCGCCGGGCCGGGGGGCAAGGCCGCGCTCCTCGCCGGGCTCGCCGCCCAGCGCGGCGCGCGTCTCGTCGCCGCCGAGAAGCAGCCGCACCGCGCCGGGCTCGTCGCCCGCGCCCTCGCGGGGACCCCGGGCCCGTACCAGGTCGTCACGGCGGACGGCACCCGCCCGCCGTGGCGCCCGGAAACCTTCGACCGCGTCCTCGTCGATGTGCCCTGCACCGGGCTCGGCGCCCTGCGCCGCCGCCCGGAGGCCCGCTGGCGCCGCCGCCCCGAGGACCTCGACAGCTTCGCGCCGCTCCAGCGCGCCCTGCTGCACGAGGCGCTGCGCTCCGTGCGGATCGGCGGCGTCGTCGGCTACGCGACCTGCTCGCCGCACCTCGCCGAGACCCGCGCCGTCGTCGCCGACGTCCTCGACGAGTGGCCGGGCGCCGAGCTCCTCGACGCCCCCGCGCTGCTCCCCGAGGTCCCGCTCACCGGCGAGGGACCCGACCTCCAGCTCTGGCCGCACGTGCACGGAACGGACGCGATGTACCTCGCCCTGGTGCGGCGCACCGCGTGAGCGCGCCCCGCGCGGCGGTCCACGGCGGGGCGAAGCGGGGCAAGAAGGGCCCGGGTGTGAGCCACGGCACGAAACCATGGCAGGCTTGGGCCATGGCCGTGCAGATCAACCCCAGCATCCTGTCCGCGGACTTCGCGCGCCTCGCCGAGGAGGCCGAGGCCGTCGAGGGCGCGGACTGGCTCCACGTGGACGTCATGGACAATCACTTCGTCCCGAACCTGACCCTCGGCGCCCCGATCGTCGAGGCGCTCGCGAAGGCCACGGACACGCCGCTGGACTGCCACCTGATGATCGAGGAACCCGACCGCTGGGCCCCCGTCTACGTCGAGGCGGGCGCGGGCTCGGTCACCTTCCACGCCGAGGCCGCCGCCGCGCCGGTCCGCCTCGCCCGGGAGATCCGCGCCAAGGGCGCCCGCGCCTCCATGGCGCTCAAGCCCGCCACCCCGGTGGAACAGTACGAGGACCTGCTCCCCGAGCTGGACATGCTGCTGATCATGACGGTCGAGCCGGGCTTCGGCGGGCAGGCGTTCCTCGACATCATGCTGCCCAAGATCCGCCGCACCCGTCAGCTCGTCGCCAAGCACGGCCTCGACCTGTGGGTGCAGGTCGACGGCGGGGTCTCGGCCGAGACCATCGAGCGCTGCGCCGAGGCCGGAGCCGACGTCTTCGTCGCGGGCTCCGCCGTGTACGGGGCGAAGGACCCGGCCGAGGCGGTACGGGGCCTGCGCGGGCAGGCCGAGGCGGCGCACGCGAGGACGGAGTGGGCCACGGGGGCCTGAGCCGCGCGAGACACCGGCCCCGCGCACGGGGACCGGCCGCGAGAGGGTCCGGTCGGGGACCGGACCGCGAGAGGAGAGCCGTCCGGGACCGCACGCCGGACACGACGTCCGGGGCCACCCGGGCACCGCGTCCGGGCCGCGCTCCGGACGCAGAGGAGACAAGGAGCCGCCCGGGACCGTTCCGGGCGGACACCGGGATACGACTGGGCATCGGCTCCGTGAACCGGGCGCCGCGGGGCTGAGCACGCACCGTCGCGTCTGCGAGGATGAACGGCGAGTCCGGAGTATGTACAGCAGTGAGGAGAGCGCCGTGTCCGCGATGTCGGCGGGTCGGGCAGCCATGCGGATGGGACCCGCAGAGCTGGTCCAGGCGGCGGCCATGGCCCGCCGCTTCTACCTGGAGGGCAAGTCCAAGATCCAGATCGCCGAGGAGTTCGGCGTCAGCCGCTTCAAGGTGGCCCGGGTCCTGGAGACCGCCCTTGACCGGGATCTCGTCCGCATCGAGATCCGCGTCCCCGCCGAGCTCGACGCCGAGCGCTCGGACGCCCTGCGGGCCCGCTACGGGCTGCGGCACGCCGTCGTCGTCGAGTCACCGGCCGAGGCCGACGACTCGCCCGACCCGGAGAACCTCGGCGAGGTCGCCGCGGACCTCCTCGGCGAACTCGTCCACGAGGGCGACGTGCTCGGCCTCGCCTGGGGCCGCTCCACCATCCACATGGCGACCGCCCTGCACACCCTGCCCCCGTGCACCGTCGTACAGCTCACCGGGGTCTACGACGCGGGCACCGCCGAACGCGGCTCCGTCGAGGCGGTACGGCGCGCCGCGCAGGTCTCCGGCGGCGAGGCCCACCCCATCTACGCGCCGATGCTGCTGCCCGACCCGGCGACCGCCGCCGCGCTGCGCAGCCAGACCGGCATCTCGCGCGCCTTCGACTACTTCGACAAGGTGACCGTCGCCGCCGTCTCGATCGGCTCCTGGGAGCCGGGCGTGTCGACCGTGCACGACATGCTGGGCGAGGAGGAGCGGCGCCACTACGCCTCGCTCGGCGTCGCCGCGGAGATGTCCGCGCACCTCTTCGACGCGCGGGGCCGCCGCGTGGGCCGTGACCTGGGCGAGCGGTGCATCACCGTCGAGCCGGAGCGGTTGCGGCGCATCCCCGAGGTCGTCGCGATCGCGGGCGGGCACCGCAAGGCGGCGGCGATCGACGCGGTCCTGCGCTCGGGGCTCGTCACGAGCCTCGTCACGGACACGGCCGCCGCCGACTACCTCCTCACGGCGGGCGAGCAGCCCCGCCCGGCACTCGACCGGGCGGACCCGGACGAGTGAGGGCCCCGCGCCCTCGCGGCAGCGAAGCCGGTCGCCCCTGGGGGACCGGCTTCGCGCGTACGGTGCGGGGGACCCGCCGTGCGGGTGCGGCGCCCCACCCGCACGGCACCATCGGCCCGTAGTGGCGGTTCCGCCGTCGCTCGTAGGAAGCCACCAGGTCGCCGTCCGCATACCGCCCCCGCCTTCGGGGAAAGCTCCACATTCGGTGACCGGCATTGGTCAGTGCCCCCTCTGATCAGGGAGAATGGGCAGAGGAGCCATTGCCCGGCCACCACGCACTGCGCATACTCCCCACCCCGCCGACCACTGTCGGCAGCGGACGAACAGCAGGTGAGAGAGCCAGAATGCGATTCCTCAACGACCTCGGGCCGAGCCACGACCTCACGTACGACGACGTCTTCATGGTGCCGCGCCGTTCGGCGGTCGGCTCCCGGATGGCCGTGGACCTCACGTCCCCCGACGGCACCGGCACGACCATCCCCCTCGTCGTCGCGAACATGACCGCGATCGCGGGCCGCCGCATGGCCGAGACCGTCGCCCGGCGCGGCGGCCTCACCGTCATCCCGCAGGACATCCCGATCGAGGTCGTCGCCGACGTCACCTCCTGGGTCAAGCGGCGCCACCTCGTCCTGGACACGCCGATCGTCCTCGAACCCCACCAGACGGTGGGCGAGGCCCTGTCGTTGCTGCCCAAGCGCGCGCACAACGCCGGGGTCGTCGTGGACGGCGAGCGGCGCCCCGTCGGCGTCGTCACCGACCAGGACCTCAGCGGTGTGGACCGCTTCACGCAGCTCTCCGAGGTCATGTCCCGCGACCTGCTCCTGCTGGACGACGCGATCGCCCCGCGCGACGCCTTCCACACGCTCGACGCCGCCAACCGCCGGTACGCGCCCGCCGTCGACTCCGAGGGCCGCCTCACCGGCATCCTCACCCGCACGGGCGCCCTGCGCGCCACTCTCTACACGCCGAACACCGACGCCTCGGGCCGGCTGCGCGTCGCCGCCGCCGTCGGTATCAACGGCGACGTCGCCGGCAAGGCCAAGCAGCTCCTCGACGCCGGGATCGACACGCTCGTCGTGGACACCGCGCACGGCCACCAGGAGTCGATGATCGCCGCGCTGCGCGCCGTGCGCGCCCTGGACCCGCAGGTCCCGGTCGTCGCGGGCAACATCGTCGCCGCCGAGGGCGTGCGCGACCTGATCGAGGCCGGCGCCGACATCATCAAGGTCGGCGTGGGCCCGGGGGCCATGTGCACGACCCGGATGGCGACGGGCGTCGGCCGTCCGCAGTTCTCCGCCGTGCTCGAATGCGCCGCCGAGGCCGCCAAGTACGGCCGCCACGTGTGGGCCGACGGCGGTGTGCGCCACCCGCGCGACGTCGCCATGGCCCTCGCGGCCGGTGCCTCCAACGTCATGATCGGCTCCTGGTTCGCCGGTACGTACGAGTCCCCGGGCGACCTCCAGCAGGCCGCCGACGGGCGCCTGTACAAGGAGTCCTTCGGCATGGCCTCCGCCCGCGCCGTGCGCAACCGCACCTCGGAGGAGTCCGCCTACGACCGCGCCCGCAAGGCGCTCTTCGAGGAGGGCATCTCGACCTCGCGGATGTTCCTCGACCCGGCACGCCCCGGCGTCGAGGACCTCATCGACTCGATCATCGCCGGGGTCCGCTCCGCCTTCACCTACGCGGGCGCGGCCAGCCTCGCGGAGTTCTCCGAGCGGGCCGTCGTCGGCATCCAGAGCGCGGCCGGTTACGCGGAGGGCCAGCCGCTCCACTCCAGCTGGAACTGAGACCGGGGGAGTACGGGGACGGGGCGGCTCTTGTGACGGGGGGCCGCCCCGCTCTCGTGACGGGCCCACCCCGCTCTCATGGCGGGAGGTTGGGGGCTGCCCCGCTCTCCGTGGCGGGGGTCGCCCCGCCGACGTGGTGGGGGTCGCCCCGGCGCCGGACCGGCGCCTACGCCTACCCGGCGTCCCCGCGCCGCCAACGGGCCTCCACGCGCTTGCCTCCGGGGAGCGGCAGGACGCTCACGCCGCCCGCCAGTTTCTGCACCAGGTGCCAGCCGAAGCCGCCGCCGCCCGCGAGGTCGGGGGCGCGCGGGACGGGCGGTGCGCTGCTCGTGTCCTCCACGCCGACCCGCAGTTCGCCGTGGTACGCCCAGAGCGACAGGCGCCAGGGGCCCTCGGTGTGGCGCGAAGCGTTCGCCACGAGTTCGGCGACGACCAGGACGACCGCCTCGTGGTCCGCCCACGGGCACACCCCGGCGACGAATCCGCTCGCGGCCTCCCTGGCCGCCGCGCTGCTCACGTGCGGGCCCTCCAGGACGAGCAGGCGTGGCGTGGTGGGCATCAGCAACCGGCCCCTGGGAGCAGCACTTCGTCCAGACCGGTCATCCGCAGCAGTCGCTCGACCATCGGGGAGACCTCCGTGACGGCGAGTTCACCACCGCCGGAGAGCACGCCCCGGCGTATCGCGAGCAGGGCGCCGATCCCGCCCGAGTCGAGGTAGCCGACGCGCGAGAGGTCGAGCACGAACCGCCGTCCCGGCCGCGCGGGGACCCCGTCGAGCGCGCCGCGCAGGCGGCTCTCGGTCTCGTAGTCGAGCACCCCGTCGATCTGGACGAGCACCCGCTCGGGCTGCTCGCTCAGCGCGACCCGCAGGCGCGCGGTGCCCTCGGCGTAAGGCGCTGCGGCGGAGGGCGCTGGCGCGGAGGCCGCCGGGGCGGAGGCCGCTGGGGCGGAGGCCGCCGGGGTGTTGGGCGCTTCGGCGGAGGGCGCCGGGGCGTAGAGCGTTGGGGCGGAGGGCACTTCGGCGGAGGCCGCCGGGGCGTAGGGCGCTTCGGCGGGGGGCGCGGGTTCGCGTCGTGGGCCGATGTGGCCGGGCGCGTCGGGCACCGGCTGGCTGCTGACGTGGGGGGCGTTCATGCGCCGGTCCTCCGGACGGTCAAAGCGAGGGTGTCGTCGGGGTGCAGGATCACCGTATGCATCTCGGCGGCGAGCGCGCCGGGGACTTCCTCGGTCGGCAGCCCCCGGTGCCGTGCGGCGGCCAGGGCCAGGCGGCGCTCGCCGTCGCGGGGGTCGCGGCGCGACTCGGTGAGCCCGTCCGTGTAGAGGACGAGCAGGTCGCCGGGCCCGAGCGCGTCCTCGCGCACCCGCTCGCTGCCCGGCAGCGGGTAGCCGATGCCCCTGCCCCGCACTTCCAGGTACTCCGTCGCGCCGCTCGACCGCGCCACGAGCGCGGGCGGGTGGCTGCCGTTCGCGATGCGCACGACGCCGGTCACGGGGTCGATCCGCACGAGCTGCACCGTCGCCATCAGCTCGCGGTCGAAGGGGAGCAGGATCTCGTCGGTACGGGCCACGATCTGGCCGAGGGGGTGGCCCTCCAGGGCGAGGGTGCGCACCGCGTGCGTCACGTTGAGCGCGCTGCGGGTACTCGTCACACCGTGCCCGAGCGCGTCCACGACCGTGATGTGCACGGTGCCGTCCGGGAGCCGGAACCAGTCGTAGAGGTCGCCCCCGGTCGGCGCGTCCGTGCCGGCGGGCGCGTAGTGGATCGCCATCTCCAGCCCGGGGACGTCGACCGGCGGGGGGCGCAGCGCGTCCTCCAGCTCGCGCAGCGTCTGCCCGTGCGCCCGGCGCAACTGCTCGTCGCGCTCCTCCAGCTGTACGTAGAGGGCGAGGACGCCGCTGTTCGTCTCGGCCAGCTCCTGCGTGAGCCGCTGCCGGTCGTCGGCCAGCTCGGCGATCCGCGCCCGCGCCTCGCGCAGCTCCTCGGCGAGCAGCTCGCGCGCGTCGTCCCCGGCCGCCTCTCCGGCGCTGCCGTCGTGGGCGCGGCGGTCCTCCCCGCGGATGCCCTGCCCGCGGCCGTCGCTCCCGCGGCCGTCCTCCCGGCGGGCACCGTCCTCGCGGGCGCCGTCCTCGCAGGGGCGGTCGAGGCGCCAGCGCGCCCCGTGCCCCGCCACCTCGGGCGGCAGCGCCGGGGCCTCGTCGGGGGCGAGCGCGGCGGGCCGCAGCTCGACGGTCAGCTCGCTCGCCCCGCGCCGCGCCGCGAGCGTCACGCTGTGGCCCTCGCGCAGCGGCGGCCCGGCGAGCGCGGCGACCGACTGGGTGAGCCTCCCGCGCAGTTCCACGGGCAGGCGCCATTCCTGGGCGAGCAGCCGCAGGGCGTCCTCCAGATCCGGCAGCGAGCGGTGCGTGGAGCGCGGCCCCGGGGCGGGGCGCCGCGAGGCGGGCACCCCCGCGCGGGTCCCGGTCGTGTGCTGCTCGCCGCCGCTCGTCTCGCTCACCTTCTCGCTCACCCTGTCCACTCCCCTTCACGAGCACAGACCCGCGTCAGCGGCCTACCCCGCGCCTTCGCCTCCATGCTCCCACCTTCCAAGGGCCACGGAGCGCCTTCGGCGGCGAGCCGCCCCCGGCCCCGTACCGTCCCCCTGCGCGCGTGCGCCCGCGAGGAGGGGGCACGGGTGGGGCACGAGCTGTGTCACCGTCCCCCCGCGCGCGTGCGCCCGCGTCCCACCCGAGGAGAGCCCCCCGTGCCCCTGCCCGAAGCCGCCGCCCTGGCCCGCCGCACGCCCGTCGACCGGCTCGGCGGGGACGACAGCGGCCTGCGCCGCTCGCTCGGCCTGTGGCAGCTCACCATGATCAGCGTCGGCGCGACGCTCGGCACCGGCATCTTCGTCGTGCTCGGCGAGGCGGTGCCCAAGGCCGGGCCCGCCGTCGTCGTCTCGTTCGTCCTCGCCGGGTTCACGGCGCTCTTCTCCGCGCTGAGCTACGCGGAACTCGCCGGGGCCATCCCCGTCGCCGGGTCCTCGTACACGTACGCCTACGCGACGCTCGGGGAGCTGGTCGCCTGGGTCTGCGGCTGGTGCCTGATCCTGGAGTACGGGGTCTCGGTCGCCGCCGTCGCGGTCGGCTGGGGCCAGTACGTCAACGAGTTCCTCGACGGCACCTTCGGCGTCACGCTCCCCGCCGCGCTCTCCGCCCCTCCGGGTGACGGCGGCGTCGTCAACGTCGCCGCCCTCGCCGTCGTCCTCCTCGCCCTCGCCTTCCTCCTCGGCGGCGCCCGCGAGTCGGCGCGCGCCAACACCGTCATGGTGTGCGTCAAGATCGCCGCGCTCCTGCTCTTCTGCGGCATCGGCGTCACGGGCTTCCGCGCGGCGCACTTCGCCGACTTCGCCCCCTACGGCGTGAGCGGGATCAGCGCGGCGGCCGGCACGCTCTTCTTCTCGTACATCGGCTTCGACGCCGCGTCGACGGCGGGCGAGGAGGCGCGCGACGCGCGGCGCGACCTGCCGCGCGCGATCATCCTCTCGCTCGGGCTCGTCACGGCGCTGTACGTGCTCGTGGCGCTCGTCGCGGTGGGGGCGCGGCCCTGGCGCGAGTTCGCGGGCTCGGAGGCGAGCCTCGCGGGGATCACGCGCGACCTCACGGGGCAGGACGTGTGGCCCGTCCTGCTCTCGCTGGGCGCCGTCGTCGCCATCGCCTCCGTCGTCCTCACGGTGCTCTACGGGCAGACGCGCATCCTGTTCGCGATGTCCCGTGACGGGCTGATTCCCCGCGTCTTCTCGCGTGTCCACGCCGCGAGCGGCTCCCCGCGCGCGTGCACCCTGCTCGTCGCCGCCTTCTGCGGGCTGCTCGCCGCCGTCGTCCCGCTCGGGCAGCTCGCCGACGCCACGAGCATCGGGACGCTCTTCGCCTTCGGGCTCGTCAACGTCGCCGTCGTCGTGCTGCGCCGGATCAGGCCGGGGATGCGGCGCACCTTCCGGGTCCCCCTCTCGCCCCTCCTGCCCGCCGTCGGGCTCGGGCTCTGCCTGTGGCTCATGACCAGCCTGTCGCCCGTGACCTGGCTCGTCTTCGGCTGCTGGATGCTGGTGGGGCTCGTGGTCTACTTCGGGTACGGCGTCCGGCACTCCCGGCTCGCCACGGACACGCCCCCCGAGAAGAAGTGAACGAAGCGCGGTGCTCGACGAACTCGACGAACGGATTGTGCGGGAGCTGACCTCGGACGCGCGGCGCAGCTACGCCGACATCGGGCAGCGCGTGGGGCTCTCGGCCCCCGCCGTCAAACGCCGCGTCGACCGCTTGCGGGCGAGCGGCGCGATCCAGGGCTTCACGGTCCGCGTCGATCCCGCCGTACGGGGGCGGCGCACCGAGGGGCTCATCGAGCTGTACTGCCGACGGCAGACGACGCCCGAGATGATCCGCAAGGGCCTCGAAGGCTATGCCGAGGTGGTCTCGGCCTCGACGGTGACCGGTGAGGCCGACGCCGTCGTGCAGGTCTTCGCCGCGGACATGGAGCACTTCGAGCGGGTGCTGGAGCGGATCGCGGGGGAGCCCTTCGTCGAGCGGACGAAGTCCGTGCTCGTCCTCTCCCCGCTGCTGCGCCGGGCGGGCTGAGCAGCTCCGGCCTCGGCCGCGCCCCCTTTCCCGGCCTCTTTTCGGGGGGTTTTGTTCACTCTCGGACCATTAATGCGCGCCTGAGCGGATACGGGCGCGCAAGGTGGTCGGGAGATGATCACGAAGCTTCGTTCCGCTCTTGTCGCCGCCGCCGCGGTCCTCGTGGCGGCAGCCGTCGTGCTGGGTCTCGCGCTGTCCGGGGCCTTCGACAGCGGCGGTGGCGGCCACCGCGAGACCGGGAGCGAGAAGGCCGCGAGCACCCCGCCCCCGGCCGCAGCGGCGCTGCGCCCGCGCTTCGTGACCCGCGCCCGGTGGGGCGCCGATCCGCACCTGCTCGACCAGAAGCCGCAGTACGCCGACGCGGTGCGCGCCGTCGTCATCCATCACACCGACACGCCCAACGGCTACTCCTGCGCCGACAGCGCCTCCTTCGTCCGCGACATCTACCGGGCCCACGCGACCGCGCGCGGCTGGGGCGACATCGGCTACAACTTCCTCGTCGACCGCTGCGGCACGATCTTCGAGGGCCGTCTCGGCGGCGTCGACAGGCCCGTCGTCGGCGCCCACACGGTCGGCCTCAACAAGGGCACGACCGGGATCGCCGCGATCGGCACGTACACCGCGGGGACCCCGGTGCCCGCGCCCATGCGCCGCTCCATCGAGCGGATCATCGCCTGGAAGCTCGGCCTCACCGAGATCAGCCCCTCGGCCCGCACGCAACTCGTCTCCACCAACAGCGATTCCCGCTTCCCGAAGGACACCTCCGTCAACCTCCCCACCGTCCTCGGCCACATCGAGGCGTACGAGACGGACTGTCCCGGGCAGGCGCTCATGGACCTGCTCCCGGAGTTCCGGCGGGCCGCCGCCGAACTCCAGGGCAAGGCGAAGCTCCTCGCTGCGCGGCGTGCCTCGCGGAGCCCGGCGACCGCGGACCGGGGGCAGGACGGTGTACCCGGGCCCCCGATGGAACCCCGCCGGGAGCCCGGCGCAACGAATCGCCGCTCAGGCGCCCGCAGACGCAAGATCCCGCCGCGATGACGGCAGCGACGGTGTCTTGTTGCGCCAGGTCCGGCGCCCGTAGCGTCTAGGGCGTGTCCGCAAGGCCCCGCATGTCTCCTTCCGTCCCGCCCGCGCCGCCGCTGCGCCTGGCGCTCGCCCAGTCCTCGGGCACCCCCGGCGACGTCCGCGCCAACCTCGACGCGCTCGACGCGCTCGCGGCCCGCGCGGCGGCGTCCGGGGCGCACCTCCTCGTCGCGCCCGAGCTGTTCCTGAGCGGGTACGCGCCCGAGGCACCCGCCGGCCCCGGGGCCGCCCCCGTCCCGCCGCTCGCCGCGCTCGCCCTCGACCGGGCCGAGGCGGAGGCCGAACTGGGCGCCCTCGCCCGCCGCCACGGCCTCGCGGTCCTCGCCGGCTACCCGGAGCGCGCCGGATCGGCCACGTACAACTCCGCGCTCCTCGTCGGCCCGGACGGTGCCCCGCTCGCCGCGTACCGCAAGACCCACCTCTACGGCCCGTACGAGCGGGCCGTCTTCACGGCGGGCGACCGCGCTGTCGTGCGGGCGGAACTGCGCGGCGTCAGGCTCGGGGTGCTCATCTGCTACGACGTCGAGTTCCCGGAGAACGTGCGGGCGCACGCCGATGCCGGGACCGAGGTGCTCCTCGTGCCGACCGCGCTGCTCGCCCCGTACGACTTCGTCGCCCGCTCCCTCGTGCCCGTGCGCGCCTTCGAGAGCCAGCTGTACGTGGCCTATGTGAACCGCACCGGGCCCGAGGGCGACTTCGACTTCGTGGGGCTCAGCTGCCTCGCCGCGCCCGACGGGAGCGCTCCGGCGCGTGCCGGGGCGGGGCCCGAACTGCTGCTCGCCGAAGCCGATCCGGCCCTCCTCGCCGCCTCGCGCGCCGCCAATCCGTACCTCGCCGACCGGCGCACAGATCTGTACCGCTGACCCGCTCGCACCACCTCTGGGAGCCCCCGCATGACCTCCACCGTGCCCACCGCCGTGCCCGGCGGCGACGCGCGCCCGCCCATCACGATGTGCGGCCCGGACTTCCCCTTCCCCTACGACGAGCACCTCGCGCACCCCGCCGGGCTCGGCCAGGTCCCCGCCACCGAGCACGGCACCGAGGTCGCCGTCATCGGCGGCGGACTCTCCGGGCTCGTCACCGCCTACGAGCTGATGAAGATGGGCCTGCGCCCCGTCGTGTACGAGGCCGACCAGCTCGGCGGCCGTCTGCGCACCGTCGGCTTCGACGGCTGCGACCCCGGGCTCACCGCCGAACTCGGCGCGATGCGCTTCCCGCCCTCCTCCACCGCGCTCCAGCACTACATCGACCTCGTCGGCCTGGAGACCGAGGACTTCCCGAACCCCCTCGCGCCGGTCACACCGTCCACCGTCGTCGACCTCAAGGGCGAGTCGCACTACGCGCGCACCATCGAGGACCTGCCGCAGGTCTACCGCGACGTCGCCGAGGCATGGCGCCGATGCCTGGAGGACGGCGCCGACTACACCGCGATGAACGAGGCGCTGCGCACCCGCGACCTCCCGCGCGTCCGCGAGCTGTGGGGGCGGCTCGTGCGCGAGCTGGACGATCAGACCTTCTACGGCTTCCTCTGCCAGTCCCCGGCCTTCGCGTCCTTCCGGCACCGCGAGATCTTCGGGCAGGTCGGCTTCGGCACGGGCGGCTGGGACACCGACTTCCCCAACTCGATCCTGGAGATCCTCCGCGTCGTCTACACCGAGGCCGACGACCACCACCGGGGCATCAAGGGCGGCAGCCAGCAGCTTCCGCTGCGGCTGTGGGAGCGCGAGCCGGACAAGCTCGTCCACTGGCCGCGCGGCACCTCGCTCTCCTCGCTGCACGACGGGACGCCGCGCCCCGCCGTCACCCGGCTGCACCGCACGGCGGGCAACCGCGTCACCGTGACCGACGCGGACGGCCGCATCCGCACGTACCGGGCCGCCGTCTTCACCGCGCAGTCCTGGATGCTGCTCTCGCAGATCGCCTGCGACGACGACCTCTTCCCGATCGACCACTGGACGGCGATCGAGCGCACCCACTACATGGAGTCCAGCAAGCTCTTCGTGCCCGTGGACCGCCCGTTCTGGAAGGACAAGGACCCGGTGACGGGGCGCGACGTCATGTCGATGACGCTCACCGACCGCATGACGCGCGGCACCTACCTGCTCGACCACGGCCCCGACCGTCCGGCCGCGATCTGCCTCTCGTACACGTGGTGCGACGACAGCCTCAAGTGGCTGCCGCTGAGCGCCCACGCGCGCATGGAGGTCATGCTGAAGTCGCTCGGCGAGATCTACCCGAACGTGGACATCCGGCGGCACATCATCGGCGACCCGGTGACGGTCTCCTGGGAGGACGAGCCGTACTTCATGGGCGCCTTCAAGGCGAACCTGCCCGGCCACTACCGCTATCAGCGCCGCCTGTTCACGCACTTCGCGCAGGAGCACCTGCCCGCCGACCGCCGCGGCCTCTTCCTCGCGGGCGACGACATCTCCTGGACGGCGGGCTGGGCGGAGGGCGCCGTGCAGACGGCGCTCAACGCGGTGTGGGGTGTCATGCACCACCTCGGCGGCGCGACGGACCCGACGAACCCGGGCCCGGGCGACCGCTTCGACGAACTGGCCCCGGTGGAACTGCCGGAGGACTGAGGCGGCAGGGGGTCCACCGCCGGAGCGGGGGAAGCGGGGGAGTGGGGCCGGGGCAGCGGCGTCGTCCCGGGCACACCGGCGAGCGGCGTCCCTCCGCCCCGGGCCCGCCCCCCGCTCGTGCCCCCGGCAGGAGAGCCGCCGGCGCGAGAGGGGTCACGAGCAGCCGTCCCACCCGCCCCACCCCCGTGTCCAGCCGCTCCCGCAGCTCTTCCGCCACCGCCGGCAGACCCCGCACCGCCCAGAGCGCCCGCGCCGCCGCCCACGCCGCCCGCCGCGCCCGCTCGATGCTCCAGGCGCCCGCCAGGTGCGTGAGCGGCTCGGCGAGTTCGAGGAGGTCGGGACCCGGCATGAGGTCCTCGCGCACGCGTTCCTCCAGCGCTGTGAGCAGGTCACCGACCTGGTCGAACTCGTCGCGAAGGTCCTCCGGAGCGCAGGCGAGCACATGGCAGGTGTCCACGACGGCGAGCGCGAGATCGTGCCCGATGTGCGCGTTGACGCCGCACAGCGCGAACTGCACGGGACGCACCCCGCGCCGGTCGCGGGCGTGCAGGAGCGCTTGCCAGCAGGCGGGAGCACGTCCGCCCCGCTCGAAGGTCTCGACGGCGTGCAGGTACCGCTCCGCGAAGAGCACGTCGAGGGTCACGGCGGCCCGCCGGTCGGGGAAGCCTCCTTGGTCCACGAGGCGCCCGACCTCTCGGGTGACGCGGGTGTAGACCCGGTGGAAGACCGCGACGCCGTCCCGCTCCGGCCACCTCGCACCGAGCCGCCGTATCCGGGCGAGGACACCGTCCACCCCGTCGTCGACGCGGCGCACGGCGCCGCTGAGCACGTCGGTCGGCTGCTGCGAAGGGCCCATGGGAGCAGGCTCCCAGCCCTCGCCCGGCGCGCGTGGCGCCGTGCCGGACCCGTCCCCGCATCGGGGGACACGGGGGGCCGGGGGCGGAGGACCCCTGCGCGCGGGAGGGGCGGGGCACCGGGCGGTACGGAAGCGGTGCCGCACGGGTCGCGGTACGGAAAAGCCGCCCTACGCGGGGCGGCCTCTTCGCGGGGCGTACGAGCATCCCGTGCGGGGCCGTGCGCCCCGCCCGTGCTACTCGCCCTCGCGGGACTCCGCAGGCCGCTCGTCGCCCGTCCTCGACGTGTCGTACGACGAGGTCCCCGCATCGAGCAGCGGCTCCTGCGTCTTGAGGTGGGCGGGGGCGAGGGCCCGCAGCGCGTGGTAGCCCGTGATGACGACGAGCGTGCCGAGCGCGATGCCGCTGAGCTCGAAGTTGTCCGTGATCTTCAGCGAGACACCGCCGACGCCGATGATGATGCCCGCCGCCGTCGGCACGAGGTTGAGCGGATTGCGCAGGTCGACCTTGGCGCTGAGCCAGATCTGCGCGCCGAGCAGCCCGATCATGCCGTACAGGATCACGGTGATTCCGCCGAGCACCCCGCCGGGGACCGCCGCGACGACCGCGCCGAACTTGGGGCACAGGCCGAAGAGGAGCGCGAAGCCGGCCGCCGCCCAGTACGCCGCCGTCGAGTAGACGCGCGTCGCCGCCATGACGCCGATGTTCTCGGAGTACGTCGTGTTCGGCGGTCCGCCCACGGCGGTGGAGAGCATCGAGCCGAAGCCGTCCGCCGAGATCGCCGTGCCGAGCTTTCCGTCCAGGTTCTCGCCCGTCATCTCGCCGACCGCCTTGACGTGCCCCGCGTTCTCCGCGATGAGCGCGATCACGACCGGCAGCGCGACGAGGATCGCCGACCACTGGAAGTGCGGGCCGTGGAAGTCGGGCAGCCCGATCCAGTCGGCCTTGCCCACCGCGTCCAGGTTCAGCCGCCAGTGGTCGACGGTCCTGCCACTGCCGTCCGCCGAGTGGATGCGGCCGAAGACCCGGTCGAAGCCCCAGGAGACCACGTACCCGAAGACGAGTCCGAGGAAGATCGCGATCCGGGACCAGAAGCCGCGCAGGCACACGACCGCGAGCCCCGTGAAGAGCATCGTGAGCAGCGCGACCCACTGGTCCTGCGGCCAGTAGGTGGAGGCCGTGACGGGGGCCAGGTTGAAGCCGATGAGCATCACGACCGCGCCCGTCACCACCGGCGGCATCGCCGCGTGGATGATCCGCGCCCCGAAGTGCCGCACCGCGAGCCCGACGAGGAAGAGGAGCACGCCGACGGCGAGGACCGCGCCCGTGACGACCGCGCTGGAGCCGCCCTGCGCGCGGATGACCGCGGCGACGCCGACGAAGGAGAGCGAGCAGCCGAGGTAGCTCGGCACCTTCCCGCGCGTCGCGAGCAGGAAGATCGCCGTCGAGACGCCGGACATCATGATCGCGAGGTTCGGGTCCAGGCCCATGAGCACGGGGGCGACGAAGGACGCGCCGAACATTGCGACGACGTGCTGCGCGCCGAGCCCGATCGTGCGCGGCCAGCTCAGCCGTTCGTCCGGCCGGACCACGGCACCCGGAGCCGGGGTACGCCCGTCCCCGTGCAGCTTCCAGCGCACGCCGAAGTCCATCTGTTTCCGCTCCTCGCCTCAGCCCCCGCCGGTGCACGAGCCGGACACGCGACGGACCGCACGGATGTTCCCGTACTGGATTCCGGCACATGTTAATGGCAGGTAAGGGTGGCTTCGCGCCACGAACGGTACGCGGCGCGGAGGGCGGCGGGGGGTGGGGGAGGTCTCGCAAAGCGGTGGAAGGACGGCCGCGCGGAGGCGTACGGCCTGGCAAACCCCCTGGTGGTGGGCCTCCGGGCGCCGCCTACGATGGAGCGTTCGATTCCCTGGCAGAACAGGCTCCCCGCATGTCGCTCGCAGCCCCCGCCCCGGCCGAAACCGGCCCCCCTCCGTACGGGGTGCTCGTCCCCTCGTACGTGCACTTCGACGACCTCGACGCGCTCGGCCTGCTCCACAACGGCCGCTATCCGCTCCTCGTCGAACGGGCCTGGACGGCGTACTGGCGCACGCACGGCCTCGCCTACCGCGGCGACTGGCACGAGGCGGCGGACGCCTGCAACGCCGTCCGCGAGTTCACCATCGGCTACGAGCACCCCGTCACCCTCACCGGCGAGTACGCCGTCCACCTGTGGCTCGACCGCCTCGGCACGACCGGGCTCACCTACGGCTTCCGCTACTGCTCGGCGGACGGCACCGTCACCTACGCCCGTGGCCACCGCGTCCTCGTCCGTCTCGACCCCGACACGCTGCGCCCCCGCCCGTGGAGCGAGGACTTCCGCGCGAAGGCGCGCGGGCTGCTGCGGGTGGCGTGAGCGGCTGAGGGGCGGGGGCGGTTCGCGGCGTGAGCCGTGCCCCCCCGCACCGCTGTCTCCTCAGTCCTCGCGGCCCGCACCGCGCAGGACGTTCGCGCCCGCCACGAGGCCGAAGGCGAGGACCGTCACCAGGACGAAGGAGCCGATCAGGCTCGTCGCGTCGGCGACCACGCCGATCGCGGAGGGAGCGATGAGCCCAGCGGTGTACGTGATCGTGGCGACGCCCGCGATCGCCTGGCTCGGGTTGGGGCCGCTGCGCCCGGCGGCGGCGAAGCACAGCGGCACCACGACCGCGATGCCGAGGCCCAGGAGCGCGAAGCCGCCCATCGCCGCCACGGGGTTTCCCGCGAGGACCACGAGCAGACCACCCGCCGTCGCCATCAGGCCGCCCGCCCGCACCACACGCTTCGCGCCGAAGCGGTCCACGAGCCCGTCCCCGGCGAAGCGGGCGAGCGCCATCGTGGCGGTGAACGCCGTCGTGGACGCGGCGGCGACACCCGCCGAGGTGTCGAGTTCGCCGTGCAGGAAGACCGCCGACCAGTCCAGGCTGGCCCCTTCGGCGAAGACGGCGCAGAAGCCGATCGCGCCGATGAGCAGCGCCGAACGCGGCGGCAGCGCGAAGCGCGGCGGGGCCGGCTCGTCCGCCTCGCTGCGCAGATCGAGGACCCACCTGCACAGCACGAGCCCGGCCGCTGTCAGTACGAGCGCCGTCACGAGGTGGTGCAGCCGCGCGTCCGCGCCCAGGTGCGCGGCGAGCGTGCCCGCCGCCGAGCCGAGCAGCGCGCCCGTGCTCCACATGCCGTGCAGCCCCGACATGATCGACTTGCCCCAGCGGTTCTCCGTCTCGACGCCGAGCGCGTTCATCGCGACGTCCGACATGCCCGAGCAGGCCCCGTACACGAAGAGCGCGAGGCACAGGACGGCGAGGTTCGGCGCGAGCGAGGGCAGGACGAGCGCGAGCGTCCACCCGGCGAGCAGGAGCCGCAGCGCGGTCCGCGAGCCCAGCCGGTGGCTGATCCGGCTCGCGAGCGGCATGGCGAGCGCCGCGCCGAGGGCGGGGAAGGCGAGCGCGAGACCGAGCTGACCGGCCCCGATGTCCGCGTGGTCCTTGATCCACGGCACGCGGGTCGCGAAGGAGCCCGTCACGCTCCCGTGCACGCAGAAGATCGCGGCGATGGCCCAGCGCGCCCGCCGCACCGTCCCCCGGTCGAAGCCGCCCGCCGGGACCGCGCCCGCGCCCACGGACGCCGCCATGGCGGCACCCGCGGCCCGTTCTCCCGCCGTCTCGCTCATGTGGTCCCTCCCGCAGCACCGCGCCGCTGCTGCGGACGGCTGTGTGACATCGCGACGTATGAAGCCACGTGAAACTATCAGGAAGCCTTCCTGATAGTGGATGATTATGATGCGGACCGACCCGCGAGGGAAGGGGGCCCAGCCCGTGACCGCCTCACCACCCCAGGAACACGCCGGTTCCGTACCGGACACGCCCGCCCGGCCCGGCACGGCGGCGCACCCCGCGCCCGCCTCACCGAGTACGGCCCGCGCCATCAACGACCGGCTCGCGCTGCGCCTCCTCCAGGAGCACGGCCCGCTCACCGCCGCGCGCCTCAAGGAACTCACCGGCCTCTCCCGCCCGAGCGTCGCCGACCTCGTGGAACGGCTCGGGGCCGCCGGGCTCATCGAGGTCGTCGGGGCCTCGGAGCAGCGCAGGCGCGGTCCCAACGCGCGGATCTACGGGATCGTCGCGGACCGCGCCCACCTCGCGGGGCTCGACGTGCGCACCCACAGCGTCTCCGTCCTCGTCACCGACCTCCTCGGCGCGACGCTCGCCGAGTCCTCCGCGCCCGTCGATCCCGCCGCGAGCACCGAGGCGGCCGTCGCCCGCGCGGTGGATCTCCTCGCCGACACGGCGGCCCGCGCGGGGGTGCCCGAACTGCGTGCTGTGGGGGTCGGGGCGCCCGGGCTCGTCACGCCGGGCACGGGGGAGCTGCGCGACAGCACGGGGCTGCCGCCCTGGCACCGGGCGCTCGTGCCCGTCCTGCGGGAGCGCCTCGCGGGCACTGTCCTCGTCGAGAACGAGACCAACCTCGCCGCCGTCGCCGAACTGCGCGCGGGCGCCGCCCGCGACCGCGACACCTTCGTCCTCCTCTGGCTCGGCCACGGCGTCGGCGCGGCGGTCGTCCTCGACGGCGCGCTACGCCGGGGCGCCTCGGGAGGGACGGGCGAGATCGGTTTCCTGCCCGTCCCGGGCACGCGGGTGCTGCCCGGTCGGGACAGCTGTGAGGGCGGCTACCACTCCCTCGCCTCCTCGGCGGCAGTCGAGGAACTCGCCGCGCGGCACGGCCTCGTGGCCGGTGCCGCCCCGCACGAGCCCCCCGCGGCGGCGCTCGTGCGGCGCGCGGTCCGGGAGGCGGAGGCGCCGACGGCGGCGGTACGGGCGCGGGCGGACGCCTTCCTCGACGCCCTCGCGGACCAGGTGGTCCTCGGCGTCGCCTCCGTCGTCGCGGTCCTCGACCCCGGCTGCGTCCTCCTCGGCGGGGAGACGGGCCGCGCGGGCGGCACGGTCCTGGCCGCCCGCGTCGCGTCCCGCCTCGCCCACCTCACCCCGCTGGCCACGGAGGTGCGCCCGACGGCGCTGGGGGGCGGAGCGGTCCTGCGCGGAGCGCTGCTGATGGCGCTGGACCACGCGCAGGAGGAGCTGTTCGGGGGGTGAGGCCGTGGGGGAGGGGGGCGGTCCGTGGCGCGGCGGGCAGGCGTCGTCCCCGATCTCCGGCTCGACGGGCAGGGCGCTGCCCCCGACTTCGGGCGCGGCGGGCAGGGGGTGCTGCCCCGGACCCCTGCCGCGCGAGGCGGCCGGCTCCTCCCGGCCGCCCGTCAGCCCACCCCCTCCGCTCCCAACTGCCCGGCCAGATAAGTGAGTTTCTCCGGGTTCAGCACCGCCCGGATCTGCGTGATCCCCTCGGCCCCGCCCGAGATCTGCACGACCCCGGCGAGCCGTCCGTCCGCGAAGATCACCAGCGCCGCCTCCCCGTTGATCTCCGCGGGCCGGAACTCCGCGCCCACGAGCCCCTTCTCCAGCGCCTTCCGGAGCAGCCCCGTCACCCGCTCGCGGCCCACGACGATCTTCCGGGCCGCGGACACCCTGCCGCCACCGTCCGACCACCAGCTCACTTCCTCGGCGAGCAGCGACACCAGTTCCCGCACGTCGCCCGCGCGCGAGGCGGCGAGGAACGTCTCCACGAGGGCCCGCTGCCGCTCGCTCTCCACCGCGTACCTGGCCCGTTCCTCCGCGAGCCGCGCCCGCGCGCGCCGCAGGTGCTGGCGGGCGCCCGGCTCGGAGAGCCCGAGCATGCCGGCGATCTCGCGGTGCCCGTACCCGAAGGCGTGGCGCAGCACGTACACCGCGCGCTCCGGAGGGCTCAGCCGTTCGAGCAGGAGCAGCAGCGCCGAGGACACCTCCTCGCGCTGTTCCGAGCTCTCCATCGGCCCGAGCGCCCCGCCCGAGGTCAGCACAGGTTCCGGCAGCCACGGACCCACGTACCGCTCCCGCCGCGCCCGCGCCGAGTCGAGGACCGTCAGGCACAGGCGCGTCACCGTCGTGGTGAGCCAGGCCGCGGGCGTACGCACCGCCGCCCGGTCGGTGCCCGCCCAGCGCAGGTACGCCTCCTGCACCACGTCCTCGGCCTCCTGCGCCGACCCCAGCATCCGGTAGGCGAGCCCGAACAACCGCGGCCGCTCCGTCTCGAACTCCCGTACAGAATCCGTGATCACGCGCTCAGCGTGCCACCGCGCGCCCTCGCGTCGCGTCATCCCGCCCTCGCTGTGAGTCATCCCACCCCGCGCCCCCCTTCCCGGCGTGGCACACTGGTGCGCGTACCAGCAACAGCGCACTCCGGGGTCGGTGTAATTCCGAACCGGCGGTAACAGTCCGCGACCCGCTCGCTTCCAGTGAGCGGTTGACCAGGTGGAACTCCTGGACCGACGGTGAAAGTCCGGATGGGAGGCAGTGCGCGGCGGGTCGCACGCAGCAGTGCGCCGCCGTAGGCCGGGCCGTCGTCTTTCGGCGTCGCCCGGTCCGCGTCCGGCGCTCCCCGCGTCCGTGTGCGTCCGTACCAAGCCTGTCCTCGCGACAGCGCCCCGGAGTCCGTGCCCGAGAGGCAGGAGGACCCGGTGGCCACCGCAGCCGAAACCGCCGCCATGTGCGAGGCGATCGCCCTCGCCGCCCGCGGCCTCGGCCGCACCCGCCCCAACCCCGTCGTCGGCTGCGTCGTGCTCGACGCCTCCGGCGAGGTCGCCGGAGGCGGGTGGCACCAGCGCGCGGGCGGCCCCCACGCGGAGATCCACGCGCTGCGCGCGGCGGGGGAGCGGGCCAGGGGCGGCACCGCGCTCGTCACCCTCGAACCCTGCGACCACACCGGGCGTACGGGGCCCTGCTCCCGCGCCCTGATCGCGGCCGGTGTCCGCCGCGTCGTCTACGCGGTCGCCGACCCCACGGCCCAGGCCACCGGCGGCGCCGACACCCTCCGGGCCGCGGGCGTCGACGTCGAGCACGGACTCCTGGAGGCCGAGGCCGCCGACGTCAACGCCGCCTGGCTCACCGCGGCCCGCCTCGGCCGCCCGCACGTCACCTGGAAGTACGCCGCGAGCCTCGACGGCCGCATCGCCGCGCGGGACGGCACGAGCCGCTGGATCACCTCGCCCGAGGCCCGCGCCGACGTCCACCGCCTGCGCGCCACGTGCGACGCCGTCCTCGTCGGCTCCGGCACCGCCCGCACCGACGACCCCCACCTCGCCGTCCGCGGCGTTCCCGGGGCGCCCCAGCCGCTGCGCGTCGTCCTCGACACCGAGGGCACGGCGGTACGGAACGGGGCACGCGTCCTCGACGCCGCCGCCCCGACCCTCGTCGCCCTCGCCGAGGACGCCCCGGCCCCCGCGCACGACGCCGAACTGCTGCGCCTGCCGCGCGCCGCGCACGGCGGGCTGGATCTCACCGCCCTCCTCGCCGCGCTGTACGCCCGCGACGTGCGCGGCGTCCTCCTGGAGGGCGGCGCCCGCCTCGCCGGCTCCTTCGTCGCCGCCGGGTACACCGACCGCGTCGTCGGCTACCTCGCCCCCGTCCTGCTCGGCGCCGGGCCCGCGGCCCTCACCGAAGCGGGAATTGCCACCCTCACCGCCGCGTTGCGGCTCGACGTGCGCGAGACCACGCGGCTCGGACCCGACCTGCGGATCACCGCCGTCCCCACCACCGCACCCAAGGAGCGCTGAAGTGTTCACCGGAATCGTCGAAGAACTGGGTGAGGTCGTCGCGGTCGAGGAACTCGCCGACGCCTCCCGCTTCCGGCTGCGCGGCCCCGTCGTCACCGAGGGTGCCCGCCACGGCGACTCCATCGCCGTCAACGGCGTCTGTCTCACCGTCGTCGAGCACGAGGGCGCCGAGTTCACCGCCGACGTCATGGCCGAGACACTCAAGCGCTCCAGCCTCGGCGCCCTCGCCCCCGGCTCCCGCGTCAACCTCGAACGCCCCACCCCGGTCGGCGGTCGCCTCGGCGGCCACATCGTCCAGGGCCACGTCGACGGCACCGGCACGATCCTGCGCCGCGAGCCCTCCGCGCACTGGGAACTCGTCACCGTGTCCCTGCCGGGCGACCTCGCGCGCTACGTCGTGGAGAAGGGCTCCATCACCGTCGACGGCATCAGCCTCACCGTCGTGGACGTCACCGAGGACACCTTCAGCGTGAGCCTCATCCCGACCACGCTCGCCCTCACCACGCTCGGCCACAAGCAGCCCGGCGCTCCCGTCAACCTGGAGGTCGACGTCCTCGCGAAGTACGTCGAGCGGATGCTCCGGTACGGGACGGCCCCCGAACAGCCCGCACAGGAGGGGTGATGTTCGACCAGCTCAACACCGAGGCGTTCACCGTCTTCGGACAGCACGTCATCTGGTCCGACGCGGTCGGCAACACGATCGGGCTGCTCGCCCTCGCCCTCGGCTGGCGCCGCTCGGTGTGGACCTGGCCCGCCCAGTTCCTCTCCGGTGTCGTCCTCGTCGCCGCCTACCTCTCCGCGCACCTCAGCGGAGGCGTCGGCAAACAACTCCTCGTCATCGTCGTCGCCCTGTGGGGCTGGCGGCAGTGGACCAGGGGCAGCAGAGCCGCGCAGGACGGCAGCCTCGCCGTGCGCTTCGCCACCTGGCGCGAACGCGGACTGCTCCTCGGCGGCACCGCGCTCGGCACCCTCGCGGTCGGCGGCCTCTTCGCCGCCGTGCCCGGCCTCTCGTGGAACCCCTGGCCGGACGCCTACATCTTCGTGGGCACCCTGGCCGCGATGGTCGCCCAGGCGAAGGGACTCGTCGAGTTCTGGGCCGCCTGGCTGCTCGTCGATGTCGTCGGCGTCCCGCTCGCCTTCACCAGCGGGCTCGCCTTCTCCGGCCTCGTCTACGTGATCTACCTCGCGCTCGTCCTGTGGGGCCTGCGCGACTGGTGGCTGCGCTCGCGCCCGAACGCGGCCCCGGAAGTCGCCCCGGAAGGAGCCCCCGCATGAGCGGCAGC
Organism: Streptomyces sp. NRRL F-5630; assembly: GCF_000719475.1. Classification (GTDB taxonomy): domain Bacteria; phylum Actinomycetota; class Actinomycetes; order Streptomycetales; family Streptomycetaceae; genus Streptomyces. Next base: position 53,890 of record NZ_JOGO01000021.1, on the reverse strand, counting down.
CACGAACCCACGCCCGGCAGCACACCCCGGACCCCCCACGAGGGCCCCTGGCCGCACGAGGAGGAACTCTCCCTCGCCCTGGACCCCGTCGTCCGGGCCGTCGCCGACATCGCCGCGGGCCGCCCCGTCGTCGTCGTGGACGACGAGGACCGCGAGAACGAGGGCGACCTCGTGATCGCCGCCGAGAAGGCGACCCCGGAGATCGTCGCCTTCATGATGAGCGAGTGCCGCGGTCTCATCTGCGCCCCCCTCGAAGGCCCCGAACTCGACCGCCTCGACCTGCCCCAGATGGTGCGCCGCAACACCGAGTCCATGGGCACCGCCTTCACCGTCTCCGTCGACGCGAGTCGCGAGCACGGCGTCACCACCGGCATCTCCGCCGCCGACCGCGCCACGACCCTGCGCCTCCTCGCCACCGCGAGCAGCGAGCCCGACGACTTCGTGCGCCCCGGGCACGTCTTCCCGCTGCGCGCCCGCCCCGGCGGTGTCCTCGCGCGCAACGGCCACACCGAGGCCGCCGTCGACCTCGCCCGTCTCGCCGGACTGCGCCCCGCGGGCGCCATCGTCGAGATCGCGGGCGAGGACGGCGTCATGCTGCGCCTGCCCGAACTCGTCCCCTTCGCCCGTAAGCACGGCCTGAGCATCATCTCGATCGCGGACCTCGTCGCCTACCGCCGCGCCGTCGAGGCCGCGCCCCTGGAGGCCGGGCCCGCCGTGCGCCGCGAGGCCGAGGTGCGCCTGCCCACCGCGTACGGCGACTTCACCGCGTACGGCTACCGCTCCGGCGCCGACGGCGTCGAGCACGTGGCCCTCGTCCACGGGGACATCGGCGACGGCGAGAACATCCTCGTCCGCGTCCACTCCGAGTGCCTCACGGGGGACGTCTTCGGCTCGCTGCGCTGCGACTGCGGCCCCCAGCTCGAAGCCTCCATGCGGCGCGTCACCGAGGAGGGCCGCGGCGTCGTCGTCTACCTGCGCGGCCACGAGGGGCGCGGCATCGGGCTGCTCTCCAAGCTGCGCGCCTACGAGCTCCAGGAGCGCGGTCGCGACACCCTGGACGCCAACCTCGAACTCGGCCTGCCCGCCGACGCCCGCGACTACGGCGCGGGGGCGCGCATCCTCGCCGACCTCGGCGTCCGCTCGCTGCGGCTGCTCACCAACAACCCGGACAAGAGCGAGGCCCTCACCCACGACGGCCTCTCCGTCCTCGCCCGCGAACCCATGCCCGTCCAGGCCGGCGAGTACAACCTCCGCTACCTGCGCACCAAGCGCGACCGCATGGGCCACGACCTGCCCTGGCTCGACCCGGCCCCGGCCACCTGCGCCCAGCAGTGACCGGGTACCCGAACCCCGTACACCCCATGGACCCCATCTACCGAGGAGCAGCGCGTGAGCGGTAAAGGCGCACCCGAGCTGAACGTCAAGAACTGCGGCGACCTCCGCGTCGCCGTCATCGCCTCGCAGTGGCACGAGCAGATCATGAAGGGCCTCACGGACGGCGCCCTGCGCGCCCTCGCCGAACTCGGCATCAGCGAGCCGACCCTGATCCGCGTCCCCGGCAGCTTCGAACTCCCCGTCGCCGCCAAGGCGATGGCCGCGCGCGGCTACGACGCCGTGGTGGCACTCGGCGTCGTGCTGCGCGGCGGCACCCCGCACTTCGAGTACGTGTGCCAGGGCGTCACCCAGGGCCTCACGCAGGTCGCCGTCGACACCGGCGTGCCCGTCGGCTTCGGCGTCCTCACCGTCGACACCGAGGAGCAGGCGCTCGACCGCGCGGGCCTGCCCGGGTCCACCGAGGACAAGGGCCACGAGGCCGTCACCGCCGCCGTCGCCACCGCGACGGTGCTGCGCGGCGTCGTCGAGCCCTGGCGCTGAGCCCCCGCGCCCCCGGCACGGGCGGACGCGTCCGCATGATGAGAGACGGCGGCCCCGGCTTCGCTCCGGGGCCGCCGCGGCGCGTATGGTGAGGAAACCATGTCCCAGAAGACCTTCGAAGAGCTGTTCTCCGAGCTCCAGCACAAGGCCGCGCACGCCGACCCGGCCACCTCCCGCACCGCCGAACTGGTGGAGAAGGGGGTCCATGCCATCGGCAAGAAGGTCGTCGAGGAGGCCGCCGAGGTCTGGATGGCCGCCGAGCACGAGAGCAAGGACGCCGCCGCCGAGGAGATCTCCCAACTCCTCTACCACGTGCAGGTCATGATGGTCGCGCGCGGCATCTCCCTCGACGAGGTCTACGCGCACCTCTGAGCCGTGCCCACGCTCCCCTTTCCCCGCACGGCCCCCGCGCCCCCGCGCGAAGCGCGCCCGCCCGGCGCGGGCCCAACCCCTTTGTCACCCACAGAAGGACGTCACCGTCATGCTGCGCATCGCCCTGCCCAACAAGGGTTCCCTCGCCGGACCTGCGTCGGCGATGCTCCATGAGGCCGGCTACCGCCAGCGCACCGAGCAGAAGGAACTCGTCCTGGTCGACCCGGCCAACGAGGTCGAGTTCTTCTACCTGCGCCCCCGCGACATCGCCCTCTACGTGAGTGCGGGCCGGCTGGACATCGGCATCACCGGGCGCGACCTCCTCCTCGACTCGGGCGCCGACGCCGAGGAGATCCTGCCGCTCGGCTTCGCCCGCTCCACCTTCCGCTTCGCGACCCGTCCCGGCACCGCCGAGGGCCCCGAGGACTTCCCCGGGCTCACCATCGCGACCTCCTACGAGGGCATCGTCGCCAGGCACCTCGAAGAGGCCGGGATCGACGCCTCCGTCGTCCACCTCGACGGCGCCGTCGAGACCGCCATCGAACTCGGCGTCGCCCAGGTCATCGCCGACGTCGTCGAGACGGGCACGTCGCTGCGCAACGCGGGCCTCGAAGTCATCGGCGAACCGATCCTCACCTCCGAGGCCGTCGTCATCCGCCGCACCGGCGCGGAGAGCGACGACGCCCGCGTGCAACGCTTCCTGCGCCGCCTCCAGGGCGTCCTCGTCGCCCGCGGCTACGTGATGATGGACTACGACTGCCGCGTCGAGCACCTGGAGCAGGCCGTCGCGCTCACCCCCGGCCTGGAGTCGCCCACCGTCTCGCCGCTCCACCACGAGGGCTGGGTCGCCGTACGGGCCATGGTGCCGACGAAGGGCGCCCAGCAGGTGATGGACGACCTGTACGGGCTCGGCGCGCGCGCCATCCTGACGACGGCGATCCACGCCTGCCGGCTGTGACCGGAGCGTGGGGCTCCGCCCCGCGCCCCGCTCCTCGAACGCCGCAGGGGGCTGGATTTCCGGTGCCGTATGCTCGCAGCGCCAGTCCCTCCGCGAAAGACGAGTGCCCCGCATGAGCGCCCCCGCCGACCTCCCCCCGCTCCCGGCGACCTTCCGTCCTTCCCTCACCCGGGCCATCCTCATCGGGTGCGGAATCGGGATCTTCGTCGTCATCACGACGATCGCCTGCCTGCTCGGGATCGGCGGCGGGGAGGCGGCGAGCTTCGTGCTCACCGCCGTGCTGCTCGCCGGGGTGTGCTTCCTGCTCGCGCGGCCCAAGGTCGTCGCGACCACCGAGGGCGTCACCGTCGTGAACCTCACCACCCGCCGTACCCTCGGCTGGGCGCAGATCGTCCGGGTGACGCTGCGCGGCGGCGACCCCTGGGCCTTCCTCGACCTCAGCGACGGCACCAGCCTGCCCGTCCTCGGCATCCAGCCCGGTCTCGCCCGGGAGAAGGCCGTCTCCGACGCCAGGGCCCTCAGCGCGCTCGTCGACGCGCACACCCCCGTACACGACTGAACGCCCCGACCGCACGCCCCGCGGCCGCCCGGTGCGATCCGGGCCCCCGGGCCTGCCCGTCAGGACGGAATCGTGATTAATCTGGTAGGGCGGCACACGCCGAGTGCCGCCGCCGCCCGCGCCCTCTTCCGGCGCGGGTGACCCATCGAATAGAGGAGTGAACCTCTCCGGCAATGGACGGATCGTCCGGTAGTACGTGCGCCGCCCCCTTCCCTCACGGCACGGAGGCGGCGGCATGACCACATCGCTGCTGCTCCTCGGGGCGGCTTTCCTGCTCATTCTCGCCAACGGCTTCTTCGTCGCCGCCGAGTTCGGGCTCGTGACCGTGGAACGCGCGGAGGCCGAGCGCGCCGCCGAGGCCGGGGACCGCCGGGCCGGCGCCGTCGCCCGCTCCCTGAAGGAACTCTCCTTCCAGCTCTCCGGCACCCAGCTCGGCATCACCGTCACGTCGCTCGTCGTCGGCATGCTCGCCGAACCGGCGCTCGCCGACCTCCTCGAAGAGCCCCTCACGGCCCTCGGCCTGCCCGAGGCCGCCGCGCCGGGCGTCTGCGTCGTGCTCGGGATGCTCCTCGCCTCGGCCGTGCAGATGGTCGTCGGCGAACTGGTCCCGAAGAACTGGGCCGTCGCCAAGCCGCTCCAGGTCGCGCGCTTCGTCGCCGGGCCGCAGTACGCCTTCGCGCGGCTGCTCCGGCCCGTGATCGCGCTCCTGAACACCGCCGCGAACGCCCTGGTACGGCGCTTCGGCGTCGAGCCCGCCGACGAGATGGCCTCCGCCCGCACCCCGGGCGAACTCGTCTCCCTCGCCCGCCACTCGGCGCTCGCCGGAGCCTTGGAGAAGGACACCGCCGACCTCTTCGTGCGCACCCTCTCGCTGGAGGACCTCGCCGCCCAGCAGGTGATGACCCCGCGCGTGAGGCTGAGCACCCTCCAGTCCTCCGCCACCGCGGAGGACGTCGTCAACCTCACCCGGGCCACCGGCCTCTCGCGCTTCCCGGTCTACCGCGAGCGCATCGACGAGATCACCGGCACCGTGCACCTCAAGGACGCGCTCGCCGTGCCCCCGCACGAGCGGCTGCGCACCCCCGTCAGCCGCATCAGCCGGACCCCGCTGCGCGTCCCCGAGACGATGCCCGTGCGCACGCTGCTCGCCCTGCTGCGCACCGAGCAGCCCATGGCCGTCGTCATCGACGAGTACGGCGGCACCGCCGGGGTCGTCACCCTGGAGGACATCATCGAGGAGGTCGTCGGCGAGGTGCGCGACGAGCACGACGGGCAGGACCTGCCCGAGCTCGCCCCGCTCCCCGCCGAGGAGGGGCGCCCCGCCTGGGAGGCGGACGGCGGCATCCGCGTCGACCAGCTCCGCGCGATCGGCCTCGACGTCCCCGAGGGCCCGTACGAGACCGTCGCGGGCCTCGTCGCCGACCTCCTCGGCCGCATCCCCGCCCCCGGCGACCGCGCCGAGCTGCCCGGCTGGCGGCTCGACGTGCGCCAGGTCGGCCACTACCGCGCCGAGCGCGTCCGCCTCGTGCGCACCGCGCCCGTCCTGGAGGCGGCCCGATGAGCGTGCTGCAACTCCTCCTCGCCGCCGTGCTGATCCTCGCCAACGGTTTCTTCGTCGGCGCCGAGTTCGCCCTCGTCTCCGTACGGCGCAGCCAGATCGAGCCCCTCGCGGCGGACTCCGCGCGCGCCCGCCGGGTCCTGCACGGCCTCGAACACCTGCCGAAGATGATGGCGGCGGCCCAGTTCGGGATCACCCTGTGCTCCCTGACCCTCGGCGCCGTCGCCGAGCCGACCGTCGCGCACCTCCTGGAGCCCGTCTTCACGGCCGCGCACCTGCCCGAAGGGCTCGTGCACCCGCTCGGTTACGTCATCGCGCTGCTCCTCGTCGTCTTCCTCCACCTCGTCATCGGCGAGATGGTCCCGAAGAACCTCGCGATGGCGGCGCCCGAGAAGGCCGCGCTGTGGTTCGGGCCGGGGCTCATCGCCTTCGCCCGCGTCTGCGGCCCCGTCACCGTCTTCCTCGCCGCGTGCGCCCGGCTCGTCCTGCGCGCCTTCCGCGTCGAGCCGAAGGACGAGGTCGAGGCCGTCTTCACGAGCGACCAGCTCAGCCACCTCGTCGAGGACGCCGGCCAGGCGGGGCTGCTCGACGCGGAGGCCCAGGAACGGCTGGAGGACGCGCTCGAACTCGGCACCCGCCCCGTCACCGACGTCCTCCTCGACCGCGGCCAGCTCGTCACCGTCGATCCCGCCGTCACCCCGCGCCGCATCGAGGAGCTGACCGTCGCCACCGGCTACAGCCGCTTCCCCGTCCTCGGCGCGGGCGGCGTCTTCATGGGGTATCTGCACGTCAAGGACGTCCTCGACCTCGACGAGCCCGACCGCGCCGTCCCGCAGCGCCTGTGGCACCGCATGATCACGCTGCGCGCGGAGCTGCCGCTCGACGACGCCCTCACCGTGATGCGCCGCGCCGCGACGCACCTCGCGCAGGTCGCCGACGCGAGCGGCCGCGTCCTCGGGCTCGTCACGCTGGAGGACGCCCTCGAACTCCTCGTCGGCGAGGTCACCGACCCGGCCCACCGTCTCCCCGAGCCCGCGCGGGGAACCGCCCCCGTGCGCGCCCGCGTGAAGGCCGAGCCCCTCACGGTCCAGCCGCGCCCCGGGGAAGAGGCCCTCACCGGCTAGGGACCGCCCGGCGACCCCGTGCGCCGCCGCCCCGCACGACCGGGCGGCGGCACACGGGGGTCCGCGGTCTCAGAAGTCGTCCTCGGCCGTCGGTTCGTGCGGCCCCGGGGTGCGCCCCGACAGGACCTCCCCGTACGCCTGCATGAGGTCCGGCAGGCGCAGCGTCGCGAGGTCGTCGCGGCTCGGCGGGTCCGGGTAGCCCATCAGGCGCAGGTCGCGGTAGGCGCAGGACTTCTCGTAGAGCGTGCGCAGGAAGCGGCCGTTGCCCAGCTCGTCGATCCAGCCCTCCTCGACGACGTGCCCCGCGATCGACGCCAGCTCCTCGCGCGCCTCCTCGTCCCAGTGGTCCCCGTTGGCGTGCGCGAGCACCTCCCCGATGCGGGTCAGCTCCGCCGGGCGGTACGAGGGGAAGTCGACGCGGCTCGTGAAGCGCGAGCCGAGGCCGGGGTTGGCGGCGAGGAGCCGGTCCATGCCCTCCGGGTAGCCCGCGAGGATCACCACGAGGTGTCCGCGGTTGTCCTCCGCGCGCTTGAGGAGCACCTGGAGGGCCTCGTCCCCGTACGCGTCCCCGCGCCCGTACCCGGAGTTGGAGAGGCTGTACGCCTCGTCGACGAAGAGCACCCCGCCGAGCGCGGAGTCGATCAGCTCGTTCGCCTTGACCGCCGTCTGCCCCAGGTACTCGCCCACGAGGTCCGAGCGCTGCGCCTCCACGAGATGGTCCCCGCCGAGCAGTCCCAGCGCGTAGAAGACCCGCCCCAGGATGCGCGCGACCGTCGTCTTCCCCGTGCCCGAGGGGCCCGAGAAGATGAAGTGCCGCTTCGGCGGCTGCACCGGCAGGCCCTGCTCCGCGCGCAGCCGCGCCATGTTCAACTGCGCCGACAGCGCCCGGACCTGACGCTTGACCGGGTCCAGGCCGACCATCTGCTCCAGCTCGGCGAGCGCCGCCTCCAGGAGCGCGGGATCGGCCGGACCGGTCGGCATCCGCTGCGGTCCCGGCTGCGCGGGCAGGACGGCCTTCTCGCGTACGTCGTCGGCGGGCCCGCCCGCCGGAGGCTCCCCGCCCAGGTGCGGCGGCTCGGCCGCGGCCGGGTCCGGGCCGAAGAGCGGCTCGCCGCCGTCCCGCGCCGCCGCCGTGTCCTGGCCCCCGCCGCCGAGGCTCACGGCCGCGTAGTCGAGGGGGGAGGCGAGGTCCTGGTAGCCGTCGCCCTCGGAGATCGCCGCGAGCCGCGCCGCCGTGTCCATGAAACCCGCGTCGACCCGGTGCACCGCCCGGTACAGCGGCAGCGCCGCCGCGCTGCGCCCGCTGCCCTCGCGGGCCCGCGCCAGCCAGTACCGCAGCTCCTTGCGCTGCGGCTGCTCGCTGCGGCAGCGCATGAGCGCCGCCGAGAGCAGCGGCTCCGCCTGCCCGTACATCTCCAGGCGGACCCGCGCCATCCCGCCGAAGAGTCCGGCCTCGATGCCGAGGAGCGGATCGTCGAGCAAGGGGTCTGTGTGCCGGGCCAGTTGCTCCCAGTCCTTGACGAGGTAGGCGCGGCACGCGTGCAGGAAGCGCACCTGCCGGTCGCTCTCCGAGGGCGGGAGCGCGCCGAGCGCCCGGTCGAGGTCGGGGACATGGCGCCCGTCGAGCCAGTGCGAGGCGTGGGCGAGCAGCAGGTCGCGCGTCGTCTCCAGCACCGGCTGCACCCACCAGCCCAGCCAGTACCAGGAGTTGAGCGGTCTGCGGTGCCGGGCCCGCTGCTCGCCGAAACGGTCGCGGTGCTGGAACATGCGCAGCAGCGCGGCCGGAGTGTCGATGCGCAGCGCGTGCAGGCCGAGCCAGCCGTCCGCCATACCCGGATCGAGGCGCACCGCCGTGCGGAACTCCTCCTCCGCCTGCGGGTACGCGCCCATCGTGTAGGCGTCGACGCCGCGCAACCAGGCGAGATCGGCCGGGCCCGGTGCGCCGTGCGTGCCGAAGTCCATCACGTCCCCCACAAACCCTGCCCCCGTGGCCCTGCCGCCGGACCCGTCGTCGGCCGCGCGGCCGAACCGCCGCGCCGCGAGCGGCTCTTGCTCCCCCGTGCGGATGCCGCCCGCCAGGGGACGGGCCGCACTGCGGCATCGTACCTGCGAAGACGTGCCCCGCCGAAGGGTGTCGCGGGCACCGCGGAGGCAGCGCCGGGCGCACGGGGCGCACGCGGAGGCGTCCACGCATGATCACCCACCGTGAGAGTGCGAATGCGTCAAGTAGGGTGAAAGTGGGGGGTGCGGGACAGAACGAAGCCCCCGGTCACGGGGGAACAACCGGGGGCTTCGTGTCGGAGGTGCGGCCCGCAGGCCGCACCTCGTGAACGTAAGACCGAGGCGGGCCCCGGGTCAAGACGCTTCGGGGAAGTCGCGGGGGCCTCTTTTCGGCTCCTTTCCGCTTCGTCGGCGGAGGTTGACGCTCCGTCACCGCGGAGCGGGCCGCCCGCTCCGTCCCGGCTCACTCGCGCAGCACGTACCCCTCGCCGCACTGCCGTACCAGGGCGTCCGCGAAGGGGCGGGAGGGATCGGCGCGGAAGTGCGCGGCCTCGGCCCGTTCCCAGTCGTCCCAGAAGTCCGCGAGGCCGGAGCCGTCCCTTTCGCGCCCGCGTTCCCAGGCGGCCTCACCGGCCAGATCCATCCACCACAGCAGCGAGAGCGACGGCCGCAGCGCCCGGCGCCCCACCCCAACGCCCTCGACGAGCACGACGGGGGCCGCCGCGACGGTGCGGGTGCGCCCCGGGCGGCGCGCGTCCCAGTCGTACGGCCGGAAGACGGCGGGCTCCCCGCGCGCGAACGGCGCGAGCACGTGCGCGGCGAAGCACTCCGTCCAGCCGAAGAAGCGCTCGTGCGAGGCGAAGTCGTCCAGGTGAAGCACGGGCGCCCCGCCGAGGGCCGCGGCGAGCGCGCGCGCGAGCGTCGACTTGCCCGAGCCCGCATGCCCGTCGATCCCGACGAGCCGCACCGGGCCGCAGGAGGGAGCGAGGCCACGCAGGCGCTCCGCGAGCACGGCCGCGCCGACGGCGTCGCCGACGGCCGGGGGCGGGGGGCCGGGGGGCTCAGCCGTCTCGTCCTGGGCGTTCACGGCGGCAAGCCTACGGGGAGCGTGCGCCGGGAGCGCACGGGCCCGCCCCGCACCTCGTGCCCCTCGCGCACCACCGCCCGCCGCCCCCGCGCGGCCCGTCCGTTCCGCCGCTCGGAGCAGTCCCGTACCTCTCAGAGGTCCAGGCCAATATTGGTGCCCGCCCCCGACCCGGAAAAGCTGGTCCCTGAGGGCCCCGGGGGCGATAGTGGCCCGGACGCGCACCTGTCCGTCCGGGCTCTCCCCAGCACCGCGCCCGTACGGCGGGGCCGCACCGCCGACCGAGATGGACCCACACAGAGGGGGGACCCCCGCCCATGACCGGCTCCACATCCCGTCGCACCGTCCTCACCGCCGCCGTCGCCGTCGCGGCGGGCGTCGCCGCCTCCGGGCCCGCTCTCGCGGCACCCCGCCCCACCACCGGCCCCCACGCCGCCCCGCCGCGGACGGCCGAGTACCACGGCTTCACGAGCGCCGCCGACTGGCGCTCCGGCCGCGCCGAGGGCGTCCGCGTCCTCGCCGGCCGCCGCCCCGGCCTCACCCTCGCCCGCGCCGTCGGGGAGCGCGACTACGCCGACCCGCACCTCGGGACCACGACGCGCTACGAGTACGCGCGCTGGACCTCGCCGCGCCACCGCCTCACGGTCCCCGCGACCGAGGTCATCGCCTCCTGGAACGCCCACACCCCCACCGGGACCTGGATCGAGGTGGAGCTCTCGGGCACGTACTCGGACGGCGCCGAGACCCCCTGGTACGTCATGGGCCGCTGGACCGCCGGCGACGACCCGGAGCGGGACATCCGCCGCACCTCCGTCGACGACCAGGGCGACGGCCGCAGCAGCGTGTGGACCGACACCTTCGCCATCGACGACGCCGCCTCCGGGCTCCGCCTCGCCTCGTACCGCCTGCGCCTGAGCCTCTACCGCCGCCCCGGCACCCGGCGCGCGCCCACCGTATGGCGGCTCGGCGCGATGGGCTCCGACGTGCCGGACCGCTACACCGTGCCCGCCTCGACGCCCGGCCTCGTCGCCGAACTCCCCGTGCCGCGCTACTCCCAGGAGATCCATTCCGGGCAGTACCCGCAGTACGACAACGGCGGCGAGGCGTGGTGCAGCCCCACCTCCTCGCAGATGATCATCGAGTACTGGGGCCGCGAGCCGAGCGCCGCGCAACTCGCCTGGGTCGACCCCTCCTACGCCGACCCCCAGGTCTGCCACGCGGCCAGGTACACCTTCGACTACCAGTACGACGGCTGCGGCAACTGGCCCTTCAACGCCGCCTACGCCGCGACGTACCCCGATCTCCAGGGCGTCGTGACCCGCCTCGGCTCGCTCACCGACATCGAGACCCTCATCCGCGCGGGCATCCCGGTCATCACCTCGCAGTCCTTCCTGAAGACCGAGCTGACCGGTGCCGGGTACGGCACGGCGGGCCACCTCATGACGGTCATCGGCTTCACCGCCGAGGGCGACGTCATCGCCAACGACCCCGCCTCCCCGGACGACCCCGCCGTGCGCCGCGTCTACCGACGAGCCGAGTGGGAGACGATCTGGTTGCGCACCAAGCGCAAGACCGCCTCGGGAGCCGACGCGAGCGGCACGGGGGGCGTCTGCTACCTGTACTTCCCCGCCGAGCCGAGCCCGCGCCAGCGCAGGGCGCTCGCGGCGGTGGGGGTGCGCTGAGCCGCCCCCGGCGGGCGCGCCCGCACGCGCGGCGCGGGGTGAGGCGCGCCCGGCGGTTCCGGGCGCGCCTCACCCCGCACGCGCCCGAACCGCCCGCGCCCGTACGGCCGCACGAGCGACTTCCCCGTCGAGCGCTACCTGCGCGAGGCGAAGGTGCTCCAGATCGTCGAGGGCACCAACCAGGTGCAGCGCATGGTCATCGGCCGCCACCTGCTCGGTCCTGAGGGCCGCTGAACCAGGGCACGGGCGGGGCGGCGAGGCGCTCCCACTCCGGGTCCCCGCGCAGCGGGAGCGTCGCGCCGCGCTCCGTCCAGCGGGCGAGCAGGGCGCGGTAGAGGGGCGGGTCCTGGCCGTCCCCAGGCCCGGCGCCCCGCCCCGGGGACCGGAGGCCGGCGCGCCGCCAAGGGCCCTGCGGGTACGTGGCGTGCCGAACCGGAGCCTCACGGTGCGGCGGGGACGTCTCGGCACGCCCCCACGCGCTCGCGCGCGGGGGCGGCGGGACATCGGCGCGGGTCGGCCCGGGCGCGCTCGTCCGCACGCTCTCACGCGGCGCGGCGAGCGGCGCGTGGCCGTGGGCCGGTGCCTCCGGCTGACGGGGCCGCCCGGTGGACTGCTCCAGGCGCGGGTGTGGGGACGTCATGCCCGGCCCAACGCGGGGCGCGCGGACCGGTCACCGAAGGAGCGGTTCGCGCATGTGTTCCGGCCGTGCCCGGGGCACCCCACGGGGTGCCCCGGGCAGGACATCCCGTCCGGCGGTGCGGCGCCGGGGTCCTGGAGCGGGGGTGCGGCGGTGCGAGGTGAGGAGGGCTCAGGCGGCCCGGTGGTACGTGCTCAGCGGGCGGCGGGGCGCCTTGATGGGGCGTGAGCCGGGGCCGCCGACGTGCGAGAAGGGCTGGGTGCGCCAGTCCAGGCCCTGCGGGAGCGTCAGGAGCACGCCGATCTCCTGCTCCTCGGCGCCGCCCTCGTCGGCCGGACGGGCACTGGCGGCGGCGCGTCCCGTACCGGCGCAGACGGTGAGCCCGAAGGGGTCCCACGGCGAGGCGCACAGCGCGTGCTCGGGCAGGACGTCCTCGTCCGCGAGCAGCGCGATGGGCTGGGCGCAGTCCGGGCACACGACCCGGTAGATCTCGAAGGTGTCGTACGCGTCGAACTCCTCGTCCTCGACGGGTTCGACGCCCTCCGGGGCCGGCGGCTCGGCGAGCTGGCGGCGGGCGGCACGGGCGCGGCTGGACCGCTTGGGATTCTGCATTCGGGTTTCTCCCCCTCGGGTGGGCCGACAAGGCACTGCGGCCTCGACCACAGCAAGCACTTCCCCCCGGCCCCGCCCGGTAATCGCGACACCTGTGCGGACACGGCTCCCCGGGTGTGGTATTCGTCACACGAGGGTGTGAAAGTGGGGGTGAGGAGGCGTCCGGGGGGCGTACGGGGGCACGCGCGCCCGAGCTGTCCACGGTGCGAGACGGGGCACCCGCGCCTGTCCAGGGCCCGCGCCGGGCGGTAGGTTCAGCGGCATGGAGGACCTCGACCGGCAGATCGTGCGGTTGCTCGTCGCCGACGGGCGGATGAGCTACACCGACCTGGGCAAGGCCACGGGCCTGTCCACCTCGGCGGTGCACCAGCGGGTGCGGCGGCTCGAACAGCGGGGTGTCATCCGGGGGTACGCGGCCGTCGTCGACCCGGAGGCCGTCGGCCTCGCCATGACGGCGTTCATCTCCGTCAAGCCCTTCGACCCCTCCGCCCCCGACGACATCGCCGAACGCCTCGCCCCCGTCGAGGAGATCGAGGCGTGCCACAGCGTCGCCGGCGACGAGAACTACATCCTCAAGGTCCGCGTGCAGAGCCCCCACGACCTGGAGAACCTCCTCGCCAGGGTCCGCTCCCTGGCCGGGGTCTCCACCCGCACGACGGTCGTCCTCTCCACGCCGTACGAGTCCAGGCCCCCGCACATCTGAGGGGCGCGCCCCTCCGAGGGCGCGCCGCCCGGGGGTTCGCCGTCCGAGGCCCCGCGTACCCGGCAGGGCCCGCCCCCTCCGCGCGCGCCCCCTCGTACCGGCGCCCCCGCCGCACGCGCCACACTGGGTCCATGAACCGCACGACACCCCCGCCGCCCCCTACCGTCCTGCTCCGCGGTGGCGAGGTGCACAGCCCCGCCGATCCCTTCGCGACCGCCATGGTCGTCGAACGCGGTCACGTCGCCTGGGTCGGCTCCGAAGGCGCGGCGGACGCCTTCGCGGACGGCGTCGACGAGGTCGTCCACCTCGAAGGCGCCCTCGTCACCCCGGCGTTCGTGGACGCGCACGTGCACGCGACCGGCACCGGACTCGCCCTCACCGGGCTCGACCTGAGTGAGGCCGCGAGCCTGGAGGAGGCACTCGACCGCGTCGCCGCGCACGCCCGCGACCGCGCCGGGGACCGCGTCCTGCTCGGCCACGGCTGGGACGCGGCGCGCTGGCCCGCTGGCCGCCCCCCGACCCGTGCCGAACTCGACCGCGCCACGGGGGGGCGCCCGCTCTACCTCTCGCGCATCGACGTGCACTCGGCGCAGGTCACGACCGCGCTCCTCGACCTCGTCCCCCGCGCCGCGAGCCTGCGCGGCTACGACCCCGAGGCCCCGCTCACCGCCGACGCCCACCACGCCGTCCGCGCCGCCGCGTACGGTGCCGTGACGCCCGCGCTGCGCGAGGAGGCCCAGCGCACCGCGCTCGCGCACGCCGCCTCGCGCGGCATCGGGCAGGTCCACGAGTGCGGGGGCGCGGAGATCTCCGACGAGGAGGACTTCACGGGCCTGCTGCGCCTCGCGGAGGAGGAGAGCGGGCCGCGCGTCGTCGGCTACTGGGCCGAGGCGGTCGCGGGGGAGCGGGACGCGGAGCGCGTCCGCGCCCTCGGCGCGCGCGGCGCCGCGGGCGACCTCTTCGCAGACGGCGCGCTCGGCTCGCACACCGCGTGCCTGCACGCCCCGTACGAGGACGCGGCGAGCGGCCACCGGGGCACGCCCTACCTCGACGCCGAGGCCGTCGCCGAGCACGTCACGGCGTGCACCGAGGCCGGGCTCCAGGCCGGCTTCCACGCGATCGGGGACGCGGCGATCGGCGCGGTCGTCGCGGGCTTCCGCGCGGCGGCCGAGAAGACGGGCCTGGACCGGGTGCGCGCGCTGCGCCACCGCGTGGAGCACGCCGAGATGCTCGACGCCGGGTCGATCGCCGCCTTCGCCGAACTCGGCCTCACCGCCTCGGTGCAGCCCGCCTTCGACGCGCTGTGGGGCGGCGAGGACGGCATGTACGCGGCGCGGCTCGGTGTCGAGCGGGCCCGGACCCTCAACCCCTTCGCCGCCCTCCTGCGGGCCGGTGTCCCGCTCGCCCTCGGCTCGGACGCCCCGGTGACCCCGCTCGACCCCTGGGGCGCGGTGCGGGCCGCCGCCTTCCACCACACGCCCGCGCACCGCGTCTCGGTGCGGGCCGCCTTCACCGCCCACACGCGCGGCGGCTGGCGCGCCGCCGGCCGCGACGACGCGGGCACCCTCGTCCCCGGCGCTCCCGCCGACTACGCCGTCTGGCGCACGGGCGCCCTCGTCGTGCAGGCCCCCGACGACCGGGTCGCCCGCTGGTCCACCGACCCCCGCTCCGGCACCCCCGGCCTGCCCGACCTCACCCCTGGAACCCCGCTTCCCGAGTGCCTCGTGACGGTCGTCGGCGGCCGGGAGGTCTTCCGGGCCGGAGCCTGAGGGCACGGCGGGGCCGTCCGGGTGGACCCGGGGCGGCGCGTACGGCCGCTGGGGTGATGTGCCCCCGTGCCCGTACGCGCCCGGGCCGGCGGGGCGCGGCGGCCCCGGGGCTCGCCGCTGACCTGCGGGATCGGGCGACACTCCGTCCCGGGCCACGGGCCACGGGTGTTGACAGGGTGCGGCGGTCGGCGGGTAGGTTCGGCCGGGTCCACCACCGGACAACCGATCGGCGACGTCCCGCGCATCCGCTGGGCGCGACTGGGCCACGGGGGGAACGCGCCGGAGTTCCTCCCCACGCGAACCAGGTCCAGCGTCCGCGTCCACCGGACACGGGAACGCTTCGTACGAGGAAGGGGTCCCTCCCCGCCAGCGGCGTGGGGGACGGTGTGACCCGGGTGGGGCCCGGCCGCTCAGTAGACAACGGTTCACGGTCGATCCGCAGCCAGCGGGTCCCTGGCCGGCCCGAAGGGCGCCGGGCCCTCATCCGCAGCTCCCGCGCGCCCCGCGTCAGCCTCTCCGCGCGCATCCCCCGGACGTGTGGTCGTCGTATCCCGCCCCCGTCTCCCCGTGTCGCCGCCGTGGCCACGCCCGCCCGTGTGGGCAACTAGGGTGGTCACTCGCACGATCGGCACGTAAGGGGCAGCAGTGAACGCAGGCGAGGGTCTGCCGGGCAGCCGGGACGGTCAGCGCCCGCCGCTGGGCGAGGCGCTGGTGATCATCCCGACGTACAACGAGGCGGAGAACGTCCGTACGATCGTCGGCCGCGTCCGCAAAGCGGTGCCCGAGGCGCACGTCCTCGTCGCGGACGACAACAGCCCGGACGGCACGGGCGCCCTCGCCGACGCGCTCGCCGCCGAGGACGACCACGTCAAGGTGCTGCACCGCGAGGGCAAGGAAGGGCTCGGCGCCGCCTACCTCGCCGGTTTCGCCTGGGGCCTCGACCACGGCTTCGATGTCCTCGTGGAGATGGACGCCGACGGTTCGCACCAGCCCGAGGAGCTTCCCCGGCTCCTCACCGCCCTGCGCGACGCCGACCTCGTCCTCGGCTCCCGCTGGATCGCGGGGGGCCGCGTGGTCAACTGGCCCAAGTCCCGCGAGATCCTCTCGCGCGGCGGCTCCACCTACTCCCGCTTCCTCCTCGGCGTCCCCCTGCGCGACGTCACCGGAGGCTTCCGCGCCTTCCGCGCCGCGACCCTGCGCGGCCTCGGCCTCGCGGACGTCGAGTCCCAGGGGTACTGCTTCCAGGTCGACCTGGCCCGCCGTGCCGTGCGCAGCGGCTACCGCGTCGTCGAGGTCCCCATCACCTTCGTGGAACGCGCGCTCGGCAGCAGCAAGATGAGCCGCGCCATCGTCGCCGAGGCCCTGTGGCGCGTCACCTCCTGGGGAGTCACCTCGCGCGTCGACAAGGTCCTGGGCCGTCCCCGCGACCCGTCCCCCGCCGCGGACCCCTCGCCGTCCGCCACACCCCTCCCGGCCCCACCGCAGTCCAGCCGCTCCGGCGAGTGAGGAGCGGGGGCCGGTGCCGGGGAGCCTCCCGGGGCCGGCCCCGGCGCGAGGCGCCCCACGGCGAGGGCCGACCCCCCGCCCGCGCCCCGTCAAGGGCACACTGGACGTATGACGACCAGCACACCCCCGCCCCCCGTCACACGCCGCGGTTCGCGCAGATGGCTCCCCCTGGGGATCGCCGCCTGGATCGTGATCGAGATCTGGCTGCTGATCCTCGTCGGCGAGACGGCCGGCGGCCTCGTGGTCGTCGCGCTGCTCGCCGCCGGGATCATCGGCGGCGGCGCGGTCGTCAAGCGCGCGGGCCGCCGCGCCTTCGGCGCGCTCACCCGGACCCTCCAGCAACCCCCCACCGCCGCGGCCCCCCAGGACCGCCGCGAGGGGAACGGCTTCCTCATGCTCGCCGGGCTGCTCCTCATGATCCCCGGGCTGCTCTCGGACGTCGCCGGGCTCGTCCTCCTCGTGCCCGGCATACGGGGCGCGCTCTCGCGCCGCGTCGAGCGCGCGATGCAGCGCAGGCTCGACGCCGCCACGGGCGGTGCCTTCGGCGCCGCGTACACCCGGGCCCGCACCCAGCGCCCCGACGGCAAGGTCGTCCAGGGCGAGGTCGTCCGCGAGGACACCCCCGCGAAGCCGCACGACGAGGACGAGGGCCCGCGCCCGCCCCTCACTCCTTGAGAGCCCCGCACGGGCTCGAGAAAGGCCGTGGGCCGAACACCGAGAAGGTGTCCGGCCCACGGCCTTACGTGCTGCGCACCCGCCGACCGAGGACTCAGGCGGACTTACGGCTGTCGCGGGGGTGCACCGCGATGTTCATCGCACCGGAGCGCAGGACGGCCAGGCGCTCGGCCAGGACCTCCTCCAGCTCCTCCCGCGTACGCCGCTCCATGAGCATGTCCCAGTGCGTGCGCGCGGGCTTGGTCTTCTTCTCCTCCGGCCCGTCCCCGTCGACCAGGAGTGCCTGTGCGCCGCACACCTTGCACTCCCACTCCGCGGGGATCTCCGCCTCGACCGAGAACGGCATCTCGAAGCGGTGTCCGTTCTGGCATGCGTATTCGACGGCCTGGCGCGGGGCCAGGTCGATGCCGCGGTCCGTCTCGTAGCTGGTCACCACAAGGCGTGTGCCGCGAAGCGCTCGCTCACTCATGAATCGTGCCTCCCGGGCTTGCTCGCCCACAGGACAGCCGTCGCTGTCGTCGTCATCCGGTCAACGTCCGGTCGGCGGTGAAGATTCCCGTGCAGGGTCAAAGCGTCGCCGTCGTAGCCGCCCCATTTCTACCCACCAGTGCCCGCTTTGTCACATCTGGCGATGTACGCACCGAAAATCTCGGGCTGTCTTCGCTGTTCAGAGGCGCACGAACGGTACATCCGGATGGTCAAACGCGTACACTACCGCCCTTCGTGCCCGCGTGCGAAATCCGCGCGGCCCGTCCGGAGCGTGCGGGGCGCGGAGCGGGCCACGGCCCGCCCGGCCGGTCACCGCCGGTCAGACGAGGGAGCGCACCCGGCCCTCCACGCCCTCGGGAATGGTGTTCCCCGCCTCGCGCATCCCACGCGCGAGCGGCACCCGCAGCAGCACGCCGAAACCGAGCACGAAGAAGACCACCAGCGAGATGATCGCGTCCCGGTAGCTCCCCGTGACCTGGTAGGTGAGCCCGAAGAGCAGCGGCCCGAGCCAGCTCATGCCGCGGTCGCTCATCTCGTAGGCGGAGAAGTACTCGGCCTCCTTGCCCGCGGGCACCAGGTGGGAGAAGAGCGAGCGCGAGAGCGCCTGGCTGCCGCCCATGATCAGCCCGATCCCGGCGGCGAGCACGAAGAACCACACGGGGGCCCCGGCGGGCAGGAAGTAGCCGCAGGCGACGAGGACCGTCCAGGCGCCGAGCGAGGCGAGCACCGTCCGTTTCGTCCCGTACCGCAGCGCGAGTCGTCCCATCCCGAGCGCGCCGGCCACGGCGAGCACCTGCACGAGCAGGATCGCCACGATCAGCGTCGACTGGCTCAGGCCCAGCTCCTCGGAGCCGAAGACGGACGCCTGCGAGATGACCGTTTGGATGCCGTCGTTGTAGAGGAGGTACGCGAGCAGGAACCACAGCGTCACCGGGCGGCGGCGCATGTCCTTGAGCGTGGCGCCGAGCTGGCGCCAGCTCCCGCCGACGAGGCCGCCGCCCGCCTCCGGGGCGGGCCGTTCGCGCAGCCGCCGCAGCGGGACGAGCGTGAAGACGCCCCACCACAGGCCCGCCGACGCCAGGCAGATACGCACCGCCGTCGACTCGCTGACGCCGAAGGAGCCGTGCCCGAGATAGAGGACGAGGTTGAGGACGAGGACGAGCGCGCCCGCCGCGTAGCCGAAGGCCCAGCCCCGCGAGGAGACCGCGTCGCGTTCCTCCGGCGCGGCTATCTGCGGCAGGAAGGCGTTGTAGACGACCGTCGAGACCGCGATCGAGGCGTTCGCGACGACGAGCAGCACACCGCCGAGGAGATAGCGGTCCCCGCCGAGGAAGAACATCCCCGCCGTGGCCGTCGCGCCGAGATAGGCCGCGGCCCCGAGCAGCGGCTTCTTGCGCCCCGTGCGGTCGGCGAGCGCGCCCGCGAGCGGCATCACCAGGACCGAGACGACCACCGAGAGCGAGACGCTGTACGCGAAGAAGGAACCCGCCCGCACCGGCAGCCCCAGCGGGTGCACGTACCCGTCCGCGTCCGCCGCGCTCTTCGCCACCTCGGTCAGGTACGGGCCGAGAAACACGGTGAGCACGCTCGTCGAGTACACGGAGCAGGCCCAGTCGTAGAAGTACCAGCCGCGCTGCTCCCGCCTGCGCGCCCCCGCCTCGTCCGCCGCCCCCGGGGCGATCGCCGCCCCCGCGGTCTCCGCGCCCATCCCGCTCCCTCGCCTCGTCCCGCGCGCCGCTCAGGCCCCCGGCCACTGCCCCCGGGTCCGCAGCACCGTGCGCAGCGTCTCGATGTGGTCGGTCATGATGCCATCAACGCCGAGGTCCAGGAGCCGTTCCATCTCCGCCTCCTCGTTCACCGTCCATACGTGCACCTGGAGTCCCCGGGCGTGCGCGGTCCGCACGAAGGCGCGGTCGACGACCGTGAGCCGCCCGTGCCGCACGGGCACCTGCGCGGCGAGCGCGCCGCGCGGCGGGACGCAGGGCAGGCCCCAGGAGCGCAGGCGCACCGCGAGCGCGCCCGCGGTGCCGAGCGAGGTGGCGAGCCGGGGGCCCGCGAGCCGCCGCGCCCGCGCGACCCGACGCTCACTGAACGAGCCGAGGCAGACCCGGTCCCAGGCGTCCCGGCGCCGGATCAGCTCGATGAGCGGCCGGAGCGCGGCCTCGGCCTTGACGTCCACGTTCCAGCGCGCTCGCGGGAAGGCGTCCAGGAGGTCCGCGAAGCGCGGCACCCGCTCCGTACCGCCCACGCGCGCCTCGCGCACCGCCGCCCACGGCAGTTCCGCGAGCGCTCCGCGGCGGTCCGTCACGCGGTCGAGCGTCGCGTCGTGGAAGGCGAGCAGTTCCCCGTCGGCCGTCGTGTGCACGTCCGTCTCCAGGTACGTGTACCCGAGGCCGACCGCCCGCCGGAACGCCGTCTCCGTGTTCTCCAGGCCGTCCGCCGCGCCGCCGCGATGGGCGAAGGCGAGGGGGAGCGGGTGGTCCAGGAACGGGTGCGGGGGAGGGGCCGGGGTGCTCACGCGCGCAGTATGGCACCGCGCGTGATCATGCCCGCGCGGGGTCCGGAGGCGGGACGGGGCGGAGCGCGGGGAGGGCGAACACGCCGAGGAAGAACTGCGCCAGGGGGCCGATCGCCAGCGCGTACAGGAGGGTGCCGACGCCCAGTGTCCCGCCGAGCGCGATGCCGACGAGGCCCACCACCACCTCCACGAAGGTCCGGCACAGCCGCAGCGAGCGGCCCGTGCGGCGGTGCAGCCCGGTCATCAGGCCGTCGCGCGGGCCCGCGCCGAACCGCGCCGAGAGGTAGAGGCCGGTCGCCGCGCCGTTGAGCACGACCCCGGCGAGCAGCAGGCCGCCGCGCGCGGGCCAGGAGTGCGCGGAGGGCAGGAGGGCGAGCGTCGCGTCCATCGAGAGGCCCACCAGGAAGACGTTCGACACGGTGCCGAGCCCCGGGCGCTGGCGCAGCGGCCACCACAGCAGCAGCACGAGCGCTCCGGCGATGATCGCGACCGTCCCGATGCTCAGCCCGGTGTGCCGGGATATCCCCTGGTGGAAGAGGTTCCACGGCTCGACACCGAGGCCCGCCCGCAGCAGGAGGCCGTCGCTGAAGCCGTAGAGGAGCAGCCCCGCGTAGAGATGGACGAGGCGGCGCGGCAAGGAGGCGGCGGCCCGTGGCGGGGAAGCGGTGGTCATGAGGCCCCCGGGAGGTCGGAGTGGACTGGTACGTGCCACCCTGGAAGCCGTGGAGCGGCCCTCGACAGGGCCAATCGAGGAGAAGTGGACTGATTTCGATGGCGGAGCGAGGTATCGCGGTCATCCGCCCGGCCCAGTTGGCCCGGTTGCTCGGCTCGCAGCGGGCCACGGAGGGCGCGGACGGCGCCGGAACGGGAGACGCGGCCGGGACCGCCGGAGGCGCCGGGGTCGCCCGGAAGAGCGGAGCGGCCAGCGGGAGCGGGCCCGCTGGGGGGAGCGGGTTCGCCGGGGGGCGCGGCCGTGAGCGTGCCCGGCACACTCCCGCCTACCAGGCACTGGCCGACGGCATCCGGGTCCTCGTCCTGGAGGGCAGGGTCCCGGTCGGCGCCCGGCTGCCCGCCGAGCGGGAACTCGCGACGGCGCTCGCCGTCAGCCGCACCACCGTCGCCACCGCCTTCGAGGCGCTGCGTGCGGCGGGCTTCCTGGAGTCCCGCCGCGGCGCGGGCAGCTGGATCGCCTTCCCCGCCGGTGCCCCCCTCCCCGCTCGGGGCCTCGGCCCCCTGCCCCCCGAGCGCGCCGGGCAGCTCATCGACCTCGGGTACGCGTCCCTGCCGGCCCCCGAGCCCTGGCTCACCCGGGCCGTGCGCGGCGCCACGGAGGCGCTGCCGCCGTACGCCCTGACCCACGGCGACTACCCGGCGGGGCTGCCCGCGCTGCGCCAGACGATCGCCGAGCGCTACACCGCGCGCGGCGTCCCGACGATGCCCGAGCAGATCATGGTCACGACCGGGGCGATGGGCGCGACCGACGCGATCATCAGCCTCTTCGCGCCGCGCGGCGAACGCGTCGCCGTCGAGTCCCCGAGCTACGCCAACATCCTCCAGCTCCTGCGCGACGCCGGCGCCCGCCTCGTCCCCGTCGCGATGGCCGAGGGAACCGGCGGCTGGGACGTGGCGCGCTGGCGGCAGGTGCTGCGCGAGGCGGTGCCCCGGCTCGCTTACGTCGTCGCCGACTTCCACAACCCGACGGGCGCGCTCGCCGACGAGGAGAGCCGCCGCGCGCTCACCACGGCGGCGCGCGCGGCGGGCACGGTGCTGCTCGTCGACGAGACGATGGCCGAGCTGCGGCTCGACGCGGACCTCGACGCGCCGAGCGCGATGCCCCGGCCCGTGTGCGCCTTCGACCCGGCGGGTTCGACGGTCATCACGGTGGGCTCGGCGAGCAAGGCGTTCTGGGCCGGGTTGCGGGTCGGCTGGGTACGGGCGGCGCCCGAGACGATCCGCCGGCTCGTCGCGGCGCGCGCGTACGCCGACCTCGGGACCCCCGTGCTCGAACAGCTCGCCCTCAACTGGCTCCTCACGACCGGCGGCTGGGAGGAAGCGGTCGCGCTGCGCCGCGCCCAGGCGGCGGCGAACCGCGCCGCGCTCGTGGCGGCGATCCGCGCGCGGCTGCCCGACTGGGAGTTCACGGTCCCGCGCGGCGGCCTCACCCTGTGGGTGCGGGCGGGCGGCCTCTCCGGCTCGCGCATCGCCGCGGCGGGCGAGGAGGCGGGCGTACGAGTCCCCTCGGGGCCGCGCTTCGGCGTCGACGGGGCCTTCGAGGGCTACCTGCGCCTCCCCTTCACCGTCGGCGGCTCACTGGCTGAGGAGGCCGCCGACCGCCTGGCCCACGCGACGGCCCTCGTCCGGGCGGGGGCGGGGGCGCACACGGCGGCGCAGCGGGGCCTGATCGCCTGAGCGGGAGCCCTGGGCCGGGACGGGCGCGCCCGCGGGCTCAGGCCTCCGCCACCGACACCCGCACCGGCCGCGTCGTCGGCTCCTTTTCGGGCTCCGCGCTCGCCGTCACGGCCTGGGGCGCGTCCTCCGCCGGTCCCGCCTGCTTCGCGAGGTTCGAGCCGCCGCGCTGCGGCAGGAGCGCGAGCACCGCCTCGCGGAGTGTGTCGGCCGCCGAGTCGTCGTACGGATCGGGCGTGGCGGGGACCTGGAGGCGCAGGACGGGGCCCGTGCCGAGGCGGGCGTAGCCGCGCCCCGGGGGCAGCTCGCCCGCCGGGGCGGACTGCGGGGCCGCGCCGAGGATCTCCGCGGCCTGGCGCGCGCTCGTCGGGGCGAGCGCGACCCGCGCCTTCGCGTACTGGGCGACCACCGGGTCGAGCCCGTCGACGCACTCGTACTGCTCTGCCACGACGACCGTCACCCGCGCCGCCCTGCCGTGCCGCAGCGGTACGCGCAGGTGGCTCTGCGGGTCGGCGAGCCCTTCCGCGCGGGCCAGGTGCCCGAGCACGGCGGGCCGGTCCACGAGCACCCACAGCGGCCGGACCACGTCCTCCGGCGGCGCCTCGCCCCCCTGCCGCGCCCGGTCCGCCGCGACGAGCCTGCGCTCCGTCTCGCGCGCCGCCCACTCCAGGGCCCCCAGCGCCCCCATGAGCCCGCACTCGACCCCGAGCACCCCGGCACGCCCGACGAAGCACGTGTAGTCGCCCGTGCCGCCACCGTCCACGACGAGCACGTCGCCGCCGCGCAGCGCCTGGAGCGCGATGGCGCGCAGCAGCGTGCTCGTCCCGCTGCCGGGGCGCCCGGCGACCAGGAGGTGCGGCTCCGGCGAGCGATTACCGGTGCGCCACACCACGGGCGGCACGTCGCGCGCCGCGCCCGCCGCGTCCACGAGCGGCACCGTGCGCGGCACCGCGAGGGCGTCGGTGAGCCCGAGCACCACCTCGCCCGGGCTCGTCACGAACGGCTGGGCGGGGATGTCGGTGGGCAGCGGCGGGAGCGCCGTGAGAGTGAGCCGGTTGGCCTCCTCGTCCCACGCGAAGTGGTACTCGCGGCCCCGCCCGCACTTCGCGTGCAGCAACCGCTCGATCCGCGCGCGCGAGTCCGCGTCCCCGTCCGCGAAGTACGCCGGGTAGGCGACGGTGAGCGCCGTGAGCCGTCCCCGCTCGTCGAAGCCGAAATCGCCGAGCGCCCGCTGCCAGTCGCCGCCGTGCGCGTAGAGCGGCTCGGGGTCCTCGGGCACGGCGAAGTACGGGACGAGGGCCTCGTACAGCGTCGCGAGCCGTGCCGACTGCTCCTCGCCCGGCCCGCTCTCCCCGGGCGCGGGCGCCCGGTCGCGGCCCAGCCACGCCGCGGCGGCGAGCACGGCGACGAGCGCGGAGACCGGCCCGTACGGCGCGAGGGCCACGGCGAGGACGGCCGCGGCGGCGAGCAGGAACAGCGCCCCGCGCCGCTCCTTGGGCGTCGCGGTCCACCGGCGCCGCCCCGCGGCGAGGAGCCGGACCAGGCCCCGGCACAGGACGATCAGGGGGCGCAGCACGTCGGAGGCGCCGTCCGCCGCCGAACGTGCCAGGTCCCGGCCGCGCGCGAGGGACGCGCCGCCGTCGCGGAGGATGCGGGGGAGTGGTCGCCGTGCCACGTCGGTCTCCTGGGGAGTCGTACGGAGGACTGCCGGCCCCGCAGGCCGGAGCCGGGCCGTGCGCGGCGCCGCGCACGGGGAACACGCCGGGACCCGGGCCCCGGCGTGCGGGAGCGGGCGCGGCGCCTCAGAACTTCAGGCCGCCGAGGAGCGAGGCGAGGCTCGCGCCCCCGGCCTTGATGCTCGGGGCGATCGCCGTACCGGCGAGGTAGAAGCCGAAGAGGGCGCACACGACCATGTGCATCGGCTTCAGGCCGTCCTTCCGGCAGAAGAGGAAGACGATGATGCCGAGGAGGATGACGCCGGAGATGGACAGGATCATGAGGTTCTCCTGGTTGAGGGGACAGTCACCATGAGTTCTTCCAGGCTCACAGCATGTATCTATACGACAAAAGGTGCAAATGAGTGATCAAGTGCTCATTTCCTCTTCATGTCCTGCCGGGCTCCCCTCGCCCCGGACATCACGAAACCCCTCCCCGCCGCTTGATTGCGCGCCTCGCCGGTTCGTGTCGATCTTTGCCCGGCGCCCCTCGGCCCGTGTACGCCTGAGCGCAGTACGCTGGCGATTCACCCGGACGGCGGCAGGGCCCGCCGGGACGGGTGAGCTGCCCTGTCCCCCTCCCCCTCCCGCAAGGCGGCCATCCCGTGAACCCCACTCCCGGAACAACCCAGGACGAGCACCCCGAGCCCCACCCCGCGAGCACCCCCGAGGCTCCGGACCCGGAGGTCGTGGAACTCGCCACGCGCCTCTTCGGCCTCGCCCGCTCCGGCGGGACGGAAGCGCTCGCCGCCTACGTGGACGCGGGCGTCCCTGTGAACCTCGCCAACGACAAGGGCGACACGCTGCTCATGCTCGCCGCCTACCACGGCCACGCCGGGACCGTCCGCGCGCTCCTGGAGCGCGGCGCCGAGCCCGACCGCGCCAACGACCGCCACCAGACCCCGCTCGCCGGGGCGGTCTTCAAGGGCGAGGACGAGGTGATGGAGGCGCTCCTCGCGGCCGGCGCCGACCCCCGCGCCGGCAGCCCCTCGGCCGTCGACACGGCCAGGATCTTCGAGAAGCACGCGCTCCTCAGCCGCTTCGGAGCGGCGTAGGGCCTGTCCTCGCTCCCGCCTCTGCCGCGCGCCCCCGTCGTCACGGACGGGGCCGGCGTGACACATGAGACGCCGGACCGCCCCCGCGCCGTCCCCGCCCCGCCCCGCGCACGGCCCCGTGTCAACGGCCGCCCACCGCTCCCACCTGCGCGAACACCGGGAATCGGCGGGGGTTTCCACGCGTTTTGTCCCCCCGCCGTAAATGCGCTCGCCTGAGCATCGACGCCTGCGCCATCATGGCCCCATGGTTCGGGTCCGGACGCCACGGGAAGAAGTGGCCCACCGCCCGGGCCGTGCAAAGGCCCGCCCCGGGCCACCGATCGAGAGGCAGAGGAAGATGGCTGAGCGCAAGCGGCACACGACGGGTCCACGGACGTGTCGGCGCCCCAGGTGACCGTCCGCCCCCCGTTCGTACCCACAGCTTGATGTGAGGCCCCTGTCATGTTCGATCCGGTCATAGCGCCCAGCGGCACCCTGCTCGGCCTGCTCCAGCGAGGGCGCGGCGACGGCACTCTGCACGCCCTCACCGCCCCCCGCGAGGAAGCGCTCGCGGCCCTTGACACGTGCGTCCGCCAGGACCCGCGCGGCGACTGGCACGTGGAGAACCGCTCCCTCTACTACGCACGCCTCTACCGCGAACTCGACGGCCCGCTCGACGGCATCGAGGACCACCTCTTCGGCGCCGACGACCTCCTCGACCCCGAGGAGTCGCGCACCGGCCTCGCCCTCGCCGTCCTCGGCCATCTCGGCTCCTACGGCCGCCCCGAGGCCCTCGCCCTGCTGCGCCGCTACGTGGCGAGCGGCGCCAACTGGGCCTGGGCGCTCGACGAACTCGCCGTCCGCGAGGACGACCGCGCCCTGCGCGCCCTCGCCGCACCTGTGCTCGCCCGCTTCCCCGAGACCCCCGAGGGCGAGGCCGAGCTGACCGCCGCCGCGCGCGGCGCCTACGAGCCACGCCCGTGGCACCTGTGGGCCTCCGACCCCGCCTCCCCGCACGCCGCGCGCGTGCGTGCCGCCCTCGAACGCGACTCCTTCGACCGCTGGCAGCGGCAACTGACCCCCACCGGGCCCCGGCCCGGCTGGAGCGTCCCCGAGATCCTCGACTGGGCCCGGCGCGGCCTGGAGGAGGACGGGAACGACCTGCACGCCCCGGCCGCCCGCTGCCTCGCCGCCGTCGCGGGGCCCGAGGACCGCGAGCTGCTCCTCGCCACGGCACGCGAGGGCGCCGACGCCCCCCGTCTCGCCGCGCTGCGCCACCTGCGCGACAGCGGCGAGCCGCTCGCCCTCGACCTGCTCGCCGAAGCCACCGCGAGCACGTCCTCGCTCGTCGCCGACACGGCGGCGGCCCTCTTCGAGGGCACCCTCTCCGTCGCCGCAGTCGAGCGCGCCCGCGACTTCGCCCGCGCCCCGGGCAGGCTCGGCGCCGCCGCGGGCCGGCTGCTCGCCCTGCGCGGCGCGACCCGCGACACACACCTCGTCCTCACCTCCCTGCGCACCGCCGTACGCGACCAGGGCACCGCCGACCCCGCCCTCGCCCCCCTCCTCGACGGCACCGGCCGGCTCGGCATCGTCTGCGCCGCCCCCGTCGTCCGCCACGTCTACCGCGAGACCTCCTCCTCGCACCTGCGAGGCCGCGCCGCTCGCGCGCTGGCCGCCATCGACCCCCGTTTCGCGGCGGGCTTCGCCGTCGAATGCCTGTGGGACTGCGAGGAGTCCACCCGCGAACTCGGCGCGCTGCACGCCGAGACCGCCGACAGCCGCGTCGTCACCCAGCTCCGCCGCCTCGCCGCCGACCCGGCCGAGGAGGACGAAGTGCAGACAGCCGTACGCGGCCGCATCGGCCCGGACACGGCCGCTGCCTGAACATCGCGGGGCTCGCTTTCGCCGCGGCCGCCCCCGCCGACGCGGCGAAGGCCCCGCGCGTGCTCGACGGGACGCCTGCCCGGCCCGGGACCAGGACCGTCGAGCAGCGACCCCCGCGCCGCGCACCGGAGCGACCCGCCCGGGACATCGCGCGCGGCGGGACCCGGCCCGCCACCCGCGCGGTTCCTCCCCTCGCCCCGTCACCCGGACGAGCCGCCTCGCACCCCCGCCCACCCCGTCAACTCCCGCACCAGCCCGTGCGCGTCCCGCGTCACGCTGATCTCCGGACCGCCCCGTACCCGTTCGCGCCGCACCACCTCGTAGCGCCCGTCCCCGAGCCGGCTCACGGCCGCCCACCACCGCGGATCGGGCTCCTCGGGCGCGAGCACGACGAAGCCGCCGCGCCCCCCGTCGAGACCGCTGACCAAACGGAACAGCGCCTCCTCCGACGGATCGTCGACCCGCCCGCTCCCACTGACAGCCCGGTACCGGCGCACACCCATGACAACCCCCTACGACCCGCTCGACCTGATCGCGCCGAGCATGGCACGGGGGTCCGACAGCGAGGACCGGCGCGCGAGGCGCCCCACGGGCCGGGGCCGCACGCCGCCGGACGGACCGCCGCTGACAGGCCCGCCGCCACCCGCTCGCCTCGCGTTCCCCACCCGCCGCCGCGCCCCTCCCCGGCCGCCCGCCACCACCTCGCTCACCCCTCGCCTTCCCCGCACGGCCCACGCCCGTACGGGTGATCCGCCCCCCGCCCCCCAGCGTCGTTGCCGCGCCCCGCGCCGCCCACGCGCCAGGGTGACGGCGATCGGAGCGGAAGGGGTGGTCGGCGGTGGCGCAGATGCCGGAGGACGGTGGGGGAGCGGGGGCGCGGCCGGTGCCGCCCGGTGTTCCGGCCGCGCTGGTCAACGACGGTGAGGGGCTGGAGATCGAGGCGCGCGGGCTGCGGGCGCGGGGGCCGCTCGGGACCGTCTTCACGGGCGTGAACCTCCTCGCACGGCCCGCCGGACTCACCGTCGTCTCCGGTCAGGGCGGCACGGGCCGCACGAGCCTGCTCCTCGCGCTCGGCGGCCGGTTCCGCACCAGCGGCGGCACCGTCACGGCCCGGCTCGGCGACACGCCCGTGGACCCGCTCCGGCACTCGTCCCTCGCCCGCGCCACCCCCGGCGTCGACCTCGTCCCGCAGTGGACGGCCCAGGAGCACCGGGCCGAACGCGCGGCGACCACACGGACGTTCAGCGAGGAGACCCTCGAAGCGGCCGGTGAACTCCTCGCCTGCGCACCGCCCGCCCGTACCGCCGTGGGACGGCTCCCCGCCCGCGACCGGCTGCTCTTCGCCGTCGCCCTCGCAGTCGCCGAACGCCGCCCCGCCGTCCTCGTGGACAACGTCGACGCCGGGCTCGGCGGCGCCGACCTCCGCGAGGTCTGGCTGCGGCTCGCCCGCCTCGCCGAGGCCGGGATCACCGTGCTCGCCACCGCCGCCGCGCCCCCGCCGCCCGACTGGGCCGTCCCGCTCGCCGCGTACGCCACCCTGTCCCCGAGGACCGCCGCCACCGATGCCGCGAGGAGGCCGTGATGCGCGTCCTGCGCCTCGCCCAGCTCGAATTCCGCCGCTTCCGGGGGCCTCTCTCGCGCCTCGTGCCGTGGGTGCTCGCGCTCGTCCCGCTGCTCTACGGCTCGCTCTACCTGTGGTCGAACTGGGACCCGTACGGACTCCTGCACCGCGTCCCCGTCGCGATCGTCAACGAGGACAAGCCCGTCGAGGTCGAGGGCCGCACCGTCGACGGAGGCGCGCGCCTCGTCCGCGCCGTGCGCGAGAGCGGGAGCTTCGACTGGCACACGAGCGATGCCGCCACCGCCCACGACAAGCTCAGGAACGGCGACTACTTCTTCACCGTCACCGTCCCGCGCGACTTCAGCGCCGCCCTCTCCAGCAGCCTGAGCCAGAAACCGCGCCGCGCCACCGTCCACCTCGAACTCAACGACGCCAACGGCTTCATCATCGGCAAAGCCGCCGACCAGGCGCGCCTGGAACTGCAGAACCAGCTCTCCGCCGCCGCCCAGGAGGTCGAACTGCGACAGGTCTTCGGACAGGGCAAGGAACTCAAGGACGGACTCGACGAGTCGGCCGCGTCCGCGAAGCGACTCGCCGGCCGGGCGGACGACCCGGCCGCGACCGGCCCCGGCCTCCAGAAGCTCTCCCAGCAACTCGCCCACCTCTCCTCCGCCGTCCCCCACGCGCCCGAGGGCCAGGCCGCCAAGGACCAGGCACGGCTCCTCGCCTCGCCCGTCGACGTCACCTCCGCCAACCTCCACCCCGCCCACCTCTACGGGCGCGGCATGACACCGTTCTTCTTCTCGATCGCCCTGTGGGTCTTCGGCCTCGTCGGCTACCTCGTGCTGCGGCCCTACAACCCGCGCGCCGTCGACGAGGGCAGACCGGCCACAGCGACTCTCGCCGGCTGGCTGCCCACCGCCCTCCTCGGCGTCCTCGGGGCCCTCGTCCTGTACGCGGTCGTCCAGCTCGGCCTGGATCTCGACGCCGAGCACCCCTGGCTCCTGGTCGCCCTCGTGTGCCTCGCGGCGCTCTCCTTCGTCGCCCTCGCCCAGTTCTTCCGCGCCCTCCTGGGCTCCACGGGCGACCTGATCCTGCTGATCCTGCTGATGCTCCAGCTCACCTCCTGCGGCGGCCTCTACCCCGTCGAGACCACCCCCGCCTTCTTCCGCGCCCTGCACCCCGTCATGCCCATGACCTACCTCGTCGACGGTCTCCGCGTCACCATCTCCGGCGGGCAGGGCTCCACGCTGGGCCTCTCCTTCGGAGTCCTCGCCGCGTACGGAGCGGCGGCGCTGCTCGCCACGGGCCTGGTCCTGGCACGCAGGCGGCGCTGGAGCATGCAACGGCTGAAGCCGGAGATCCAGTTCTGAGACCGCGGGCCGCACACGCCACGCGGGCCGAAGGACGCGGCCCCCGAGGCGTGCGGGCTGCGGGCGCCGGAGCGGAGCACCGCGGGGCCCACCGGGCGAAACGGCACCTTCTGCGCAAGACCCCGCGATACACCGTTGTCCCTCCCACCCTCTACGCTGTCCCCCGTGACCTCGCCCGCCCTCCCGGAACCCGCTGCCGCGCAGCTCAGCGCGGGCCCGCGCCCCGCTCCGGGCCCCGCAGCCGACGAAGGACTCGCCCGCCGCCTGCGCGCCCTCGCCTGCACCGCGCCGCTGCACGACCTCGACACCCGCAAGGCCAACCTGGCGGGCGAGTACACGCGGTACGCGATGGCCGAGGTCGCCCTCGCCGCGATCGACCTCGTCACCCTCCACATGGACTTCGACACGGGCGCGGACCACGAGCAGATAGTGGCCAGACTCCTGCCGCGGGTCGGCGCGCAGGCCCCCGGACGCCCCGTCGCCGAGCACGAACGGGTCGCCCGCTGGGTCCTGGAGAACCTCATCAACGTCGGCAGCGCCGACCGCGGCTTCCGCGCCGTCTACGGCACCTTCGCGACCGACGGCAGCTACGTGCGCCGCGACTACGACTTCAAGCTCATCGAGGAAGTCCCCGCGGCCGGCGGCACCGTCTTCCTGCGCGCCACCGACGAGGCGGTCAACGTGCTCGTCGGCGCGCTCGACACGGACGTCACGAGCGCGCAGATCGCCGCGGAGGTGAAGCTGGAGGTCCTCATCAGCCGGGGCCGCCTCGCCGACGCGCAACTCGCCGCCGAACAGGCCCGCTACCGCACCGTCCAGTACGCCGAATCGCTGCGCCGCGCCCTGGAGTCCACGCGTCGCGACGTCCGCGCCGTCGACTGGCTGCACACCGTCCCCGACCTCATCGACGAAGCGCTCGGCCACGTCGCCGACCGCTACCGGCACGAGAACGCGATCCTCACCAACATCCGCAAGGCCAGGGACGAGTCCGAGGAGCCGGAGAACAAGCGCCGCGCGGCCGAACTCGTCGACATCGTCAAGGACTGCATCCGCCGCCACACCCAGCTCCAGTCCCGCCTCCTCGAAGCCGGCCCGCTCTTCCGCGCCGAGCAGGACCGGCAAGCCTTCGCCGACCACTCGGGGCGCCCGGGGCTCGACCTGTACGGCCAGCTCCTCTCGCCCGTCATCGCCCTGCCCGTCGAGGACGCGCTGCGCGTCACGGACGCGTGGTTCGCACGCGGTACCGGGCTGCGCACCCCGGGCGCGGTACGTGTCGGCGACCTCGTCGACCTGCTGCTCACCCCTCCCGCCGAGCGCGAGCACCTCGGCGCCGAACTGCCCGAGCCCGACCTCGTGGCGACGCCGGACGACAGCCGCTTCAGCGAGGAGCAACTCGCCGTCGCCACCGAACTGCTCCGCCTGGAGCCGGAGGCCCCGCGCCGCCTCTCCGGGCTGCTCGCCGAGGCTCGCAGGAGGGCTCGCGAGAGAGGCGGCGACGACCACGAGGCACGCGAACTCGCCCGCCTCGTCACCCTCCTCGCCTTCCACGCCGCGAGCCCCCCGGTCGGCACCGCGCATCGCCAGGGCGAGCCGAGCGTCCTCTTCGCCGTGGACGACGGCACCGAACTCGACGACCCCGATTTCGGCGGCGCCGACCTCATCCTGGGCACGGCCCTCCTGGAGGCCGTGGGCGCCGTGCCGGAGGCAGCGTCATGAGTGGTGTCTCCCGCACGAGCCGCGCCGCGACGGAGGCCCGCCCCGGCACCACCACGGCGTACGGGGACGTGACGCCGCTCCGCTCCCGCGAGGGCGCGGCGGCGGCCCGCTCCCGTACCTCTCCCGCACACCGCGCCCCCGCGCGCCCCGCCGACCCGTCCCCGAAGGAAGCCCGACCGTGACCGAGTACGCCGCAGAACCCCCGTACGGCGAGGAGCAGGCAGCCGAACCGCGCTCCGCGGCGGCGGCACCGGTCACCCCGGCCGACGCCGCGGACGCCGCCCGGCTCGTCGCCTTCGGCCTCCAGCCCAAGCTCCAGCCCGCCCGCGACGGCGAGTACACGGGCCTGCTGCGGCGCTACCGCGAGGACCCCGCCTTCGCGCGCCTGGCCGACGCCGTCGCCACCGGACTCGGGCTCGTCGTCCTCGAAGTCTCCGAACGCGCGGGAATGGCCACCGCCGCGGCCGAGGACTCCGTCTTCGCCGTCCGCATGGGCGAGTACGCGCGCCGCGCCTCCACCGACACCGCCGACCGCTTCCTGCACGGCCTCGCCCACCTCAGCGTCGCCGCGCTCGCCTTCCCGCGCCCCGAGGACCTCGCCGACGACGGCTACATCGGGCGGATCAGCGTCAACGGCGTCGACGCGTTCGTCCGCCAGGCGTGCCGCCGCATCGAGGAACGCGCCGAGATCGCGGGCGAGAACACCGACCCCGCCACCGAGGCGCCCGGCCTCGAAGCCGCCTGGCGGGTCTGGGCCCGGCGCAGCGCCACGGGTGCCACCAAGGACGCCCGCCGCCTCGCGGGGTCCACGACCGGCATCGTCGCCAAGGCCGTCGGCTTCCTCACCGACTCCGGCTTCCTCCAGCGCACCGGGGACGACGGCGGCGGCACCTACCGCACGACGCCCCGCTACCAGCTCCAGGTGCGCGACCTCGCGGGCGGCGCCGCGATGGGCGAACTCCTCGCACTCGGCGTCGTCCCGGTCGGCGACGGCAGCCCGAGCCTCGTCCCCGCCGAGGACACGGACGACCTCGACCTCGTCGCGGACGCGGGACTCCCCTTCCACGGATGACCCGGCCGCACCGGCGTCCACGGCCCGCCGTCCTGTCCCTCCCGCCGGGCCGCCCCCTGACCGAGATGTGCACGACCGCCTGATCCCGGCCGATACTTCCCCTTGCCGTCCCTCCACCGCTGCCGAAAGTCCGCACCATGTACGAGCTGTCCCGGGTCCGCCTCTACTCGATCGGCCCCGCCGGGGCCCGGTACGCCGACACCGTGCTCGATCTGCGCTCGGTCGGCGCGCCCGTCCCCGAACCCGCGCCGACCCAGACGGAGTTCTTCGCGGACGAGCCCAGCGGACCGCCCCGCAGGCCCGCCCCCGCCGGGGTCCTCTTCCTGGAGAACGGCGGCGGCAAGTCCGTCCTGCTCAAGCTGATCTTCTCGGTCATGCTCCCCGGCCACCGCAACACGCTCGGCGGCGCGAGTTCCGGCGTGCTCCGCAAGTTCCTGCTCGCCGAGGACTGCGGTCACGTCGTCCTGGAGTGGCAGCACACGCGGACCGGCGAGTGCGTCGTCGTCGGCAAGGTCAGCGAGTGGCGCGGGCGCCAGGTCTCCAACGACCCGCGCAAGTTCGCCGAGGCGTGGTACTCCTTCCGGCCGGGCCCGGGACTCAGCCTCGACTCGCTGCCCGTCGCCGAGTCCAACGCCGTCCGCCCGATCGCCGAGGGCATCTCCGCCGCGCGCGGCCGCCGCCGCACCATGAAGGGCTTCCGGGACGCGCTCGTCGAGGCCGGGAAGTTCTACACCCACCTCGACGTGCACTGGGAGGAGACCCACGAGCGCTGGACCGAGCACCTCGGCGAACTCGGCCTCGACCCCGAACTGTTCCGCTACCAGCGCGAGATGAACGCCGACGAGGGTGAGGCCGCCGGGCTCTTCGCCGTCAAGAAGGACTCCGATTTCACGGACCTCCTGCTGCGCGCCGTCACGGACACCCGCGACACGGACGGACTCGCCGACCTCGTCCACAACTTCGGCGGCAAACTCGGCCGCCGCTCCGAACTCCTCGCCGAACGCGACTTCACCGCGGGCTCCGTCGACCTCCTCGGCCGCATCGTCGACGCCACCGCGCAGCGCGAACGCGCCCGCGACATCCACGCCGCCGCCGCCCGCCGCGCCCGCGCGCTCGGCCGCCGCCTCGCGGCGCGGGCCGCCGGCGAACGCACCCGCTCCGCCGAGCTGTCCGGCCGGCTCGGCACCGCCGCGGAAGCCGTCACCGAGGCCGGCACAGCCCGCGACCGCGCCGCCCTCGTCGCCGCCGAACTCGCCTACCGGCACGCCTCGCTCGCCCTCGCCGCGGGCGAGAAGGCCGCCACGGCGCAGCGCCGCGAACTCACCGAGGCCAGGACCCTGCACTCCGCGTGGCAGGCCGCCGAGACGGTGCTGCGCGCCCGCGCCGCCGCCGACCGCTCGGCGCGCGTCGCCACCGCCATCCGCGAGGCCGAGCGCGATGCCGCGCCCGCGCTCGCCGCCCGCTCGGCAGCCGCCGCCGACCTCGTCCGCGCGCTCCAGGACGCCGCCGAACGCGCGGAGAACCACGCGGCCGAGGAGGAGGAGCGCTCCGCGCACCTCCAGGCCGCGGGCGAGAGCGCCCACCGCGACGCCACAGCGGCGGCCACCGACGCCCAGCGCGCCCGCAGCGACGCGGGGCACCTGCGCCAGCGGCTCACCGAGGTCGAGCAGGAGACGGAGGAGGCCGTACGGGCCGGCTGGCTCGACGGCTCCTCGCCCGACGCCGACCCGGCCCGCGCGGCGCTCGCCGCGAGCGACGCCGAGAAGGAGGCCACCGCCGCCTGGGCCGAGGCCCGTCGGCGCGCGGCCGGAGCCTCCGACGAGGCGGCCGAAGCGGCCCGTACCGCGTCCCGCGCCGAACTCACCGCCGCACGCGCCGCCGACGCGGCGCGCGCCGCCGAACTCGCCCACCAGGCCGAGTACGCCACCGCCGCGAGCCTCGCCCGCGAGGACCGCCTCGCCGCCCTCCTCGGCCTCCCCACCCCGAGCGGCACAGCGGTGCCCCAGCAGCGCGGCCCCGGCAGCGGCGGCACGGGCACGGGCAGCGGCGCGGGAGCGGACGGCGAGACGGGCGCGGAGGGCGGCACGGGTGACGGTGCGGAGCCAGGCGCCGCCCCCGCCCCCGCCGGTCTCGACGCCGAGACCCTCGACCAGAGCGCCGAGACCCTCCGCACCCTCCTCGACGACGCCGTCGCCGAGGCCGAACGCCGCCTCTTCGCCCTTCGCACCGCGGCCCAGGACGACGCCCGCATCCTCGGCGCCCTCGGTGACGGCGGCCTCCTGCCCCCGGGCCCCGATGTCCTCGCCACCGTCGAGTACCTCGGCGAACAGGGCATCCCCGCGCTGCCCGGCTGGCGCTACCTCGCCCAGTCCGTCGACCCCGCCGAGCACAACCGCGTCCTCGCGGCCCGCCCCGAACTCGTGGACGGCGTCGTCATCACCGACCCCGCCACCCACCGCCGCGCCCGCGAAGTCCTCGCCCAGGCCGCCCTGCTGCCCCGTTCCACCGTCGCCGTCGGCACCGCCTCGGCCCTCCTCGCCCCCGCGCCGGAGCATGCGGACGCGGAGGAGTCCGTCTTCCTCGTCCCGCCGAACCCGGCGATGCACGACGAACACGCGGCCGACGAGGAACGGCAGCAGTTGCGCGCCCGCGCCACCGCCCGCGAGGAGGAGATCCGCGCGCTCGCCGCCCGCCTCGGCAAGGACCGCGAACTCGGCGCCCGCCTGGCCTCCTGGCGTTCCGGCTGCCCCGCCGGCCGGCTCGCCGAACTCGGCGCGGCTGCGGCCGAGGCCCGTACGGCGGCGGCCGAGGCGGCCGCCGCCCTCGACGAGGCCCGCGCCCACCGGACCGAGGCCGAGGAGACCGCGAGCGCCGCCGCCCTCGCACGCGAGGAACGGGGCGAGGCCGCGCAGCGCGCCCGCCGTGCCGCCGACGCCCTCGCGGGGCTCGCCCACCGCCTGCGCGAACGCGGCCGGTGGACCAGCCGCCTGCGCGAACTCGCCGAGGAGGCCGCCGAGGCCGAGGCCCGCGCCCAGACCTGCCTCGAACGCGCCCGCGCCGCCGACGAGGACCGCCGCGCCGCCCAGCGCGCCGCCGACGACGCCCGCCGCACCGCCCGGGCCCTGCGCGCCGAACGTGCCGAGATCGCCGGTGCCCCCGAGGAGTTGCCCCCGCCCTCCGACGAGGCCCGCAGCGCCGCCCTGCCCACCCTGCGCGAGGCGTACCGCGCGGCCTCCCAGCTCTACGAGAAGGTCGGCGTCGGCGCCGACCTGCGCGCCGAACAGGCCCGCGCCGAGAGCGAGGAGACCTCCGCCCTCGCCGAACTCGAACGCCTCAGCAACAAGGTCCGCACCCGCGCCGCCGGCCTGCTCCAAGGCCCCGACGGTGCCGACGGGCCCTCGCGGCAGGCCGCCGCCGGGCGCGCCGAGCAACTCGTGCAGATGCTGGAGGCCCGCGCCAACGCCGCGAGCGAACAGCTCGGCCGGCTGCGCGGCGAGGCCGAACGCCTCGCCCCCGAGGAGGGCGAGGCCCACACGGCGCTCCCCGAGGATCTCGTCCCCGCCGACGCCGAACAGGCCCAGGCCCTCCTGCGCACCGCGAGCGCCGACCTCGCCGCCCGCACCGAGGCCCTGGACGCCGCCCGCGCGACCCACACCGCCCTCGGCCACGACCACCGCGCGGCCGAAGAGGCGGCAGCGGGCTTCGAGGAGACGACGGCGCTCCTGCGCGACCTGCTCCGCGACAATCTCGCCCGTGACACCGAACCCGAGACCGGGACGCCGGCACCGGAGGAGCCCGAGCCGTTCGCGGGGACGCTCACCGAGGCCCGTACCGCCACGGCGGAGGCCCGCCGATCACTGCGCGGCTGCGCCGCCGATCTGGCGGCGGCCGAAGCCGCCGTGCGCGAGGCGAGCGACATCCTCGTCCGGCACGCCAACTCCACGCGCTACGAGCAGGTGCGCACCCCCGCCCGCCAGCAGATCAGGGAACTGCCCGCCGCCGCGCTGCCCGAGCACGCGGCCCGCTGGGCCGAGGCGTTCGCGCCCCGCCTGCGGGTGCTCACCGACGAGCTGGAGCAGCTCGAACGCAACCGCGACTCGATCGTCGACCGCCTGCGCGGACTCGTCGAGTCCTCGCTCGCCACGCTCCGCGCCGCCCAGCGCCTCTCCCGCCTCCCCGAAGGACTGGGAGAGTGGTCGGGGCAGGAGTTCCTGCGCATCCGCTTCGACGAACCCGACCACGCGAGCCTCACCGAACGGCTCGGCGAGGTCATCGACGAGGCCACCCGCGCCGCCGTCCGCAAGAACGCCGACCTGCGCCGCGACGGCATGAGCCTGCTCCTGCGCGGCG
Organism: Streptomyces sp. NRRL F-5630; assembly: GCF_000719475.1. GTDB lineage: Bacteria > Actinomycetota > Actinomycetes > Streptomycetales > Streptomycetaceae > Streptomyces. The sequence goes on along the minus strand of NZ_JOGO01000021.1, from coordinate 16,657 downwards.
TACAGGCGGCCCTCCAGCCGCGCGGCATCGCCGTCGAGATCCTCAAGCCGGACGCGGTGCTGCGCGCCGAACGCGTGCCGGTGGGGCAGATGGGCGACGTCTTCTCGGGCGGTCAGCTGCTCACCGCCGCGATCGCCCTGTACTGCACGATGGCGGCGCTGCGCTCCAACGACCGGGGCCACGACAGGCGCCGCCACGCGGGCACGCTCTTCCTGGACAACCCGATCGGGCGCGCCAACGCCACGTACCTCCTCGAACTCCAGCGGGCCGTGGCCGACGCCCTCGGCGTCCAGCTCCTCTACACGACCGGGCTGTTCGACACGACGGCGCTCTCCGAGTTCCCGCTCGTCATCCGGCTGCGCAACGACGCGGACCTGCGGGCCGGGCTGAAGTACATCAGCGTCGAGGAGCACCTGCGCCCCGGCCTGCCCAAGGAGCCGGACGCCGAGGGAGTGCACGCCCAGATCCAGGCCACGCGCTTCTTCGAGCGCCCCCAGGAACCGGCCGGGCAGGGCTCCGGTACGCGTCCCCAGGACCCCGCCCGGGGCTCGCGGGAGCCCGCCGAAGGGGAGGGCCGCGCCGAAGGGCAGGGCCCCGCCGGACGGCCCTCTCAGGCCGCCGCCGCGTCCGTCCCGCGCCCGGCCGGGCCGGAGGCGGAACGGGGGGAGCGGCCCGTCTCCTGAGCGGGGACGCCCGCACCGGGCGGCGTCATGGTCGCGGGACGGGGGGAGGGGGCCTCGGTGACGGAGCGCCGCTCCGCCCGCTCCGCCCGCACCGCGCGCTTCGCGGCCTTCACCGCCTGGCGGCGCTCCCTGCGCAACTCCCGCGCGGTGCTGCCCGGCTGGGACAGGACCCCGTTGCGCTGGATCCACACCTGCCGGGTGATCCACACGTCGAGGACGCCCCACGTCGCCACCACCGTGCTCGCCACGCTGCTCAGCACCATCGGGAAGGCGAGCCAGGAACCGGCGAGCGTGCACAGGAAGGCCGTCACCGCCTGGCACAGCGTGAGCGCGACGATGATGACGGCCCGGACCGCCGAGGTGCGCACCGCGTCGGGCAGCCGGCGCCGTACCGCGGGCTCCTCCTTCCACAGGGAGTCCCGCCGTGCCGCCTCGCGCCGCCGCCGCGCGAAGTCGGCGTCCTCGACCGCCTCCTCGCCGTACTCCTCGATGCTCCACTGCGGCAGCGGGGTCTCCCAGCCGGCCGGCCCCCCGGCGGCGGTGCCTTCCGCCTTCCGCCTCTCCTGCTCGGTACCGCGCTCCACGGTGCTCATCACACAGCCAACTCCCCACCACTCGCCGAACGGACCACCACCCGGGGGCGCGAGCGGCTCTTCGTTTCGCTGCCCGCCCCACGCCGCTTTAGTCGGCCCCGGACAGCCGCACACGCGCGCGGGACCGTACGGACACCGGGCCGCCTCCCACCTGTACAGACGAAGAAGAACCCGTCAAGGTTTCCTCCCCTCGCCCCCGATTGACCCCCCATCCGCCGGAATCCACCGGCCCGTCCCGCGATGTTCCCCACGCGTACCGACCGCGGCGCCCCCGCACCGAGAGGGAAAGCCGCCCCGTACCCGCTCAACAAGAAAACTATCCGGACAAGTCTTCGGGTTGTAGCTGAGGCAGTAGTAGAGTCACGCCGATTCACGAGGTACGCGCGTACCCCGCGGGGGCCACCCGCGGACGCTCGCGCCGACCGGCGCGCACGGCCCCGGGAGCACGCGCCGGCCCGTCCACCGGCGGTGGGCGCGCCTCGGGACCGGGCCGACGGGGACACCACAGGGGGACGACACCATGCGCTTTCGCGGGAAATCCATCCGCCGGAAGATCGTGGCCCTGCTGCTCGTCCCCCTCCTCTCGCTCGGCGTGGTCTGGGCCTACGCGACCGTCATCAGCGGCCAGGAGGCGTACCAGGTCCTCGGCGTGAGCCGGCTCATCGACCGCGCGGGCCAGCCCGTCAAGGAAGCGACCCGCGCCCTCCAGCAGGAGCGCACCCGCACCCTCGTCTACCTCGCCGACCCGCGCGGCTCCGACGTGTCCTCCGCGATGCGCCGCAGCTACGCCCACACCGACGAAGCGATCGAGAAAGTCCGCGACGTCGCCCGCGACCGCGGCCTCCGCAGCCGCATGAACGCCACCTCACGCCGCGAACTCGACGCCCTCGTCGACTCCTTCACCGACCTGACCGCGCTGCGCCGCAGCGCCGAGGACAACCGCCTCTCGCGCACCTCCGCGCTCAAGCTCTACTCCGACCTCGTCGAGCCCTGCTTCGGTTTCCTCACCGACCTGCGCTCCGTCAAGGACGTCGCGCTCGACAAGCGAGGGCGCGGCGTCGTCGGCGTCGACCGGGCCCGTGAACTCCTCACGCAGGAGGACGCCGTGGTCAGCGCCGCCCTCACCGGGCACCGCCTCGGCCGCGACGAGATCCAGAAGGTCTCCGATCTCATCGCCCAGCGCGAACTGCTCTACGACACCAACCTCGCCCTCCTGCCCGACAGCGAGCGCGAGGACTTCGAGGCGTACTGGAAGAGGCCCGGCACCGCCGTCCTCACCGACGCCGAGTACGGCGTCAGCCAGTCGACGCCGAGCGCCGTGGCCGTCGTCGACGCGGCGACGTGGTCCAAGGCCGCCACGAAGGTCCTCGCCGACCTCGCGGCGCGCGACGACGCGCTCGACAGCGCCTACCGCGACGCCGTGACCCCGTACGCGCACGGTGTCCTGCTCCGCACCGGCGGCGCCGGCTTCCTCGGCCTCGTCGCCCTGCTCCTCTCCCTCTACCTCTCAGTGCGCATCGGCCGCTCCCTCGTCCGCGACCTCTCCGCACTGCGCCGCCGCGCCAACGAGACCGCCGGGGTCCGCCTGCCCGAGGTCATGCGCAGGCTCGCCGCGGGGGAGGACATCGACATCGAGACCGAGGCGCCGCGCCTCGTCCACGAACGCGACGAGATGGGACAGGTCGCCCAGGCCCTGGAGACCCTCCAGCGCGCCGCCGTCGAGGCCGCCGTGCGCCAGGCCGACATGCGCAAGGGCGTCTCCGAGGTCTTCGTCAACCTCGCCCGCCGCAGCCAGGTCCTGCTCCACAAGCAGCTCACCCTGCTCGACACGATGGAACGCCGCACCGAGGACGCCGACGAACTCGCCGACCTCTTCCGCCTCGACCACCTCACGACCCGCATGCGCCGCCACGCCGAGGGCCTCGTCATCCTCTCCGGCGCCGCCCCGGCCCGCCAGTGGCGCCGTCCCGTGCCGCTCATGGACGTCGTGCGCGCCGCGGTCTCCGAGGTGGAGGACTACGAACGCGTCGAGGTGCGCCGCCTGCCCCGCGTCGCCGTCACGGGCGCGGCCGTCGGTGACCTCACCCACCTGCTCGCCGAACTCATGGAGAACGCCGCCGTGTTCTCGCCGCCGCACACCGCCGTGCAGGTGCTCGGCGAACGCGTCGGCCAGGGCTTCCTCCTGGAGATCCACGACCGCGGCCTCGGCATGACCAAGGAAGCACTCCTCGCGGCGAACCAACGCCTCGCCGAGACCCCCGAGTTCGAGCTCTCCGACACCGACAGGCTCGGCCTCTTCGTCGTGAGCCGCATCGCCCGCCGTCAGGGCGTCAAGGTCTCGCTCCAGCCCTCCCCGTACGGCGGCACGACCGCCGTCGTCGTGCTGCCCGAGAAGCTCCTCACGGAGGTGCCGGGGGGAACGGACGGCGCGGGCTTCCCCGCCGTCTCCCCGGACGGGCCCGTCGAACTGGAGGCCCCCGTCGCGGCACGCGGGCGCTCCGCGGCACGGGAGCCGGTGCCCGCGGGCGCCGACGAGGGCCCGCGCGGCCCGCTCACCCAACTCGGTGCGCTGCCCCGCCGCCCGGTGCCCAAGCTCGTCACCTCGCACGGCCGCCCGGTCGGCGACCACCCGCACGCGGACGAGGCGCCCGAGCCCGACGCCGAGCACAGCCGCCCCACCACCGCCCCCGGCCCCCTCCCGGCCCGCCGCCCCCGCACACGGGCCGGCGACAGGCCCGGCGCCAAGTCCGGCGCGAGGCCCGATGACAGGCCCGGCACGAGGCCCGGCGACACGTCCGGTGACAGGCCCGGCGCGAGGACGGCACCGGTGGGCGGCCCGGCATCCGCGCGCGCGGAAACACAGGACGGACCGAAGGCGCCGGAAGCGACAGGTGGTGCACCGGGCACGCCGCGCGCCGATCGCGGCGCGGCCGGTACGGGGGCGCAGGCGGCTCCCGCGACGGGCCCCGCGGGGCTGCCCCGCCGCGTACGACAGGCAAGCCTCGCCCGCCAGTTGCGCGAGCAGCCCGAACCGAGCGAGCCCACCGGGCCCGAACCGGAGCGGGACGCGGACGCCGTACGGGCCCGGATGGCCTCGCTCCAGCGGGGCTGGATCCGGGGCCGCGAGGAGGAAGCCGCGGCGGACGCACGGCCCAGCGGGGCCCGCGCCACCGAGGACGAGGGCGGACCGGAAGCCACCGGGACCGCCCCGCACAGCACAGTGCAAGGAAACACTCCGGAAAGGGACGGTCGATGACTGCTCCAAGGACCGCCGCGTCAACTCCGGGAGCCCCTGACGGCACCCACGAACTCAACTGGCTGCTCGACGAACTCGTCGCCCGCGTCGCCAGCATCCGCAAGGCGATCATCCTCTCCAGCGACGGCCTGCCCACCGGGATCTCGGAGGACATCAGCCGTGAGGACAGCGAACACCTCGCGGCCGTCGCCTCCGGCTTCCACAGCCTCGCCAAGGGCGTCGGACGCCACTTCGACGCCGGCAGCGTCCGGCAGACACTCGTCGAACTCGACGACGCCTTCCTCTTCGTCTCGGCGGCGGGCGACGGAAGCTGCCTCGCCGTCCTCGCCGGACCCGACGCGGACATCGGTCAGATCGCCTACGAGATGACGCTCCTCGTCAAGCGGGTCGGCGTCCACCTCGGCCAGGCCCCGCGCACCGATATCCCCGCCGGGGGATAGAGGCAGGCCATGATGAGCGACGCCGGTCACGAGACAGCCCGCTGGTACGACGACGAAGCGGGACCCGTCGTACGCCCGTACGCCATGACCCGGGGCCGCACGAGCGCCACCGGCGGCCACCGGCTCGACCTCATCGCCCTCGTCGCCGCCGTTCCGCCCCCCGGCGACCCCGGCCCGGGCGGACCGGCCACGGCAGGCGACCCCGCCGCACCCCGTGAAGCGGCGGCGGACCCAGGCGGCGGCGCCAGCACGGGCGGAGACAGGGGGACGCCCGGCGCCGGCCCGGGCGTGACCGAGGGGACGGGCGGCGCCCGTACGGGCGGGGACGCGGGAGCGGGCGGCACGGGAGCGGGTGGGGACGCAGGAGCGGCCGCCGCGGGTACGGGCGCCGCCTTCACGTCCGCCACCGCGCCCTGGCCCCTCCCGCCCGACCAGGACGCGCTGCTGACCCCCGAGCACGTCGAGATCCTCGCCCTGTGCGGCGGCGCCCCGCAGTCCGTCGCCGAGATCGCGGCGGGACTGGACCTCGCCATCGGTGTCGTCCGGGTCCTCGTCAGCGACCTCGCCGAAGCCGAACTCGTCACGGTCACCCGCCCCGTGCCCCCCGCCGAACTCCCCGACGAGAGCGTGCTGCGCGACGTCATCGAAGGACTGCGCGCCCTGTGAGGGAGCGGCGCCCCCCGCCGCCTCGCGCACCCCCCGTCCACACCGCCACGCCCGCCACCGGCGGGGCCGCAGGAGAAGAGACCGAATGAACGCCCTCAGTGGCCGGCCCGAGCGGCCGCTCACCCTCAAACTCCTGGTCGCCGGGGGCTTCGGCGTCGGCAAGACCACTTTCGTCGGCGCGGTCAGCGAGATCAGGCCGCTGCGCACCGAGGAGATGCTCACCGAGGCGTCCCGCCCGGTGGACGACATGCGCGGCGTCGAGCAGAAGCGCACCACCACGGTCGCCATGGACTTCGGCCGCATCACGCTGCGCGAGGAACTCGTCCTCTACCTCTTCGGGACCCCCGGCCAGGACCGCTTCTGGTTCCTGTGGGACGAACTCGCCCAGGGGGCGCTCGGCGCCGTCGTCCTGCTCGACACCCGTCGGTTCGCGGACTCCTTCGCAGCGATCGACTACTTCGAGCGGCGCGGCATCCCCTTCGTCGTCGCCGTCAACCGCTTCGACGGAGCGGAGGACCACCCGCTCGCCGAGCTCCGCGGCGCCCTCGATCTCGACCCGGACGTCCCCCTCGTGCCCTGCGACGCTCGTCGGCGCGACTCCGTCAAAGCCGTCCTCATCGAGGTCGTCGAACACGCCCGCCGCTACGCCATGACAGGCCGCGAGAGCCGCACCGCTCACTGAACGGGCGCCGGGCGCGACCCTCCCGCCGCCGCCACGGCAGTGCTTCAGGAACCGGACGTACGGTGCTCCGCGAGCCACTTCTCGGCGATCTCGCCGAGTTCGGCGTCCCGCCCGGCGAGCATCATCCGGATCATCGCCGCATCGCCCCGCAGCGACCACGCCGGCTGCCCGAAGGTCGCCGGGTTGTTCCGCTCGATGAGGAAGTGCGCCGGCCACGCGGTCCCGTAGCCGATCACGGGCAGCGCGGCGAGGTACTTGGCCCGCCCCCGCGCCAGCCCGTAGGCACTCACCGCGAGCCCCGTCAGGGTGCCCGCCAGGTGTACCCAACGGGTCGCCGCCTTGGAATGCATGGCCACGTAGTACGGCCAGAACTCCTCGTAGCTCGCGAACTCCCGCGCCTCCTCGCTCATACCGGGCACGGTAACGGCTCCCCGAGCCGTACGGAACGCCCCCGCCGGGACGCGATCCGCGAGCGCCCCCTGGGAAACCCCGCCGCGCACTGCTAAACCCGTACCCCATGAGACGACGCACCCCCACCGCGCTCCGCCCCCTTCTCCTCGCCGTCCTCCTCTCCCTCACCTTCGCGAGTGCCACCGCGACCGCGAGCGCCCACACGACCGCGAGCGCCACCCCCACGGCGAGCGACACCGCGACCGCCACCGCCACGGCGAGCGCCCCGGCCACCGCGACCCCGACCGCCCAGGTGTCCCAGGCCCCCCGCACCACCCACCACGACCGCAAGGCCCCCGCCTCCTTCGTGGAACTCCGCGACATCGATCCCACGATCATCGAAGACATCCGCTACGCCACCCCCCACAACTTCACCGGCGTCCCCGTCACCGGCTACACCCAGCCGCTGTGCCTGCTCACCCGCTCCACGGCCAAGGCCCTCCACCGCGCCCAGCGCCAACTCCTGCGCCGGGGTTACTCGCTGAAGGTGTACGACTGCTTCCGCCCCCAGCGCGCCGTGGACCATTTCGTCCGCTGGGCCGAGGACCTCTCGGACCAGCGCATGAAGGCGGAGTTCTACCCTCGCGTCGACAAGACCCGCCTCTTCGCCGACGGCTACATCGCGGAGAAGTCCGGCCACAGCCGCGGCTCCACCCTCGACCTCAGCTTCGTCCGCCTCCCCGCGCGCCCCACCCGTCCCTACGTCCCCGGCGAGGCCCTCACCTCCTGCTACAGCCCCAAGGCCGAGCGCTTCCCCGACATGGCCGTCGACACCGGCACCGGCTTCGACTGCTTCGACACCCTCGCCCACACCGAGGATCCCCGGATCACCGGCAGCCAGCGCGCCCACCGCGAACTCCTCACCACCACTCTGGAACGCGAGGGCTTCACCAATCTCCCCGAGGAGTGGTGGCACTTCACCCACCAGCCCGAGCAGTACCCGGACACCTACTTCGACTTCCCTGTCTCCCGTCACTCCCTGACCTCCCGCCACTGACGTCCCCTCACCTTCCCGGCCCACCGGACCCCTCCCCCTGTCACCCTCACCCCAGAGATCGGATAAAGTCCGCGCGTGTCCCGGACCCACTCCCACCCCGACGGCTCCGCCGATGCCCCGGCCCCCGCCGGTCCGCAGCCGTACTCGCACTGTTCGAGCTGCGGAGCCCCCTACGCCGAGGCCCGCTCCTGGCCGCGTACCTGCGCTGTCTGCGGAACCACCGCCTACGGAAACCCGCTGCCGGTCGCGGTCGCCCTCCAGCCCGTCTACGACCGCGCCGGTACCGGACTCGTCGTCATCACGCGTGCCATCGAGCCCGCCAAGGGCACAGTCGCCCTCCCCGGCGGCTTCGTCGACCACGCCGAGGACTGGCGCCACGCCGTCGTACGCGAACTCCGCGAGGAGACCGGCATCGACGCGGAACCACGGGACGTCCGCCTCGCCGACGCCCTCAGCTCCCCCGACGGCCACCTCCTCCTCTTCGGCGTCCTGCCGACCCGTCCCGCCGCCGAACTCCCGAGCTCCGTCCCCACCGACGAGACCGACGGCCGCCACATCCTGCGCGAACCGGCCCGCCTCGGCTTCCCTCTCCACACCCTCGCCGTCAGAGCGTGGTTCGAGGGCCGCTACCAGTAACACCCCCGCTCACGCCGGTCCCACCGGCTCCGTGGCCTCCAAACCCCGCACTCGCACCGGCCGTTCCACGTCCGCCGTCCCCTGCGGCCCCGCACCCGGCCCTCCGCTCCGCTCCACGACCACGGCTCCGTCCGCACCTCTTCTGCTCGTGTACCGCTCGACGAGGGGAGGCGACCACCCCTCGCCCTCGTCGGGGATGTACAGCCCCGTCCCCGGCCCGCTCTCCGGCAGCGGCGCCCACACTTCGAGAACCGTCCCGCCCGCCTCCCGCACCGGGACCACCGCTCCCGCGCGCACCAGGACCGGGACCCGGTCGAAGGGTGCCGCTATCTCGACCGTGCGTTCCCCCTCGTACACCACCTCCGTCACCGTGTCGTACCACTGTCCCCTCGGCAGCCGCACCCGCCTGCTGCGCGCTCCCGGCGCGCAGACCGGCGCCACCAACAGCGCCTCGCCCACCAGGAAGGCATCACCCACCCCGCGCAGCGCCCGGTCCTCCGGCGTGAACCACCACACCGGGCGCACCCATGGGCCGCCCCACAGACCCGCATGCCGCGCCAGCGTCGTCCAATAAGGCGCCCACCGCTCGCGCCCACCCGACCTGGCCCCTCCCGTATCACCTCCCCCCGTCTCAGCACTCCACGGCAACCACCCCGTCAGCTGCTCCCACCGCACCCCCCACTCCTCGTCCTCGGCCGAGGCCCGCACCTCGGACGCCCGCGCCTCCTCTCCACGCCGACCCGGCGCGCCCCCGGCCACCTCCGGCGCTCCCGGCCCGCAGAACGGCACCCCGCACAGACCCAGCCCCAGCACTCGCCCCACCACACGCGGCAACTCCGCCCAGTCGCCCGCCGCAGGGCCCGGCAAGCACACCCCGCCGTACCGCTGCTGCCCGGCCCACACACCCGCCGCGAGCTGCAAGGGCCGCTCGCCGGGAAAGGCCCCGCGCAATGAGTTGAACACGGCCCGGGCCCTGCACAGTTCCAGAACGCCCCCCATTCCTTCGAACGAGTGAACGAAGCCGTGCCGCCCCTGACGGGCGAACTCCACGTACCGCTCGCCCTCCCGCGCCCGCACCTCTCTATCCCTCCACTGCGGCACCCCGGGACCCGCATCCCGGCCCGCGCCACCGCCCAGCCGCCGCGGTCGCCCCACGGCCGGGAGCTCCTCCACCGCAGCGGGCCCGCCGCCGCCCCGGACCAGCACGGTGTCCCGCCCCCGGCCTCCGAGCACGTCCCCGGGCGGCGGCACCGGAGCCCCCGTCAACGAGGCCCACCCATAGGCAAGCCGCTGCGGCGAACCGACCACCACCCAGGACCGCACCGGGCCCCCGCTCATCCGCAGCTCCGCGACCCCCGCCCGGTCGTGCCCCGAACCCGCGCCTTCCTGGCCGGGCCGCAGCCGCCATTCCCCCTCCTCCTCCGCGTCGTGGAAGACGAGATGGCACCCCGCGTCCGCCTGCACCACCTGCACGGGCATCCGCAGACCGGGCCGCACCCCGCCGACCGTGTACGCGCCCTCCGCCAGGACGGCCCCGTCGCGCCCCGCGCCCAGGAACACGGCATCGGCGGCCACCTCGGCCCGCGACACCCATCGCCCCCCGCCCCGTACGGACCCCGTCGCCTCCCACCACCGGGGCGGCGACTGCCTGCGCAACACCACACCGCCGGGCGTCCGCACCTCCACGGTGCCGTCCCGCGCCACCGTCAGACCGAGCCGCTCCGAGACCAGCCGCACCCCGCCCTCGGTGTCCGGCTCCAGCACGACCCGCGCGTCCGGCGCCACCGCCTCCGCACCCGACAAGGCGTACGAAGGCAGCGGCGCGGCACTGTCCCAGCCCAGGAAGAGCGCCCCACGCGCCGTCACCCGTACGCTCAACTCCGAGCGCGCGAACCGCAGCAGACCGCCACCCGGAGCGGGCTCCAGCGCCGTCAGAGGCCCCGGCACGCGCGCCCGCACCGGGGCCACCCCGTCCCCGCGCCACGCTCCGCGCCCGCCTCCCGGCCGCCGCGGCGCGGCGCCCCCCGGCACCGCGCCGGGCCGGCCGCCACCGGCACCGTCTCCCCGCGCAGCCGTCAGCCAACGCACCAGGTCCCGAGCGATCATGACGCAAGAGTGTCATCCACCCGGCCACCCGGTGACCTCGTTCGACGGCCGTTCACCCAGGTGTCCACCCCACGTCACCCAGCACCTCCGAAGCCCCCGCACGACCCCCCGGCGCCCCGCATCCCACGAAGGGGCAGGCGTCCGCGCGCACAGAGACCTCCCGTGCGCAGGCACCCTCGACCCGCCTTGCCCGCGTCCCCCGGCACCCCTTACCACCAGCACCTCAACCCTCGGCCACCCTGGTGCCGGGGCCGCGTCCGTGGCATCGTCCTTCGCAGCGCCCGGTCCGCCGGCCCGGCGGCAGTCCGCCGAGGTCAGCACCGGGACCCTCACCGACCCCGACGCGGCACAGTCGCCGCGTACCGCCCCTTGGAGCCGCCCGTGAGCACCGCAGCCCAGCCGCCCCAGCCCCTGTGGGAACCAGGACAGGACCGCGCGCCGAGCGCCGCCGTCACCCGGTTCCAGACCTGGGCGGCCGAGCACCACGGAGCCCCCGCCGAGGGGGGCTATCCGGCCCTGCACCGCTGGTCGGTCGAACACCTCGATACCTTCTGGCGGGCCCTCGCCGAGTGGTTCGACGTCCGCTTCTCGACGCCGTACGAGGAAGTGCTCGCCGACCGCTCGATGCCCGGCGCCCGCTGGTTCACCGGCTCCCGCCTCAACTACGCCGAACACGCCCTGCGCACCGCCGAGGACCCCTTCCTGGCGGGCGAGGCCGCCCTCCTGCACGTCGACGAGACCCACGGCCCTGAGCCGATGACCTGGGCCGAACTGCGCCGCCAGGTCGGCTCCCTCGCCGCGGCGCTGCGCGCGCGAGGCGTCCGCCCGGGCGACCGCGTCAGCGGCTACCTGCCGAACATCCCGCAGGCGATCGTCTCCGTCCTCGCCACCGCCGCCGTCGGCGCCGTGTGGACCTCCTGCGCCCCCGACTTCGGCGCCCGCAGCGTCCTCGACCGCTTCCGCCAGGTCGAACCCGTCGTCCTGATCGCCGTCGACGGCTACCGCTACGGGGGCAAGGAGCATGACCGCACGGACGTCGTCGCCGAACTGCGCGCCGAACTCCCCACCGTTCGCACCTTCGTCCACGTCCCGCTCCTCGGCACACCCGCCCCCGAAGGCGCCGAGACCTGGGTCGGCCTCGTCGCGGGCGACGAGGCCCCCGTCTTCGAACAGGTCCCCTTCGACCACCCCCTGTGGGTCCTCTACTCCTCCGGCACCACTGGACTTCCCAAGGCGATCGTCCAGTCCCAGGGCGGCATCCTCGTCGAGCACCTCAAGCAGCTCGGACTGCACTGCGACCTCGGCACAGGCGACCGCTTCTTCTGGTACACCTCCACCGGCTGGATGATGTGGAACTTCCTCGTCTCCGGCCTCCTGACCGGCTCGACCCTGGTCCTGTACGACGGCAGCCCGGGCTTCCCGGACACGGCCGCCCAGTGGCGCGTCGCCGAGACCACGGGCGCGACCCTCTTCGGGACCTCGGCGGCCTACGTGATGGCCTCGCGCAAAGCGGACCTGCACCCCGCCCGCGACTTCGACCTCAGCCGCGTCCGCTGCGTCGCCACCACCGGCTCCCCGCTGCCCCCGGACGGCTTCCGCTGGCTCCACGACGAGGCCGGTGAGGACGTCTGGATCGCCTCCGTCAGCGGCGGCACCGACGTGTGCAGCTGCTTCGCCGGAGCCGTCCCCACCCTCCCCGTCCATACCGGGGAACTCCAGGCCCCCGCGCTCGGCGTCGACCTCCAGGCCTGGGACCCCGCGGGCAGGCCGCTCGTCGACGAGGTCGGAGAACTCGTCGTCACCCGCCCCATGCCCTCCATGCCGATCCGCTTCTGGAACGACCCGGACGGCAGCCGCTACCACGAGAGCTACTTCGACACCTACCCCGGCGTCTGGCGGCACGGCGACTGGATCACCCTGACCGGACGCGGCTCCGTGATCATCCACGGCCGTTCGGACTCGACCCTCAACCGCGGCGGCGTCCGCATGGGCTCCGCCGACATCTACGAGGTCGTCGAGCGCCTCCCGGAGATCCGCGAATCGCTCGTCGTCGGCGTCGAACAGCCCGACGGCGGCTACTGGATGCCGCTCTTCGTCCACGTCGCCGACGGCGCCGTACTCGACGACGCGCTGCGCATCCGTCTCGCCACCGCCCTGCGCACCGCACTCTCCCCGCGCCACGTACCGGACGAGGTCATCGCGGTACGGGCGATCCCGCACACCCTCACCGGCAAGCGCCTGGAGGTCCCCGTCAAGCGACTGCTCCAGGGAACCCCTCTGGAGAAGGCAGTGAACCCCGGCTCGGTTGACGATGTGGAACTCCTGCGCGATTACGCACGTTGGGGGCGCACACACTCCTGAACCACGTGCCGCCGCCCCGGAACCTCTCCGGGGCGGCGGCACCGCGAGGTCACCGAGGAGGCGTTGTCAGTGCCGCCACCTACGGTTGGTCATCAAGTGAGAGCGCTCCGTGAGGGAGGCCTCGATGACACACCAGGAGACCCCATGGCCCGCCAGCGCACCGCCCCCCGCCCCGACCGCCACAGCTCGCGGCTCGACCGCGTCGACCGCGAACTCGTCGGAGCCCTCGCCCTCCTGGCCGAGGAAGAGGACTACCACCGCATGACCCGCTACGGCGCGCCCCGCTTCCGCGACCACGCGCAGTACCTCGACTCCGCCGACACCGTCCTCAGATCCCGTGCGACCCGGGGCCGCCGCACCCGCATCGGTCTCCTCGACCCCGAGGAGTACGTGGCTTTCTGTGCCGGCTCAGGGCTCGACCCGGGCCGGCCCGAGAGCCGACAGCGCTTCACCGAGCACCTCGTCGAGACCGGCGCGACCCTCCCGTACGAGGACCGCCCCCTCGCCGACCTCCTGCCCGGCCTCGCCCAGCTCGCCCTGCGCCGGGCGACCTTCGCCTACGCGGGCGAACTCCTCGACCTCGCGGGGCGCTGCGAGGAATGCGGCGAGAGCCTCGCGAGAGCCGCCTTCGACCGCGCCTCGGAACTCCTCACGGCGGCCTGCCACGCCCTCGGCGCGGGCCGTCACCACCTGGTGTGCAGTACGAGCACGGAAGCAGGCCCCCTGCTCGCCGAGTTCGACATCGACACGAGCCCGGGCACCTCGCCGCACCCCGAGGAGTCCGCGGCCCTGGACCTCGTCACCGTCCTCGCGGCGGCACTCGTGGCGCGGCTGCCCTGCGGGCTGGTCGTCCGGACCAGCGGACCGGACACCAGTGACGCGGTGCGGGGGTGGCGACTGCGCGAGCACACCCTGCGCCCCCTCACCGCCGCCGAGGTCTTCGACGCCTACTGCACGGACACGGAGTCCGGCGATCCCATCCCGCCGGAGCCGGGCGTCGACTACCGCGCGGCGCCCGTCCTGACACCCCCGCGAACCCCCCACCACGACCACGGCCAGGAAGGGGAGGACGCACAGGGGTGAACCACCGCGGCGGGCACGAATGAGGCACGGCTCTCCGGTGACGGCCGGTTACTCGCCGGAGAGCACGGCCCCCGCCGCCCGTCGCGCCTCCTCGGCCCCGTCCTCGGCCCGCGCCGCACCCGCCGCCCGCTCGCACTGGGCACGCGTGTACTTGGCGAGTGTGGAACGGACGTAGGGGAGCGCGGTAGGGCTCATCGACAAGGAGGTGACACCGAGCCCGGTCAGCACACAAGCGAGAAGCGGATCGGCCGCGGCCTCGCCGCACACCCCGCACGTCTTCCCCGCCTCGGCCGCCGCCCGGGCGGAGGAGGCGATCAGATCGAGCAGCGCAGGCTGCCACGGGTCCTGCCAGCGGGCCACCGCGCCCACCTGCCGGTCCGCGGCGAAGGTGTACTGGGCGAGATCGTTGGTGCCGAGCGAGACGAACTCGACCTCCCGCAGGAGTGCCCCGGTCCGCAGCGCGGCGGCGGGGATCTCCACCATGGCCCCGTACTTGGCGTGCAGCCCGGCCGCCCGGCACGCTTCGGCGAAGGCCCGAGCGTCCGCACGGTCGGCCACCATCGGAGCCATGACCTCCAGGTGCACGGGGAGACCGTCGGCCGCGCGCGCGAGCGCGGTCAGCTGGTCCCGCAGCACGCCGGGACTGTCGAGGAGCGCCCGGAGCCCCCGCACACCCAGCGCGGGATTCGGCTCCTCCGAGGGATTCAGGAAGGCCAGCGGCTTGTCCGCACCCGCGTCCAGGACCCGGACCACGACGCGCCGGTCGGGGAACGCCTCCAGCACGGAGCGGTAGACCGCCGTCTGCTGCTCCACGGAGGGTGCCCGTTCGCTGTCGTCGAGGTAGAGGAACTCGGTACGGAACAGACCCACCCCCTCGGCACCCGCCTCGACAGCGGTCGCGATGTCCGAGGGACCGCCGATATTGGCGAGCAGCGGCACCCGGTGGCCGTCCGAGGTGACACCGGGGCCCGTGCTCGCGGCCAGGGCCGCCTTGCGCTCTGCGGCGAGCGCCTCCAGCTCCTCGCGCTTGCGCGCGTCGGGGGAGACGAACACCTCCCCGGCGCTTCCGTCCACTGCGACGGTGGTGCCTTCGGCGAGTTCCGTCGCGCCGGAGAGCGCCACGACCGCCGGTACGCGGAGGGCACGGGCCAGGATGGCGCTGTGACTCGTGGGCCCGCCCTCCTCGGTGATGAAGCCGAGTACGAGAGCGGGGTCGAGCAACGCCGTATCGGCGGGCGCGAGGTCCCGGGCGACGAGCACGTAGGGCTCGTCGCTGTCGGGAACCCCCGGCATCGGCACACCGAGAAGTCGCGCCACGATGCGATTGCGTACGTCGTCGAGGTCGGCGACGCGCCCCGCGAGGTATTCCCCGGCTCCGGCGAGCAGGGCGCGATAGGAGGCGAAGGCGTCGTAGACGGCGCGTTCCGCCGTGGAGCCGACGGCGATCCTGCGCTCGACGTCGGCGAGGAGTTCGGGGTCCTGCGCCATGAGCGACTGGGCCTCCAGGACGTCCTGTGCCTCGCCTCCTGCGAGTTGCCCGCGTGCTGTCAGGTCTGCGGCCACGGCGTCCATGGCCTGCCGGGCCCGGCCCTGCTCGCGTTCGGCTTCCTGCTCGGGGATCTGTTTCGCCGGCGGTTCGAGTACCGCCGTGCCCATGTGCCGTACCGCGCCGATCGCCACCCCGTGGCTCACCCCGACGCCCCGCAGCCTCGTCTCCATGCCCACCGTCTCCGCTCGCTCGGGTTCCGTGCCCGTCCCCTGCCGTACCGCCGTGCGCCCGTCACTCCCAGCCGAAGAGCGTGTCGCCGGGCTGTACGGTGTCGCTCTCCCGCACAGCGGAGAGCGCGTCCATCGTGGCCTCCAGGGCGATGACGGGACAGACCGGGGACTTCCCCTTCGCCTCGACGGCCGAGGGGTCCCACCGCACGAGCGCCTGCCCGCGCCGCACGGTGTCCCCCTTGCTGACGAGCAGTTCGAAGCCCTCCCCGTTGAGCTGCACGGTGTCGATGCCGAGGTGGGTCAGGACGCCGTGGCCCTGCTCGTCGACCACGACATAGGCGTGCGGGTGGAGCGAGACGAGCACCCCGTCGACAGGGGCGACGGCCTCCATCGGCTTCCGCTCGGGGTCGACGGCCGTGCCTGGGCCGACCATGGCACCGGAGAAAACCGGGTCGGGCACGTTCGCGAGTCCGATGGCGGTACCAGCAAGCGGTGAGGTCACGACGGTCATGACTTGCCTCCCTGGGCGGCGGGGTCCTGGGCCGCCCCACTGGGCGGGAACGGCACGGAGATCGTCAGACTAAGTCACCTTCTGTGCCGTTTTGAGCGGGCCGTGCCGAGGCGGGCGCGTGGGGGCACCGCGGAATCGATTTGCACCCGTAGGGAGCAGAGCTGTAGAGTCGTCATCCTGCCTGGGACCGGGTACGCCTCACGAGGTGGCAGTCCTGGGTAATCCGACGAAGTCGAATCCCTTTCTTTCTGCAGGGAACCCTCATGTCCGAGGGCCTGGTCAGAACAGAGAAAAGGACCTGCTAGAGTCGGAAACGCCGAAAGGGAAACGGAAAGGCCGGAAGGCCGGAACGGGAACCGGAAAGGCGCCGAGGACATCGGGCCCGAGAGAGTCTGATAGAGTCGGGAAAACGAAATACCGAAGGGAAAACGCCCGGAGGAAAGCCCGAGAGGGTGAGTACGAAGGAAGCGTCCG